>JASBRV010000084.1 GCA_030149295.1 Bacteriovoracales bacterium | reverse complement strand
ACTTTGGCAAATTGGGCAAAGGCCTTTCTCATTCCTTGTGGCAAATTCTTTATATAACGGTGGTATTCGGCGACAGGAAAGTATTCACCCCATAAGGTATCCCCTCCATCTCCACCAATAAGTCCATCTACATGATTCTTTGCCTCTTTACTCAGCTTATGAAGGGGAAGTGATGAGCCCACTACTGGTTCTTGATTGCCTCTAACCATGCTAACAATAAGGTCTAAATCCTCTGGTAAAAAGGGTATGGGGTGAAATTGTCCCTTAAACTTTTGACAAATATTCTTTGCAAACTCACCTTCATCCCATGCCCATCCGGGAAAAGTGACAGTGAACCCATGAATTTTTTTAGAGAAAACCTTGGAGGCTTGAATAAAGGCAAAGCTAGTATCATGGCCTCCACTTAATAATGACCCACACTCTTTAACATGGGCAGAATCGAACCATTGAGACAATCCCTTTTGATAAATAGCTTCATATTCATTTAATTTTTTTTCTAAGTCTTCAAAGGGTTTTCTTTCAAAAATATACTCCTCCTCTACATGGTGTTGAAGACTTATTTCTGATCGGTGAAATTGAATATTGAAGTGGGGTAGGATCTTATTGATGCCTTTAATCTGAGTTTGATCTGGAATGGTAAAGCCATTACTGATAAAAGCTTTGATCGCACCAAAGTGGGGTTTTGCGGCTTTGAGTCGATCTTTAATTAACATGAGGTCGCTACTAAAGAGAAAAGGAGCCGATTGGCAATAGTATCCATTAGTGCATTGATATCGATTATTAAAAAGAGTGAGGGTTCGAGTTCTCTTGTCAAAAATGATGATAAAGAATAAACCATCCCATTCACTGGTAAACTTCCGTCCTTTTGTCAAAAAGGCTTGAGCGATGAGTTTGTTGATACTTTTGTGGTCTTGGCTAATTTTTGAAATTTCTTCTTTTCCATCGTGGAAAAATTCACCGTGAGAGTTGATGACCAAATCACCCTCTTCATAGATAGGTTTAGAAGAGTGGAGTTGAAAGTCTCCCTCTTGGTAGGAGTGAGGAAGAATTTTGTTAGACTGAGTGTTATCGTTGGGTAATTCCCCGAGGCAACCCCAATAAGAACTGCGCATGCTATCCTTTTTTATTCTCTGAATTTTTAACCTTAGAGCCTATAATGATACACTAAAGCCCTGTGGTTTCGTCAAAATTAAGTGAGGCTTTTGTTGGAAAGTAGTATCGATCAAATTTGGTCAGTCATTTGTCTTTTTTTATTATTTTTCATGGTCTTTGGATTAGGCTTAATGGGAAGCGGTATAGTGCGATTTAAAAACTCGCTTAGCCAGCTCATTCAAACTCTTATTATTATCCCCCATGCTTTAATCGTTTTTAGACTTTTTGTTTTTCCCATTGTTTTTCCTAATGCTAATAAAATTGGTTTTGATTTTGCCTTTCAATTCTTTTTTTATCTTATAGGGCAAGTCATTCTTTTGGGAGTCTGGGCCGAGAGGATTCGTTTTTTAAAGCTTTTACTTTTTCTCAATTGTTGGGGATTGTTGGTCTATTTTCCTGTGGCCTACCTTTCATGGCATCCGCAGGGTCTTTTTCAACAGTTGGGTCTTGTTGATTTTGCTGGTGGACTAGTGGTTCATGTTACTACTGGTTTTTCTGCCCTTGCCATGACTTTTTTAGGAAAGAGAAGACTTGATTATTATAAGCTCATTAAGAATTATAATAACCCTTTGATTTTCATTGGATTGTGCTTTCTGTGGTTGGGTTGGATAGGATTCAATGCTGGAAGTGCTTTAGGTTTTAATGATGAAGCAAAAATCGCGATCGTGAATACCCTCTTTGCTCCCATGGCCAGTTTAATTGTTTGGTTTTGGGTTGATCTTATTCACACGCCCCATCGTTCCTACTTAAGTCATTTGTCCATGGCCATTGTGGCAGGCCTTGTCATGATTACACCTTCTGCGGGGTTTCTAAGTTGGGAGTGGTCCCTATTGGTGGGAGGATTTGCTGGCCTAATTGGCAATTATTCCCTTCGTTTTATGCATAAGGTATTTAATCAAGATGATGTCATGGAGGTTTTTTCTACCCATGGTCTTGTTGGGTTCTGGGGGACGGCCTTGGCACCTCAACTTGTAAAAAGTCAAATAAGCTTCCCCCTACAATTTCTTTGCGTGGTGGGTGTTGCTCTATACAGTATTTTTATGACCACGATGATTATTAAGACTCTTGGAATTAAAAGGCTTCTTGTAGGTGAGGAACAGGAGAATAAAGGCTTGGATCTAGTTGATCATGGTGAGTTTGTGGAAAACTGCCCTTATCAAAGTAGTGAGGGCTAAAAATCGTGTGTGGCTACATTGGATTCTTTCATAAAGGTGATTTTTCTGAACCAAATCTTCAGTCACTTAAAACTTTTCCTTTTTTAAAGAGGCGTGGACCTAATCAGGAGGGAAGCCTCAAAGAAAAGAGGTCCTTTCTTTATCACTGTCGCCTTTTTACCCTCGGTGATTCTAAAAGAGGGCGTCAGCCCATTGTGGAGGGGGAAAGAAAACTTCTTTATAATGGTGATATCTATAATTATGAAATATTTGATGGTTTAAACTTTAGTAACGATACTGAAGCCCTTTTTCATCACCTTAATCAAAAGGGTTTGGATGGGGTAAAAGATTTCAATGGTGCTTACTCCTTCGTCTACGATGACGGAAAGCATATTCATCTTACGAGAGATAGAATAGGAATTCGCTCCCTCTTTTTTACCATCCTAAATATAGATCGCGATCCTGTCGTGGTCGTTTCAACTAACTTTTTAATTTTAGCCGAGTTAAGAAATACCTATTCTCAAACCCTAACCTTAAACGATGATTATATTAGGCAATACAAAATATTTCGCTATGGTCTTAGAGGTAGTGCCTTTACTGAAATTTTTTCTGTCTCCCCCGGTAAAGTTGTTCAAATCTCCTGGGAAAGTATTCTGAAAGGAAATATTCAAATTAAGGAAAAGGTTTATTGGAGTCTGGATCAGCTCTCTGACTATAGTGAGCACAAAAACTATGCTAATTCTCTGGAAGAGTTATCTTTTCTCGTGAAAGACTCAATCCATTTAAGGGCTAAAACTCTCAATCAGCCCTTTGGGACTTTCTTGAGTGGGGGGCTAGATAGTGGACTTATCACAGCGTTAGCTTCTCAAGAAGAAGGGTTTTTAAAGAGCTATTATCTTTCTATGCCGGGGGAGACAAATGAAGACAATCGTCTTGGTCGCTTTTTGAATCACTATCCCGTTGCCATTGAGAAAATTTCGTACTCTCATCCATCTAATAAGGAGAGGGTCATCGAATCCTTAGAGCTTCCCTTTGGAGATAGTATTATCTATCCCATTGATCAATTGTGTCGCACTGCGAGTAGAGATGTTAATGTTGTATTAAGTGGGGAAGGAGCAGATGAGGTTTTTGGTGGTTATATTCATCACAGAGTATTTTTTTATGCCCAACTGTTTCATTCGATATTTCCAGCACTTTCACGTAGCGTTATTATTAAATTGTTGGATAATCTTCCCCTTTCTTTTTGGAATACATTTTTTCCTTACAATCAAAGTGTAGATCAATCGGGGATAAAACGCTTCCTTCGTTTCTTAAATAAGTTTGAAACTCCTCACCATGCCTATGCAGAGCTAGTTTCCTTAAGTGAGTCGAGTTTAAATGAGGAAGATTTGGATTTATTGAACTCTTATTGGCCCAACAATGACTTAAGTAATCTCCATGCCTTGATGAGCTTTGATTTAAAGTTTTGGTCACCCCAGTACACACTATATAAAATGGATAGAATTGGATTTTCTCACGGCTTAGATATAAGGGTTCCTTTTTTTGATCACCGCCTTATAGAGTGGTCACTACGGCATAAAAAGAAATTTCTTAATTTTAGACAAAATAAAATACCGTTAAGACAGGCGGCTAAAAAATTTGGGCTTTTACATGGAAATTTATATGATGAGAAAAAGTTTCCTTTTCGAGTATCCGAAAAATCTGCGGAATGTGTGGATATCTCCCTTTTAGAAGGGAAGAGGAACACCAGTCAGCTTCATTTAGAACTTTGGTTTGATTGTTTAAAAAAATTAGGGATTCGTTATGATAACACTAAAGGCCAATGAATTTAAAAACTGTAAAAATAAGGAAGAGGAAAGAAAGCGTGCACGCTTTTTTAATACTCTTTCTGGAATTAAAACCCCTTTTCTTGTGGGAACTGAAGATAAAAATGGATATCAGAATTTAGCGATTTTTTCTTCCGTTTTTCATCTGGGTGCGAATCCGCCACTTATGGGAATGATTTTTAGGCCTACGACCGTCGAAAGACACACCTATGAAAATATCCTAGAGAATAAGTATTATTCACTTAATTGTGTTCCTTACTCTCTCGCAAAGAATGCTCATTTAACTTCCGCTCGGTTTTCAAAAGAGGAAAGTGAATTTGATGCCTGCGAATTCACGGCCATAAAAAGGGGAGAGTTTTCTTGTCCTCACGTTTTTGAAGCACCGATATCGTGGACTATGAAATATATCAGATTTGTTGAAATTCCAGAAAATGGAACACTTCTTCTTATTGGTGAAGTTCAAGAAGTATATATTGAAGAAAAGTATTTGGATGATGATGGCCAAGTTTTATATGAAAAAAGTGATCCCCTTCTTTGTGTGGGACTGGATCATTATTTGAACTTGGAGGGTAATGGGAAGCGACTTCCTTATGCTAAACCTCACATGAGGCCTAAAATAATTTGAAAGCGATAGGGGGAGTGGCATATGAATAAAAAAAAGAATTTGAGCTCCATTGATGTCGCCGCAGATATGCTTAATGGTCTACCCAAAGGTCAAAAAGATAAAGTGCTTGAGCTTATGATGCAAAAGGACCCTCATATGGCTTCTCTCATCAAAGAACATCTCTTTCGTTTTGAACAACTAACCCTTATGACCCCAAAAATGTTACCTGACTTCCTGAAGGCGGTTAAATTAAAGGACTTAGCTTTGGCACTTAAATTGGAAGACCAAAAAATTCAGTTGTTCTTTCTCGAATCGTTAAGTACTCGTATGAGCGAAGAACTGAAAGATCTTATGGAAAATACAAAAGTTCCTCGCTCACAAGCTGAGGAAGCCTCGCAAAAAATCAAGGATATTTGCATTGACCTCATTAATAAAGGCGTTCTTGTCCTAGATGCTAAAGGTGACGAGTTTGTTTGAGCTTTTTTTTTTATTCACCCTCAAACTCGACGAGGGCCGACCAGGGGATGTTGTGTTTTGTTAGTTTTTCTCCACCTTTAAGGTCAGGGAGGTCGACTATAAAGCAGGCTTCAACGACTTCTGCCCCTGTTTTTTTTATGAGTTGATAAGCACCTAGGCATGTACCACCAGTGGCAAGGAGGTCATCAACCAGTAAAACTTTTTGTCCCGGTTTAAAAGAGTCTTTATGGATTTCTATTGTGTCGGTGCCATATTCTAGCTCATAGTCTTGAGAATAAGTTTCTCCGGGTAGCTTTCCTTTTTTTCTAATGGGAACAAATCCCAAGTTCATCTCATAGGCCATGGCAGAACCAAGGATAAATCCTCTTGCTTCGATACCTGCTATAACATCTACTTGACCGGGATAAGTTTCTTGGCATCTTTTTACGAGAGCTTTGATTGTATCTCTTAGTCCTTTGGCATCCTGTAAAAGACTGGTTATGTCTCTAAACATGATGCCTTTTTTTGGCCAATGGGGGACTGTTCTTATTTTAGCTTTGATGTGATCATTCATATTATTACCTTTAGGATATTGCTTTGAAAGCGGATTCAATAAACCTTAATAATTCTTCTGGATTTTGTTGATGGCCATCTGGTTGAGACGTGAAGTAGCTCCGATCGACTTTGGTTGCCCTTAGGTAAAGGGGGATGTCAAAGAAATCATCACCAAGAAATATGATTGGCATGACCTTGAAAAATTGTCTTATTTTCCTCACTAACTCTTCTGAAGAAAATTCATCAAGGTACTGATCTATAATAACGATGGCATTTTTATTGGCTTCATTTTTTACAAAACTCTTAATGGCTTCAAGAGCTAAGAAAGCTGACTCAAAGGTGGAGAAGTCATGCTTTAGTTCTTTAAGCGTATCTTCTAAAACTTTTTCAACCTGGTGGTCGTTGGAAATAATAAATATTTTTTCATCTCCGTTATAGATAAAGGCTTCAATTTGCAGCTCTTTTTTAGTGAGTGGTAAATAGAGAGTAAAAGTGGTTCCGATATTAGTTTTGCTATCCACCTCAATCATACCGTTATGTCTTTCTATAATACCTTGAACAACACTTAAGCCTAGTCCTGTTCCTTTATCTATGTCTTTGGTCGTAAAGAAGGGTTCAAAAATTCTTTCTTGAGTCTCTTTAGCCATTCCATGTCCATTGTCATGAACCTTGATTTCTAAATAATTTCCAGGCTCTAAATTTTTAGGATTATGCTGACCTATGATGCTAGAGCGAATATAAATTTTTAACTGTGGGTTATCTACATCCTCAAGAGCATGGAGAGAATTGTTCCCTAGATTAAGCAAGACCTGCTTGAGTTGGGTCTTGTCCCCAAAGATTTGTCCGTTAAGGGGTTCTATAAAGAGATCAATTGTTACTTGATTTTTTCTGGCCGCTCTTAATATTTCAACAACATCTTGCACGGGAGGTATGGGGGAGAACTGACTAAAAACACCTTCCTTTTGTCTTGTGTAAATAAGAATTTGTTTGACGAGTTCCCGGGCACGATCAACCAAATGATTGGCGGTATTAAGTCTCTGTAAGGCGTCAGCATTATCGATACATTCCTCTTCAAGGAGAAAGAGAGCATTGTAAAGGCCTTGGAGAATGTTATTAAAATCGTGAGCAATACCTGAGGCAAGAGTTCCTAGTGCCTCCATTTTTTGGGATTGAAGAAGCTGGTCTTGAAAACCCTTTCTTTGTAAGACCTCTCGTCGAATCTTATCTTGCATAAGATTAAGATTATAAGCCAGTTCATCAAGTTCATCAGGTTTTTCTTGAAGGCCGCGGGAAAGAATTAACTTCTTTCCGATATTATCAAGACTTGTTTCCTTGGCAAATTTACTTACGGCCAAAAGGTGCTTGGAAACTAAAATATTAAAAATAAAAAGAATGAATAAAGAGACGATAAAAGTCTTAGCCCCTTGGGCCAGAAGAATGATGAGGATTCTTGATTCAATTTGTTTAACAACGGGAGATACTTCACTCACAATTCTTAAAGTACCTAAGTTGATGGTCTTTCCATTTCGCTGGTAATTGATGGGGTAGTTGGTGACAATTTCACGAAAAGTATCAAGATTTTTACTTAGACTTATAGGCTCATTGTCTTTTGGGTAAATAGTGAGGGAATGAACGGTTTCAATTTCTAGCAGACCTTTGAGCTGTATTTGTATTTGTTCATTGTTGATATTCCACAAGTTCTGCGCCAA
Source organism: Bacteriovoracales bacterium (assembly GCA_030149295.1). Taxonomy (GTDB): domain Bacteria; phylum Bdellovibrionota; class Bacteriovoracia; order Bacteriovoracales; family Bacteriovoracaceae. Next base: position 60,678 of record JASBRV010000084.1, on the reverse strand, counting down.
AGATTCCAACTGAGTAAGTTTTATTTGGTCTACGGACTCGTAGATATTATTAATACCAGATCGGTAATCCACATAAATTTGGATACTTGTTAGAACTAAGGTCACAATAGTGGAAAAGAAAAGAATAGAGAAAAGTAGTTTCTTTCCTAACTCCGATTTTTTAAAGGGAGTGGAAAAGAAGGGGAGCACTTCATCTAAGAAGAAGTCTTTAAGACTTTCGTTTTGATTCACCAAAGGGTTAGCCTAAGTAAGAGAGCTTTTTCTTTCTTTAAAATTAATATTAGTTATAAGTATTATAGTTGTTTGGACTAAGAAAAAGCTACCAAGGAAGAGGGCTCCTCCCTCACTAAATCCATAAGAATGTAGTCCTGAAGCAAGGATATAGTTCACTCCAAACCATGCCATCATAATTGACATAAAAGCCCCAGCAACCAAGGGGATAAAGCGGTGATTTGGTATCCAAGAAGTATAGCGACCATGGAGAATGGCCATATATATAACAAAAGCGATAAGACTCCATGTTTCTTTTGGGTCCCAACCCCAAAAACGTCCCCAACTATAGTCCGCCCAAACACCGCCTAAAATGATACCTGCACCTAACATAATGGTGCCCCATTTTAGTGTGGTGTAAATATGGTCTACATAATAAGCCTCATCCGCTTTGGACATTTGTGAAAAACGTTTTTTAATCATGACGGTATTGGCAAGAATCCAGCTAAGGGCGAGTGCACCATAAGATAGAATAATTGTGGTGACGTGGGTTGAGAGCCAAAAGTTATCTCTTAACACAGGAACTAATGGACTTATGCTTTCTGAGAGCATGCCAGTCGCAAAATTCATCATCATAAGAGTACAAGCATTGTAGGCGAGACCCATATAGACATAAACTTTTTCTTTTTTTAGATGACCGACAATAAGGGCTAAAAAGAGGGCACCGAAACCTGAAAACATGACAGTTTCGTACATATTGGTAATGGGGGCTCTGCCACTTATAAGAATGCGAAAAACGATAAGCGCCGTTTGAACACCAATCGTGCCAAAGCTTAAAACCAATGCCCATGAAAACCTTTTAAAAAGAGTAAGAGAGGCAAGGGCCAGGAGAGTGAGAGCAAGGGACACCATTGGCAACTTCATTTTCATGAACCGGTATTCTAAAAGATGATTATCACCAATAATTTTCTCGTATCTTTCTACTTCCTCAAAAATCACTTTGAGAAATGGTGTGGAACTTACTTTCTTTGCTTCAATGATTTTATCTTCTCTTAAGAAAGCAGTGACGGGAATCCAATCCACTCTTTCATTTGTCATTGCCGGTAAAAGCCAATTGTTACCATCTGTTATTTCTCGATAAATAGCGGCTTGGCTTAATAATGTTTGAAGTGCTTTGTCTTTTGAATTGGGGACTTTTACTTGCCTCGTTGCCCTTTGTAGGCGAGGAATTTCATCCATTAGTCTTGAGAAAGCAATGGTCTTTTCACCTTCTGGTAATTCAAAAAACTTTTGGGCATCGACATGATCAACGCGTGCCTTGAGGTTGATAGGGCTCTCTAATCCCATACTTTTTAGGCTGAGGAGGCAATAGGTCTGAGTGGCACTTAGATTTTTATAACCCTTCTTACCAGAGAGGTATTTGATAACCTCTCTAGCATGGACATAAAGAGGCTTGACTCGTCCCCCTTGGCGTATTGGGATTTGACCCAATTTGTTCTGACAAAAATAGGTTTGTTCTATTGTCTCTTGTGCATTTATTGAGAATGGAAGGAAAAGGCAAAGAACACTTAATAAGAGCGCCGGTAATTTAATCAGATAGTATTTATTAGGCTGTTTCATTTTCAAGGGCCTCCATTAAGGGGGTGACTTTCTTTCTTTTTCGTTTTCGAAAGTTGAGCCAATAGTGCCACATACTTCCAAAAACAAGCATGAGGGAACCTGCATATTTAAAAGGTCTTCCTGGATCCACATTAACACTCAAGGTAGAGCTATAGTTGCCTTGGCGGTCTTGACTGTAGCTAGCTTGGTAAAAGGTAAAACCAGAATGTTTTAGAGGATTATTCATGAAGATATGATGGTCGCTTGGACCATTTTCAGAGAAAAGGCGTACAAATGACTCATAGGAGGCAGCCCTTTTAGTTCCAGGGTCAGTATCCATTTTAAAACGGGTGAGCACAAACTCAAAAGGGAGCATCAAGGATTCTTTTTGAAGCGCAAAAACGACTCGCTTGCCGTTAATGAGAAGCTGTATCGGGTTTTGATTTGTAACCCAATAGGATTCTCCCTGAACGATCAACTCAAGGGCCCTGGTGTTTCCCTTGATGATTTCATTATTCTTTTGAATGGGAAGAACTTCCTTTGGTAACAAGGTTGGTACCTTATCTTTGTTATGATCTTCTAAGACTAATTCAAATCCCATCCATGGTATCTCTTGGGGCTTACCTTTCTTTAATGGGTGGGCCAACCATTTTTCCTCATCTTTGTCGTAAAAAGCGGTCCACTTACCGAAGAGGAAAAGATTAGGCTTTTCTTCGAATAATTTTTTTGAAAAAATTCTAATGTCTGCACCTCTTTGGACTTTCATATCTTTGTTGAGCGGCCAAGGGCTCAGGTCCGGAAAGAAACTGACGACTTCTCCACCATAATCAAAGGCCAAAAAGCGATTGCCACTTTCTTTGGAAACTTGAAGAGAGATTTTTCTTTGCTCTGGTGTAAAACAGCTGCCTTCCCTTCTGTCCCAAAGAATGAGTTTTGAGGGGTTATTCTCTTTAAAGCATGGTGCAAGTGTCTCGGGCAGGTAATGGATCGTTAGGGGGCCCATGCTGAGGTTGGATTCAAAGTCTGTCGATTCGGGATGAAGGCTAACGGTAAAATCTTGAGCCACCATTTCATTGGCGAGTGTGTAGCGGCTAGAATGAAGCGACTCCCCTTGAGAATAGCTTCTTTTTGGTTTGAGCCAGGTGAATTCTTTTTCAGCAAAGGGGAGATAGCGACCAAGCTTTATTCCTTGATAAGTTTCTCCGATGTCCTTTCCAAAACCGCTGTAAGGCAGCTTAAAGCTCACCACCCGACCTTCATCAGGAAATCTCATCTTTAGAATATCATCACTGAGGATAACTTCTCTGTTAGGTGTGTTTGGGGGCAGGAGGATGGACCCATCCACCCCTGCATAGTAGGTCATAAAAGAGCCGGCACCAATAATGATGAGACCGGAATGAATAGTGTAAAAGCCGTAAAGCCTTTTTTTGGGAGGAAGTCTGAGAAAAGCCGCAAAAGTAATAGAGATGAACATGCCAAATTGGATTAGCATAAAAAACCAGGTCTTATAGACGGTTCTATTGGCGAAATCTGTGCCGTAATAACTCTCAAAAAAAGTACCGACCACCATAGCGATAGCAAAAAGGCTAAGTATGGTAACAGCAAATTTTAAACCACCAAGAGTACGCTCGATTTTCGCGATATTCACATCTCTCTCCTTATGCATCTTATTTAGCATGGGGACAAGGTTCGGGCCAGAATTGTCTCTTTATTTCTAAGCACTTAATGCTCTTAGTGAGTCAATGTATAAAACGCCTTGACCAGTCCAAAAAGGATTGGCTGATGAATGAGGTAGATGAATAAACTATGTTGACTGAGGAACTTAACTCCTTTATTTGAAGGAAGTTTAAGCTTGTGAAGACCAATTGATTTGGCGCTCATTCCCATAAGAACGACACCTAGCCAGGGCAGAGCTGGGATGTAGTCGAGAGAGGGGTGGCCCATTTTTATCCAAGGCCATTGGAAACCAGTTAACAACGGCAGTAAAATCACCAACGCCAATCCAATACAGGTCTTTGGCCTTTTTCTTAGAGGGATTATCAGAAGGCTACAGACAAAAATACAGTGCAAGGTGCCAAAATAAATCCATCTGGAGCGGTAAGCAAAAAAGGTGAATAAGGAAATGAGAAGGGCGCCGACGCCTATCTTAAGGAGCCGTCGATTAAATTTTTTCCAATCAATGCCGTCTTCATAAGAAATTTCAAAGCTTATGCCCATACTAAAGAGAAAAAGAAATACGATGACGCGTGGAAAAATCCACCATAGTGGATCGTTGATAAAATCAATTTGCACATAGCGAAATGCTTTGAGGTCAAAAGAGAAGTGAAAGATGATCATTAAGATCACGGCAATGGCCCTTAGGTAATCCACAAAAGGCCAACGAAATTTGCTCCCTGCTTTTAACTCATTCATAATGATTATTTTACTTCATTAGAGAGAGTTCATGAAAAAAATATTTTATGGTTTTGTCTTTATTATCCTCGTTCTTTTTGTCGTGGTGTTAACTTTACCCCACAAAGGAAAGCCAGTTTATCGAGGAAAGATCGCCGCTAAGAGTTTTCAAGAGTCGGTAGAAATCACCTACGATAATTACGGAATTCCGCATATTAAAGCGCCCAATGAGATTGAAGCCTATCGCGCCCTCGGTTTTGTGATGGCCCAAGATCGTCTCTTGCAAATGGATCTCATTCGAAGACTCTCTACTGGTCAACTTGCTGAGATTCTCGGACAAAAAGCTCTAGAGACAGATGTCCTTTTTCGTACTTTAAGTCTCACCAAAAACTTTCGTCAAAGAAATCAAGAAAGCCGCGACCCCCACATTGATAGATTGATGGCAGCTTTTGTTTCAGGGGCAAATGCTTATATTGATCTAGGACTCAGTCCTTTTGAGTATCTTCTTTTGGGAACGAATCCTAAGGCCTTTAAAGTTGAGGATGCCCACGCTGTTTTGGGATACATGGCCTATAGCTTTGCCATGGGATTAAAGGCCGATCTTTTTACGGAGAGGATGGCCAATAAACTTAAGCCAAATGAGGTGAATCAATTACGGGCCTATCCCCAAAAAGCCAAGGAAAAGGTTAGCTTTCAAGATACAACCTGGTTTAAAGGTCATCATTTTGGTGAAGAGTTAGTAGGGCTTTTTACCGGTTCCAATGCTTGGGCGCTCAATCAAAAAAGAAGTAAAGGGGGAGTTATCCTCGCCAGTGATCCTCATGTGCGTTTTTCCTCTCCAGGCCTATGGTATGAGGCCCACCTGTCTTTTCCTGGTTTTGAATTTTACGGTCATTTTGTGCCGGGGGTTCCTTTTGCGGCCATGGGGCATACAAAAAATCATGGTTGGGGGGTCACCATATCTTACGTCGATGATATGGACTTCATTTACGAAAAAGTTTCCAAAGACAATAAAAGTGTAGTGACCAAAGAAGGGTATTCTCCCATCAAAAAGTCTCAAGAAAAAATCCTAGTTAAAGATGATAAGGATTACCTGCTCGATGTTGGCTGGTCCCCTCGAGGGGTTTTTGTTGATGGTATTTTAAAAAAGGCCTTAAATGACAAAGAAAACTTTATTCCTTTAAAGGAAAAGCAAAAGCTTGCCATGCACTGGGGCCATCACGATTTAGATAGTCGGCCAGAGAAGACTCTTTATTATGGTCTCATGGCAAAGAGTGTAGACGAATTTGAACAAGCGATGAGCTACGCCGGAGCGCCCGGCCTCAATGTTGTTTATGCCAATCAAGAGGAAAATCATATCGCCCGTTATTTAGTGGGGACTGTTTGGAAGCGTGAGGGAATTGACTCTAGAAGAATCAGTCATGGCGAGTATTTACCAGAAAACCCAAATCTTACATGGAAGAAAGTCGCCTTCAAAGATCGCGCCCATCAAATTAATCCCGATTCAGGTGTCGTGGTGAGTGCCAATCAAGTTCCTGAAAATGTGATTCCTTCCCAGTTTCCAGGCTACTTTCATCCCAGTGATCGCTATAAAACCATTCATCACCTCTTAAGTGCACAAGAAAAGTGGAACCTCGATGATATGAAACTTGTCCAAACCGCTCCGACCAATTGGATAAGAGAACAACGTCATATTCACATGGTGAAATGGACTAGAGACCATTTTCAAGATCAACTCAGTCCTTGGGAAAAGAAAGTTCTAAATTGGTTTAGGGAGTGGAATAGACTTTCCTATCATGAAATGGGACAGCCCCTTGTTTATTTTAAAGTCCTTCATCATTTTAGGAAGAAGGCCTTTAAAGAAATGGAGGAATTAGAATACCTTCATTTTTGCTCGTTAAATGACTTCTCTTTTGCTCTTAATCGAAAGTTTAATCAAGAGGGAAGTTCTTTGTTGGTGGCCCAAAGTGTTCGCGACGCCTTAAAAGAACTTAAGGCCAATTATGGTGATGATTTTAAAAAGTGGCAGTGGGGAAGTGAACACCTCATTACTTTTCCTCATCCTTTGGGCAAGGCTTCTCCTGTACTGGCCAGCATCTTTAATCATGGTCCTTACCCTATTGATGGTGGATTTCACGAAATTAATCACATGCGCGAAGTTGGCTGTGAATATGGAATGAAAGTTGAAGCCGGACCGAGCACTAGAAGGTTAGTGGATTTTAAAAATCCAAAAGAGTCCTGGGGAATTCTGCCCATGGGAAATAGTGGGCATAGAAAGAGCCCCTTTCTTTTTGATCAGTGGGCCCTCTTTAAAGAAAATCAGTATCGACCCCAGCTCATGAGAGAGCTTAGAAAAGAAGAGCGCTACGGCACTTTAATCATTGAGGCACAAAAGTAGAGGATGTTGGGAGCAAAGGGAAACTGAACCTTTACTAATATTACTGAGCCCTAAACTTGAGAGGGGTTGAAGATTGAAGTCGCCATTGTACTTCGCCTCTCCTGAGATGGTGACTTGATTAGATTTAAGAGCAAATAAACTGAAAGTGCCATGAAAATTGAGTTCGTATTGTCCTTTAAAAAGAATGCCTCCAATTTTTCCATCCTCTCGGTAGTAAATGATCTTATGTGAAGGCCAACTTTCTAAAAAGGAAAAACATTCACCCAAGAGGGCGAGGGAGTGGTCGAGCCGACCGCCCCATAAACCCAGTAAGTGAAGCTCAGATGGTGGGGGATCTTCTTTTTTGAGCCATTCCTGCAGCGCAAGAGTAAAGTCGCTTTGGTCCTTCTCTGAAGGATGGCCAATATCCAAGGCCAGGCCGTCGGAGCTATCGCCATCACCTAAACTAAAGAGATGAGGAACTTTAAGGTGAGGCTTATGCAACAGACCTCCATCTATATAGATATGAGGTGCATCTTTTAAATCTTTGTACAAGGCCCTGATTCTTGAAGGCTCAGGAATTTTCATAGGTCCAATGAAGACATATCTTTTTGTCATGCTCATATTATAGCAATAAGTAAGTAAAATTGTTGCCGTCTGTCCTCATAGGAGATAAATTAGAAGGGTATTTGAGTCTATTTTTTATGGGAGGATGCGTTGTTAACGACACTCGCTTTGGTATTATCTGTTTTATCTTTTAACGCTCAAGCTGCTGATGCGGCCAAGGGGCAGGAACTTTATAAGGCCTGTATCCAGTGCCATGGTGCAGATGGAATGGGCGTCGTTGAGCAAGAGGCTCCCAAGATTGCCGGCCAATTTGACTGGTATATCATCTCAAGCATCAAGCAGTTTAAGGCAGGAGTTGAACGCAAGAATCCAAAGATGTTGCCTTACATTCAGGGCCTTTCCAACTCTGATATAGAAGACCTCGCTGCTTATATTTCCGCGATGAAATAGATTCTCCTTAATGATTGAGCTTGGCCAAAAGGATTTGCATGAACCTCAGTTTTTTTAGCGCAGATAAACCCAAAGATATCAAAAAGGTTTATGAATATACGATCGATGCCTTTTCCGATACCCCAGATTTTAATTGGAATCTTGAGGAAATTAAAAAAGAAGTGAAAGATGGTTGGCTTCTTTATGGTGTCACCAATGAAGATGATGAGATTGTAGCCGCTGTATTTTTCAGAAAAGAAAATGGGGCCTTATTAACGAAGAATACAGGACTTAAAATTAACCACCAAGGTGCTGGTTATAATCACGAAATTAAAGAGTTTTTTGAAGAAAAGGCCAAAGAGTTAAAGGCAAAGTCTATCAAACATTATTGTCGTATAGATAATTTTCGCATGTACTCTCTCAATGAAAGTCATGGTTACAAGAAGACCAATAACAAAATAGATGACGGTCAAATTGTAGAGTGGGAAAAAGTCCTCTAATTCTTAAGCTTTCTCTGAATTCCCGAATATTTTAAGTGTAGCTCCTGAGAAATGATTTTCTCAGTGGCTTTTTCCTTATTTTGATCCAATGAAAAAAGCTCATGACACTCCATCGTAGGATTACCATGAGGAAAAATCTTTTCTCCAGAGAGGTAAGAAATGCATTGTTTCGAGTATTTTGCTACGTATTCTGGAAAGTTCTTGGCCAAATGATCGGTCAAGGTCTTGCGGTGAGTGTGCGATGGGTGAGCGAAGATTTTTCCAGGTAGGGGGTCAAGCTGTGTGAGCTTTTTAAAGACCTTTCCTCTCAAATGGTAGCTTTGAGAAACCTTTTCAATAGTATTCCAAGCGCGATTAAAGAGTGGTCCTGGTTCAGGTGAGTTTAAAAAATAAAGGGTTAACCAAAGAGATTTATCAAGTTCACTTAGCTCTCCTAGGTGCTCTAAGAGGTAGAAGTCCATTGGCGAGGATTGACTAAAAAGTCTCTCCTTAAAAAATGGTATGAGCTTTTGCCAACACTTTTGATTAGCAAAAGTCTCAAGTTGCAGATCCTTTTTGTTTTGGTTGGCATTTTCTAAATTAAAGCGGATATCTGACTCTCTGAGATGCTTGTAAACTGTTGATTGAACCATTGGTCGAGCACAATAGAAATGAGAGGTTTCCGATGTCAGGGTCTTTTCAATAAAGGGGTAGCTAGAAGTTTTTGGGAAAAAACCAAGGTTAAGGAGCATTAATTGATAGCCTGTTTCATTGTCTTTGCGAGAACTTTTCCAAAAACTCAAAAGGTCTTCGCGACAATCGCGGGGACGCGCCTTAGTCAGGCAATGCTTAAGGTAAGATAGGGTATAGGCTTCTCTCTTTACTTGAAAAAACTCATCTCTTTTAAACTCAGGCCAAGAAGCTAGCTCTTCTATTCTTTTAAAGGTAGAGCGTTGGTATTTTTCTGTTTTTCTCAAATTATCAATAAGACCGCTACCCATATCACTTAACATTTCATACCAGGATTTATCCCTTTCTCTTGGAGGGATGTCTTTAGCGTGGGCGAGAAATTCTTGATAAGATTTTTGACCTTGCAGGATTTCTAGATCCGTTTTTGTATAAAGGGTTTTTATAGATGAGTAGACCTCTGAGCTCAGGCATAAGAGGGTAAAAGTGATTACTTGATTAAAGTACTTTTTATGAAACATCCATGTCTCCTTAAGGTCTATTAAAAAGAATAAGCTTTGGCCTTTCCTTCGTCAATTTTTCCTTAATTCTTTGGGTGAGTGTCCGATGGATGGCGGGTCCCCTGAAAGTCTTGGAGAATCTCAAAAGCCCGATGAATCCTAGCGAGAAACAAAAACAAATTGATCTGGAAAAAGAAAAAAATCAGTTTAAAGAGTTAGAAAAAGAGCGAGAGCTCAAAAGGCAAAGGCAGCGGCTAGAAGAGCACCGTGAGCAGCTTCGACAACAAATGTTTTTGCGCTCTGATTATTATGAATTAGGACTAACCCATAAACTCTTAATTGGTTTATTGTTGATTTTTTTACTTGGCTTTGTTGGGCTTCTGATTTTAACGTATATTCCTGCCACAAAAAAACTAGCATCTTCCTTTATGAATCTTTTTCTCTGACCGATTAGGTTTTAAATCAATTGGTAGGTGAAAAAGTGAAAGTTATTGTTTCTCTCTTCTTATTCTTGTCTTCTTACTGCGTTTTCGCCGGATCTGGGGATGATTGTGTGGACTGTGGGAATAATCTCACGGGAACAAATAACAAAACCCTGGTCCTTATTAATTACACTGCTGAGGAATTGATAGATAAGCTCGCTTGTGGAAAAGAAAGTTTTGATACGGGTTTTTGTCATTTGATCACTGTTTTTGAAAAGATGGATAACTTTTATAAATATGTAAAGAAATGCCATTCTGATATCAGTTTAGATGAGCTTTATGGAAGGGCGGCCTTCGCTTGCCAAGATGGTGGTTATAATCGGCATAAGATGGGTTTACTTAATCATTTGGCCATTCGTTTTGGTACGTTTTCCACTGATATTAATGATGTGATAAGAGTCTATCGCGATCAAGGCCGACTAGAGGATTTTAGTAAACTGATCAATCAAAAAGACTCCCAGGGGCGAACCTTTTTAGATATTCATTACGAAGCCGTTCAACGAGGTGAGTATTTTGGTACAACTATAAAAGGTTTAGGAGAGCGCCCTCTCAAGAAAATGTGTATGCTTGGTGGAAGATTCGAAAAATACCCTCATCCTGAGTGGTGCAAAAGAAAAGACAAACTTTTTAAATAAATTGTGCAAAGATTTTAATGATTTATCTTAAGTAGCCGAAAAAGGGTTATGAAATCTATTTCTTTGGCCTTAAAGACCATTTTGGTTTGTTGGTCTATATTTTACAATGCTTCCTATGCGCAATTTTCTGATTGCCTAAAGGCACGGCCATTTGCTGATGCCATGAGTTTCGAGAAAACGGATTGTTCTGATGCCTATGATTTAAGTGCAGAACTTTTAGGTGACTTTAAAGAACAAAGAATGGCCCTCATAAAAGACACTCTAGGCTCTGCCCTTCAAAATTCTATTGTGCAATCCGTGGATGATATGGCCCAAGTAGACTTTCTTCACTCCTTTATTGGGAAAGATTATGGCACCAAAAGTACATGTTCAATAAGTAAGATTATGGAGAAGAACCCTTGCCTTAAAGAAAGTAATGAATACCTTAGAATGATCACCAGAAACAAATATAAGAATGTGAATCAACTCTTCACTTCTATTGCGACTGAATATCAGGAAAAGGTTTCAGGATACACGAATCTCAATTCCCAACAATGTCTGAATCCTTTTATTCGCAAGAAAATTCTTCTTGATCAACTCATAGAGGAAAATCGGGAAGTCGACTTGTATGACCTTTCAGAAAAGGTAAAAAAGGATAACGCTACTACAAATGAGACGAAATTTTTTAATAAGCTTGTTGAACTCCTTGGATTTGAAGATGATTTGGAATTTGGTCAATTAGAAGGGTCCAATTTTGAGGAGCAATTAAAAAGTTTAGTCGAAAACAATAGCCAAAAATTAGAAAGTAATGCCATTAAAGTTTGTGAGTCTATGGTCTCAAGGATTTCTGGGGTTCTTTGTCAGCCTATTAACCAACATAGAATTGATGATTCTGGTTTTAATGGTTTGGTTTTTAACTATGATGGCTCTGCCTTTGACTTAGGATTTGATGAATTTGAGGCTGAGTTTAGTGATATTGGGACTGAAAAAAGTTACGGGCATTTTGTTCTTAATTGTGAGCCCAAGTGTGAAGGTGAATGTGAAAATAGCCACAATGTAGATTCGATTTTATCAGATCATTTTCCTGAGAGCATTGAAGAGTATATAATGTTAAAGGATAAAGAGGATAGTCTTGATAGTAATGTATTAGATAATGAGTTGTGCCCCCTTATCGCTTGTGAAAACGCTTTAAAAGTTCAAGAAGGGGCAGCGTGTGAACAACGAGAGAAACCACGCTCTTTAGTGGAGTTAAAATCTTATTTAGATTGTTCAAATGATCAGTATTGCCAAAGCCCCCAGGTGAAAAGTTTTCTCGCCATTTTAGGGGATCAAGAAAAAAGAATTGAAAAAGAAGTTCCTTTGATGTCCTCTTTTTCCCAAAATTTTCTAGGGGAAGAGTATTTCGCGCCAGAAGGACCAGAAGTTGCCACTAGGAAAATAGAAGTTGAGCAGAGCCCTGCCCCGAAGCTAAGCACTGTCGCCCCTTCCCCAAAGATCGCACAAAGGGGGAGTCAATCTTTAGAGAAAAGGAAAAGTGGGCGAATGATAGGAAAAACAAGTCCTGGGTCTCTTAATTCTAGTGATAGCCCCCAAAATAAAGCTTCAACTAATTCATTTGTCCCTGTTAATACTACCGAATCTAAAGCGCCAAAGAAATACAACCGTGCTGATAGAGATCTTTTTTCTGCTATGGGAAATTTGATTCGAGGAGCACTTGATAACCAAGAGAAGAGTCAGGACATTTATAACCAAAATCTGGAAGATCTTGTGGCCGCCAATAGAGACCTTGAAAGAAAGATTGAAGCTAAGACTTCAAACCTTTCTGGTCAAAGTAATTTCCCTTCAAATCGACCTTCTCCATCCAAAAAAGACCCTCGTGTTAATGGCCCTTCTCGGGTTAGAGAAAGAGGATCAAATCGTCTCTGGGAAAATGAGTTGGCCAGAAATAGAGAACTTAATGATCGCTGGCGAAGTCTTGAAGAGGATACAAGTGATAGGGCTTCAGAGAAGTTTGAAACCAACCCAGGGCGTCCCAAGCCGGAGGGAACGATCGCTGTAACAGAGGGGACAGAAGTGAGTCCTGACTCCCAGTCTACTAATAGTAGTAGCGAAAGCGTTAGTGATTCCAGTAATGAAGGGAAAACCGAAGAGAGGGCCGAAGGTCTTGCCGGTGTGGGCGCAGCAGCATTTAATGGTGATAACTTAAAAGCTATTGAAACTAATGTAACTGGTATTACTCGGATGGACCAAGAGGTCCTACTTAAAGAGGGCTTAAGTTTGGATGAGCCCTTCTTATTAAAAGTTCAATGGGAAGATAAGCTGGTGACAGTTCCCGTTAAGCCCTTTTTGTATAAGGGAGAAAAGATGCTGGCGCCTGTTTTAGATCAGGACAATTACATCCTTGGTGATGTCTTGCGAAAGAGTCCTTTATTTGTGGGCTATTTCGATTATGAAAGGGAGCGTCAGAAGCAGCTCTCTCTTCTTTAAGAACAATACAAAAACGCCATTTTATGTTAGCTTGAGGTTTCAAAGATGGAGCTAGATATGACTGAAAATAATGACATGCCATTGGTCGCAAAGACCCCAACGATCCCGACAATTTCCCAAAGGGATATTTCAATTAATGGGGCAACTTGGACATTAAAATTTTATCCAGAGTTTGAAAATATTCTCAATCAATACGAAGAGAGCTTAATCTCCCAAGTAAGCCCTTATTGTGATGATCAATTCTCCTCCTTTAGGGTTCAATTTATCATAGGAGGAATTCCGCTCCTTTTTGGTCTTTATATAAAAGAGAAAACGATTGGTGTGTATTCTCCTCGTTTGGGAAGAGAGCTTTATCTCATCGAGCAAATTCAACAAAATAAATCAGAAGATCCCTGTGAAACCTTGGTTCGCAGTGATGCCTATATAGCCTTTAAGAATTATGCTGAAGAAGTTGCTGCACTTCCCTTGCATGAGTTTCCCAGTCAACACGATCTTGTGACAAAGAAATATGAATTACCTGATTTAATCAACGATAATTTTTATCAAGAACTAGAAACTGACATTGATAAAAAGGTTCAAGGGCTAGTGAAATATATTGATCAATATAAGCCTTCATTTTTTGAGCGGGTATCTGACTATGGTCTTGATTTAACTGCTCGCTTTGCTCTGATGCGGATACACCTTCTTAAGTTCTTGGCCATTTTACCTTCACTTGATCATGACACTAGTGGTGTTGAGGTAAAGCGAATTTTACTTGAGACCTTTAGAAGATTAGTCAGTGACTCAACCAAGGCGAAACTTCTAAGAAAAAAGGGGCAAGAAGCACCTCTTCCTACCCACATTGTTTGGGCGTTGAGAGCAGGAGGCTTTGTGGCACGCCAGATTCCAGCGGAACCACTGGCAAAATTAGTACGTCAAAGTGTGCGCTTTATGGCCAAGCGCTTTATTGCCGGGGAGACAATTGAATCTGCGGAGAATTCCTTTAGCGGTCTCTTTCAAACAGGAAGGGATGTCACTCTTGATCAATTAGGAGAGTTGGTTGTCTCCGAAAAAGAAGCGGATAATTATTGTCGAGAAGTTTTAAACCTTATTGAAGGCTTTGGTCTTCATGTGAGAAAAGGTGATAAAAATAAAGCGGGCATCAATCGGGCTCACGTTTCTATTAAGGTCTCTGCCCTTTGTAGTGATTTTAAACCAGAGGCTCCTGAATACACCTATAAGCTAGTAGCCCCACGACTCAAAGAAATCCTCATTAGGGCCAAAGAAAAAGACGTTTTTATCAATATCGATGCCGAACATTACGATTATAGAGACATCGTTTTTGATGTTTATAAGCGAGTTCTTCTCGAGACAAAAGAGCTAAAAGACTACGCTCAAACAGGAATTGTTCTTCAAGCTTACCTAAGGGATGCCTATGAGCACCTTGTAGATATTGTGGATTTGGCAAAAGAGCGCGGCTTGCGCATGCCTATTCGCATCGTAAAGGGAGCTTATTGGGATGCAGAAACTGTTGAAGCCGATGCTCATTCCTTTGATGCCCCTGAGTTTCTTAATAAAGAAGAAACAGATCTAAACTTCAGACAACTGATCGTTAAAATTTTTGATTTTGATCCCCATGTGCAGCTTTGCCTAGCGTCTCATAATTTTGCGGATCATTGTTTTGCACAAGTTTTAAGAGAAAAGAAATACCCCCATATTCCTGAAATTGAACATCAATGTCTCCATATGACCTATGAAGCCCTATCCACAGCACTTGCTAAAAAAGGGTGGGCGACGAGAAATTATGTTCCCGTTGGAAGTCTTATTGTAGGTATGGCCTACTTAGTAAGAAGAATTATGGAAAATAGTTCTCAGGTAGGGGTCTTAACTATTATGCGCTCTCACAAGAAGTCTTCGCGCATGGATAATCCTATGACTGTGCATTTGCGCCAAAAAGAAGAGTGGACTCTCGTTCATGATAAGACTGTTGGTGCTATGACTTCAGAGTTTTTTAATATCACCCCGATTCGTCTTTATGTGAAAGATCAGTGGAATATTGTTAATGAAGCTTATCAAAAGTTTAGTGAGTCTCTTAAAAAAGAGGAAGCTCAAAATTATGACAACAATTTTGTGACGACAGGAGAAAAAGTTGTCATACACTCAAGTTCTGATCCTTCTATTAAAGTAGGCACAATACAAAATGCTTCTCTCGAGGACGTCGAAAAGGCCGTCTCAATTGTAGAGCAGTCTTATAATAAAGGCGTTTGGTCCCGTCATTTTTGGTTGACTCGTTCAAGCGTTCTTTTAAAGGCTGCCGATATTATGCTAAGTCGGCGCAATGAACTTTCCGCTCTTATCTCTTATGAAGCTGGAAAAGCTATTCCCGAAGCCTATGCGGATGTTGACGAGGCCATTGATTTTCTTAATTATTATGCGCGTGAGGAAAGAAAAATCACAGTTCACTCACGACAAATGGTGAGCCGGGGACCTATTGTCTCCATTACTCCTTGGAACTTTCCCCTCGCCATTCCTACCGGTATGGTGGCAGGACCTCTTGTTGCAGGAAATACTGTCATTTTAAAGTCTGCTGAACAAACCCCTCTCGTCGCACAAGAGATGGTTAATATTCTTCACGAAGCCGGCGTCCCAAAAGATGCTCTTATCCACCTACCCGGTGAAGGTGAAACGGTTGGGGCTGCTCTCGTTAATAATCCTAAAATTGCAGGCTACGTTTTTACAGGGTCAAAAAATGTTGGGCAAATTATTGCTTCTCAAGCAGGAAAGAGGTTCTATCAAAATGATCTTTGGAATATTGAATTTCCTGTTAAGGCCATTACAGAAGTTGGTGGTAAAAATGCTATCATCGTTACCGCTAATGCTGAATTAGATGAAACGGTAGCGGGAATTCTCTACAGCTCCTTTGCCCATGCCGGACAGAAGTGTTCAGCTGCTAGTAGAATTCTAGTTGATGAATCCGTTAAAGATCGACTTATTGAGCGATTAAAAGAAGCGGTAGCTGATTTGGAAGTAAGTGAAGCTTATAACTTTAGCTGTAGTGTCAATCCGGTGATTACTTTAGAGGATAAGGAAAGACTGCAAAAACAAGTGAAAGAAGCTAAAGAAGAGGCCATCAAAGTTGGGGGACGAGTGATTATTGATCGCTCGGGTGAAGACTTACCTGGCTATTGTGTTGGCCCAGCACTTATTGAAGTGCCTTCAGGTCTTGCTAAAGATGATAAGTCCTATGCTAAACGGGAACTTTTTGGTCCCGTCGTTCATATTATAGGGTTTAAGGACCTAGAAGAAGCTGTTGAAATTTTCAATTGTACTGACTACGGTTTAACTGGGGGAATCTATTCTCAATCCCAAGATGATATCGATTTTTGTACAGCTCAAATGGAGTGTGGAAACCTCTATGTGAATAGACCAAATACCGGAGCAAGAGTAGGAATTGAACCTTTTGGTGGTTTTAAGATGAGTGGTACTGGACCCAAGGCCGGAGGGAAGGTTTATATTCCTGCTTTTCATATTCACCGGCATGATGTCGATGAAAAAGAAATGAAAGAAGAAAGTGGTTTTCACGACAAAGTGATCCTTGCCGGTCGCTCTGGTTTTAGTCCTCAGATGAGAGTGGATCGTGCTATGATCGCACTTGACCTTTTTATTCTCCATTTTCAAACCTTTTACCAGGGGATCCATGGTCACAAAAAGCGTCTCGTTTCTAAGTTTAGAAAATGGATTAAGGCCAATAGTTACAATTACATCACAAAGAATCATGCCAATCGTGAAATCCCCGGCCAAGAAAGTTTCTCGAGTTTTGAAATGCAAGGAGAACATGCTCTTGCCATTATGGTGCAGGAAGTACCTCACATATCCAGTTTCCTTCAGGTCGCAGCGGCCATCTTGATGGGGACTGGGGTAACAGTGTTGTGTCGCTCCAAAAAATCCTATGAGTGGTGGCAAGGTGTTTCCAATTATTATTATCAAGCGGGAATTTCTCGTGAAAACTTTGTTGTTTATTTTCCTGGAGATGAGGAATTTGAAAGAGCACTTCGCCATCCTCTTGTGAGTTATTGCATTATTGATGGCAATAAAGTTTGGGTTAAAAGAGTGCTCAATAGCGTTTATGATGGAATTGAATCGCAGCAAAGAATTCGAAATATTTTTACACCTTTTGACACTTTTAATCCTACCGACTTCAAACGACTGTGTGGAAATTATGTTTGGGTACGTGCTTTTGCTGTGAATACCATGAGGCATGGGGCACCTCTTGATCTTGATTTAGACGTAGATGTTTAAAGGATAATTTATGAGTCGTATTTTAACTTTAGGTGCTGGCAATATGGCCAGCGCCCTCCTGTTGGGAATGAAAGATAAAATTT
The DNA here is from genome assembly GCA_030149295.1 of Bacteriovoracales bacterium. GTDB lineage: Bacteria > Bdellovibrionota > Bacteriovoracia > Bacteriovoracales > Bacteriovoracaceae. Next base: position 43,495 of record JASBRV010000084.1, on the reverse strand, counting down.
CGTCTTTCTATGCTTTTACTCCAAGTGTAACTAAGGCGAGAGAGTTAAGCGAAAAGATGGAAGGAAAGCTAATTGAAGACCTCAAGGATTCCCCAAAAGGTCTCGACTTTATATTTTTGGCATTTAAACCGCAACAATTTGAAAAGGCGAGTGCTTCTTTTAAAGAAAGCGTTAACTGGGAAGAACTTGAGAGCAAGCCTGTTATTGTCAGTATGCTTGCGGGCACTCCCTTAGCCGTTTTGAAAGAGAGCTTTTCTAGCGATCGAATCGTTCGTATTATGCCTAATACTCCGAGCCTCGTTGGAAAGGCGATGATCTTAGTACTCTTTGGCAAAGGAGTGAGCGAAGAAGAAAAGGAGCGATTAAGTGAGATGTTTTCCCAAGCGGGAAAATATTATATTTGCGAAAATGAAGACCAGTTTGATGCTGCCACAGCAGTCACAGGTTCGGGACCTGCCTATATCTTTGAGTTCGCCCGTCAAATGGCCCTTTACCTTGAAGAAAAAGGTCTTGAAAAGAAGGCTTCTGCGACTCTTGTGAAACAGCTTTTCACCGGTAGTTCTCTTTTGATGGAAAATGAAGATCAAGATTTTGAAACTCTCAGAAATAAGGTGACCAGTAAGAAAGGAGTCACTTATGAAGCTCTTGAAACTTTCAAAAGAGGGGATTGGCAGGGCATGACCCTCTCGGCCCTAGAAAATAATTTTCAAAGAAGTCTTGAACTCAGAAAAATTGCCCTTAAACTAGAAAAGTAATCAATTTTAAGGAGAGGGCAATGGGTATTGCTGAAGGTATTAAACAAACAGCTTTTGTAAGACTTTTTGGCTTAGCTAAAATTCCTCTCATTTGGTTTGTAAGACCAACCGTAGTAGAACTCAATGAAACGACAACCCAAATCAAAATTCCTTTTATAAGAAAGAATAAAAACCATCTTGGCTCCATGTATTTTGGAGTCTTGTGCACGGCAGCTGATTTGGCCGGTGGCCTAGCGGCCATGGAGCATATCAATAAGAGTGGAAAAGCAATCAGTCTTTCTTTTAAAGACTTTAAGGCAGATTTTCACAAAAGGGCCCATGGTGATACTTTCTTTACTAACAACCAAGGACCCGAAATCAAATCTTTTATTGAAAAGGTTATTGAAAGCGGAGAGCGCCAAAATATGAGCGTTGATGTCGCGGCCACCACTCCTACACAATTCGGCGATGAGCCAGTGGCCACTTTTCAACTTACTCTCTCATGTAAGCTAAAGAATTAGTAAGTTTCTAGGTCTTCGCAAACGACATCAATAACTTCGTAGCTTCTGTCCTTTCTTAAGGATTGAACGAGAGTAAAGAGGCCTTCAGAGCACTTGTAATGGGTAGCAAAAGAGTCACCGTCTATTTCGACCTCGGCGCCATAGGTATCTTCTTCAAGACTGGAGAAGACATATCCACCTTTGACGTCAAAGATCTGGCCATAAACACTGGTGGCAACAGAAGCTTGTGCGCTGGAAAGAGAAAACAAAGAAATAAAGGCTGTCAGTACGATTAAGTTTTTCATGGGGCATTTATAATTATTTCAAACCAATTATGCACATTATTTGTTTTAAGGATTAAACATTAGTATAGTTAATGGGGTGACGTGTTAAGCTCTTGAAAAGAGGAATGTGTGAATTTAGCGAATCTCAATTTAAATCATTTGAGGACTTTTGAGTCCGTAGCGCGTCTTGAAAGTATGACCAAGGCAGCAGGAGAACTTCACTTAACCCAAAGTGGGGTCTCACAAAATATTAAGGCACTAGAAGAGCTCTTAGGTCTTAAGTTATTTGACCGTTTTAAAGGAAGGCTCATTCTCACTGAAGAAGCGGAACGCTTATTTCTTTTAGTGAAAGTCCAGTTGCATGACCTCGAAGAAGTGTTGGCGATGCTTATGGGGGAGGACCTGGATTTAAGAGGAACGATTGCTGTAGGAGTTCCTATCGAATACGGAAATAGATTTATCATGCCGTTAGCAGCAGAGTTTGCTAAGGAACACAACTTAGTGAATTTTGAATTTAACTATGGTCATGCGGCCCAAATGAATGAGTTAATTCTTGATGGTGAATTGGACTATGCTATTGTCGATGATTATGCTTTTTCACCTCAAATTGAATTGGAAGATTTAGACTATGAAGCTCATATTCTTTGTGCTCATAAAGAGTATCTCGAAAAATTTGGAACTATTCAAAATAATGCCACCTTTTTTAAAAAGCTCGATTACATAACCTATCTTCCCTCTTATCCGGTTCTTAATCGGTGGTTTCGTTTTCACCTCGGTCGCGAACTTAGTGAATTAAAAATTCGAAGCTCGCAAATGGATGTACAAGGAGTGGAGCAATTGATTCGTCACGGACTTGGAGCTGGTATCCTTCCTTATCACGTGGTCAAAGCAAAGAAGAATAAGGACCTTTATCTCTTTAAGGGAAAAGGAAAACATTATAAAAATACTTTGAGCCTGGCGAGCCTCAAAGGAAAAAGTCATTCGTATGTGGTGAAAAAGTTTAGAGACTTTCTCAAGGAGAAACTAGCAACAAGGAAAAAATCAGGCCGGATTCTCTGAAGGAATAAACTGAGTTTCAATATCAAAATTCTCTTTGATGAGATCTTCTAGCATCTGAACACCAAATTGTTCTGTAGCATTATGTCCACCCGCAAACATGTGAATTCCACTTTCTTTAGCCTCGTGCCAGTCATGTTCCGACATTTCTCCTGTTAAATAAGAGTCTATGCCTTGGGGAACGCATTCTTGCCAGCCACTATTGGCTCCCCCTGTGATAATCGCCATAGAGTGAAGGACTTGATTAGCGTTAGGAGAAGAGAGCATGACGGAGTGATTGAGTATATTTTCGAGTTTCTCTGACAGCTCATTGGCCTTGATGGGTTTAAGAAACTGTCCTTTGATTCCAGTGGGTGAACCTTTATAGTCACCAAAAGGTTGAAGCTCTTTTAGCTCAATTTTCTTGGCGATGGCCGAAGCGTTGCCATATTGGGGATGAGCATCTAAAGGAAGATGGTATCCAAAGAGATTCATGTCGCTAGTGATAAGGGGTTTTACTCTTTTAGCAAAGGGGCCGCTAATAGAGCGTGCTCCATGAAAAACCCAAAAGAGACCATGATGAACAACCATAGCATCCGCTTGCCAGCGCACGGCCTTTGCAATGGAGTCTTGGGTGGCTGAGACTGCAAAAGCAATTTTTTCAATGGTCTCTTTTCCTTCGACTTGTAAACCATTGGGCCCGTAATCGCGAAAGTCATGAATGTTAAGGGTTGTGTTTAGAAAATTTTCTAATTCATTTCTTTTAACGGCCATGCTTACCCTTTATAAAAGTTGCCGCTAGAATAGAGGGGGCGGCAAAGTTTTTTCTTGGAATAGTTCACTCTTATCCAAAGTCTCTTTTATTCTTTGTACAGTAGTGTGCAACTCTTCGTTAAAGGGTGCAAGGGTAAGCGCCATAGAAAATTCTTCGAGGGCTTTTTTAAATTCTTTTTTACTGAGATAGGCTCGTCCAGCATTGATATAAGGATACTCGCGGTTTTGATAGTGGCGTGAATTTTTGGCCAATTCAAACCACTTTAGGCTTTCATTGACTTCGCCCTCTGCTAAGAGGTAGCTCCCCAGGTCATTATAAGGAGCACCATAGGAGGGATCTATTTGGATCGCTTTCATACAAAACTTTTTAGCTGTGTCGTATTGGTCTTCTAAAGAATACGCCCAGCCAATGAGGTTATAGGCTTCGGCACTTTCTTTAAAATTAAGGGCCCTCATAAAGCTTTCACGTGCGAGGTCGTATTCCTTTTTGGCCATCCATTGATGACCTTTATGGATAAGCTCCTCGTATTTCTTTTGTCTTTGGCCACTGAGGCTTCTTATAGTGGGGTCTTTGTCTTCATTGAGTTCGAAGATAGATTCCGCGGAAACCCGGTAGTTCGGAATGCCATCATCATTAAAAATGGTATCCATGAGTGAGACACGAGGGAGTTCTACTTGGAGATTTGTGAGTTCATCTATAAGTAAATGTAGTCTTCTTGCATGAAGAAAATAAAAGTTAAGACTCAAGGACATGAGGCGACTAAAGTGTTCATCTTCAAAGAGACCAGCTTCTGTGAGAGAGCTCATTGCCTGAAAAAGGGAGCGAGAATAGTCTTTGGCTTCAATGAGAGTTTTGGTCTCAATAAGGTCAATGCTTTGAATTTCTTTTGGATCATGACCTAGCCAATGCTTTCTCATATGAATATTCGCTTGGTTAACAAAGGTTGTCGCCCAAGCACGAATTTTTTGATGTTTTGCTGATTCACTACTTTCTAGTAAACCGAAGAACATACGGTTGTAGTAACTCTGGCAGGTGTGTAATTCACTGAGGGCCAAGTGGGCCAAACCTTCATTGGTCATATTTTCAAAATCCATTTTTTCGTCCCTGAATAAATGTTAAAGAAGTTGGGGTGTCACTGTCAAAAGCTATCCATAGCCTTTATTGATTTAATCTCCCCAAATGGCCAAGGCCGTAACGAGTAAGAGAAAATGGGAATAGGCTAAAATGACGCCCTTTAAAATTAAATTTCTTTGAACGACCCTTGATTGAGTTGTCGCTTTTTTTAATCTTTTGTTTTCATAAGTTTTCACTTTGCCTCTCCTTTGACATGAAGCTTAGGTTTTAATGAGCAATGTCCATGCCAAGGAATATAATGTAAATTTAATGACTTAGGGTGGTAGGAACTGATACTGGTGACGTTTTATCAGAGGTTTATCTCTGAAAAGGGCTCCTTTTGGGGACGAGATGACCTTTAAAATCTGTTTGGTCTTTAGACACTTTTTGGAATGACTGAAGATCTTTCAATATCAAAGTGTTTTGCTTGGTTAAAAGGTAAAATAGGAATGATATCAATTTTTATACCCAAAATTTGTAAGAAAATTTTAGAAAAAAGAGACCCCAAAAAAGAGAAATTAAAGATGATGAAAACGAAGAAATGGAAAACAGCAATTCTTTTTGTGAGTTGTTTTACTGGATCGCTATTTGCAGCTGAAGTCGACAGCTTTACTTATCGAAATATTCCCCTTCAAGATAGTCTTGAATTAGCGAACACCAAGACGAATGAATATCTCAGCCTCGCTGTTAAAGAAGCTAATGAAAGAGAGCATCACTGTGAAGAAAAAGTTCTCTATAAAAGAATGAGAAAATATTTTAATAATCAATATCAAGGTGAGCTAGGCGAATACCTCGTGAAAGCTCCAGGCTTTGATAAGCATACCATGACTATTGAAGAAAGTATTTACGCTGACTTTAAGTGGTACCAATCAGTGGTTCAAGGTTTCTTTGGACGTGTGTTTGAAGACCCAACTGCTGCTACAATCAAAATTAATGGCGTCATGATGGGCACTGATAAATTTGAGCACTTTTTAGGTTCAGGTTTTCGTTATTTTGAAAGTCACCATGTAAAAGGGCAAGCCCTTAAAGAAGCCCTAGCGATCGGTGAAAGAGCAGAAACAGGTGTATTAGGAGCGATTACTACGGGAGTGATGTCCTATGGTGACCTCGCTGCCAATTTCAATGGAATGCGTTTTTGGAACCATGTCCTACAAAAAAGAGACGATGTCTTAGGTGAAAATATTGGTCCTTATGTAAGTTGTGATCAAGGTCGCTTTAAAGTAGAAAAGGAGATCAGTTGGGCAAGCTATGTTGATCATAGTTTTGATGAGTCAGTTAACTGTAGTGCTTTTACTAGTGAAAAGATGCTTCTGTCTGTAAAAGAGCGTCTTCGCACGCTGGAAGCTGAGTATGACATGAGCTTAGAGTGTCCAGTTCTTCCAAATGCTCTACAAAATGTGAAAGAGAAATATCAGAAGGTCGCTCCTAGTATCATTAATGATCAAGGTCATTACTCGCTAAGAGGAGAGTCAGAAAAGTCGTGGCTCAAGGTCTCTAAATAGGAATTACTTTTTTATCTCATATTTAAGAAGACGGTCCTTTTTCGCGACATTGCTATAGCGATTAGAAATCATCTGAAAGATTGAGCCTTTCTTTCCTCCCACTTGGGCAGGGCCACGAAAGTTCAATGTTCCATTTCCTTTAGCTTTATTTTTTCCAAGGAGCTTACTGAATGGATTATTTGGCTTTCTTTTATTAGCCCCAATTCGACCAGTTCCACCGATAGCACCAAAGCCAGAACCCTTGGTTTTAATATTAATGTCACGTTTTCCACTTGGTTTTTCTTTGGCCGCAGGTCCACGAGCACCACCACCGCCACCAAAGCCGCCACCGCCGCCGCCGGCACCTGCACCAGCTCCGCCACCACCAGCGGCCACTTGTCCGGCCTTAATGGAGCCAGGGGCAGCTGTGCCATCGACAAAGTCATTTGGACCTGTGGGTTGGGCGTCTACTAATCCAAAGTTTTCAGGTAAGAGATCTCTATTTGTGGCACCAGAGACACTTGATCCCTCATCGCTAAGGTTTCCGTTTTGCCCGGGAGTTCCTAAGCTTGCTGAGCCTCCTATATTGGCATTAAAGCCTCCATCACGAAACCCTTCAAAACCAGCAGTCGTAGGTGCAATACAGCCCTCTGCTTCAGGGTCAACTAAACATTCACTAGCGGTGTCTGGAAGAGGTTCAGCGACCGGAAATTCAGGAGGAGCAAACTCTTCAATATCTTTCATCGCATCTTCGATCAGCCCCGCTTGATCATGGAGAAGGGCGCCCTTAGCACCATTGGCAAGGGCTTCAAGTCCCGCTTTCATGGCCGCAGACTTTACTTTGTCGATAATTTTTTGATTCATAAAGAGAAAGTTTTGACCGCCGCCGGCATTTCTATTGGTTGATATGGCAAAAGTACAGTAATCAGCTAAAGTTTGAGTTGGGATGTTGTCTACTGCATTTCTAAAATGATCTTTAGTTTCTGTGGGACCAATCTTATGACTACCCAAAGCTTTTTGGATATAATGGACAATTTGACTTACATCACCGTATTGGGCCATTTGATTATTACATTCCTCTATCATCGTTGAAGGTTTTGGAAAGTTGTTAATCATAGTGAGAAGCGTTCCCGCCTTGGCCGCATCAAAGGCCGCCATCTCATAGGCAAGATTTCCTTGTTGCTCGATACTTTCGGCTTGCGCTCCCATGCTATCAACAATGCCTACCCCTTCACCTGATATTTGTTTTTGCATAAGACCGTCTTGAAGATCATTTTGCTTGAGACCTGCACGAACGGTTTGTTGCACTTGCATGACTTGTTTTCCGGCGACAAAACCATCCATAAAATTAATAACTTTCTTGCATTGTAAAAAGTCGTGGGTTTCAGCTCCGTTGTGACTACAACTAAGAGGGCCTTCTTCTTTTGCGCGAACCATACATTCAGTTTTTGCTTGAGCTGTTGGTTGGTTGGCACACTCAATACCACTGGCGCCAAACATAGAAGTTGCCGCTTCCTTACCATCATCCCCCTCGAACTCCCCATAATTTTGGTTATAATCATAATTAGCAGGGTCGGTAGAGACTCTATAGGCTTCACATAAAAGTACTTGATGAACAATTTTGGCAGCGAGTTCCTCTGGCGACACACGAGTGGCATTGACTCCATTGGCCCGTTTGTCAAAAGCAGGTTTGATAAATTTATCCATGACTTTTTTATTTTGAAAATAAGGAGCTGCGAAAGCTTCAGTCCACTGCATCCCAGCTAATGTTTCACAGCGTTTAAAATTTGTGGATCTATTTTGTGCATCACGAAACCCACCTTGTTGAGGGGTGCTGCCGTTGTTATTTGCCCCGGATGCAAAACCTGAGCCCATTGGCGCTGTAAGAAAGCTTTCTAAAGGGTCGTTAGCATTGGTTGAAAAGCCGATAAGTACTGAACAGGTCACTAGAGCTAATTTGATCATGAATGTGTCTCGCTTTAGGGTTTTCATACTCTCTATTATCGGGGAAAAACCGGCTATTCTTGAGCATAATCGGGCGGTATTCAAGTTAACTTATCTAAGTCTATGAAATCTAATGATTTTTGGTTTCCCAATCACTCGTTACTTGGCTAAAATAAGCCACAAAAAGGTGGCATTTATGGAGAGTTTTCATTACGAATTTCAGGTGATTGAGTCCCATCTTGATACCTTTGGGCATGTGAATAATGCCACTTATTTAACGCTTTTTGAGCAAGCCCGCTGGGATTTTATCTCCCTTAGAGGTTGGGGCTTAGAAGATATTCAACGTCTTAAAAAGGGTCCCGTGATTCTTGAGGCCCGTATAAAATTTAAAAGAGAATTAAAAAATAGGGAGAGAGTTACCATTACTTCTCAGTGTGGTGAACCTCTCAACAAGCTTGTTATGACCATGAATCAAAAGATGCACAAAGAGGATGGCTCTCTTGCCGCCACTTTGGAACTAAGCGTAGGTCTCATGGATTTGGAAAAGAGGAAATTAATGGAGCCAACCAAAGAATGGCTTCATGCGGTTGGAATGACAAATCTCTCGTAAATCTCTTTAAAATTATCAATGACAGTATCGCTGTAAGCTAAATCTTTACAATGATTACTTTTTAGAAACTCAAGTCCTTCCTCAAAGGATAGTTCCTTCATTCGTTTTTCACTAATGGGTCTGTAGCTGATATGCCATGGCTCGGGTGCAACTCCTCCGTGATCCAATTCATAGGGTCTGTAAAAAGGTGAATCCAAGTATTGATTGAGCCATTGACCGAGCCTCTCAAAGACACCACCTATTTGATATTCACTGGGAATGAGTTCAAAGCTATCTTCAGGCCCTAGTGCGTTGGCATCAATAATATCAAAGTCACTACCCCAATGATGGCGACTAAAACCAGGAAGAGCACTCCAGCGTAGGATGGCAAAGATTAGTTCTTTAGGTGTTAGCTCTTTAGGATTGATCTCTTTTGAATTTGAATCTAAAAGCTTTCTTTTGCCCATGGCCTTAGCATTCCAAATAGAAAGCTGCCTCTCAAAAGAGCGAAAGCCACTCGCTACCTTGATTTCAATTTGACTCACTCTTGCTTTTTCTTGCAAGAGAAGGAATTCTTTGTGGGTATCTGGATCAAGAAAAAGAGTTTCTTTTGTATAGGCTGCTTGGAGGCCAAAGAGTTCTTTATTTAGCATAGTAGATTATTCTTCTTCCTCTTCCCCAAAAAGCCGTTTAAGACCACTGGTTTGATAACGCTTAGAAATGACATTCCAAAGACTCACGTTATCGTTATCGACGATATCTGAGCCTTTATAATCATAATCTTTTGCCATAAAACTTTTCACCTGATTGCCTTCTCTAGCGGCCGTGTCGTTCCACTTAAATTTAAAATCAGATCCTTTCCCAGAGTTGGCCCCCACCGTGCCCTTACCGGACTTTGCCATGACGAGAGAGGGACTTTTATCTAGATTCACTTTTGATTCTACCTTTTTAAGTGCGCTGTCCAGACCTTGAGGGACTGAGCCTAATCCTCTTCCTGTTGGGCTAAAGGCATTATTCATTCGGCTGAGGGAAGCCGGGCTTGTGCTTCCTTTCAGGAGGTCTTTGGCGATGCCCTCCATTTCTTTTGTCGTTTTAGCTTTTGGGTCCTTGGCCTTGGCTTGCGCCGTGAGCGAATCGAGAAGCTTTTTGTTTCTAGCCACTTTCTTGGCGAGGTCTGCCCCATTAAGACTTCCAAGGGCTTTATTGGCACCGTTACCCATACTTCCAAGCGTGCTGATGGTGGAAGGGGCATCAAGTTGAGCACCGAAGCCTCCCGTAAAAAGACCGCTGTTTGGTGAGTTCATACAAGCGTTTTGCTTGCTCGTTGTATTGATCATCTTTTGACACTTGCAATCCACATCAAATTGTCCGGTAACGGTGATACAACCTTGCCTAGGTCCTTCATCGATAGGTTTGATTTTTGCTGTTTTAAGAGAGTAGTTGATGTCATCGGCCGCGAAGAGGTTTTGGCAAATAACTGACTTGGTTCTATTTTCATTTTTTGTGCCATCAGGATTATAGCAATAGCAGCGATCATTGTTGATATCTTCGCGTCCGTCCGGGCAAAAGCCTGCCATAAATTGACTATAAGTTTCTAAGGCCTCATCGATCATGGCGATGTTTTTTTCGGCTCTACCTTTTTCAGCTTTGGCATGGTGAATGAGATAGAGATTGATGGCCATCATAACAAGAGCGCCCGTGAGAATGGTTGGTGAACTATGCAGCTTGGCCATGAACGAAGCAGCAGCCTTTTGCTTTGGATCTAATCCTTGAGCAGCATCTTTGGCGACATCTTTTCCGGCAGATCCAGCCTCAGCTCCTGTACTATCGGCAGGTGTATCTGGTGCTTCAGCCGTTTCAGTCCCTGTCGCATCGGAATCAGCCGCATCAGGCTCGCCTTTTTCACCAGTACTACCACAAGCCGCAAGGGGATTAAAAAGTTCGTAGGTCGCAAGGCCTGCGGTGACGCCAAAACCTAGAGCGGCTACCATTTGCAGTTTAACACGCATGTCAGCTTGTTCTTTTATCTGTTCTTGCTCTTGCCTGAGATAAGTGAAAGCTCTTGTTTGTGCTTGAAAAGAACTGTCCGCGCTACCTTTTAGGTTTTCATTGTTGGCTTCGCTTTTATAGTCTTCGGCCATCTTTTCAAAATTCTTCTTGGCACGATGTTTGAGAAAAAGATCACCACCAATCCAAGCAACTGAAGTGAGTTGGAAAGCTGTTTTAGATTTACATCCTTTTTTAACGCCAGTACCTTTCATTGCTTTTTCGCCAGCCTTTGTATAGCGCTCAAATGCAGCACTACCTGCAATAAAGGAGAAAATGGCATAGGCACCTGCAACAACTTTGGCAACCAATTCAATATTCTTTGATTCAAGCTTATCACCCTCTTGAACACCCGTTTCTTTTTCGGCCACTTTCATATAACAAGACTCGGGGTCGGCAGAGCCAGCACACGCATCTGTGTTGCCTTTCATGTCAACGGCACCTTGGGTGACCATGCAGCGATTAAGACTATCATCCCATTTTTGGTGAGCTCCCGTGCACGCCGCCTTTTTTTCATCAAGACCTGTTGATGGATAGGCCCAAATCGATGAAAGAGTATAAAGGAGAATGATGGTCATCTTTTTCATAACTTACCTTTTCTCCATTATAAGGAGTTCTTGGCAATAATGCTGTTTTCCCAAAGGATGTTTTCTCTTTAAGTATATAATATCGGGGAGTTAATGCTAGTGGTGATACTATTCGCTTTAGAAGGCAGAGTGCCTCATCAATGTGTCACTGGGTAAGAATAAGGCCTTTTAAAGGGCTATTTCCAAAGGTTATGCTTTTTTCATACTTATTTAAGCACTCTTGTAGGGATTTACTCAGTAATTTAGCGTTGGTTTGATTGAGGGAATTTAAGCAGTTTTTAAGGGTGAAATTAAGACCTAAGGCCACAGAAAGAGAGGATCCTTTGAGTTTAGGGTAAGCGGAACTTAAGTCCTCAAAGGGAAAAAGATACTTTGGTTTAGGTTTTGAAAATTGGTTGAGGTCGTATTTTGCTTGATCCTTTTTATCAAATGCTTTGTGGTAGCTACCAAAAGTTAATGTCTGCCAGGTGCTATGAATATGAGGAAATAAGGCGACCTCCTTTCTGAGAAAAGGACTTTTTCGACCTATTGCCAAGAAGAGTGGGATTTGAGGAATTTCTATTTGAGTGGCTTCTTTTTTTAGGTTTTCATCAATCAAAGGAAAACCCGCGGCACTGATAATCATATCCACTTTTTGATTCTTAATGTGCTCAAAGGCCCTTTTCCAATAATCGAGTTTTTGATTTCCCTTTTGGTCAAAGACGACAAGGGGAGTGAAGCGGATTTTCAAGTTGGGTTCAATATTTTTTAAAATATTCTCCAATACCCAATGTCCGTGAAAAAGCCTCTTATTGAGGGCTCCTTGATAACATTTGTAATCATGGCTTTGGGTGAGATCTACCAATGGATTAATAATAACGTTTTTATGTTTGCTAATGAGGTTGGGGCAGGAGGGGGTATCGAGCAGGGCAATATGGAGTTCTTTTGCTTGAAGGCAGGAAATGAAAATAAGAAGGATCCCCATAAAGAGGACCCTTCGTTTGGTTTTAATTAATTCTAAATGGACTGTGTACAAGTTTATTGTCATCAATTTGATTGTACAACGATTCGTCGTGACGTTTAAGGTTTTCTCTTAAACCACGGCGGATTCGTAAAAAGCCGTCTCCTTTGATGGTATCGCGCAGGCGGTCTTCTACTTCGCGCTCAATGTCTTGAGACATGACATCATCAACTGGATCAAATTTATCAAGTGCTGTGTCCACAACATTGTACATGACCATGGCCGCGAGGTTTTTGCTAAGAGTACTTCTCTTAACCTTCTTGCCAGAGGCATCAAGGACTTTGACGTAAATCATATTGGCACCTCTCACCACATCCTCAAAACGATCATTGTTAGTGGCCTTGTAAGCTTGATTAATAGTTACAATCTCTGCTGTGGCCATGGCAATCATCTTTTGAACGGCTTCATTGGTGTTGTTTACATTGTTCTTATTAAGAGCACTTCCAGCCTCTGAAACCAATTCATTATTGGTTTTCATAAATCCCTGAAGCGTCTTTATGGCATCAGTCATTCCTCTTGGGGTTGTTTGGGCAACAACGGTCATTTCATCAACTCCATCTAGGTGGGGATTTGTGAAACGAAGATTAAAGAGTTCTGAGTTTCCTTTAAGGACAACCGGAAGAACCGCAGCATTCTTAAGCACTCCAGAAGTTGAAGCGGTGTTGATTCCTTGGTTTCTCTCATCAACAAAGAGCATGACGGTGTCTTCGGCCTTCTTTAAAAGTGAAGCGACACCTTTAACAGTTGATCCTCTAAGGTCATCAAGAACAACCATCATTTTCTTATTAAGGCCTTGTGTTAACACTTCTCTGTTAAGACGACCAAGAGAGAGGTCAATGACCGAAGCTTTTGAGAGACCTCCAACTTGTCTAATGGCCTGCATGAGATCCCTTGCATTTTTAGAGGAATCGGCAACAAAAACTGGCTTTCCTGACTTTTCACTATAAGGCGCTTTTGCCATAGTTGTTAAAGCTGAGCTTAAAGTTCCTAGGGTAACACCTTGCTTAGTGATTTTAGCGCTAAAAGTCAGGGGAGTGTAGACATCTCTTTCACTGGCCACAAGCACTCTTGCGCTATCAAGGGTCTTAGAACCAGAGAGTTCCTTGAGGTCAGTAAATTCTCTAGTAATAATCCCCGTTTGAGAGTCAACACTCAATTCAATTTTAAGGTTACCAGTGTATTTTCTTTTAGAGTTGTTACTAGCTACAACTTTAAGTGTGCTGGTTTCATTGATAAGAAGTTGACCTTCAGTTTTCAAATGAGAAAGACTAAGAGGGTATTGAATCGTTTGGTTCTTTTTATCACCACGATTCATACGCCCTGTAGAGCTCGCGTAATAGTGACGCCCTTGAATTGTCGCTTCTGCACTAAGAGGTGAGAAGACGGTAAGGGTTGACTCATGGCGAGTTCCTATACGAGTACGTGAAGGTACAGATCCTTTCGCTGCCCCTTTAATTGTCACCTTAGATTTGCCAGCAATAGCAGGAAGCTTAATCTTTGTTCCCTCTTCATTTGTTACAATCACATTTGTTGCGGGCTTATCACCGTAGTTAATAAGGGTCACATTATGAAGAGTCGTCTCACCTGGTTGGAAAACTCCGTCATTTTTGGCGACTCCATTAATTCCGCCATCGTGAATAGAGGAGGAGACAAACTTCATTACAGGATGGTTTTTGTAAATGGCATCGACAGCAGCGTAACGAGCTTTTCTAAAAATCTCTGTTTGCTCTTCAATATTATTAGCGAAAGTTTCACCTTCAACACGATTAAAATTGGCCGAGCGAATTTGTTCATAGACACGGTTGTAGGTTGATCTTTGAACTCTGGCATACGTGTCACGGTACTGTGAAGAATCCCTATTGGGGTTATTGATTGTTTGGGCGTAGGCCTCAACTCTTGCCTCTTCTTTGACGACAGGGTAGCGCGCGTTAAAAGCAGTTTGAAAGCCTTCACCACGGCCTCTTTCTCTGTACTCAGGGTAACTGCGACTTGAGAATTCTGCGTATGCAGCATCACGAGAGTTGTCATAGGCATTGAGGTAATAGCGATCAATTGCTTCAACAAATTGGCCGCGACGATTAAGTCTATAGCCTCTAAGGTATCCATCAAGAAAAGCTTCTTTAAGGATAGGTCTGTTGGTTCTTGCATATTCCGAGTGCTTTGCTGGCCTAAAATTAGGACAAGCTCTGTGATCAATGGTGTAGCGACGATTTCCTCTCCAACCATAATCATCACGATAATAGCGTCTACTTCCTACCTGAATACAATCAAAGCCAGGATAACTTGGTACTTGAGCCGCGAAGGCGCCAGCGAAGTTTCCATTGGCATTTTGATCATTGAGGCTTTTTGTCTCATGAAATTGGATGGCCTGTCGCTCACCTAGAGCGTTACCGGCTGATTTACCCTCACGAACGGCACGATCAAGTCCAGCGCTGGCTCCTTGATTGCTGCCGACTTCGGCAGCATTTGAATTTCTGGCGTTTTGGGTGCCATCAATTGTTCCTTGATCACTTCCTGCCTGTGTATTTGCTTGATCGGTACCAAGTTTAGTTCCATCTGCCAAACCTCTGGTTTCAGCATCGGCCCTTCCTTCAATCTCACCCTGGCCAAGGCCTCTATTATAGGCAGAGTTTTGTCCATCTCTGGTACCGGTTCTTGTCCCTTCAGCATCGCCATCACGCATCCCTTCAGAGACACCAATAGACTCGGCGTAGTAATCACCGTCAATACTTCCTGCTTCCTCGCCAACAATTCCTCCTCGGCGATTGAGCTTCATGATTTCTTCTATCAGTCTTCCTTTCATCACGTTCTTACGAGCAACGGCATCGTTTCTTTGCATAAGAGTTCTTATGTAGGCCTTCTTAATGGGCTCAAGTTCATTGATGGCCTTTTGCTGGGCTACTTTTGCGCTAGCAAGCTTACCTTTTTGAGAGTCAATCTTTGTTGATCTTTGTGCATTTTCTGATGTTATTTTTGCGATAAGGGCCTTAGCATCAGCTAATTTCTTCTCTCTTGCCTCTAAGTTCTTGGTCGCTCTTTGTAAATTTCCTTTGGCGGTATTAAAGAGAGTTTGCGCCTGAGGTTTTTTCGCTTTGGCGTTATTGAGTCTATTAGTGGCTCTATTAATTCTTCTCTCACAATTATCAGCAGGAGCTTCCTGACATTCGGCCTTAACTGTTTCTAAGTTACCTTCTGCTGTCTCGATGGCCGCATTAACGGCATCAAGATCCTCTTTAGTCGAATCAAAAGTATTTTGGGCCAGGTTCTTTTGATTAGTGGCATTGGTGACTTGATTAGTTAAGCTTGGAAGCTGGGCTTCTGTTTTTGTTTTCGTGCCTATGGCCTCAACAATTTCTTGAGAGAGTTTACCAATTTCTTTTTCTATATCTGTGACTTTCTTTTTAGTGGCCGTGACAACTTTTTCTTTGTCATCAAGTCTTTTTGTCGCACCAAGAAGTTCTTTAATTTTTGTGGTGGCGTCGCTTGAAATTCTATTGAACTCGGGGTCGTCAATGAGTTTAAAGCTTCTTACACCAATGTAGCTGCGATCCCAATCTCCGAAATCTCTTTCACCAACGAGGTTTCCTCTTTGGCCAAATGGGAGATCAACATCTCTTCCAGGTCTTCGATTATCACCGCGACCCTCCCTTTGCCTTCTTTCTTCTTCTCTACGATCGGCTCCAGTTCTTGCTTTTGCCTGATCAATTAAGATCGCTGGTGCAAGCATCATGGTAGCTAACATTAATGGTGTCATCTTCTTCATGGTTTCTCCTCAATTCCCCGAACGGTGCCTGGTTGACACCGGTAGAACGTTTTTTGGATACATTTCAGGGTTGAAACGGCTCCAAAATACGTCCAATGTATAGGTTTGCGTTGTTCTACTTGGTTCTATTCCAAACTCTATGCCAAAACAGTTCACAATTGTGCAAAGCAGAAATTTTTACAGGTGAACTTATTACTCGTAAAATAAGTAAACACCTTTTTTTTGGCCTAAACATGGATAAGTTTTGGAAATTAATGAAAAAGTTGAAAGAGTCAACGCGCAATACAGACAAAGAAATGGTCTAAATCGAGGCCTTTCAAATCCCAGTTTATCGAGCTTCTTAAAAAAAGAGCCTATCAATCAATGGCTAAAAGATTCTCTAGTTGATGGTGCTTGGGCCGAATTAGGCTGTGGCGAAAAAAGTCTCTTTGAAGAAGAACTATTACCGGGTATTGAAAATAAGAGTGACCTTTGGGGCTTTGATTTGTCAGATGTTGCCATTGATAGGGCAAACTCATGGGGGCGGTGTCATTACCACCAAGCAGATCTCACTAAAGGGATACCTTACGGGCCTTATCAGATTCTTCTTGATGGCCATTTTCTTCACTCCCTATGCTCTTTGCCAGAGGTGTTTACGGTCCTCGGCCATATCCTTCAATCTCTTAGGCCAGGTGGTCGCTTTATTGGTGAGGTCATGACTCTTCATAAGAATATTTCCTTTGATAGTGACCTCTATTTTGACTTTGATAAGAGGGTTCTTTTTCAAGGATCCATTCCCATAAGAACCATTTTGGAAGCGAGAGAGTGGGAAGACCTTTTTAAAAATTGTGGTTTTGAGATAGAATTTTTTGTCTGTCAGGCATCAATAAAAATGATTCCTGGTAATAAACGTAGTGAGCCCATGACAGGTGATCCGGAATGTTTAAGGTTCACTCTTAAAAGGCCTAACACTAAAAATAAAGGAATATCAGAATGAGTGCTGATACGATGACAATTTTGGAAGATATTTGGTCCGTTTTACGATTTACTCTTTTTGAAATTAGTGGGCATAAAATTAGCCTCATGTCCCTGATAACTAGCGGGGCCATTTTTTATTTTACACTTTTGGTTTCCCGTTATGCCGAAAGGGGAGTGGGAAGACTTCTTGCTGATAGAAGAGATATTGATAGTGGCGTAAAAGACAGTATTAAACGATTTACTCGTTATACAGTCTTGATCATTGGAGGTTTTGTTGCCTTAGATACTATCGGTATTAAAACCAGTTCTCTCGCTGCTGTAGGTGCCGTCTTAATGGTTGGTGTGGGTTTTGGCCTGCAAAATATTACTCAAAATTTTATCTCAGGTCTCATTATTCTTTTAGAACGACCTATTAAGGTAGGAGACTTTGTTGAAGTCAAGGGTGTTAATGGCAAGGTTCTTACCATAGGCGCGCGCTCTACCTTAATAAACACCCGTGATGATATATCTATCATTGTCCCCAATTCTCAGTTTATTTCTGAGCAGGTAGTGAATGAGACTCTTTCTGGGGATAAGATCCGCCATCACGTTAAGGTGGGAGTTTCCTACGGGACTGATCCAAAACTTGTAGAAGAGGTTTTAATGAGGGTTGCCACTGAACACGACAGTGTTTTAAAAAACCCCGGACCCAAGGTCTTTTTTAAGGATTTTGGTAATTCCTCTTTAGACTTCGTTTTAACTGTTTGGATATCTGATCTGTGGTTTTATGAAGGGATCTTATCAGACCTACGATTTATGATTTTTGAAGGTTTTAAGGAAAAGGGAATCGAAATACCCTTTCCCCAAATGGACCTTCATTGGAAGAGCGGAGAGGTTAGTCTTCGCTCTTAATCAGGGGTGTGTGGGGCTTTTTGGTTTGCTCCAAAGCGTCCACTGGCCACACTTTCGATAACGTATTCTACTTCCTCAGGGTAGTAGATATTTCCATTTTTCATTTCAATTTGCCTACTATGGATAACACTTTTTAAGGGCTCTCTCTTTGAGAATCCTTTCATGTCTCCTATTTTTAAGACTTCACCATAGTAAGTTTCAACTTTTTCTACAGGGATATTGGGGTTAACTTCCCCTACCTGAAGTCTGATCATGTCCATTGAAAGGGCGCTTTGCCCTATGAAGATACAAGTAAGAATGATTGTGGCTTTTACTAGGTTCATAGTTTCCTCTCTTCCTAAAGGTGCCCTCCTAGGCACTCTTTCACTACCATCCTGGTAAAATCCGTGACCAACATCCCTTTGGTCTTTTGTTGCCCCTATAGATACAAGGCCCATGCCAATTTTGAGATAACTTAAGTTATTAATAATAGGCATAATCTGATGGTGTTTAAATAGACCTAGTGCATTATGGCACCTGAAAGGTCCTTTAAGGGGTCACAATGTCTACGCAACAATCCTGATTCTCAAAGAGAGACTCGGCTTCTTTAATGGTAAGAGAGCGTGTCTTTTCTTTGATGGTTTGAAAGACACTAGGGTTTTCAAATTCAAAACGATCTTCTAAAGAGAGTCTAAGATCTAGGCAATTGCAAAAGGTTTTCCAATACTTAGGTTCAAGGGAGGCCACGGCGAGGAAACCTTCGTCTTTTAGGGGATAAAGAGCGTAGCAAGGGTAGCGTCCATTATGGAGGAACTTTCTTTGACCAGTAGCCGCTAATTTTTTGCTAAAGAATGGTCTTAAGAGAACCGCAACAGACTCTTCTAAAGAGACAATTTCACAAATAACACTCTTTTCTTCTTTTGCTGTGAGAAGTCTAGAAAGTGCAAATGAGCAAAGATAGGCTCCATAAGAAATTCCACCCATCGGAAGAAAAGGAGGGGACTGAATTTGGCCCTTCTCCTTGTCACTTAAAAAGAGCCTGAGCAAATCAAATCTCGCCAATACATTAAGATCATGGATGCCTTCTTTTGAGTTCTTGCTGCCAATCATTTGAATAAAAACTTTCGATTGGTATTTTTTAGTCAAATCATTGGGGGAAATATGAAATTTCTCAATGAACTTGGGTGGTAAACCGTTAATGATAATATCGTTCTCTTTAACGAGATTTGCTATCTCATCGGTCGCGGTATCACCATTAAAGTCCATCACGACAATACGCTTATTAGTATTGAGGTTTTCATACCAATCAGCAAATGAGGGGTCCATTTCCTTAAAGAAACCGTCTTTGAAGGGATCTCCAAAGCTCACATCTTCAACTTTTGTTACCTCTGCTCCAAGAGATTCAAAGATGTGACCAGCTAGAGGCCCAGGTAGGCGGTGACTTAAATCAAGAACCTTAAGCATTTTGTGTATTTTTTGGTCTTAGGGTGTCGAGAAACTCATTGATACCAGTGCCTTTAAGTTCACATTGGTTAAGGTTACAGATTTCCCAGTCTTCTCCACCTTCTTGAGTGTAATCAAGAACAAAGCGTGGCAAAAAGTAACTCATAAAATTAATGAATTGATTGTTTTGAAGCCATTCTTTAGGCACCTTGACAACTCTGTAGGCATTGTCTGGATAGGAGTGAACCCTTAAGCCTTCGCCACCATTAATGGGATTCCTTAGGATAAAATGTTTACTGTCTTCACAGTACTGATCAATATCCTTTCCAATTTCAGGGTCTAAAAAAAGTATTCGCGCCCTTTTTATAATTCCACATAAAGACATCGCCATACTTTTAAAAGATTGATCAAAAGGACTTAAGGCCATGTTTGGATAGAGTGCATGACTTTCTTGCGCCCGAGCACGAGTGTATATTTTATTATCATCAATAAATTCTTTCAGAATAAAATCGAGTGTGTCTTTGAAATTTTGTTTGAAAGTTGGATTACCTGAGATTTCATATACTCGAAGCATGGATTCTGAAAAAGTGACAAAGTCTTCCAGGTAAGCAAGACCTTCTTCTTTGGTTGTTGAATGGCGTAACATCATGCCACGATTATCTTTTTGCAAAAGAAAACTATTATAGTGACCCTCAACCGCAGAATTAAAGAGATCAGATGCCTTTCTCTTGATGACATCTACTGGACAGTACTGCATGACATCGACTAAGGCTGAGATCATGAGAGAGTTCCAACTACATATGCCCTTTGAATCAGTTGCCGGTGGCATTCTTTGCTTTCTGTCTTCCAGGATGGCCTTTCGAATACGGCGAACCATTTCCCAGTTTTTTTGATCGTAATATTCTTCTTTGTATTGAGGGTTGAGGCTAATGACATTTAAACCTCTTTCAAAATTTCCTTCTTGGGTGATTTGAAACCATTTGAGGATATTCTCTTGGTTTTCAACAAGGTCTTCTTCCTCAGAAGCTTTAACTAACAGGTCTTTAAATTCATCTAAGGTGAAGGTGAAATATAAGCCTTCTACACCTTCACTGTCGGCATCTTGGGCACTAAAGAAGTAACCTATTTCATCTTGCATCTCAGCTTTCAGATAATCCAATGTATTCATGAGGTGATCAAAGACTGCAGGGCTTGGGTAAATGAGAGAAAACTTGGCAAGCACTTTGAGTAATCCAGCCTGGTCATAAAGCATTTTCTCAAAGTGTGGAACAAGAAACTTTTTATCAGTGCTGTAACGGTGGATTCCTCCACGGGAGTGATCACTCATTCCTCCTAACAACATCCGTTCAATTGAGTCCACAATATGTTGTCCACCTTCCTGTGTGATCATACCCTCAAGAATTTGTTCTACTGCCCACTCATAAAAAGAGAAATGAGGAAATTTTGGGGCATCCCCAAAACCACCATTTTCTTTGTCACTAAATTCTTTGATAGCATCTAAGATGGCCATAGGGGGTGGGAAATGGCCTTGAAAGGGAACTTCCTCTTTTGGGCCCAGACCTTTTTCAATACTTTCAGTTACACCGCGAGCATTCGTTTCGACTTGCTCTTTTTCTTCATGATAAGCTCTCTTCAGTTCTTTAATGAGCTCCATGAAAGTGGCACCTTCGCCTTTTTTGACCATTGGGTAATAAGTTCCCACAAAGAAAGGTCTCATATCAGGTAAGAGAAAAGCACTAAGTGGCCAGCCACCAGTTTTGACAAAGAGTTGGCACGCTTGTTGGTAGTAATGGTCGATGTCAGGATGTTCTTCACGATCAACCTTTATCGAAACAAAGTGCTCGTTGAGATAGTCTGCTATTTCTTGATTACTAAAAGACTCCTTCGCCATGACGTGACACCAGTGACAAGAGGAGTAGCCTATACTTAAAAATATAGGTTTATTCTCATCCTTTGCCTTTTGAAGGGCTTCGGGTCCGTAGCTAAACCAATGAATGGGATTCTCTTTGTGGGCTAATAAGTAAGCAGATTTTTCATTTTTGAGGTGATTAATTCCTGGGCTGCTCATGGTGCTCCTTTTCTCTTTTGGCATATTGGTGGACAGCTAAGCCCTTAATAGTTCGTCCTATCACTATAAAAGAAGAGGCAACATCTTTGAAGTAAAAGATTTCATCCAATAAAATGTCCAAACTTCCCTTGTAAATAGGGGAAAGCGCTATTGCTATACCGAGTCAAAAAGGTTAGGTAAGGGCAATGAAAGTTTCCACTATAGAGACCGGCCAAAGCACAACCTTTGCTTGGGATGGTCTTTCTGATTATGTCCGTTGGATTAGGTCCGTTTTAAAAGGTCTGAGCCAAATTTTCATCGCCTTAGCAGATGCCCCTGATGGGGTGAAAAACGTAACTATTTTAGTTTCTTTCTTTATGGTGATTGAAGCCGCCCAATATTCAGCGACAGGACTAACGACTTATCGAAAAATCAAACAAGGTCCAGTCTATGGTCCTCCTCATAAGCCAGCATATGTTCCTCAAAAATTTTACAGTTTTCATAAAGTAGGAAAAAGTTTTGGCCTAAAATTTCCTCTTTGGAGATTAAGTGAACTTTCTCGTCACGACCTTGAAGACCTTATTATTGAAAATTCGCCAAGGCATATTAGAAGCGGATTAAAAAAGTACCTACAGCTCTCTTTCCATTTTGCTCAAAAATATCAAGTCGATCCTTTTTGGGTTCTGTCTATTATTTGGGTGGAGAGTCACTTTAATCCCCAGGTGAAGTCTCCTGTTAATGCGTCAGGCTTAATGCAGATCATGCCTGCAACTTCCTATTGGCTTAATCACTTACTAGATCGAACTCTCGAGCCAAAATTGGCGTATGAACTAACAAAAGATCCAATTCACAATGTTCAATTGGGTACGTTCTATTTGGATCGTTTGTTGAAAAAATTTCGTCAAAATTATGTGTATGCTACGGTCGCATACAATATGGGGCCAGGATACACCAAAAGGCGTTTAAGATGGGGTCTTCCCGTAGGAACAAAGAACCTTTACCTAGATAAGGTAAGAAGAGCTTACCGTCTTTTAACAAGAGCCCCCAATCAGTACTTTCGCCGAAGAGCTCCTCTTTATACAAACACCTATGTCTACTCCTCGCGTTATGACACTCTGCCAGAAGTAAAGTCTTTTCACTTTGGTGAAGTTCTTGTTACCCTGAACCATTAAAATTTCCTAAATGGATTCACTAGTATGCAAAAAGTTATTGCTATCGACGGACCTAGCGGTTCGGGTAAATCGACTATGGCAAAGCGTTTAGCAGAGCGCTTAAATATTTTATATATCGACACAGGGGCCATGTACCGAGCCCTCGCTTTTTGGGCCGATAAGCAAGGGGTTGCCTATCATGAAGGTCCAGAAATGAAAGAGTTCTTAGAGAGCTTGGATATCTCTTATGGAAAAGGGGAAAACCTCATTTCTATTGGGGGAGAGAATCTCACTGAGAAGATTAGAGAGCACAGAGTGAGCACTTTGGCTTCCCAATTCTCCCAAATTCCCTCTGTGCGAACTTTCCTCATCAATTTTCAAAGGGACTTAGGACAAAAAGAAGTTTGCGTTATGGAGGGAAGGGATATCGGAACTGTTGTTTTTCCCGAAGCCTTTTGCAAAATTTTTGTCACTGCCAGCGCGGAAGTCAGGGCTAAGCGTCGGCTGAATCAGTTAGAAGAAAGTGGTAAAACGGGATTAGATTTTGATCAAGTTTTAAAAGATGTCGTTGAGAGAGATCGACTTGATACGGAAAGGGAAGTATCACCCTTAAGAGTTGCAGATGATGCGATTCTTTTGGATACCAGTGAAATGGGGCCAGAAGTTGTTCTTTCCCAATTAGAGTCCATCTCTCAAACAAAAGCCAAAGAAAAGTGTATATCTTTCTAAAATGAAGTTTCTTATCAACAGAACAGATGCCATTGGTGATTGCTTACTTTCAACTCCGATGGCCAGACTCCTTAAGGATCGTGACCCAAATTGTGAAATTCACTTCTTGGTTTCTCCACGCAGTGGTGATCTTATTAACCTTTGTGAGGGTGTTGATAAGGCTTTGATCTATGATCCTTCTTGGTCTTTTTCTAAGAGATTTCATTTTTTAAAAACGTTATTTAAAGAAGAAAGTTATACTCATTTTTTTCACTTAGGGGGGAAACATCTTCCCATTATTATGGCCTTTCTATTAAAGGTTTCTTTTCGAGGTGGTTTAAAATCTAAGTGGTCCACCTTTCTTTTTCTTAATAAAGGAATGAGGCAAAGCAGACGTCTCGTTACCATGCACGAAAGCGACTATAATCTGCAGCTGGCGAATGTCTTGGGGATTCATGCTTTAGGCAAAAGACCCCCGAAATTCGCACCTCGTTTAAATGTGACAGTTGAAGAAAATGAAAAGGTTAAACAAGAGGAAAAACTCGGGCAATCGCCTTATATCATTATCCATCCGGGGATGAGTGGTCACACGCTTAATTGGGCCAGTCGAAATTATGGTCGACTCATTGAAAGAATTCATATGGCCACCAATGGAAAATATAAATTGATTATTTCTCATACCCCTAGCGATGAACCTTATTTGGAAGGTCTAAAAGATTTCTTGGCAGAGAAAAAAGACCTGCAAAAAGATATTCACTTCTACGATGGAAGTAAAAAAGGGATCGTTCATTACACCCGCTTATTAAAAGGGGCACTTCTCTTTATCGGTCCTTCTACTGGGACTACTCATATGGCCAACGCTTTAGGTGTTCCTCAAATTGCCATTTTTTCTCCCATTAGGGTGCAGTCAAGCCACCGTTGGGGTCCCTATTTGAGAAATGATCAAGTTAAGGTAATTGTTCCTGATGTTGTATGCGGTGAGTCCATTGCATGCGCTGGTTCGAGTTGCCCCTATTATGAGTGTATGGCTAAAATAGAAGTGGATGAAGTTTTTCAAGCGGCACTAGAGCTGCTGCCAACAAAAGGATCAGAGTGAACCTTATTAAAGAATCTCGTTTTAAAGAAATTACTGGCAAATTTAGTAGCTTAAAACCTGTTATTATTGTTGGTGACGCAGGAATAGACAAATACACCCTCGGTGATGTGAGTCGTATCTCCCCTGAAGCTCCTGTCCCTGTTGTTCATGTCCAAAAGGAATGGGAAAAACTGGGGCTATCTGCCAATATTGGTCATAACTTACACTCTTTGGGAGTTGATGGCACTCTCTGCTGTGTGATTGGTAACGATTTAAGGGCACCTCGTTTCGAAAGTCTTTTAGAGGAAACGAAACTAAAAACTTGGGGGATTGTTAGAGACGAGGGAAGACCTACTATTTTTAAAGAAAGAATTACCACAAATACTCAACAAATTTGTCGCATCGATTATGAAGATAATTATCCCTTGCTTCCTCAGGTAGAAGACAAGATTCTTCAACGAGTTTCTGATTTTTTAGATGATCATTCAGGAGTCATTCTGGAGGATTATGCCAAAGGTACTTTGACTGAAAAAGTCATAAAAGAAACAATTGAAATGGCCAATGATAAAAAGAAACTTGTCTTTGTCGACCCAGGAGTAACAACACCGCCAAAATATTATAAAGGGTGTCATCTATTAAAACCTAATTTAAAAGAAGCCAAACTGATTGTTGAATCCCTTGGCTATACTTATGAAAAGAAAAGCCTGGAAGAAAAAGCAGCTATTCTTGTAGATAAATTGGATGTTAAAAAGCTTGTTATCACTCTAGGACCGGAGGGGATGGCGCTACTAGATACAGAAGGCGATGGAAAACTAGAAATCATTCCTACTGTTGCCCAAGAGGTTTTTGACGTTAGTGGTGCAGGAGATACAACGATTAGTCTTTTGGCCACATCTCTTCTTTGCGGTGCCAGTTTAAGTGAAGCGGGGTGGATTGGTAACTGTGGAGCTGGTGTAGTGGTGGCAAAAAAAGGTACCGCTACGGTGAATATGGAAGAACTCTTTGTCTTTTATCGAAAGGTTTTAGAGCGCTATCAGTGAATACTCCAATCAATTCTTATCCACCTCAAAAGGCTAAGTTCTTTGTAGGTATTCTTTTTCATGAGGGTGAGACTTCAAAAGAAGAGATTATTTCCTTTTTCAATAACCAAGGCTTTAGTGCTTGTCTGGAATCTGAGCCTACTTTTTACGAGATGGCGAATTATTATTCAAAAGAGATGGGACCCGCTAATAAGTTGAAAAGGTTCTGGCTTACTTTTAAAGGTGTGGAGGATAGAACCAAGCTCCTCGAGCTCAAGGCAAGGTCCTGTGATTGGGAAGAATATTGGCAAAAAGAAAAGAAGGCAGGTGGTCGCGTTGTTAATATTGATCCGGGTTTTATTTCACATGAGCAAGTTGTTCTCTCCACGTGTAAACCCTATTCTCACCGTTTATATTTAGGTGCGGTCCGTCACTTTCATATTTATGGAGAGTTAACTTATGTCTTTCAACATAAGAATTGGCACAGTCTGGATTGGACCTATCCAGATTATCAAATTAAAGAAGTCAAAGAGTTTTTTCTCAGCGCGAGAGAAAGCTTAATCGATGATTTAAAAGAGCTATAAACTATTGAAAATGTGCCTTTTCAATGAAAGAATGGCGCCCAAACACCAATTTTGAGGAAAGTCATGATTAAACAGTTAGAGGCCCTCTCTCAAGAGTTTATACAAAATTTGGAACAACTAAATGACGAAGCTGGGATTTTAAATCTAAAAAGCGAGTTTTTAGGAAAGAAAGGCAAGGTTTCAGAAATTTTAAAGGGGCTTAAAGATGCCACTCCTGAGCAAAGAAAGGAGATCGGTCCGAAGGCAAACGCTCTAAAGGAAGAAATTAATAAACTCGTCTCACAAAAGCTAATGGCGATAGAGGTCGAGTCCGTTAATAAAAAGTTAGAGAAAAATAAAATTGATCTTAGTGATCTTGACCTTAAATATTTGAAAAAAAATAACCATGGAGGTCTTCATCCGAGGACAATTATCCAAAGAGAAATCGAAGACGTTTTTCTCTCCATGGGATTTGAAATCTTAGATGGACCCCATATAGAAGATGAGTTTCATAATTTTGAAGCTCTCAATATTCCAGAGGATCACCCGGCCAGAGATATGCAAGACACATTTTGGTTTCATGATCCCCAAAGTGACGTTCCCAATAAAAAACTTTTAAGAACCCACACTTCCACAATCCAAGTGCGTGGCATGAAAGAGAGAACACCTCCCTTTCGTTTCATTGCCCCTGGCACTGTTTTTCGTTGTGAAAGAACTGATGCCAGTCACGAGATGGTTTTTAATCAACTCGAGGGCATGATGGTCGGAAAAGACATTTCCGTTGGTAATTTAATTTACTTCATGAAGACCCTTTTAAAAGAAATTTTTCAAAAAGAGGTTGAGGTCAGACTGCGTCCTGGGTTCTTTCCCTTTGTTGAGCCTGGATTTGAATTAGATATTCAATGTTTAATTTGTAAAGGTAATGGCTGCTCTGTTTGTAAAAAGACAGGGTGGGTAGAACTTCTTCCATGTGGAATGGTTCACCCTAATGTTCTAAAAGCAGGTGGTATTGATCCTGAAGAACACAATGGATTTGCCTTTGGCCTGGGTCTAGATCGTCTCGTAATGATGAGATATGGAATTGATGATATTCGCCATCTTAATTCTGGAGACCTTCGTTTTAATCATCAATTTAAAGCTTTTTAGTAGGTAGTATCATGCTTATTTCACTTGATTGGATAAAAGATTTCTCTCATTTACCAGAAAATATATCTCCGAAAGATCTTGGTTTACGCCTAACCATGGGCACGGCAGAAGTCGAGGGAGTCGAAGAGGTCAATGGTTTTTGGAGAGAAATTAAAGTGGTTGAAGTGACTAAAATTGAACCACATCCAGAAGCCGACAAACTCAATCTGGTCAGTTTTAAGTTAAGTGATGAGGAAAGCTTTCGAGTTGTTTGTGGCGCTTCAAATGTGCGTTTAGGAATGAAAACTCCTTTTGCTCCTATTGGGACAACGCTGCCAATTGGTTTTACTCTAGAGCCTAAAAAGATTCGTGGTATCTTGTCTGAGGGAATGCTATGTTCCGAAGAAGAACTAGGTCTTAGCGAGAGTAGTTCAGGTATTATGGAGTTGCCTGATGATTGCCCACTTGGAGTTAATCTTGAAACCCTGTGGGAAAAGAAAAGAGACGTCCTTTTTGATATCGATAATAAATCTTTGACCCATCGTCCAGATTTATGGGGTCATTATGGTATGGCCCGTGAATTCTCTGCCTTGTATGAGTGTGACTTCAAAAAGCCTTTTGATAAAAAGTGGCATGAGTCTCTTGAGGGTCTTTTTACTGATGAGAAAGCACCTATGAGTGTCAAGGTGCATGAATCCTCTTCATGCCTTGGCTATTATGCACTCAGTGTAGATAATGTCGAAGTGACGGAATCTCCAGAGTGGATTAAGGATCGCCTTACAGCTGTTGGGCTTCGTCCTATCAATAATATCGTTGATATTTCAAATTACGTAATGCTTGAATTGGGAATTCCCCTTCATATTTTTGATAGGGATCTTATTAATGGCGAAAAAATTGAAATTAGTGAAGTGGGTTCATCCACAAAATTTATCACCCTAGACGAGGAAGAAAGAGAATTAATTCCTTCAGATACTGTAATTAAAGACTTAGAGAAGCCTTTAGTTCTCGCTGGCATAATGGGAGGCCTTAATAGTGGCGTTAATGAGAAAACGACCAAAATCCTTATTGAGGTAGCGAATTGGGAAGCTGCTCGAGTGAGGCAAACTTCTACTCGCTTAGGCTTAAGAACTGATAGTTCTATGAGGTATGAAAAAACTCTCGACTCCCAATTGTTGTATCGAACACTTTTAAGGACATTGGAACTTGTAAAGAATCTTTGCCCAGAAGCTAAGGTCATTGGAAAACCGCAATACGATGGACCTAATCTTAAAGATTATAAGCCTCTTTCTTTGAAAGTCTCCATAGAAAACGTGAATAGAACATTAGGAAAGGAAATATCAAAAAAAGATATTATAGCAATTCTTGAAAGATTAGATTTTGGAGTTGAAACAGATGGTGAAGATATTAAAATTCAGGTACCAAGTTACAGATCCACTAAAGACATCGAGTGTAGTGCTGATATTATTGAAGAAATAGGACGTGTTATTGGATACGATAATATTTCTCCTGAAGGACCACTGCTCGAAGTTTCTCCCGTTAGGCCATCCCCACTTCATCAACTAAAGAGAAGGGCTCAGGACTTTTTGTGTCAACATGCAAAAGCCTTCGAGTTAACAACCTATCCTATGGTTGGTCCACAGTTATTAAAAAAAGCATCATGGAAGGAAAGTAGCCTTAAATTACTGAATAGTCTCTCAGTGGATCAAAATCAAATGCGTGATTCTCTTGTGCCTAGTTTTTTAGAGGCAGCCTCTAAAAATAGTAAGAATTTTGAAAATTATCGATTTTTTGAATGGGGCAGAACGTATCATCATGACGACGCCCAATATAGTTTCGAAAAAAATATTTTAGCTATTGCCTACTTTGATAAAGAAGAAAGTCCCATTCTGCCCTTGCTTAATGATGTACAGAGTTTAGGGGCTTTTTTGAATATCCCTATGGACTTTACTGACTCCCATCCTAAGTTTAAAAATGAGCTTATCGACGAGCAATGGATTGGTCTTCATCCTTTCGAGTTCAAAAACATTAGGGTGATGGGTAAAATGAAGGGAGTTGTTTTTTCCGTTCATCCCTTAATGCTCAAATCTTTTAAAACAAAAGGGAACTTATCAATAGCGATGATTGACATGAGCCCTTTTGAAAAGAACGCTCCAAAGGGAAAGGTTGGCTATAAGCCTTTGGCAAAGTTTCCCTCAAGTCGTTTTGATTACACCCTGGTGGTCGATAAAAATCAAAATATTGAAAATATCTTCTCTTCTCTTAAAAAAATCAAGCTTCCTGTCAGTTGTGACCATAAAATCGTGACAACTTATTCTCCTGATAAAGAACAGCGTTTCATAACAATGGCCGCAATACTTTCTGATCCAGAGAAAACTTTGCCTGGGGAAATTATTAAAGAATGTGAAGAATTGATTATAAATGGGCTTGAAAAGTCAGGTTTTTGTCTTAAACAAGCGTAATAACACCCAAAATTGTGATTCATATTTCTGGTCAATTCCGAGTTTTTTGGTCAGATGTAATGTGTCTTAGATTTTGTTTAAAGTAATTTAAACAATCCAGCTTAGGTTGCCGAAAAGACTAAGAGAAATAACTTTTTAAAGGAAGTTGTAATCGGCAATTTGAAAAAGAAACCCTATTTTGACGACGGTTATGAAAACTGCGTTGAAGAGAATCATAAAATTGATTCTCGTGGATCTATTTATCCACTTGGTTCTGAATTCAAATTAACTTCAGAATATTTTGAAAAGAATATCGAATTGCCAGATGGAATGCTTTCTCAAAATGGTCAACCCATCACTCAGGTAAAAGTTTTTAGGGATTCAGGAATTGATGTCATCGATCCGCTAAAACTTAAAGAAATTATTAAACAAACAAAAGACATTAAACAGGTTGTTGTCGAAAAAATTAGCGTTGATGAGGCAACAAGAGTCAGCCTGTTATTTGAACCAAAAGAAAAAAAACAAGAACTTTTGAGCCTTTTAGAGGAAGAGGATTTTCAAGATCCAAAAGATTCCATTGTTTTCAAAACATTTTCCTTGGATGAAATGGAAAACCTTGTAAATGAAGACTTTTTAGGAAAAGCTCCCTCACAAAATCCTCCAATGTCCAAGCTAGATAGAGGTCAATCTTCTCCTAGAGTAAACGAGCAAGAAAATATTTTAAATTTTTCATTCCCAAAAGAGAAATATTCTGAGGCTGAAGGAGAATTTAGTAATGGGGTTACACCTAAGGAGACTTCCAACCTTGAAGACTCTCAGGATATTAAGGCTAAACGCCCCTTACTTAAACTTAAAAAAGATAGTGGTGAGAAAAATCTAAAATATCAAAAGCACACTTTTACAAGAAAGAAAGGAAAGGCGGGACAGTCTTATTACTATCGAGCTAAAGATCATGTTGAATTATATAAAGTTGGAAGCTCTTACCTAAAAGATTTTAAATCTGGTCTTAGGTCCTTTAGTTTTTCTTCAAAGGGACTTAACGACGAAAGGGAGAAGACTGTTTTGGGCATACTTTCTTTCTTTAACTATCACCAAGATGTAAATGTCTGTGTAGTCACATCCGACCTTTTAGGTTCTTTTTACCAAAAAATTGGAAAAGACTTTCAAGAGAAAGAAGAAAATGTTTTTGATGAGGAATTGACATTTAACTTCTTCGCTGGTGATGGTTTCGATACAGTTGAATTTCAAGAACTAAAACGTATAGAGAGAAAATTAACAGCCTATACTTTCGAAGATTTTATAGATTTTTTGATGAGTCGGTATGACATAATTTTATGGGACTTACCCGAAAGAGAAATTTTAGACTCAAACAAAGAACTCTTTTTTCCCATCATTAGAAGTCTTGATAATGTATCTTTTATTGTAGGTAAGAATACTTCTAAAATTTCTGAAATTAATGAACAAATTAGTTATTTTAACCGCTACCAGATTCCCATAAAAGGGCTGCTTTTTAGTGAACCTCCTAAGAAAAAAGGAGGGCACTCATGAGTGCTTTAAAATTTAAGCTAAAAGAGGGTAGTGAGCCCCTAAATGATCATAGCAATGTCCATGAACTTCATAAAAAGAAGAAAAAGCGTGCCAATAGATTCTTTTATAAAGTAAGCAACCATCATGAACTCTTTAAAATTGGTCGCTCCTTTTTTAATGATTATAGTTTAGGCGTAAAGAGTTTTGCTATTAGCTCAACGGGATATCAGACAAGCCAGCAAAAGACCATTTTGGGTCTCGCAAGCTTCTTTGATCATAAAGAAGATCTCAAGATTGGTATAATTTCCGATAATCTCACTCACGGTGCATTCAAGGATATTGTGAGCATTAGTAAAAAAGTGAATTATGATTTTTGGGGTGAAGAAAAGGGAGTCTCAATCTATAGTTTTTATAATCATTTTGAATTTATCAATCTTGATGAGCTACTTGATTTGGCCAATGATAAAAAAGTTAACGAGTATGACGAAGTTTTTGACCGCATTGTTGATCTTTATGATGTGGTATTTTGGGATGTTCCAGAGCTGCATAAAATACAGGTCAATTCTGAAAAATACTTCCCTGTGATTATGAAATATGAATCTATTAGCATTATTGTCGCTCAGTCCTTAAGTAAAAAAGATGACATAGAAGAGATTAAGAAGTTCTTTCTCGGTTACGGTATAAATTTAAAAGGTTTATTATTGGAAGAGAGAACTTCAGGACTCAGTAAGAATAATATAGAAGTGCAAAAGAAAGACAAAGTTCCTTGGTGGAAAAGGCTTTTTAAATAGTGAAAAAACTGAATGTAATTCTACATGAAACAACGATCATAGATTTTCCATTTTTTTGGAAATTGATCGTACGTTATAAGTGGGTATCTATAATGGTGCCTCTCTTGGTTTTTTCGTATTCAATTTATTTCTATAGCAATCAAAGTGATATTTTCCAAAGAAGAAAATATTTTAAAAATCTAACTGAAGACCTAAATAGTACGACTAGTGCGATTGCTTCTGTACTTGGAGAAAAAACCAGTGGGCTTTCTGAAAGTGAAATTGTTGGGATGGCAAATTCTCTGGATTTTCAGCAGGAGTTTACAGAGAATATCCTCAAGCATCCTGAGCTGCACCAGCTTAACTTTGGCCTTCTTCAAGAAAAAAATGAGTTCGTTCTGGAAGACTTATTGTCAGGTTGCGGTGCCAACCAAGCTTGTAAAGTGAATGCCTTAAGAGGCCGCATTTTCTCTTTTATTTCTATTTTACCTGACAAGGTGGTCACCAATAAATTTTTTATTCAGGTATCAACAAAGGACGCTTTCACCACTAAGGTCCTACTAGAAGAAGTTTCTGAGCTAATAGTTGAAAACAGGGTTTCTACTATAAAACATAAAATTGAAGAGCAGATTAAGCTTTCTAAAGAACTAGCTGAAGATAAGAGAGAAAAAATTGATAGTTTTAATCTCATGGAATTAAAAGAGCAAAAAAGAGAACTTCAACAGAAGGCAGATGAACTTAGTTTTAAAATTACAGACTACAGTAAGCTTAATCAGAAATTACAATTAGATTTGGCAATGGTGGCAACTCAAATGAGCGAAACCAAAAAGGCTACAAAAGGTAAAATCGAAACAGATAGTATTATTAAGGCTGAAAAAAAAGCAGACCTAGAAATTAAAATCAAAAAATATGAACAAGATATTGCTGCGATTAAGTCTGTATCAGACAGTCTCAGCAAACAAGATCAAATTATCGTTAATCAACTGAAGTCCCGATTGAGGTCAATGAAAAAGCAGTTGAAGGAATCATTTCAAGCGGGAAGAAGTGTTAGTAGTAATACGAACTTTATTCTCAAAAAAGATGGGGAGAGCCGCTTTACTGAGTTTAACCATAAAGTCCTTAAGGAACAAGTTGCTAAAGCTCAAGCTGACTATGAAAAGCTGATTGCGGAAAGGGAAGAGATCGCAAAAGAAATAGCAAAGATTGATACAAAAATTGAAGAGGTAAAGCCTGCCTTTGAGTATTTGAAACTTCTCGACCAGAAAATTGTACAATTAGACTTTTTTAATTCAACAGTAGTTTCCGATTTAAAGTTTGAAAATCAACTAAGTCCTGTTTACCGCTACAAGAAAACTGGGAAATCTAAAGTAGCCCTCTTCTCATTGATGGCAAGTTTTGTGAGTCTTAGCTCTATTATTTTTGGTTTTTATCTTCTTGATGATCGTATCTTTGATCAAACGGAGCTTCAAAAGAGTTTTGAAGAACTCACGATTATTGGAAACACTCCTGATTTCGATTAAGCTCTTCCAGTTTTCTTCAAGAATTTTTCAATAATAATAAGTGTGAAGGGATAAATTACTGTTACAGCTGTAT
This sequence comes from Bacteriovoracales bacterium, assembly GCA_030149295.1. Classification (GTDB taxonomy): domain Bacteria; phylum Bdellovibrionota; class Bacteriovoracia; order Bacteriovoracales; family Bacteriovoracaceae. Next base: position 10,358 of record JASBRV010000084.1, on the reverse strand, counting down.
CAATAATGCTTTCTTTAACTGAAGCATTGAGAGTGAAGCTATCGTAAAATTCTTTGATAAGCTGGATGAGGAGAACGAGGGCAAAGCCAAATAAAGGGGATTTCTTCCACTTTCTAATAAGGAGAGTAAGAATAACACCTAGGAAAAAGTGAAGAATGAGGTCGAGTCTAATCGTATCAAAAAGGTAGGTTTTTGACATCGTTCTCGTAAATTGGCGAATTGTATCGTCGAGTTGTTCCCAAATAGTCACCCCCTTATAATAAACAAATATGAAAACAAAAACACCAAAGAAAGAACAACCTTTGGGAAATATATTTTTTCTTATTTTCTTTGCTCTTTCGATGGTGAATATATTCTTTAACTTTATGGGCTCACCCCTAGTAAAGTGGGTTTACCTTGCTCAATTAGTTTTTGTCCTTTTGTCAGTTTTTTTCGGAAAAAGGGAGAATCACCTTTGGGTCTATATTCTATTTTCCTTTTTTGAAGGCCAAGGCCGGGTTGTTTGGGGATACGGTATTGTTTTTCGATTAATCTTTGACATTATGCTTGGCTTAATGGTTTTACGCGATTTGGCTAAAACTAAGAAGATTTTTGATAGAGAGATTCTTCCCAATTTTCTCATCTTTGGTATTATTCTTCATTTCATCTGGTGGGGTCTTGAGCTCTTTAATCCAAGCGGACCAGATCTCTTTGCTGCTTTCGCGACCAGTAAGTATTATATCTTTCCTTTCTTTCTTTTCTTTCTCTTAAAAAGTATGAGGTATGACTTCTCTTCTCCTGTTACACAAAGAAAACTACAAGATTGTGTTATTATCGTTTATTTGCTCAGTTTACTGGTCGTTGTTCAGAGCTTTTTTGCAGGGGAACTTATTGAGAGTGTGAGTTCCAACTATGTCTCTCTCTTTCCTAAATACGCAATTTTTACGGGCTATCTTTATCGGCCTTGGGGAACTAGTTTCTTGCCGGGTGGAATGAGTGCTTATTTTTACTGTTTTATAGGGTTATGGTTACTCTATAGACCCCAAGTTCTTTATCATCAAAAAATTAAAAAACTCGCTATTACAAACTTTGTTAAATACAGTGGGATTTTCCTTATGCTTTATGCAAGCTTTGTAAGCCAGGTGAGAAGTTCGACAATTAAGCTGGTTTTAATTATCGGCTTTTATTCGATATTTAAATTTTTAGGTAGTAAGGTTAAAGCAAAACGTGCTGTATCCGCTATCTTTACTGTAGTTTTGTTGAGTCTCACGATTCCCTTTTTCACCAATCTTAATCCTTTGATGGAGAATAATAGTGTTCTCGATCAATCTTTAGAGAGGTGGGATGGTGTTCTTGAATCTGGCGTAACAGAACATAGGGCGGGAATTGATGTTTTTTTGAGGAATGTTGAAAAAAATGTCCAATTCCCTTTTGGGTTTGGGCTTGGAATGACCCAATCTTTTCTTCCCAACTATGAAGCTAGACGTAAACAACATGTTGAGGTTTCACCTTATGCCTTTTGGCATTTGGATAATCTTATTATGTTTTTATTTCTGGAGCTTGGATTGGGTGCGATTTTCTATCTTTTCATTCTTATGGCCATTATTGTTTCTTTGTTTTCAAGACTTTTTACTCTTTATCGTTGGCAAAGTATGACTGCTTTTGGAGTGGTCGCCGCAAGTTGTGCCAGTGCTTTTGTTTTTATTATTTCCAATTGGGGTGGTGTTTTATTACCTTATAATCCCGATTCCTTTTATTTTTGGATGTGGGTTGCCTTGGGTTTCTCTACTTTTTATCATGCCAAGAAAAGTCGGTCAGAAGACTAGCTTTATCTTTTTAAAGAAGGTTAAAATAGAAAAAAATAGGACTTTTATGAGACGCTTGGCATCATTGATTGTTACTTTTTCCCTCTTTATCAATCCAGTTATGGCCCAAAACAAAAAGGCCAAAACGAGTAGCAAAGATCTTAATATTCGGGAACTTGCCCTTCCTTCGGAAGTTGAAGATATTAGGAAGAAGTCTGGTGCTGTTTTTTATTCTCCAGCGGTCAAAGGAAAGGTGCTTATGCCTGTTCATTTTTGGGGGCATCTAAAGGACTCTGGACTTCATTTTATTCCAATAAGTACCAACCTGATTAACGGCATTTCTTTAGCAGGTGGGCCAAACTCTGATGCTCATTTTGAAGAGATTCATGTGACTACAACACGAAATGGCAAACGAGAAAAGTTTACTTTTGATATATCGGAAGGGGGAGATATGTCTCTCCAGGACTTTGAATTAAAGCCTGGTGATACAGTATTTATTCCTAAAGATACTTTTTATCAGGATCGTTCTTATTATACGAGTCTAATTGGTGTCGTCGCTACAGTCATTAGTGCTATTTTCATTACCGAACAGATTAATAGTAACTAGCCAGTCCTTACAGCACTTCTCCCAAGAAAGCTGATTCTGGAGTCCTTTGCGTTTTTCATAGTAAGAAAAGCGCTCGCTTTCACTTAGGATTGTTGGATGATTTATCCATTCATGCTCAGGCGTAAGTGGATTGATTAAGTCGATCCCTTCAAGACCCTCAAGTATTTCTGTTGCCCCAACATGTTCCTTGGAGACAAGGACTTTCATACCACACATGGCAGCTTCCATAATAACTAGGCCAAAAGGCTCAAAAAGAGTAGGGAATATAAAGAGGTCACAGCTTTGATAAAAGAGTTCTATTTCTTTTGTAAAAGCAACATGAAAAATGTGTTCCTGTTCTAGCAAGGGAAATTGAGAGCCTTTCTCTCCCTTTCCAATTACGATGAGTTGGTGGTCTTGAGGAAGGTTCTCTAAAAGGAAGGGCAAGCCCTTTCTTTCAAAAGCGCCTGCAAAAAGAGAAATTGGTTTTCTAGGCTCAAGAGAAGAGAGTTGGGGATAAGAACATATTAGATTTTTGAGGTTGTCCTCGCGGCTTTTCTCATTAGGTTTAAACCTTGAAAGATCTGCAGAAGAGTATGTCGTTGTTCTATTATGAGAAGGGATTTGATAACGTTTAGTAAATTCTTCTTCCATGAATTTACTGAGAAAGACGAACTTAATGTTTTCCTTACTGTAGACATAGTCTTCACAAGCTACAAGATAATGAAAGAGGATTTTTTTATAAATTCTCTTGAAAAACGAAAGCTTGGCCGCTGAAAAATACTTCTTTTGCCATAAAAAATGACAAAATTGGACGTTAATGATGTCCCCGACAAATGAGCAGACACCCATACTGATATTAATTGAACCAGCTTTTCTTCTAAAAAAGAGGAGAGTGTAGATTTGAAAAAAAAGAGATTTGAGAATAAAGGGCTTTAAAAATGACAATGGTACTTTGTGAATCTCAAACCTATTTCCTAGGTGAGAAAAATGTTCATGAGGCTCGTCAGCGCTATAGCAAATAACTCTGAGGTGTTCGATCTGTTGATCTGGGATTCTTTTGAGCACTTCTATCATGGCCTTTGAATGGCCGACAGAATATTCAAATTCATGAACAAAGATATTTAATTTCATGACTTTATTTTAACTGTGTTCAGCTGGTCTCAGCAAATCTAAGGCAAGGGGGAAAGGGATTCTTTACTGTTTATCGATCAAATTCATCATAGATCTCTGTGCCCATAAGGGTTTCAATCAGGTCCTCTAGCGTGACGATACCAATAAAGTCACCTTCTCTATTAATAACCGCTGTAAAGTGGGATCTTCTGGCCAAGAGCCTATCAAAAAGGGTCTGGCCACTTGTGGATTCTGGTAAAATTAGAATTTTTTTGACTAAAGATTCAATGGTCATATTCTTTTTTGTTAGCTCATTATCAATAAGAGCTTGAAGAATATCCTTTCGCATGACGTAGCCTTTGATGTCATGTTGATGGACTCCAAAGACAATAAGTCGTGAAAAAGTGTTTTGTTTTATTTCACCATAAGCCTCTTCAATGGTCATCTTGATTGAAACACCAGATACTTGATCAATAGGAGTAAGAATATCTGCAAGTTTTACTTTAGCAAAATTGATGAGAGACCTAACCCTTTGAAGCTCTTTTAAATTGATCGCGCCTGACTCCATGGACAACTCTGCCATGGCGGGAATTTCTTCTCTTTGAAAGTAATGGGCGCTGTCTCCCTTTATCATTTTGGAAATCTTAATTGAAATCCAAACGATGGGATAGGAGATAAAAATCATTGGTTTTAAAAGTAGAGTGGAGAGAGGGAGTAAGCTTTTCCAGCTTCTTGCCCCTATAGATTTTGGAACGATCTCACTAAAGAAAAGGATAATGAAGGTGAGGATTGCCGAGAAAAGAGAAAGGTATTCATTTCCCCAGAGGGCTTGAGCTTCCGCTCCTGCTCCTGCAGCCCCTATGGTGTGGGCAATAGTGTTTAAAGTTAGAATTGAGGCTAAGGGTTTTTCAATATCATTTTCTAAGAAATTTAGTTTTTCATAAAGTTTAGTGTCCTCACTTTTTAATAACTTCAAGTAGGCCGGAGAGACACTGAGGATTGTAGCTTCAAGTAAGGAGCAGGTAAAAGAAACAAGGACAGAAAGAGTAATATAAAAAAGAAGCATGATTTCAATATAACTAAAAATGGTTACAATAGGAAAAAAGGTTTTTTTATTGTGAAGGTTCTTGTTCTCTCACCTTATTTTGCTCCACAAATGAATGGTCTCTCGGACTATAGCACTATCTTTTGCTCTCAATTGTCAAAATCCGGTCATGAAGTTGATATTATTTGCAATAAAGGTCTGGGGAGAGACTCCTCAGTTTTCTTTGAGGCTAATCGTTGGAATCTTTTTACCTTTTTGAAGCTTTTAAGAGAAATGAAAGCTTCAAAAAAGAATTGGGATAAGATTATTATTCAATTTGTTCCCCATATGTATTCCTCAAAAGGTGGCCTGGTTCCTTCTATAGGTATTTTTGCCCTATTATGTAAGTTTCTTTACGGGCCTCGTCTTCAAGTCATGTTTCATGAGCTTCATTATCCTTTTTCTTTTTATTGGAAAGATGCTCTGATGTGGCTTTGTCATCATTTTATGTATGTCATGTGTTTGTGGTGTTCTCAAGAAGCTTTCTTTTCAACTCAAACTAACTTAAAAAAGGGCAGACATGTGGCACTTCGTGATAATTGTCACTGGTTACCCGTGGGCAGTAATATTTCTCGTTTTAAAGGACTCATTGGTCATGAAGGTCATAAAAATTTAAAAGTGTGTCTCTTTGGAGGACTACATGTCAGTAAACGCTATGACTTAGTTTTTCAGATCTTGAATGAAGAAATGGAAATTGAGTTTATAGGCCTTGAAAAGGAAGATCTTCCCCTTGAATTACAGAAGCATCCAATGGCCAATCATATTAACTTTCTCGGAAAGTGTGACTCTCATGAAGTAGCTGAAAGGATAGCAAAGAGTGATCTTATGATTGCCTATTTTAGTGATGGGCTCTCAAGTCGACGGGGTTCGGCTATGGCCGCTCTCAATCAGGGAATTCATCTTCTAAGTTCTTATGATTGGGGTAGTGAAGAGTTGTTTCTTCATTGGCCCAATATTCACTTATTTCCCGCACGAGATGAAGACTTTCTCAAAGGAGCTCGTGCCTTCTTAACTCATTTTTTCAACTCAGATTCAAAAGAGATAATTTTGAGTTCTCAGCAAAGAAAAGCTTATCAAGAGCATTTTGATCACCTTTTTTCATGGGATGTGATTCTAAAGCGTTATATTGATCTAAGCTGTTAATTTTATGGAATAAATAGTCTTAAACTTAGAGACCTTAAAGTCCGATAAACACAGTGGGAGTTTAGGTTCTATGTTGGATAAATTAAGTTTCTTCCAATTCATGTTTGAGAGGGATATTTGGTGGATTTTTCCCTGTACTTTTTTAGTGGGGATCACCTCATTTGCACTCTTGATTGTGGCGTCACGGGCTCAATCTGCGACCATCCGAAAAATCTTTTATATACCAGCGAGAAAATCTATTACCAATGCTGTACAGCTTGGAGGATTGCCTTTAGCGCTGACTATATCTCTAGGACTTTTTCAAGTTTTTAATCATCCTAATTTTGCCAGCTTCTTCAGTGTTTTAGACCACTATTCATTTAAATACTGGTTTGTAGGGGCCAGTGTGATTGGCCTTTACGGCTATTTTGACGATCGATTTGAACTTAGGCCAATTGTAAAACTGTCTCTTCAAGTTTTCTCTATTTGTACTTTTGCTTTATTAGAATCTCGGGTCCTATTTCCCCATTGGAGTGCAGTTTCTTTTGTTATGATCAGTTTTGTAGGTCTCGGAGTGATTAATGGAAGTAATCTTTTAGATGGGCTTGATACACTCACAATAAAAATCAGTATGGTTAGTCTTTTTGGCTTCTTTATTATTTCTTATAACTACTCGATTGGCTCGGTCGCCGTGGCATCCTTAGTGGCTTTTTGTGCTATCGGAAGCTTTTATTTCTTTAATAAAGAACCTGCTAAAATCCATCTTGGAGAGATTGGTGGAAGCTTTATTGGATTTTCACTACTTTTAATTAGTTGTTTAACTTATACGGCGATGACGAGAATGAAGTTTGGTCATTGGAACGCTTTTGCGACTGCAATGATTCCTCTAATTTTACCTATGACCGAACTTACCATTAGCTTTTTAAGAAGAATTTATAATCATAAGTCACCTTTTAAAGGAGATAAATATCACCTTCATCATATCTTGAAGAATTACCACGGAATGAGTCCTTCCCATGCGAGCACCCTTTTTGCTTCAGGATATATGACTTGTATGATTATTGGCTTTAGTGTGGGCCATTTTTATGGTCCTGTTTTTGGAATCTTTGCTATGGGAGTCTCTTTGACCATTGCTTATGTTGCAGTTGGTCGTAAGCATTGGAGAACCAAGGATTCTATGGTGCTTAGACCTAGAAGTCTCTTTGATTATCTTTTGAAAAAGGATGTTGGGGTTATTAGCTCTCTTGAAGTTGACGATTTTCAAATCGAAATTATCGGCGAGGATGATGTTTTCGCACAAACTGGTGAAGACGAAGATGATTCAGAGCTAGCGGCGTAAAATTTCCCTTTTTTCTCAACTCTGTAGGCCTTATTCTATTACTCTATGCTTACCAACAAAGGGCAAAACTCCCGTATCCTTTTAACAACTCCTGATTATCCACCTCGGCTAGGTGGCCTTTCGACTTTTACTTTATTAGTTGAAAAAGCCTTGAAGAATCTCGGGCTCCCTTATGATCTTTACCATTGGAAAGATATCCAAGATTTAAAGTCAGCTCAGTTAACAAAAAAATACCAACATGGAATTCATATTCACTTTATGGGCTCTTACTATTTGAATGATTTTTGTGAGAAGCATATTAATTTCATTCATGGTAGTGAAATTCTTTTTACAAGCCCAAAGTGGTACAAGAAACTGTTTAAATTTTTATTTAAGAAGTTTTTTCTAAGGAAGCTACAAAGCTGTAAGTATAATATTTGTATCAGCGAGTTTACTTTAAAAAAACTAGAATTTGCAGGTCTAAGTATTGATTACTCACGAGACTTTGTCTTTCACAACTGTATAGACTTTCAAAATAAAAAAGAGCTTTCTTTGGTTTCTTTATCTGATCCTGTTCTTAAATTTATTTGCGTGGCAAGGGATGTTCCCCATAAAAATTTATCTGGCGCTTTTGACCTTTGCCTAAAGGCGGCCCAAACCACAGGAAAGCCTGTAGAACTTTATTGTCCAAAGGCATTTCCTGAGCATCCTCTAGTAAAAACAATCTCCCTTGATAAGTTAAGTGATGAAGAGAGAGATAGTCTTTATCAAGCGTGCCACTTCAATCTGCTTCTTAGCCTCGACCATAGTTATAAAGGTTTCTACGAAGGTTTTGGGCTGACTGTTTTGGAGGCAGGACGTTTTGGTACGCCTTCTATTGTTTCTTCTCATGGAGGTCTGCCTGAAGCTTGTCATCACGGTAAGACAGGGTGGGTTTTACCTTTGAATCCTAAGAACTTTTCACGCTTTTTTCAAAACTTGACCGAAGAAGAATACTTGAGAATCGCAAAGCAATGCTATAATCACACTTTGCAATCTCATCATAGTGGACATTATGATGAACTCATAAAAGGTGTATTGAGATGAGTTCATATGCCTGTTTCTTTAATTCACCTTCGCTGGGAGGAGCTGAGAGAAGCTTTTCTCTTCAAATTAGAGATCTCAAGCGGTCTGCTCCTCATTGGGAATTTAGAGTATACCTCCCTTATATTTCTAAGCTTGAAGAGACTGATGAACTCAAAAATTTTCTTATTGGGCAGGGAATGCGAAATACCGAAATCTTTTACTACCGGTATCATCCCTACCTCTTTGAGTTAGGAAGAACTAGTAGATGGTCCCTCTTTCCTTATCTCTATAAGTTACTTATTGGTTTAAGTCTGACCATGAGAAACCTCAGTCACTTAAAACTTAAAAATCCTGATGTGTGGTGGGTTGGCGGAAATAAAGTTGGCTTTGTTGTTTTTCTCTTGGGTATTCTTAGTGGTTTTCAAGGGCGGATGTTATGGCATTTTAGAGACTATCCGTATTCAAAGGGTTTTTATCGTCTTTTTGCTTTTCTTTTTAAAATCCCTCATTCTTTCAAACTTGAGGCTTTAAGTAATTCTTATGACGTTAATTTAAAAGTAAAAGAAAGTCCTTTCTCCTACTCAAGTTATAACGTTCTCTATAATCCAGTATCTCAATTTAAATTTCAATGCCGCGATAAGCCTCCCTTTAATCTCGGGTGCGCTTCCATGCTAGCCCCATGGAAAGGTGTTCATTCCACGGTTTTATTTTCTCTTCTCTATGAAGAAAAATTAAAAAAACTTGGTTTTAAGCATTTCTATGTTTACGGCGATCAAATCTACAAAACCAAAGGGGCTCATTCTCATTACAAAGAAAGTCTTATAAAACTTGTGAATAAATTTGATTCTGATTTTGTTGTGTTTAGAGGTCTTAAAAATCCAGATGAAATCTTTCGTGAACTAGATATTTTTATTCATAGTAGTTTAAACCCTGAACCCTTTGGAAGAGTAATTCTTGAGGGTTTTAAATCAGGTACCCTTGTTATATCGACTGGTCTTGGGGGGAGTGGAGAGTTGATGGAGAACAATCATGATAGTCTTCTCTTTCAACCTTATGATTATGAGGGACTTTTTCAACAAATAAAAAAAGGCTCTAGTGATGAAAGATTTTATCTTATTCAAAATGCTGCTCAAAAAGCAAAAGTGATTGAAGAAAAGTATCATCAACAATTAAAGCAGGTTTTTGGCATTGATTTTGTCAAAAGCGTATAAAAAGCCTAGCCATTTTTTAAAATCTTTTTTGTCGAAAAACTTTATACGGTAGCCACTTCTATAACGAAAGGGGCTGTTTTGTTCTTCATCTTTTAAAGGGAGTTGCCACACTTGTTTTAAGTTTAAGGGGAGGGGCTCCTTTCCTTTTATTATAAGCTTTACTTGGTGGTAGTGGTTGAGGGTCATCTGAGAATGAGAAAAAACTTTTAATCCACTTAAAGAAATATCATGCACTCTGAATTGTTTAGAGTCTCCCATGGGGAATTCAACCAGGGCATTTAATGGCCAAATCTTGTAGCGCTTACTTTGTCTGTGATTTTCTCTTTCCTGTTCTCTTTGATGATTTGTGAAAACCTCGCTAATAGACTCCTTATTTGCCTTTTCATTTAACCATTGAACTAGCTCTTTTGGATTACCTTTAGCTGTATCAATGATCATAATGACTTTAAAACTTTCTTCCCATCGAAAAATAATGGCCAATTCATTTGCTTCTTCTTGAAGTTCTTTAAGTAGGTCATTGGTAAAAAGGTTTAGTTTTTTGCCTAGGAGTCGCACCAAGCACGAAATTTGATACAGACTATAGCTTTTGTCTTTTTTGTAAGTATTAGTGGTCGTTTGAATGCATTTAAAAGAACTGGAATGGGAGTCATTGGTTAGCAAGGCGTGAGGAAGCTTTCCGATGATATCTTGGAACTTTTGAGGAAAGATTTGATCGTTTAAAACACTTGTCATTTAGTCCATTATACGAAGCTTGTAATTTTTTTGCGACTCCTAAAAAAAATGAAATAAAAGTAAAAAAAGTATTGACGAGAGATCCTTCGATCTATAATATCCCGCCTTGTGCGAATGACAAGAAACGCTCTTGCAGCGTCTAAACCATGAAAAACACGCTTTGTTGAGTTTTTCAGGGTTTCACTGTCTTCGCTTAAAAGAATTTTGATCTTTGACATTCGAATAAGAAAATAGATTTTACCGCTTCGGCGGTGAATTTAAGACGAGAAAGATAATCGGGCATTTTAGACAGACGATAATCTGATGTAACTAAATCCTCCTTTAGTAGAAGCGAAAGTAGAAG
>JASBRV010000128.1 GCA_030149295.1 Bacteriovoracales bacterium | reverse complement strand
TTTAGGGTAACCTTTTACTTTTGTTAGTTTCTTTAAGACTTCCTTATGGGTCAGTTCCTCAAAGGCCTCTGCGTCGTAACGCACAAGTGTATAGTCCATATCAAAGCCTATCGCTTTGATTTTCTTCATATTAATGGTTCTGTTGATAAAAACGCTCATGAAGTCCTCCCAGTATTTCCCAAGGGTATAGGGGATTTTTTATTGTGAAATGGGCAAGTGCATAATGGATTTTTGGACACCTTGAGTCTAAGAAGATCGAATTGCTCAAATGCTTCACACTCGTTAAAGTATGCTCACCCAAAATTAAGACCATACGAGGATGTCTTTATGCGATCAATTCGTCTTTTCACTTTCTTTTCTCTCCTTATCTCTCTTTGTGTGATGGCAGCAACTCCTGAAGAGAAAGGTCTTGATATCGCCAAAAAAATGGAAGCGGCCAATGATGGCTTTGTGGGAGAAGAATCAAAAATGGAAATGGTTCTTATCGATGCCTACGGGGCAAAAACGACCAGAATCATGACGGGGATGGTGATGGAGGTTAAAGGTGACGGCGACAAGTCAATCTCTATCTTTGAAAATCCTCAGGATGTTAAGGGCACAAAAATGCTGACTCACAGTCATAAGAATGATGATGATGATCAGTGGCTCTATCTTCCCACCTTTAGAAGAGTAAAAAGAATTAGCTCCTCTAATAAGTCTTCTTCATTTATGGGTTCAGAATTTTCCTATGAAGATCTTGGTTCACAAGAGATCGAAAAATATGACTACAAGTGGATTAAAGATATTAAAATCGAGGGAAAAGATGGTTGGCTCCTTGAGAGAAAACCTAAGAGCAAATCAGGATACTCTCGCATGGTGATGAAGGTTTCAAAAGAGTATATGAATCCGGTTCAGGTTGAATATTACGATAGAAAGAATGAGCTTTTAAAAACAGCTGACTTTTCAAACTTCAAAAAGTTTAAAGCGGGTGCAAAAAATATGTGGCGAGCCAATAAGATTCACATGAAGAATGTTCAAACTAAAAAAGAATCAATCTTTGAATGGAAAGACAGAAAAATTGGCGTTAAACACAAGACTCGTGATTTCAATAAGACGGCCCTTAAGAGATGATTAAGTTTCTCGTTTTCCTCACCCTCATTCAAAGTGCAACCTTTGCGTCCGAATGGTCTCATAAAGGAGAGGTTTCTCTTCAATGGCGCCGCTTTGACGACGATAAAGATATAAGTACTGAAGACACTGGGGCTCTGGTTTTTACTAGGCTTGAGACGGTGTATGAATCAGAGCAATACCGCCATGTCTTTCGTGGTTTTGCCCGCGTGGATCAAAAAGATAGTGACCGTGACTTCATGGCATTAGAGGACTTCTATTTCTCTCGTTATCTGGATAGTGAGCAAAAGTGGTTGGCCCTCGCTGGTTACAAAATTTTTAATTGGACAGCGACAGAGGCTTTTCATCCTGCGGATGTGGTGAACTCACGTAACTTTGATTCTGACCTTGAGTATTTTGAAAAACTTGGGGAGCTAACTTTAGAAGTTTCAGGTTTCTTTAATTGGGGTTCACTAAGCTTTTTTCTCTGGCCTCGTTTCCAAAAACCTCAATTTCCCGGCAATCGCTCACGTCTTGGTTTTGGCGTTGATCTGGCGACACCCCAAGCGGTGAATGGAAATGATATTGATGATGAGTGGGTTCCTCAAGGGGGGGCTCGAATGACAATGATGCTCGATGATGGGGATCTCAGTTTTCATCTTATTCACCATATAGACAGAAACACTCCCTTAGTGGGAACAAACGATTATACTTTTAATGTACTTGCCAATCGCTTTGTGCCAGCGGATGTGAATGCCTTTCGCATTAATCCCACGCCTTATTATTTTAAGAAAACTCAGGCAGGGGGTACTCTTCAGTACGCTTTTTCTAATCTCCTCGTAAAATTTGAGGGTGCTTATCGTTGGTTTCAAAATGACATGACGATTTTGACAGCATCCGGAGAGCGTCGACCCCTCGATCATGGGGAAGTGGCCATGGGCTTTGAGTACACTCTTCCCATTAATATCGGTGCCGGTGATACATCTCTCTTCTTTGAAGGGGGTGGCATTGTTGGCACAACTAAAGAGGAAAGGGCACAATTGGGCATTTTTCAAAGAGATGTGCTCCTTGGACTGCGCCATACTTTTAACGACATTATGGGATCTGAACTCTTTATCTCGGTTATTCACGATATTGAGAGAGATGATGAAAGGCTTTATAATTTCTCTTACAGTCGACGTTTAAGCGATTTTTGGAAGGTCAGCGCTGGGTTCAGAATCTACGATGCCGATCAAAAGGGAAGTGTCCCCTTAGGATTGGAAAGTCTTGATGGTGCCCATCACGTCCTGATTAATTTGAATCGCTACTTTTAAAAGGGCCCATGGATGAGCTACGAAATAAAGCCGGGGATGGTGACAACAATTTGTCGCACCATCGAAAAATATAAGAAAACCTCCATTATTCTCACCCTTATTTTTGTCGCTTTATTGGCACCAGGTTTGGCCAAGTTTCAAGAAAAATACGATGTTCGTATTTGGTTTCGGGAAACGGATCCACTTATTAAAACTCTCAATAGCTTTGAGCGCCAGTTTGGAAATGATGAAAGTATCGTTGTTGCCCTTCATGCTCCTGAAGGAATCTTTAGCCCCAAAGCCGCAACAGCTCTGAAAGAAATTACAGAGGCCATGTGGAAGGTCCCCGAAGTCATTAGGGTGGAGAGCCTCTCCAATTACAATTATTCCTATGCTGAGGATGACAATATCTTTGTCGAGTCTTTCTTTCATGATGAAGAATTGAGCTCCGATTATCTACGGGAAAGAAGAGAGATTGCCCTCAACCACAAAGTGATGCCCAATTACCTTATTAGTGAGGATGGAAAAGCGGCGATGATTTTTGCTCGTCTTGTTCCCACTCTCACAGGCTCACCTAATTATGAAACTATCGTTAACTCGACGATGGAAATCTTAAAAAAATATGAAAAGAGGGAAGATATTAAAACATATGTGGTAGGTGAGGCAGCAGTCAATGATGCCTTTCGATCCGTGGCCAATAGTGATGGGGCGATTTTTCTTCCTATGCTCTTTGCCATGATAATCATTTATCTTTTGATTACTTTTCGCTCCTTTATTGCGATGCTCTTTCCTTTTGGAGTAACTGTTCTTTGCCTCGTGAGTACTTTTGGTGCCGCCTTTTTAATGGGCTATACCTACAACAATATCCTTTCCATCCTTCCAGCCATCCTTATTGCCATCAGTATTGCCGATAGTGTGCACATACTAGTGACTTATTTTAATTTTCGAGGCGGAGGCATGGATGGCAAAGAGGCCGCTTTCTTTGCTATCCACAAAAATCTCATTCCTACCTTTTTAACCAGTGTTTCAACCATGATTGGTTTCTTTAGCCTCACGGTTACGGAATTGGTGCCGGTAAGAGAGCTGGGAACCCTTGCTGGGATCGGATGCTTTATTGCTTGGATCATTACCATCTTTTTGATGGGCCCTTTGATGTATTTCATAAACTTTAAGGTTCCCAAGCATTTTCATCATCTCACTGGAAATAATGAAGGCGACCTCCATCCTAAAACCCTAAGTGCGGCTCACTTTCTCAACCGGCACAAAGGAAAAATCATTATCGTGATGGCGATCTTCTCAGTGACCACTCTTTATATGAGCACAAAGATCAACGTGAACTCGAACCCTTATGAGTACTTCACTTACAATCAGCCTTTGCGTCATGCCAATGATTTCGTCAAAGAGGTCTTTGGTGGAAATACTGGTCCCGAGTTTATTATCGACAGTGGCCGTGATGACGGTATTAAGGATCCAGAATTTTTGAAAAAAGTGGAGGCTTTCAAAAATGAGGTGGATGCTCTTCCTTATGTGAATAAGACTGTAGACATCATTGATATCATCAAGGATATGAACAAAAACCTTAATGGCGGAAAAGAAGAGTTTTATCGCCTACCTGATGATCAAAAGGTCGTGGCGGAGGAATTATTTCTCTATTCCATGAGCCTACCCCAGGGAATGGATCTCAATAATCGCATGACGCTAAAAAAAGATAAAATTCGTATGTCTGTCTTATGGTCAATTTACGATACGAGAGGTTGGCTTAAGCATATTGATGATCTTAAGGAGATGGGAAAAAAACATGGACTTAATCTTCAAGCGACGGGTAAGTTCTATCTCTTTCAAAGGATGATGGACTACATTGTTGAGACTTTTGTGCGCTCCATTTTTATGGCCATGTTTTTAGTGGCACTTCTTATGATGATTATCTTTCGCTCTTTTAAAATTGGTCTTCTCTCTCTCATTCCCAATGTCCTTCCTTTGGTGATCGGTGGAGCTCTTATGGTGGCGGCAAAAGTTGATCTTAATATTGGATCAGCTTTGGTTTTCTCCGTATGTTTAGGAATTGCGGTAGACGATACCATTCACTTTTTAAGTAATTACTATCGCCTTAAAAAAGAAGGTCTGTCTGAGATTGATATTATGGCGACCATTTTTACTTACACGGGATCGGCTCTTCTCGTGACGACAATTATATTGGCTTCGGGCTTTGGGATTTATTATTTTGGTGATTTTGTTCCTAATGTTAACTTCGGTATGCTCTGTGCTTTTGTGCTTACGACTGCACTTTTTATCGATATGGTTTTTTTACCGGCGTTACTTATGTGGATCGATGAGATTAAGAAAAAAAGAAACCCGGGGCATGATCAACCTTGATTCAATGACACCCCGGGGTTTTCTAACTCTTAAATAAAGAGTTTAGAATTATCCATTGGTTTGTGCCTACGCGGCCCAAACCTCCTTGGTCCAAGTTGATTTAGTGTCTTCCACCCAACCTTTCGTTCTTAGTTTTTCATGAACAAACGCTTCAAGCTGAGAAGGAGTTTCGACATCGAGCCATAGAGTCATGTCCCAGTCTCCCATTGTTGACCAGGCCCACTTCACTTCACTCCAGTCTTTAAGCCATTCCCAATTTTGATCCGATTGGGCCTCCTTATTCCACTTTACTTGTACTTGCGCTGTCCACTTTCCTGCCATTATTTACTCCTATAAGTTTCAAACTACAGGACTTATCGTGCCCATGAGAGTTCAGTTGAATTAAGAGTTAGTGATGACCCAGAGCGGAAAAATATGCTGAAGCCTGAAGAAATTCCTTGCCTAAAGGCTTAAACTTTCTTAAATTTCTAACTCACTTCAAGGGGCCCTTAGCTCAGCTGGGAGAGCGCTTCGCTGGCAGCGAAGAGGTCAGCGGTTCGATCCCGCTAGGGTCCACCATTTTCCGTTAGGTCTTTTTTGAACGGGTTTTTTTTATGCCCAAAATTCAAAAAGACATCGTTGACACCATTCCAAACACTTAGAAAATCAATCACTTGATATCTAGGCGTTGGTCTTCGTTTCTGCTGTTGTTCAAACTAACCATTGTGACTGGAAATGACTGGAGTTGGCTTTTCGTAGCCAAAAATCTGGCTACGCGGATTAGCCCTCCTTTTGTGCACAGTGACCGGATTAGCCTTGGACGTGCAACCTTCTAAATTCAAAGAACAATTTTAATGGCGGGACGCTGGCTAACATGGCTAATCCAGTTTCCCCTTAATTCTTTGAAGGAGAACAAATTTATGAAAACAAGAAACAAAAAACGCTGCGCTAAGAAAGTCATTACTTCCGACCAACTGGCTATTAGAGAACTGAGGCTTAAGCAAGATTTGACCTTGAAGGAGGCCGGCGAAAAGCTGGGCCTCTCTTCAAAAGGAATTGGAGCTATAGAAAATGGACGGACGGCACTTCCCAAAGAAAGAATAGAGCAGATCGTAAAGGCCTATGGACTGTCCTATTTAGATTTCATCAGGGCCAAAAGAATCATCGATAAGGAGGGAATAAAAAAGCGCAAGCGCCAGTTTACCAGACGTGTCCTTACCAATTCAGACCGGCGCAGTTACCAAAAAATAATCACCAAAGAATGCAAAGTATTACGCTCCATGCGCCGAATGAAAAAAATCTCCCAGGATGAAGCCTCTCGCCTCTGTGGCTATTCTCGCCCCACCATCGGCCATATTGAAAACGGTAGGATTGAACTTTCCAAAGAGAGGATTAAACATATTGTTGAGAGTTATGGGTATCAATTTGAGTCATTTCACGTTAATTTAAATAGAACTCATTTAAGGGATGATATAGTTGATTCTTGCGTCATAATTATTGAGCAACTCGATGATAGTCAGCTTTATCTCTTTAAAGAGCTTTTGAAGAACTTCAAAGTTTGAGAGAAAGAGAAGTATGTGTTTTGTAGAAGCAATTTTTTGTACTGCTAAAGGATGTCCATCAGTTATTGAAGGCATTTCAAAAATTAGCCAAGTAATACTTGGTACAGGTGTGGCGATAATAGCCTATCAACAATGGCAATTAGCAAAGAACAAGGCTAAGTACGACCTATATGAGAAAAGGTTTGATGCTTTTAAAGCTTTAAAAAAGTACCTAAGTTCTGTTGTTCAAAACGCAGTAGTTAATACTCAAGACCTAGTTGATTTCAGATGGAAGTTTGAAGAACATTACTTTTTGTTTGAAGAAGATATAAGGGATTATGTGGATAAAATTTACAAAGAGTCATTTGAAATGAGAAGGCTTCAAAGGAAATTAACTGGGATAAGAGCACTTCCTGTTGGTCCAGAAAGAAAACAAATAGTTGACAAAGAAATGGAGAAACTAAAGTGGTTGACGGAACAATTAGAAGAATCGAAAAAGAAGTTTGATAAGTATCTAAGAATAAAATAGGCAATGAGTATGATTGAAAACAATGCTTACATGGAATTAAATAGTCACTTACCTGGGTTTGTAGGGTTTAACTGTGCATTAGGAGACCTAATTACTGCAATGAGAGAGACCTCTGTCCGTGGATTTGGATGGTCTGTAGGTCTTGTAATGGACGTTGATGATTACAAACCAAAGCCCTTTGACGGTGGAATTGAGGCAATCATTAAAACAGATGAATCCTTAGATAACTGGAGCTTAAATTTAAATAGCGAGTTATTTATTCTTCAAACTTTGTTCGAAGATCGTAGAGACAGCTCTTCGATTTTTATTGATACTAGACTAGTGAGGGTATTTGAGGCTTTAGCAAGAACAGCGGCTTTATATTTATATCTCGGGGCTGAAAATACACAAAATGTAAAAATTAGCTTAAAACACGGTGGGATATTAAATCGAAAGCTGAGTATTGCAAGTAAAAGTAGATACATGCCTCCTCATCCAGACCGAATTTGCTCCGTTAATGAATTCAATAGAGAAATTGAAAAGCCCCTTTCTTATTTTTTAGATATCAACAACTTAAAAGAAGAGGTCTTTCAATATTGCTTTGATATGTTTCAAGTATTTGATACCTATGAACTTAATAAAGATATGGCTCTCAACATGATGGATCAACATAAAGTGAAAAGAGGTGTTGATGAAATGTTTAGAATTTTAAATCTTCATTTAAGAAGATAAAAAATATTACTATCTAGAATATTCTGATGGGCTCTTAATATTACCATTAATAACAAAAACAATTGCCTTAGATGGGAACTTCTTTTCTTTGCCCCCATGAGTTTCTACATCAACTAAAAGAACATCATTTCTGATATCTCCTGGTGGTTGAACTTTTTCAGTTAAGTCGAGCACTATAACAATAGAAACTTGCTTGGCCTCAACCCCTTGGTATTGAGTTGGTTGCTTTGTATACTTTGTACATATTGTATGCCGGTCCCCGTTTTCTTTTTCGACTTTAAGTTCGATAACAATGCCTTTATATTTTAAATCAGTAAAACCACCTACTTGTTTTGTATGCTCTTCGACTTCTTGTCCAAGTCTTATCCTCAAATCTCTCAACACTTCTTTTTGAAATGAAGATTCCGCAACTGAACTTGTTTCCTTAAAAATGGCAGACTGTGTATACGTTCCTACAAGGTTTGTAATTGCAGATAATAAAGGAACCAAATCTTGGATTTCATCTTCTTGAATATCGCTTGAGCTTAACTCATCTAATAGACTTATAATATGCTGATCAATTTTATTGTAACCACTACTATAGGGGCTTAAATCACTATCTCTTACTTTAAAATAAAGCTGGTTAGTACCAATACACTTTACCTTTTTTTGGCCTTCTTCCATATTAAATAAGGGGCTAATTATGAAACACAAATTATCGGAAGTAATACTTTGGCCTGTCTTGAATTGTATTTCACCAGTGATTGTCTCCTCAAAATCCATACCAGTAAAATTAGATGGCTTTTCAAGTATATATTTTGATAAAGAGTATTGATCTGATGGACATGAAGAAATAAAATCCAAACTTAAATTTTTAGCATTTTCAGGCCAAAATCTTCCTCTAATCGCAAGTTTTAATGAGTATATTTTATTTGGCTTAATTCTTTTTACAGAAACGAGCGGATCATTATCTAAGTAAGCTATTATTTTAACTAGAGGAGAAGCTTTTATTTGCCCTTTCATGTCTGTCGTTTCTTCTCTAAAATGAGACCTTTGTCTAAAATTTTTCATGAAGTCAGAGTATCCTAAATAGGAAGTCTGAAACGGAATTTCTTTCATTAATCCTAGTGTAAACCTACGGTCGAAACTTTCGATTTCATCTAGTTTACTAGCGTTCTTTTTTTCAAAGCATGAATCTGATACATTAGAGAATTTAAACTTGAATTCTTTATACAATACCTTAAGTCTTTCTGTTTCTTGCAAAAGGTTACCACCTTGCTCTGCTATTTTTAGTACCTTAAGGTCACAAAGTAACAATTTAAAAAACGACAAAAACAATTCAGCCTTAGATTTGAATTCTTCAGGTCGTTCGATAATAAAATTATTTATGCTTTTAATGATTTTCTCGATTCTTTCCATATCTTCTAGATTAGGTTCTTTGTCGGAGTGCATAAAATCCAATATTTCAAATCCCACCATTGAACTATTCATTGCAATCTTAAAGTCACAAGAGAACTTATTCACTTAACTTACTCCTGAATTCTTGTAATTTTTTAGATACTCCCTCTCTATTGCGAACACAAACATTATGGTTAAGCATTGCATAGATAGATACTTTCTCTAACTCCTTTGAGAATTTTTTTGTTTGAACTTCTGTAGATGTAGACTTGCTGGCTTCCGTCAGAACTTTGCTTTCCAAGTAATATTCTTCAAATTGATTAAATAAAGCAGAAAAATGAAGACTTTCCCAGGGATCTTTTTTCGCCAAGTCTTGCGCAGCAATTAAAATATCATTCTTTTTATATTCGAATACATTTTTAGGTATATCAAAAAGCCAGTCAAACATCTTCTTTCGTTTACTATGCTCATAAGAGTTATATTTGTCTCTTCCGTAGGTGTTGATATTATAAAGTACAAAATCAATAACGATATTAAATACTTGTAGTTTTTTTGACGTTCTCCATAATAAAGATTCGACGATATCGTAATCTACAAACATTTCCTTTGTTGGAAATGTTGACTTGATCTGAGAGATAGAAAAATAAAAAAATCTCTTGCTTTCACCACTAATTTTCAACATTAGCTCGAATATATCTTTAAGAAAGTAAGGTTCATTGATGTACAATTTTCCAAGATTTGACAATCTAACGAGAGCTTCTTCTTTTTGTTTGTCTGAAAGATAAGGATTGCATCTGTTTAAAGCTTCAACTGCTGACTTGTGGACAACTACGTATGAATCGATCAAATGCAGTATCATAGCATCCGCAATATTTTCAGGAATATTTTCTCCTGAATACATATATATCTCTCTTAGGGAGTATAGGGCGTTTGCTCTATTTATTTGAGATGCTCCGTCCATAAGGGCATGAGAAATTGTTGGTAAAACCTTTGGAAGTAGTTGGCTTTCCTTCCCAATTTTACCAAGCAATGTAGTAATTCCGGCCTTGAATTGATTATTTCTTACAGAATCAAGTGTTTCATAGATTTTAAGAATTGAGTTTAGGTGTTCTTCATCCCCCAACGCTATCTCACCTATTGATTCAAGCAATATACTCTTAAATCGTGACCAATTTGTTTTTTCGTTCATGGCCTCCAGTGCATCAAGTTGAGGTGAGTTATCGATTGGATCACCCGGTACCCATATTTTGGTTTTCTTTGGAGGTAAGTCCTCTTCTGAAATGGTAGTATAATAGCCAAGTATGTTATCAAAATACTTGTTTCTCTCGGATTTATCTAAACTTCGCAATGACTTGTTAAATGCTTCACATAAATCAAGTCTAAACTTTACGTCAATATAACTGCTTTTGAATAAAGAAATAGATCTGTTACAAATAATGGATGCAACTTTACCCACATTACAAATCTTTCGTTTAGAGTATTTGTCGGAGTAGTCAATTGACCTTGCTAGATCATTGTAGATCGAAATTATTTGATCCTTTACTGCGACACGCCTTTTTTCAAATTCTTGTTTTAGATAAGAGTCTACTTCTTCAGGATAAATTAAAAAGGTGTCCTCAATGCATTTTCTCGCACACCCATCTGCACTTTCTTCATATCTGTCATCAGGTAGCTCTAGTGAATCTACAATTATAGGCAGGAGGTCTAAACCTATTCCTGGAGTTATTAGTTGCAATGCTTGAATAGTTTTGCATATATTCACCCTTGATTCTTTACTGTCAACGAGCAATAATTTTTTAATTACTCCTACAACGTTGCTTGGCTTTTTGTCATAAACTAAAGCTATTAGCTTTGTCGCGTTAACATACTTAGGTCCTCGCTCTCCATCTCCAAAAATTCTTCTTCTAAATTGATTACCTATAAGATTAGTTAACTCTTCATCATTTAGTTCTGGTTTTTGTCCTGGGAGTTGAACTATTAAAGAGGATGCCTCTTCAATATCTCTCCCATAAAGAATAACTTTTTTGGCATTTTCTACTAGTCTTTCATGGAGGTCTTTTCGATATGGGATAAGCTGAATACATATATCTATGCACTGCTTTGAATAAAGAGCGTCGTCAAATTGAGATATTAAGAGATCAATTAAAGGCTCTGTAAATAAGTCTGCTCCAATTTTTGCAGACTCAACCAAACTTTGGAATGCTTCTGATGACTCCGTATTGTCATCGGCAAATAAGTCTTCTGCGAATGAAAGGATTTGCCTTTCATGTAGTTTCGATTTTAATTTTGCATCGACTGGTATTTTTCTTTTTTCTTCTCTGATATTCCTAAGTTTTTCTTTAAAAGAGATATTTTTTAGCCTATTTTCTTCTTGTTTCTCTTCATGTTTTCTTAATATTTCATTCCCCCAAAAGTCGCCCCCATTTGATTCCCTTGCTTCACATTGAGAGCATGCCTTAATAATAAAATCTGGTATGATCCAAGGTAAATTCATTGATTCAACACAATGAGAGGTATATTTACAGGACACTCTATGACTGCCTATCGGTAGTTGATACATTTCCGCAAGCATCCCATAAGAGGTTATTTCGCAGCGAAAGTGCTTACACCATTTATGTCCATTTCCTATTATTTCTGCATTTTTGCGACCAAGCTCAACAGCTTCTTGTGTTTGGCGCTCAAAGGCTTCTTCACTTTTAGTTTTCCCCATAACGTTAATAATCCAAGATACAGTTCAAGACAAAACCATAGCAAAATTAAAAGGTTTTGAAGAGTGTTAGATTTGCGATACTAAGTAATTAGTAACATATTGTTTTTATGACTTTTATCTAATTTTTTGTAATTCTTCGATGATATAATGGGTTCTCAACGTACTTGATGAATGAAGGCAACAAATAACTTGTTGGAGAATAATGCAAGAGGTCTTAGATGATCGTCTTTGGCAGGCGATTGAGAAAAACATGGGTTGGATTAAAAAGCGCTGCTCTTTTGATGAGCGCCATCCACAAAAATGCGAAGACCTCGTTCAGGAGATCATGTTTCATCTAGTTGATTCAAATTCAAGTTTTCTAAAGCAAAAGGAGATTGTTCCTGAGGCATGGGTAAAGCGCATAACGATTAATAGGATTAAGGCTCATCAGGGAAAGGAAATTAATCGCGCTAAATTGGCGACTTTTGATGAGTACTACGAAGAAAATCATCCTGAGTCACGGCAAGCAGGGGCTAATGAGGCCAAACAGATTGTGCACGCCTTAGAAGGCTATTTGAAGGCCGAGGAGCAGGAGATATTTAAGCTCATGATTCTGGGTGAAAGTGTGAAAGACATAGCAGACATCGTGGGGATGACTCCAGGAAGTGTGAGCAATGCCAAGGCCAGGATTACCAAGAAGGCCCAAGAGTATATCAATAGAGGTTTAAATGAGTAAAAGTTTGGATGACATAATTAGCGCCTTTAACTCTGCTCCTGAGGGAGAGAATTCTTTTTCGAAAGAAGATTTTCTTCAAAAGGTTGAGACGTATAGAAAGGGACAGAAAAAGTCTCAGGTAATAGAAAAATCAAAGCTAGTGGCCATTTTGCTGATGCTCCTATCTGCTAGTGTTTTAACTTCGAATTGGATCATTTCTATTTGCCTACTGCTATTATTTGTTGTGACTTCCTATACTCTTTATCGCTATCACAAATTTGATAAGAAGATGAATGAGCAGGATTATTCTGAATCTGTAATGGCCTTCAACGAACATCGAAGAGCGAACATTTTAGAAGAGGTTAAAGTTTTAGAACTTATGCGCTATTTGATTTACCCACTTCTTGTGGCCATGAACATCGGGCATATCGTCGGTAAAACTTATGAGCCTGGCACCACAATGTTTGTCGTGCAAATTATTTTCTCATTAGTAGGTAGTATTATTGCTGTCTTGTATATGGAGCGATCTATTAGGGAGCTTTTAAAAAGAGCGAAGTCCCTAGAGTAATCCAAGTTTAAAGTTTGTATTTTTTAATTAAGGCATTGCCTTAAAGGGAATTTCTATGTCTTATGGAAATAATAAAACGAAACAGTCAGACACTGGTTTTGATATAGTCTCGCCTTTTAGTGATCTCCTTAATGAGATTATAAGTCTACTGGTGGAACTTTTAGGGCATCTCTTGAACTTTCTCATGGGAAAGCTTGGAAATTATATTGCTTTTAAGTTTCACGGTGAGTTCTCATCCAAACCTGTCGAGCAAAGGCATTTAAAGAGCAAAAAGAGTTCAGAAGATGAAGAGCATTTGGGCTATTCGGCCAATAATAAAAGATTCTTTCATTTAAATGAATTGAATACCGGGAAGCATACTGCCGTTATTGGCTCCACCGGCTCAGGAAAGACTGTCTGCCTTAGAGTATTAATAGATCATGCTTTAAGGAGCGGCAAACCTGTTATTTATTTTGATCCCAAGGCCAATACTGAGTCTGTTAACGTCTTTAAAAAGATGTGTGCTTCACAAAATAAAAAGCTCTATCTTTTTACCGATATTTCAGAAGATGCCACTCCTTTTAATCCTCTTTTAGAGGGTGACATTGATGATATTAGTGATCGAATTATTAATGCTCTTGAATGGTCTGAGCCATTCTATAAAAATGAATCCATCCAAGCACTCGATGAAGTTATTTATGCCTTAAAAGATAATGATATTCCCGTTACTTTTAACAATATTGTTCATGAGCTTAGTAAGCACACTAATAAGAAAAATATTAAAGGACTCATTAATCAACTTGGTAAGGTTTCCAAAAGTTCCTTGGGAGCTCTACTTAATTATGAAGGCAAGGACACTCTTACTTTTAATAAACTTAGAATGGAAAATACCTGTATCTATATTGGTATTTCTTCAATGGGTCACAGTTCAAGCGGACATATCCTCAATAAGGTTTTCTTTGGAGGTCTTTTAACTCATGCCAAGGATTCACTAATTGAAAAAGTCCCAGGTTTAATTAATCCAGAAGAAAGGCCTATTTCAATTGTTTTTGATGAGCTTTCAAGCACTATTCACAAAGGATTTATTGATTTGCAAAACAAGTGTCGTCAGGCGGGAATGGAAATCACTTATGCCACCCAAGGACCGTCTGACATTGATCGTATCTCACCATTTTTAACCTCACAGATATTTGAAAATACCAATAACCTTTTTATTTTTAATCAGATTGTACCAGCCCATACGGAGTTCTTTGCCAGAACATTTGGGACGGTAAGATCGGATAAGAAAACCCATGTTATCGAAAATGATCAAAAGATGAGCATGGGAACAATTAGAGAAGTTGAAGAATTTATGGTGCACAGTAATGTCCTTAGAAGTTTGAGAGTTGGACAATGTGTACTGCTTCAAAGAATTCCAAAAAGAGTTGATCTGCTCAATATTAGATATTTCAAAGTCAGGGAGCTTTCTCTGCCTGTTACAAATAAACAGGCAGAGGGAGCAAACGCCATTTTTGAATAGGAGAAGAATTTTGTATTACCTTGAAAAGATAAAACCAAGCTACTTTGATCTTTTAATGCCCCTCAAAAGGTGGAGAATATTAAACATCAAAGACCTAAAAGAAGAAGCAGAGTACTCTGGTAGTTTTTCTGGTTTTTATAAAATCATCTCCAAGCTTGAAAAGAATCTACTCATAGATAGCTTTATTAACT
>JASBRV010000127.1 GCA_030149295.1 Bacteriovoracales bacterium | reverse complement strand
TAGAAGGAGGGCAATTTTAATCTGTGCCATGACAATCTCCCTTTTTTTGTTGGAGTATCAGCTTACCTACTAGGAAAGCCCAGTACACCTATTCCCAATTCCTGAAAACGGGAACCGAGGTCACTAGTTACATCATGTCTAAACACACATCGTCTCTCACTCATGCGAAGTACACCAGAATTGTATTCAATATAATCAATGAGCTCATGGTCCACGTAGTACTTGACTGTTCTGTGGGTGATAGCTGAATTTTTATTACAGTTTCCAGTGGTCGCCTTTGCATCTAACATCATGAATCGGCTATAGAGTTTAAGCTCTCTCATTTGATTACTTGTTTTTCTGAAAACGAGTTTCCAGCGATAGGGAACATCATCTTCGTGTCCTTGGTAAAGAGTGATCGACTTTTGGCCAGCTGGAATGGTCATATTTCTTGCTATGGCCATGGGAATTCCTTGCTCACCAGACTCTAAGGGAAAGAACTGATGAATATAATTGATAGAACTAAAAGCATTAGCACTGATAAAAAGTGATAAAAGCAATACGAGGTTTCTCATCGATAAGCCTTGTTTTGAGTTTTTAATTTTAGGCATAAGATAGCGTTTTAGGGGGTTTGGCTCAACATAGTGTTACCCTTTTACATGCCCTAAAGAGCTATAAGTATTTAGAATTAATATACTTTTTTGAATTAATGGCAGCTTGGCTTGAATATATCAGCGTCGTCTTCATTGAACCAGCAATTTGAGCAAAGCCTTTTGTAAGTCATCTGGCCAAAACCTAGGTAGTAATATGTTTCTTCACAGGTGTAGGTTTCTTCCTCAGAGAACTCAAGAGAGCCATAGCAAAGGATTCCTACAAAGTGATTAATACATTTCATGGAGGTGACAGCACCGCTAGCTCCAGAAAATTCATAGTTGATTGTTTCAGTTATATCAGCAACGATCTCTCCACTTATATTGGCAAATGTGGGAGGTGTTAGAAAAGTTAGTAATATTATAGCTAGAGTCTTCATAGACTAGTTTCCTTTTAAAGTATTTTTGAGATCATCCTTATATAGAGGGTGTAATGACGTGTAAAGATGAAAGAATTGATAGTTTTTTTACATGATGACTGAGGAAATTGGGCAGGGATCAGCAGTGGCAAACTTGTTCAAGTGTTAAGAAAATATGATTATTTTCATCACTAAAACTGTAATGAATCCGATAGGGAGGTTGTAAAAATACTATTTAAGATGATTTGTCCAAAACTATTTAAGGAGAGAAGATGTCCACAGCCACGAAAGTAAAAGACAAGATATATGAGGACACCTCCTTACTAAAGGCCCTTCATAAAAATTATGCTGTTATTGAGTTTACTCCCGAAGGTAATATTCTTTGTGCAAATGATAATTTCTTTAAGGCCATGGGATACAGTGAAAATGATGTTATTGGAAAACACCATAGAATTTTTTGTGATTCAGACTACGCAGAATCCTTAGAATATAAAAAGTTTTGGAAAGATCTTTCCTTAGGAGAGTCCAAAATTGGTGAATTTAAAAGATACACTAAAGATAAAAGGGAATTATGGCTTTCAGCCTCCTATACACCCATATGTGATAGCGAAGGTAAAGTTATTAAAGTGGTAAAATTTGCTCAAGACAATACTGAAAAAATATCAAGAGATTTTGATTTTTCAGGAAAGATCAATGCTATTGATCGCGCACAAGCTATTATTGAATTCAATCTTGATGGTGTAATTTTATCTGCCAATGAAAACTTCCTTCAGACAGTAGGGTACACTTTAGATGAAATAAAGGGGAAGCATCATAAAATATTTTGTGATCCCGAATATGTCCAATCAAATGAGTATAAAAAGTTTTGGCAAAATTTGAGCGCTGGTAAATTTAGCTCTGGAGAATATAAACGATTTGGTAAAAATGGTGAAGAGGTATGGATCAATGCTTCTTATAATCCGATTTTTGATGGTGAAGGCAATCCTTTTAAGGTGGTGAAGTTTGCCTCCAACATAACGGAGCAAAAAATTAAAAGTAGTGATTATGAAAGTAAAATTAATGCAATTGATAAGTCTCTTGCAGCTATTGAGTTCTCACCAGATGGAACTATACTTTAAGCTAACGAAAATTTTCTTCAAACAGTTGGTTATACGTTAAATGAAATTAGAGGAAAACATCATAGGATGTTTTGTGAATCTAGTTAAACAAATTCTTCGGAGTATAAGGCCTTCTGGGAAAAACTCGGCAGAGGCGAATTTGATTCTGGAGAATATAAGAGATTGGGGAAAGACGGAAAAGAGATTTGGATAAACGCTAGTTACAATCCTCTCATAGATATAGATGGTAAAGTTGTTAAGGTTGTGAAGTATGCAACTGATTTAACAAAGGAGAAAGAAGCCTATAATAATTTAGTAGCCTCCTTTGAAAAAGCTGCTACAGAGCTACTTTCATCTTCCTCACAACTTTCTGCGACAGCTATTCAGATGAGTGAAAGTGCGAACCAAACAATGCAACAATCTCAAACAGCAGCTTCAGCTGTAGAGCAAGTGAGTATGGGGATTAACTCTGTGGGTGCTTCAATGGAAGAGATGCATGCGTCCATTAAAGAAATCTCAACTTCAGCACTTGAGGGCTCTAATAAGTCAAATGAGGCTAAGAGTAAATCTGGTGAAACTAATAAAATCATGAGTACGTTAAATAATTCAAGTGAAGAGATTGGTGCGGTTATAAAAATGATCTCCTCTATTGCTCAGCAAACTAATCTTTTAGCTCTCAATGCTACAATTGAGGCAGCCAGAGCTGGGGAGGCTGGAAAAGGCTTTGCCGTAGTTGCTAATGAAGTGAAAGAATTGGCTAAGCAAACTGGAAGTGCAACGAGTAAGATTTCTGAGCAGATTGGAAATGTTCAGTCTTCGACCTCTCATTCTGTAGAGGCCATTAATGGAATCGTAGAGTTAATTAATACTTTAAGTGATATTTCTTCTTCCACAGCTGCTGCAGTAGAGGAACAAAGTGCTGCAACATCTGAAGTGAGCAGAATCGTGTCTGAATCTTCGGAGGGTGTAAAACAAATCTCTGAAACCATAAAGGTCGTTGCTAATGTTGCTGAAGAGAACTCCCAAGGAGCAGACTCAACGCTAAAATCTGCTCAACAACTAAAAGAGCTTTCTGAAGGTCTTATTAAGCTAGTTGATGAAGCAAAGGTTAGTTAAAAAATAATCTCTCTTCTTGATTTTCTTGAATAATCCTTTCATTTTTATGAACCCATAGGAGTGGATCTTTGATCGATTCTATGTCTTGGGGCTTTTTTCTTTCAGCGATTCTCTTAAGCCGCTCAGGGAGAGCGCAGAGATAATCTTGGGCTTCTTTGGCTTCATCGTTGAGTCCTTTTATCTTGGCAATATTCCATCTCTTTATAAGAAACTCTAGGATTTCAATGTAGTCACCATAAGTATACATTCCTAGGGCTTCTGTTACCTTGGAGAAAAACTGAAAGGTCTCTGCTCCAGTGGCACTTAAGGGCATTGTAATACCAGTTTTCATGGTTTCTCTAAAGGCAATCATCATTTCACTTGGGTCTTGGTAAAAAATCTCTTGAACAAAGGATTGATAAACGGCTTCATGTCTACCTTCATCTGCTGCCACGACATGGCAGATTTTGGCCAGAGAATCATCACCAACTTTTTTAGCATCCATGGCGAGACGAGAATGAGAGATTCTAGTGGCCCTTTCTTGAAAAGAGGTAAAGATCATACCTCGGTAAGGATCGTTTAAAGTTTTGGTGCTAAAGCCGTTACGTATAAATTCGCCAATAGAAACTTCGATCGCACGCATATCTACCCGCCCTGAGAGATAGAGATACTTGTGAAGAATATCTCCATGCTTATTTTCTTCTGCGCTCCAAGCTCGCGCCCATTTCGCCCAGGCATGATCATCAACACCGCTCTTGTCACCAATGTGATCGTTTTGATTAATCCAAGTAAGAAATGTGGGAAGACCTTCCTCTGTGATCATATTTCCGGCCAGGGCCATGAAAAAAGCGTCGGATAGATTTCGAGAGTCCTCCTGAAGTTTGAGGATTCTTCCCAAAGAGTCTTCTTTTGAAAAGTCAGGCAGGTAATCAGTTGGTTGCCACGTATTCTGCGGCTCCTTGCAGGCGAGATACTTTTTATTGACGACGTCGAGGACATCATTTGAAAACAAAATTTCCCGTTGGCTGGGCTTCATAAAGAACTCCTTATCTTATTGGAAACATGATACAGCAGTGAAATTAAGAGGTTTGTAAAAGAATGATAAAAGTTTTAACGTGTTGCGTGGTCTTTTGTAATATATTCCCTTAGGGAGGACATGACTTTTCAACGTCTTTAGGTAGAGATATTAAGCTAGCATGAAAAAACTAATTCTTATTTTTCTCTTTACGCTTGTTTCCTCCTCCCACGCGATGGTGGGAATCAACCGCGCTGTTGATGATTACTTGGATGAGAACTTTAGAGAGTTCGATCATGTTGGAAAATTCATCTATTTGGGACCACTCACAAAGTGTGATGAAGTGGTAGATGTCTTCGTCGTAGGGGATATGGGATCCGGAGAAACTGCTTATAGTTGTAATATTTGCCTTCAAAATGATGGTGGTATAGCAACGGTCTCTTCTTCTTTGTCAGCTTGTTATAGAGACTAACTACCGTTTGTCGTAAACACAAATGTAGTCAACTTGAACCTTAGGCGGGAAGTTTGATGAGGCTATTTGGTAAACATTCATTTATGATTTCAATAATTTGATCTTCATCAAATTTTTTGATCGATAAATCTAGGGAATTTTTCTCATCTCTAGTCTTGGCTTCTTTGTTTTTTCGCCTCTAGGGATAGCTTTATTTTTTTGTTTCATCGCATAGGGAAGTTCAACTTTAAAGGTGGTATTCTCTTTTGATGATTCAAAGGAAATATCACCCTCATGCTCCTTGATAATTCTTTCTGAAATAGCGAGACCAATTCCTGTCCCTTTATTTCTATCTTTTGTGGTGTAGAAAGCATCAAAAATTTTAGGAGCGTCATTATCTAAAATGCCTTTTCCATTATCAGTGACTTTTAATGATAACTCTTTATTGAGGCATTCTAACTCTACTTCAATAGTCTTTTCTTTTTCATCCCATTTGGGATGCATTTCAATAAGAGAGTCTTTTGCATTAGAAAGAAGGTTCATAAGGACTTGTTGAATCTTACCTTGATTTCCAAAAATAGAGGTGTTCTCTTTGGAGATAGGGTAGTGATCTGATATCTGGATACCCTCTTTTGAATAGATCTCTTTTACGAGATTAATAGTGGACTTAGTCATTTCTTTTAAATCAAACACCTCAAAGTCATCACTATCCATTCGCGAAAATGATTTTAGGCCTTTAACGATATTCTTAATGCGATTGGAGGCATCTTGATAGGCGCCAATTGCCATTTCGCTACGCTCATCTTTTATATTATTTTCCGAAAGTACCCGTCTCAAAGTCCTGATTTGTCCATTCGCAATGGTAAGAGGGTTATTGATTTCGTGACCAACTCCAGCAGCAAGCTCACCAATTGTTGCTAATTTTGCCTGATGAGCTGTTCTTTTTTGTTCTTCCTTTATCTGATTTTGAAGTTGTTCTTCGATTTCTTTTTGTTCAGAAATGTCGTTGAGAAGTGAAATAAAACCTGAGATGTTTCCGCTTTGATCCAAGCGGGGTGTTAGTGCCATAAAGGCCCACCGTTTTCCTCCTTTTTGATCTTGATGACAAATTTCACCACACCAATGGTTTCCTGATTTAATGATGTTCATAATATTTCTATAGTGTTCTGGGCTATCAAACCAAGACTCAAATATTTCATAATTTTGACCAATGAGATCTTCTCTTTCATAATCAAAGGTTTTACAAAAGCTATCATTTACTTCAAAAATAACTCCTTTGGCATTGGTTTGAAGGACACTTGATGATTTGTTGATTGAGTTGATGAGATTTCTTAGATCATTTTTATGTCGGTTTGCGTCTTGATACTTTTGAATGACCTCTTTTCTAAAAAGGGTATTGCGGTAAGTTAAGAAAAGAGAGAGGAGAAAAATACCATAAAGAGGGGATAATTTAAGGATGATCTCAGTTGTAGAAATTTCCGAGTGTAAATTACTGATTAGAGTTGGTAACAAAACGGTCGATAGGCCGATTATCAAATTGCACCTAATAGAGGTCATAAACATTGAGATAGTAGCGGAGAGAACCAGAAGGGAAATCCATAGACTTTGGTGGTCTTGGTAAAAAGCACTTTTGGTTAAAAAAATGGTGGCACTAAAAATAAGAGCAAAGTTTGGTAAACCCAAGAGTGGATTAAAGATAAATCTTTTAGAAAGTATATAAGAAGTCGCAAAAGTCAATTGAACGAGAATGAATGAGGAAAAGTAATATTTGATAAGGAGGGGGCTAAATGGAGTTCCTAAGTAAGATGAGAGCAGGAAATAGGTAATATAGCTTATCGCCGTAAATAAACTAACCATAGGGAGGTAGCTTCTTCGCTCGTCAAAAGTCTCACATCCACAATAAAGCACTTGTTTGATAAAATTTTTCATTACATTAATCCACGAATAAAAACTAACTTTGTTTTCATAGGGTGACCTTAATTAGGTTTTTCACCTAGTCCTACAAGGCCACAGTTGTAACCCTTGTAATATCGGCTATCTATGACGCTATAGATAGTATTGAGTTCTATATTACTTATGGAGATGTTCAATAAAAGCTTATAAATTGGGCAGAATTTAAGAATGGTGAGAGTTATCGTCTTTTGTAAAAGCTAATTTTTAAGTCGCCGTGACTTGTTTCGTGAAATTTTTTCCAGACGTTTGGGTCCAGATTAAAAGAGGCAGCAGTAGCATTTGAGGTAAGAGCAATGGTAGCCCGATCAGCTTGGTCTGCAATGTAGATAGGAAGACGCTCGGTCCAGCCTAGCCATGGCTTATAGAGCATGTGACTGATGGGCCATGGAACGTAAATATAATGGCCACGAATATTAAAGGTTTTTAGGTCCTTTATCGCCTTTTGATAGAGAATGGTATTTTTTTGGAAGTATTGCTTTTTTAGAAAACTTCCATGGTAGCTCTTTGTCCAAAAGAGCTCAAAGCAAAAAATACAAAAAGCTAAGATTCCGAGAACTTTAAACTTTTTGAGAGAAGAAAAGGCTTCAAAGAAAAAAAGAACAAGAAGGAAAAAGATCAGGGAGAAACTATTGGCAAAATCTCTGTGGGCAAAATCTCGATAGACTAAAAGATAAAATCCGAGAAGAAGTAAAAGAGGAATCCAGACCTTCCAAGTTTTTTTTAATACCGCATTTAATCTCTTGTGGTGAAAGAGATAGGCGAAGGAAAGGAGAAGACTGGATAGTCCAAAGACGCCTAAGTTCTTCCAAAGTAGTTTTCCAAAATGAAAGGTCATTTGCTTCACACTTAAGAGGGCGAAGGCATTTCCGCTAATAATTGTGGGATGAGCTATCCAATAACCTGATTTAAAATAATTGACACTAAAATGACTAATGGCAAAGAGAGGAGTCACTACACATTCCCAAGGAAAGCTTTTCAACGTTTTATCTTGATCTTTTTTCCATAAAGCTATCTGGGAAATAGTATAAGGAAGCCAATAGGCTAAGTTTGGCTCTCTCATACAAAAAGCTAAAATACCAAGACAACCAAAAAGAATAGGCTTTCGTTTATTATCTAAGGAATAGGCGAGTAAAAGAGAAGCGGTTGCTATTTCGTAAGATGGTGGAAGCAAACTTATGAGTAAGGGAAAATAAATATTACTCAAATAGAAAAATACTGCCGCAACAAGACCGACTGTAAAGCTCTTAAGTTTTTCTCCTAAAAAGACGAGGGACAAAAACATAAGAATATTAGAGAGAAGAGAAAGAATTCGCATCGAGAGAATACTTCCGCTAAAAATCTTAGCCCACAACGCTTGGATAAAGGCGACGCCTGGTGGGTGACCATAAGTTTCAAAAGGATCTGACATAAGAGGGATATAAAAAGAGAAATGGCCTTCTATCACACCTTGCTTAGCAAGTTGCAATTCATCCCAAACGAAAGGATAAGAGAAATAAGGAAACTTAAAAAGAATCGTTACGAGGGTTAGAACCAAAAAGAGCAGGTGATAACGAAAAGGAAATAACTTGAGCATAGTACTTTTGTTTTTGAGTTATTGAGATTCAATTTTATCTTAAAAATTCATAACCTCCTAATTTTGTTTCCTCTAATCAAATCAGTCTCTATAATGATGAAATGATTGTCTTTGCCATCGTTGGTGCTGTTTTTACTTTATTTGGTGCCTCCATGCTCTTTGCCCGTCGTTATTTCGAAGAGAATGCGATGAGGGTGTGGGGAAAGGTTATTGCTCTAGAGAAAAAAATCTCTAGGGGAAGTGGAAAGAATCGATCTAAGACGGTCACTTATGGCCCAATCGTTGAATATGACTTTGAGGGACAGACATATTGGTTTAGCTGTGGAAGTTCTAGTAACGGGATTTATAAATATAAAATTGGTCAGCGAATACGTTTGTTGAGTCTGAGAGATGGTCCTGAGTATGTCATGTTAGAAGATGGTGTTCTCGCTCCCATGGGAAAGATCTTTTTCTTTATTGGATCCTGCCTTTTAGGTGCCTTTGTCTATACCTTAAAAGATCGAAGTTTCGATTCATGGTTTGATCTTGCTCCTGAGCTAATCTTTCTCATTTTCTTTGTACCGAGCTTTTTTATCGTGCGTAGAAAATTAAAAAGCCATCTTAAAGGTAAAGATTTAACTGTAAAGAAAGTCATGATGAGGACAGCGACTTTAGAGACTAAAAATTCTCTTAAGGGAAGAGATGTCTATTACACTCAAAATAAACTCAATAATGAGATTTCGAAAATTAATAGTATAAGCTTAGCCATTACAAGCGTTTTCTTTGCCGGAGCGATGTTTGGTGTTTATTATTTTTGGGGTCGAATGCCTGATAGTAGTCGCCTCACAATTGAAAAGCTTTTTAGTGAAAATTTTGATCTCAATGTGTTAATAGAGTTGATAGGGAAGGAAAACCCTAAGGTCATCGGATTCTTTGCCACCTCATTTTTCAGCATCCTTGGAGCATTTAGTTTTTTGAGTTCTCTAAAAAAGACTAACACCCGTTCTCCTTAGTTTTAATTATGTTTTTCCTCTGAAATAATGGTCTCATATGGAGATTAATTATGATGATGGATTTATCTAAACTTATTGGCGCTATGGCCATTACCTTTACTTGCTCTCAGGCTATTGCCATTTCTTGTGGTACCAACTTTAAGCCAATCGAGAATAAAGCAACTGTGATGACTGATGAGTCAGGACAGTTTCGCCTATGGAAAAAAGAGGATCAAAAAAGCCTTACTTATTGTATTAGTAATAAGTTTAGAGAATTAAAACCAGTAATTGAGAAGGCGATGAGAATTGCCACTCAAGATTGGATGAATCATGGAAATATTAAGTTCATCTACGTACCTGATGCCGATGAAAGCTGTGATGCTCGAAAAGGGCCAGAGACTCTCTTTAGAATTGAACTCAATCGTAGTCGTCGTTATCGATACGCTGGTCGTGCTTTCTTCCCCTATGATGAAAGAAATACCATTACCTTTAAGAAGAAATTTGTAGAAGGAAACTTTGATTCACTCTTGCGCCTTACTCGGCATGAACTAGGTCATGTTTTGGGACTACGCCATGAACATATCCGTGAGGAAAATCCTTATCGAGACAGATGCATGGAAAGTGATACCTTCTCTGGAGTTACCCAATACGATCCCGCTTCTGTGATGCACTATGCGAGATGTGGTGGAACGGGAACCACTGAACTTTCAGAGGGAGATAAGTTAGGTCTCTCCCTCTTATATCCCTTTCCCAATTAATTTGCGCAAGAATTAATCAGGCTTACCATTTCAGAGTTTGAGTCATGTTGGTAATCAGGAAGGTTGGCTAAAGCACCTTTTAAGCATTTTCCTACTCCACGACCACCTTGAGAGCAAGCCATTGTGATTTGATTGACCTCTGAGATGGAATCATGTTGATATTCAGGAAGATTTTCAAAGGCGATCTTTGCACATTCACCAGCACCAATTGTTTGAGCTTCCCTACAGCCAAGGATGACTTGCTCCATTTCACTGGGAGAGTCGTGCTTATAGTCAGGTAGGGCTTCAAGGGCCGCATCGACACATTGACCGATTCCCATGGCATCACTCGCACAAAAACCAATAAGATTTTGCATCTCACTAAGGCTATCGTGATGGTAAGTGGGGAGGGCTTGAGTAGAGGAGTTGATGCACATTACGGAGCTATTAGAGTTTACTCCACTACAGCTTTCAATGAGAGAAAGCATTTCATTTCTATGGTCGTGTTGGTAGTCAGGAAGATTATCAATTCCCAATTGAACACACTGGGCAGTGCCAGTGCCACCCTTCGAACAGGCTTTAATGATTGTCGCCATTTCACTGCGGCTGTCATAATGATAGGAGGGAAGTCCGCTGGTTGCGACTTCAACACAGCTATTGCCTGAGCCACCATCAGTACTATGACAAAGATCATTATTAAGAATTTGCTCCGTGGTTACTGTTTCTTCTGAGCCATCAAGACACTTCACAATCCACTGGTTGGAAGCCACCTGGTTGAGCCTTTCGGCATCACTGAGAGCGGCATGAGTCGAGGATAAGCAAAGAAGTGTAGCAATAAAGAATTTCATAGAAGTCTCACTTAAAGGGTTTTTGATGAGTTGAAGCTAGCACTCTGCTTATGCTTCTTTAAAGGCATTAGGAATATTTACAATGTCGTAAGGTCCTGGTTGTGTGGTGCGTCTTGGACATAGTTAAGGAAGTAGCGATAGCATTAAGTCTCTGAATTATTGTCCAAGGAGAAGGTCTATGAAATTGATCGCGATTGCTTTAATGCTTATGACTTATTCAAATATTTTTGCGATTCCTGATTTTCAGTGCGTGACTAATGTTCCTACCACTTCTGTTTGGGTGACGAAGAAATCTGATACTGATGTGATTATCGATATTATTCATCACAATGGACTCAAGTTTGCTCCGATTCATAGTGGAGTCATTACCCTCAATGACCTTGATTATATAAAAGAAAAAGGTGAGGCCTTTGCCAAAATGGGGGGGGCTTTTAGATTAAAGTTTGATCTTGAAAAATGTAAGAAACATCAGGAGAACAACTTCTCTTGTTATCGTAGTAAAGAGATGCGTATAGAAGACCTTGATGTGCGTGGATATGGTTTTCAAACCCATGAAAAAGTAAGTTCACTCTTTGGAAGTGTCTTTAGAGAATTCAACTTCAGTTTTTATGTCAACACAGCAAACGGAAGAAATATTCGTTGGGATATGGTTTATGATTTAGGTTCGGGGGACTGTGTTATTTCGCAGGACAGATAAGCCTAGCTGATTGAGAGTAGTCGATATAGCCAACACCATGGCCTCCAGAGGATCCGTGGTCTTGGCAATATTGTGAACACGCGGAAGGAGCATAGAAGCCGAAAAAGCGAAAATTCTTATCGTTGGGTTTTTCGTCAATATACCATTTGAAGTGACCGTTTATAAGTTGGCTTTTGCCATCCTCTGCGTATTCTTTCATGCGGGAGTCTGTCATCATCCTTGTCATATTATTAGCGATGCCATTATCCCATTGTCGAGTGCGAGCACGTTTTCGTGTGCCTTGTTGTTCAGCATATTTTCTAATTGAGGCTGCCTGATTGTAACTTGGTAACTTGCATCCCCAAGACTTGGCCATGCTTCTCGCTTCACTGATTGTGAAGTTCACATAAGTACCATCAGGTAGTGTCGGGGCATCATTCATGACATCAAACTTTCCACCGGGAAGATCGAGTCTGGTCTTGGCGTATTGATCAGGGCCACCTGCAATGATCAATTTTACGAAGTGCTCTCTACACTTATCAATATTATCGTAGTTTCCAACCTTACAATGGGCCGGCAGTTGATAATCTCCTTCATAATTAAAGGAAGCAGGAGCCCGAGAGTTTGTTTCAACTTCCAGACCGCAGGTCTCACAAGGGGCAGTATGAAGTGTGCTAGTGGCCTCATTAATTTCTTTATTTAAGGCAGCAGAGGTCGGTAAATTTGTTGCATTTTGGGTAAGTCGATTAAATGCAGCCTGAGCGTCTGGATTTTCGCTATAACCATTTTTTTGAGTTTTTGGTGGATCACAGGAATTAAATGTAATCGCCACGAAGATAAGAAGTATGTTGATAAAGAGTACTCGCGCTTTCATGTGAGTTAATCGGATTAAGTGACAGAAAACTTAAATCTATAAAGTAATATCAGGTACTTATATGTAGTTCCCGACTTAGCGATTACCTGTCGCTATATTCTCGAATAATGGGCATATCATCCGCTAGACGAAACTCCCATCTAATCGAATCACGATTAAGTTTCCTTAAAAGTTGATCCACAAGTCTTGCCGAGAGTGGCTTTACGTCGTGAAGTAAAACAAGGGAGGCTTGATCGAGTCGATAGTTTTTTAGGATTTGTTGATAGTAAGACTCCGCACACATGGAAACAGTAACACCGTTTCCTCTGCGCCAGCATTTCCAGTCGGCATCGTCTTGTCGATTGGGACTGCCACCACCAACATTCCAAAAAAGAGGGCCTACGTATTGAGAGAGTATTCTATTCGAGTTCCCATTTTGGGAACGCCATGAGTTCCAGACACCGCCAGGGGAGCGAAAAAGTTTGATATTTTCCGCAGGAATAAAGGGTGCGATAATGCGATCCGTTTCAAGAAGTGAGTTGAGAAAGCTCCTAGAAGATGGGAAGTCTAAAACATGGGAAAAGGAGTGATTGGCAACTAAGTGACCCTCGCGATACATTCTCTCCAGAAGATTTTTTCTTCTTATTGCTAGGTTGCCATGAACGAAAAAGGTCGCAGGAACTTGATAGTTCTTTAATATATCAAGCATCGCAGGTGTTCCATCACGGCTTGGGCCATCATCAATGGTCAGGTAAATGACATTTCGAGGAACACCTCTAATACGATAGCCCCTTCCTTCAAAAGGAAAGGTCATATTTGAAGAGAAATCCTTTTGAATAGCGAAAAGGTTTGAGCATGTAATGAAAAGGGCTAGTGAAAGTAGGGTTTTCATGGGGTTCCTTAATGGTTTAGTTTTCTTCTTCTCTATAGAAGTTATGTTCACTTTGTCTAAACTCTCTTTTAGGAAAATAAAAAGCCTATAATAATCACCCTAATTCAACGGGAAGAATGTGTTTAATGCGGTGTGTTGCTAGTTTTTTGTGAGGTGTTTTTACTCCTTAAATTGAAAAGCTTGTCTAGAAGTTGTATGCATAGCTTTTAATTCACTCTCTCTAGGTTACTTATGCGTCCTCTTTTGCTGCCGTTGTTCGTTCTTTGTGCTTTTTTCTCTTTCAGTTCATATTCAGAAGAAAGTCTTAACTGTAGTTTACAGGTAAGAAGAAACTCCAATAATTCTCAAATTAAAATCAATTACGACCAGTTAGGAATTAACCCTGGTTTTCAAAAGCTGACGGTAAAGAACGGAAGCTTGGAGGTGAAGGCCACTAAGGATATCTATAAAAACCAGCTTCAATTAGATTTTACCTTTGTCACCAAAAGAAACACTACGAAAGAAAGTGTAATTCTTGAAAAGGGTCAATCTGTTCGTCGAGAACATAAGGGTGGATTTGCCTCAAGGGATTCTTTCTTTTCTTGCCAGTTTACTCAAGATGGGAAAGTGAGTGAGGAGAAATTAAATCGTCTCCTACAATCAGTAAATAATGGCGATCTTAAACCTTTTAAAGAGTTCATCTATAAAGGAGGCGACCTTCTTCAAAGCATTGAGAGTCGTTTTGGAAGTACTTTTCTTATGATCGGTATTAGCTCCGGACTCCCGACAATGGTAGATTTTATTCTGGGCTTTCTTAAAAATAGCCCTGATAGACTAAAGTTACTACTTGATAAGCAAAATGAGTCTGGTGAAACCGCCTTGATGAAGGCTTTGGAAATTGGCTCAAAT
The DNA here is from genome assembly GCA_030149295.1 of Bacteriovoracales bacterium. GTDB lineage: Bacteria > Bdellovibrionota > Bacteriovoracia > Bacteriovoracales > Bacteriovoracaceae. The sequence continues at coordinate 30,103 of JASBRV010000127.1, read as the reverse complement.
GATATCGCTAAAAAACTAATAGACGCTGGGGCTGACCTTAATTTGGTATCAGCTTATTCTTACAATGCCTTTGGCTTCGCAGTAGACACCGACAATATGGATATTGTGAAATATATGATTCAAAAGGGCTTAGATATTAAAAGGGCTAGTCGTATTAATCACTTTCGCTCTTATCTCTTGGCCTTGCAAAATGAAAGCTATCAGTTCTTAGACTTTTTTCACCAAAATGGCATTGGACCAAATCTATTTATTTCAGATAGTAAAGAAACTCCTCTTTATTATGCTTCTGCTCGTGGGACTGAGAAGCTTCTCAAGTATCTTCTTGAAAGCGGGGCAAATGACTTTCTTTCTGGCCCTGAAACTTACACCCCTGCAACTGTCGCTGTTGCCAATGGAAAACTCAATGCTTTTAAAATTTTAGTTGAAGCTGGTGTTGACCCCAATTTTCAAAGCCTTGATAAGGGAAGTGCTCTATACTTCGCGGCAATTAATGATCGGGTTGATATTATTCGCTACCTTATCGATCTCAAAGTTGATTTGGATAACCCGTTCAAAGATTACACTCCTTTGGCCGGTGCCGTTTATCAAGGGCATAACGATATTGTTAAACTCTTAATTAATCACGGCGCTAATGTTGACTTTACTCATGAGAATGGTCTTCCGCTTGTTCATCAGGCAGTGTTGAGAGGACATTTTGAAGTTCTCAAAACGATCCTTGAAATGGGAACAAAGCATCTCAATAAGAAAACACAAGGTTTCACCGCACTCTTTGACGCCGTAAGATTGAAAAAAACATCTTTTGTTGAATTACTGGCAAAAAATGGCGCTCACGTGAATTTGACAGCAGAAAGAGGATTAACTCCTCTTTATCTAGCGGCAGAGCTTAAAAGTCCTAGCATCATTCGTTTACTTGCTAAGTATGGATATCATGACTTTCGTGCAGGGATGGATGGCTTTTCTCCTCTTCTTGTCGCCAATTACTACGGGGATTTTGACTCTGTTAAAGAATTAATAAAACGTTTCGATTATAATCTTGATGATATTCAAGACGCTTTAAAATTACTTGATGAGGGAGATTTTGAGGATGAGAATCGAAAGAGAAAGCACTTGGAGTATCATCGCAATGTAAGAAGGCAGGAAAGAAATATTCCAGATGGCCTTTTAAATAATGCTATTTTAAAAAAGAATATTTGGGACTTCAGAAAATACCTTGGTAATGGTGTCAATCCCGATAAGGTTTATAATGGATGGAGTCCTGTCGCGCTTGTTGCTAAAAATAATCTTCCTAACTTTTTAGAGGCCCTTTTAGTATATGGACCACCCTTAAATCTTGAGGCTTGGACTGATGGATGGAGCTCCCTTCATCATGCAGCCTATGAAGATTCCTTGGATGTATTAAAAATTCTTGTGGAAAATGGAGTCGACATAAATATTACTGTGCCAGGAAGAGAAGAGACTCCTCTTCATATAGCTGCTAGAAATAATCACGTTGAAATTGCTAAGTATCTTATCACGAAAGGTGCTAATTTATACTTTGATGGAAATAGTCCTTTTTGTGATGCTATTGAAAGAGCAAAGTATTGGACCATCGATCTTTTAATGCCTCATTATCCGAAGAATTACAGAAATAAAGTAGGCGACACTCCAATGTCATGTGCAGTTCGATCGAATGCGACTGCGGTACTTGATATTCTAACAAACGAAGGCTTTCCTTACACTACAGTTGTTAATGGTTACAATTTGCTGACTTACTCAATTTATTTTCAAGCATGGAGGAGTGCAGGTTATCTCTTAAGTCGCATTGATATAAATGAAAAGGACAACCTTGGGAACACTCCCCTCAGTCTTGCAGTAAAGGCAGGGAATATTCCTTTTATAAAGAAACTTTATGACCTTGGGGTCAGGGATTTTGCCAAGGGAATTCTGCTCGCTGAGTCCGAAGGGCTTGTTAAATTAGCTGAATACATGAAGGGCCTTCAGCTTACTCCGCTTTTTGAACTTATCGTTCAGGGTGACATAGAGAGAGTTAATACTGAATTTAATGATGCTAATGTTAATACTGCAATTGACTTTGGTGAATATGGTAATGTGACTCCACTGGCCCTTGCCATTAAGCTTGGGAAGCTTGATGTTATCGAAGCCCTAGTTAAAAAAGGTGCGGATGTTAATCTTCAAGGGCCGATGAGAACGCCATTGGGAATTGCCGCCAAAGAAAAAAACTTAGAGGCAATGAAGTTACTCGTCTCATTGGGTGCAGTTCCCAGCAAGGGAGAATACTCGCCACATAATGATATGGTTAGTGGTGGAAATACCTTTTCTAAAGAGATTTACGAATATCTCGACAGAACTCTCAATCATACGATGGACGATGCAAGCTATAATGGAAACACCCTTCTTGAGAATATCATTCTCAATGAAGCAAAAGAGGCGTTTCGTTACTTCCTTCGTTTTGGTTACTACCCTGAAAGTATTCTCGTGCGTTTGTTAACAGAAGATATTGTCTCTCTTGGGCAAATTGCGGTTTTGGAGAATCCTTCGTGGGGCAAAAGATATTTTGATAAATGTGAATTTGAAGAGTGCGCTGAAAATGTATCTCGCTACCTTCTTGCATCTATGCATTACCTTTATGGAGACAAAAACTATACTGGTGAAGGAAGAAAGTACGAGAATTTCATCATGAATAGAATTAAGTACGGCACAAGCGAGCAAGTTCTCCTCATCTCAGGGGAAAATAACGATGGCTTCACTCAAAAAGATCATGCTGGTAATTCTCCCCTTCATTACGCCGTGAAGAGGGGAAGTGTCGAAATTGTTCGTGCTATTAATCATGCTTCTGATCTGGATTTTATGGCCGATCAAAATAATGCGGGGAGAACCCCTATTCACTTTGCAGTCATGATGAATAAATTGGATATTCTTAAATACTTTTTGGATTTTTCATCTGTTGATCTGAATGTTTCTGACAATGCAGGGGAGACAGCCCTGTCTTTAGCGAAGAGACTCCCCGGAAGAGGTGCCATGATCGATCTTTTAAAATCAAAAGGGGCACAATAATGAGAAAAAATATGAAAACTACTCTTACTTTGTCTTTACTCTTTATTAATTTAAATGCTTATGCATTGACTCTTTTTGTAGGGGACACCGGAGTCGATTTTCGTCATGATAAGTTAAAACCAGTCCAAGGCTTTAATCCCAGCGAGATCGCGGATAATGGAATTGATGAGGATCGAAATCAAAGAAAAGACGATGTATCTGGGTGGAACTTTCAAGACAATAACAAAGATCCCTTTGGTTATAAGCGAGAGTACTCTTTCACTTCAAAAGAATTAAGAATCAATAAGCTCTATGCCCGTTATGAAAGGGGAGAGAACTTAAATAATCAGGACTTCGAAACCTTAAGAGATGCCTTTAATGATGCTGAATTTTTAGAAGATTATAATTACAGAAATAATATCTCCCACGGTACTCACGTGGCAGGCATCGCTGCAAAAGGAATTAAAGGCCTTTCTATTTTTTCAGCAAGGCATAATGGTGCCAACCCAAGGGATTTGTTTTCATTAAAAAATAATAAATTGAATAAAATGACAGAGGCTTCCATCATTGAATTTGCTAAGGAAGTCGCTAAGTACTCTGAGTATCGATACCTCTATACTGCTGAAAGCCAAGCTGATGTTTATAATGGCTCCTATGGATACGACTTTGAGCTCATTAAAAGAATCATCAAAAGTCGCTTCAACCCCACTGGAGAGGTCACAGATTCACAGGGGAAAATATTTTCTAAAGCTTATAATGAATCGATCTGTCGTGCTGTGAGGAAATTTAAAAATACGATTTTTGTTTTTGCCGCAGGTAATGATAAAGCTAATAACGATTCCTCACCCTCTCTTCCCTCTAATGTGAGTGAATTTTGCCCAAATGTGATTTCAGTCGCGGCGGTTTATAAAAACAAGCTCGCCAACTTTTCTAATTATGGAAAAAGGACAGTAGATGTGGCAGCTCCTGGAGTGGCGATACTTTCAAGTGCTCCAGGGAATCAAATGATTTATGCTTCTGGGACCTCTATGGCAGCACCCAATGTGGCCAACTTAGCTCTTAGAATAAAGCAGGCTAATCCCGCTCTTAGTGGTGCAGAGGTTAAAACGATCATTGTAGAGACGGTGAGTAAGTTCTCCAATCTGAGTGATAAAATTCGTTCTGGTGGTGTGATCAACACTGAACGTGCTCTGAGTGTGGCAAAAGAATCTAAAACCAAGTCTCTTAAGGAAGCTCTCTATGCTGCAAAGGCAAACTTCAATAATAAGGGCAACGGTACAATCTCAGCGGCAGCACCTGTTATGCAGAGACCGTCCCTTTATGTCATGCCTATGCCTGAAGCCCTTTAATAGTTAAGATCATTTTTTCACGATATCTTCTCTCTCCAGTCTTTCTAAGCTAGAAGACGATGAAAGAGGAGATATAATGAAATTACACACAATTCTATTAATTGTTACAGGGTTAATTAGCCAATCTAATTTTGCTGCTACTTATGAAAGTTCATGGGAATGTGCTGCGGTAAAAAGAACTGCGGATCTTGAATCGGAAAAAACCCAGAAGATTACAAAAATAGAGCTTCAAAAGACGTCCTTTGGTCAACTTTCTGCTCAATTGGATGGTCTTACTTTTCAAGTATTAACCATGAATGAGTCTATTATGACTGAGGCCATGGCCGCGGTTTCTATTTTTACTCATCCTATGGATACGACTTCCTCTTCAGGTCACGATTTTGCTCATATCTTAAAGACCCAATTGGATCCGCAAAATGGTGAAGCGAGAAATTATATTGTCGCTTGTATCAATAGGGATATTCATCCTGACTCATCCACCCGGGAAGGGGCGCAGTTTCAAAGGATGCTTGATTCCATTAACTAGCTAAAAACCTAAGTGCCTGAAATTACATTTGGTGGTGATTTGGTTGCGTGATACAATCAATAAACCCCATTTAAAAAGGCAAAGCCTATGCTCCCTGGCACCGGGAAGTACATTTTTATCCTTATCGCAAGTATTTCTTTGCTGGCTATGGTTTGGGTTGATGATAATGAAGCCAAGCGCTTAAACGAATTGGCTAATGTAAAAGATAAAGGTGTTGTTTTAGAAAAGAGTTCCTTTTTAGCTCAATTTAATGAAGCGACTGACCCTCGTAATTTCATTAATGATGAAACGGTTAAAAATGTTAAAAATAGAGTCGTAGAGGTCGTCACGAGTGCTTTAAGGGATAAAATCAAAAATGGAATTTATAGTTCAAAAGACTCAGGCAATTACCTAGAGTTAATCGCCTCGATTTCCCCACCACAAATAAAAGATTTAAAGCTACAAGCCAGTGATATTGATATTTATCATGAGCACGAAAATAACAATACTAGAGTTTATATTAGTTTTAATACTCAGGGTGAAATGATGAAGGGGGCCTTACAAGTTTTAAAGATTTCCCCACGAAAGAAAAAGCGTGGTGCACCCAGGTCTAAAAGAAAAGAGCCCAACGTTGATATCGTAGTAGAGCAAACTCTTATCTTCAACGATACTGATATCCACTCTTTGAGAAGAGAGGGGAAGAACCTTTTTCTTGTTGGTGCAACATCGGACCCCCAATTTAAAACACCCTCTGTCTTAGAGATTTTTTCTTTACATCAGGGAATCATTCCACATGATCACTCTTCACGCTTAGATTTGCCTTCTTTTGCGGCAACCTCTGTCATTTCCTTAAAAGAAGGGATTTATGTGAGTGTTGGAGATAAGGAGGGAGGGATCGTTCGTGTTACTAATAAGAAGAGGCTTCCTCTAGGGTATAGCCACTACAAAGATATTGACCACGATTTTATGGCCTTGGAAGATCCAAGAGACTTAACTTACTCCAAAAGTCACATTTTTTCGATCACGGGAACGGGTGCCAACCTTTGGGTAAAAGACCGCAAGCAAAATCTTAGGCACGAACCTGCTGTCATGGTGCCTTTTGAAGGAGCTAACTTAAGAGAGGCCAAGGCCAGTATTGAAGTTTCAAAAGACTACATATTTCTGGGACTTGGTGATGGTGGTACCAGGATTGTTGATAAATATACTTATGAAGCATTAGGAACAATCCCTCAGATGTACATTGTCGGTCTTGATCAACAATTGAGTGTGACAAACTCAGTTCATGTTAGTGAGGATGAGATTTATACTGCTGATGGAGAAGGCGGAAGTCGGGTATTTAAAATCATGGGCTCAGGTGACCTGGTTCAAATCGCCAGCATTCGCTTTGGCAAAAAGGTGTCAGTGAATGCGATTAAGAAATTAGGAGAAAATATTATTTTTGCCACAGGATTGGGTGGTGTCAAAGTCGCTAGACTTGTGAAAAAGTAGTTAATTCCAAAAATTATTCAAATTGTCCTCTCTTTCTAAGGCAGAAATACATAAAATAAACCAAGCCGTTGAGGCGACGGAAGGGCTATTGGAAAAAGAAAAAGGGATGTTGATCGTAGCATAGGGAAAAGCCCCTGATTCGCTATTTTGATAATAGGTCAGATTATTAAGCTCAGAGATGACAAGGGCTTTATTTTTTATGGGGAATACTTTTAATTTGGCCATAAGAACGCCAAATGTTCCTTCAAACCAAAGAAGATTTGAATCATTCCAATTTTGGTGCTCTCCCAATAAAACTTTTGAGACTTCAGGAGACTCAAAGATAGTTTTATTTATATACGGGAGGTGTCCTTTACCGTGAGATTGTTGAGAGCTTAGATAGGAATTGGTTTTATTTAAGGCCATTGTAGCTTTTTTTTCATGATTGATGCTTTTAAGAAAAATAGCTCCCCATGAGGCCATATCGAGAGCTTCTTCACTATCAGGGCCTTCTTTTCTTAGGCCTTGGTTAAATTGACTAAGCTCCTCATTCCAGGCGCGATTAACTAGCACTTCTTTCAAATTGTTTTTAGTTTCTTTGATTTTCTTTTTGAGTCTTTTGTCTTTTAACAAATTAAGGGCTTCTTTAAAGAAAAAATAAGTATCTATATTATGTTCTATGGACACCCAAGAAATAGGTTTCTTCTCAAAGACTTCAACGATTTCACCTCCCTGATCTTTTTGAAGGCGGTAAGAATTATTTCCACCAAGAAATAATGAATGCCTCGGATCCTTTTGATCACAAGGGCAAAGATAGGTAAGATGTTTTTTGACTATCCTGAGAAGAAAGGAGTTTATCTCTGGCTTTTCAATATTTTTTAATTTCATTTGGTTAAGATAAAAACTGATGGCGTAGCCTAGCCATGCACTGGCTCCTGTTCTGATAAGGGCGCCCTCATGATCATTGATATTAGGCCACAAATTATGGGTATTATAGTTGAAATAAAGAGTGCCATCAGGAGATGCTTTTTCTAGTGCCAAGATAACTTTCTCTGCGAGAGAATACTCCTCCTCCATAGTGAAAACAATAATGGCGAGGGCATTATCATAAAGATTAGAGCGACTAAAAATATAGGGATATCCTTTAATGTCTTTAGGATGATTGTAACTTAAAACGAAGTTTTCTCTTCTTGTCATCTTCGTTTCAACAACACTATTTGGTGTTAATTGGGACTTTAACCAAGAGAGAGCTTTTTTCTTTTGGCGACTTAATTGCTTTAATAGGATTTTACTTTTTTTCTTAGGGTGAGTGATATCTAAATGAGACGGCTCGGCAAAGCTTAGTGGAATCAAGAAATTAGCATAAAAGAAAAAGATGAAGAGTTTGTGTTTTCTTTTCAAGCAGCCTTTCCTTTTTTTCTTCCCATCGTTTTTTTCTTTCTGCTTTTCTTTTATACCAATACGTTTCATCTCTCCCCAACTCTTATTACCCACAGCATACTTATAAAAGCTTCGCATTCGCCAGATAACTGTCATCTGGCGGTATCCAAAGTTTTCAATGATGGTGAGAAGAAACATCTTAAAAAAATCCTTATTGCTATGGTAACGACCCATTGTGAATTGAGCTAAGATAAGAGAGGCAAAGGTAAGTAATAAAGAAAGCCCCATAGAGGCCATAACAAAGAGAGCGAAGTATTCCATATCTACTATTCCAAGATGGAGGCCAATGGGAAAACAAAACCAGCCCATTACCTCAATCACCGGGGCAAAAAGCTCACCAAGGACAAAGAAAGGAAAAGTAAATAACCCTAAAATGCCATAGCGGGGATTTAAGCAAATTTCCTTATGACGCCAAAGACTATCAATAAGGCCACGGTGCCATCTCTCTCTTTGTTTAGAAAGAACTTTTCTATCCTCAGGAACCTCAGTCCAACACACTGTATCTGGAATTGAAACGATTTTATAGCGCTTTCCTTCTTTTCGCTGACCGTGGTGAAGCTTCAAAGTAAGTTCTAGGTCCTCCCCAACAGTATCGGTGAGATAGCCACCAAGTTCTATGACCTTTTGTTTATCAAAAAGACCAAAAGCTCCTGAAATGACCATATTACCACCTAGCCAATTCCACCCAACTCGCCCGAAGAGATAAGCACGAATATATTCCACAACTTGAATAGCGGCATAAAAGTTGGTGGGAAACCTTACTTTTGTGACCTTCCCTTCTTCAAATTCAGAGTTATTAATGACTCCTACCGTTCCACCAACTGCAACAACATTTTTTTCGGTAATCATAGGTACCATACTTCTATAAAGAGCATCGTTGGCAATAAGAGTGTCTGCATCCAATGCTAAAAAATAAGCAAATTGAGCGGCATTGATTCCTGAATTGAGACTATCTGCTTTACCGCCATTGACTTTATCTATAATTATCAGATTTTTGTATTTTGCACTTCTGTAAACTGCCTTCAGATCTGCTGAAGGTATCTTAATTTGAAAAGCAGTGGGAACCATATATAAATCAAAAGCTTCAGTCAGTATCTCTAGTGTATTATCTGTAGAGCCATCATTAACGACTATAACTTCGAATTTAGGGTAATGAATCTGCATCATTTGGTTTATACTGGCTTCAATAATGGGCGCCTCATTATAAGCAGGAGCAATGATGGTGACTGGAGGAAAAGGTTTACTGTAAAAAAAAAGATCCTTTTCTTCAAGTTCTGCCTGTCTAGCCCTTTTTAAAACCTGGGGAGTAGAGAGAATGAGAAGAAGAAAATAAATTGAATTAAGTGCGATGAAATAAAAAACAATAAAATTAGAAAAGTAATACATAACTGTTTCAAAAATTTCATTCATGCCGCCCCCTTCTTTTTTGAGGGGTCAAACTTTAAAAGAGATATACTTTTTTCACTTTCTTCTTTTGAGTCCTTTGTTAGAGGCATTTCACTCTCTAGGGCATAAACATATTGAACCATTTCATAGGCATATCGATCTTTTTCTGGAGTAATCGTTTCCAGGGCGACTTTTCCAGAGTATCCCATGTTATTGAGAGCGGATACAGAGTTCATACGAACCCACCAATTTCTATCACTAGTATTAGTTAAGAGATTAGGAATAGCTTGATACGCTTCTTGGATTCCTAAAAATTTGGCGGCTAGAGAGCGAACTTCCCACTCTTGATCTTCAAGAAAACCTAAGAGAATCTGGGTAGAATGATAATTATTAAACTTACCGAGACAGCGAATAGCAGTAAGTCTAAGGCTTTTATTCGTGGAGTGAAGACTCTGCTTTATGAGAAATAAATCAGATTCTTCCAGTGATTCGGAGAGTAGGTCAATACAAACTCGCTTCGCATCGGGACTGGGGTCATTTTTAAGTCTTTTCCGGATGACTTCAAGTAATTGCTCTCCGCCGAATTTCATCATTTCGATAAACACGGCTTGGGTATGACGATTTTCTTGTTTCATAAGTTCAATCACGATATTCTTTGAGGAGTCTGAACCAATTTTTAAAAGTGGTCGTATCGCAGCAAAGCGATTGTGAGCTACTGGATCCATAAGAAAATTGAGAAATAAAGCTTCGTCTTTTTTTCTAGGACTCAAACTTAAAGCTCTCAGGGCCCAGTTTCTTTTGGTCCACCAAAATGCTCTCGCTTGAAGGCGAGCCTTAGGAAGAATGGTTTCATCTAGCAATTCATCGATGAAAAAGAGCCATTGAATATTTTCTGAGTGCTCTCGATTAAGATTTTCTAGTGTCGGAATACATAGGGACAAATCTTGGCAATTCTTTATGATTGTAGGCATGTCAGCATTGCTATGTTCTATGAATTTTAAACAAAGCTCATTCAATTGAAATTGAGACTTTTTCAATTTCACCAATTTACGATTATTAATCTTATGGAAGAAAAAAAGAAAGGCCATGGAAAGGCAAATGAGAACAGTTTCTACAATAAGAATTTTACCCAAAAGACTTTGGTTATCGTAGGTAAAAACACCTCGGTAATAGAGCTCTAATAGAGAACTCCATAAACTTTGGAGATCTGGTATTTCCATAGTAAATATATCGGCTTTACTTGCTGTTTTGTTGAGCATTTAGGGTGGTTTATTTTGCCCCTATAGTAGATCTTTTTGCTCAAGTTTGGGCATTAGGAACCGATAAGCTATCATGATAAAGATCAAGCAGTTACGCTCTTTTCTTTGTGTTTCGGCCTATATTGCCTTTTTGACAGGGGTTTTATGGCTCGGCCAATTTCGCTCAAAAGGACAGATGCTTTCTCCTGGGTATCAAGCTTTGTCCTTGGAAGAGGGAAGGAAAAGGGCACCCTCTTCAGATTACCTAGAAAGGCAAAGAGGAAAAAGAACTCTGATACCCCTTTTTTAATACCTGCTTAATTTTCCTCATAAAGACAGTAAATTCCACAGCTTATATTATATAAGCTCATGATTATTTTCAGAAAAGAGATCCTCTTTCTCGCTCTATTCATCTTTTGTCAGCATTCAATTTTCGCAAGGAAAGTTAATAGAGATGTACTCGCATTTTGGGATTCTTCTGAAACAGAAGAAGATGAGTACACCTTTTCCCCAGTTCATCGATATCTTGAATTTATTTTTAATCATTATGGGATAAGACTAACTTATATCGATGTTAATAAGAAGTTTCCCAAATGGTTAAACTCAAAAGATATAACGAATAACTATGAAGGCGTGGTTAGTTGGTTTACTGACAACTCCATGAAAGAAGCAGAAGGCTTTATGAAGGCACTCAATTTGTTTTCTAAGGCTAACAAATCAATTTTAATTTTGGGGGAGCCAGGTTTTCATATGGTTTCCTCTAAAAAAAATAGAGATGAAGTCGAGTTGAAAAAATTTTGGAAAAGTTTTGGTATCAATTATAAAGAACTCTATTATAGCAATCCGCTTTTAATGTCCTTTAAAATCAATTCTGAGCCAAAGGACGTGCAATTTGAAAGGGATTATCAAGGAGAAATACCAGGTTTTTGGGCCCTTTCTATAGATAAAAAAAATACTAAGGGACTTAAACCATGGATGACCATTAAAACCAAAGAGGCACTCACTTCTGAATTTCATCCAATTGTTGTGGGAAAAAAGTTTGCACTTATTCAAAGAGGTTTTGAGACCTTTATGAATCCAATCGATTATAAAATGAAGTGGCGAGTGAATCCTTTTAAGATTGTTAAAGAAGTTTTTAGACCACAAGAATATCTCTTTCCCGATCTGACAACTCAATGTGGAAGAAGAGCCTCATTCATTCATATTGATGGGGATGGTTTCATTAACATAAGTCTTATTGATAAAAAGTCTCTTAGTGGTGAGATTATTGTAGAGGAAATAATCAAAAAGTATAAATTTCCAACGTCTGCTTCTATTGTGACTGCGGAGGTTGATCCGAGATATTTAGGAAATGAGAAAGCGCTTAAAGCGGTAAGAGAGATGTATAAACTTCCTTATGTTGAGGCCGCGACTCATACATTTAGGCACCCTTTAAGCTGGGATGTGAGACCAAAAGAAAGAGAAAGAGAGGTTTACTTAAAAGGAAAAGATATAAAAGAGTACAAAGGCTCTATTGTGGCCTACAAAAGAAATTTAGGAGTTTTAAATTACAAAGAAGAAGTGATTACATCAAAGGACTATATCGATAAAAACTTATTACCTCCTGGTAAAAAGACAAAGATGGTTTTTTGGACTGGCTCATGTCGTCCTCCTCAGCAAGCTTTAGATATTTCAAAAAAAGCAGGACTTCTCAATATTAATGGCGGCGATGGTCGCTATGATGGTACCTATTCAAGTTATGCTGGTCTTTCACCTTACTATCGTAAATTAGGAGACACTATTCAGCCTTATTCGGCCTTCGCTAATGAAAATATCTATACAAATCTATGGGAAGGACCTTTTAGTGGTTTTAGAAATGTGATTAAAAGTTTTGAAAATACGGAAACACCTATACGTGTTAAACCCATAAATATTTATTATCATTTTTACTCTGGGGAGAGAGTTTCAAGTTTAAAGGCACTTCATGAAGTCTATTCATATTTAGAGAAACAGGAGGTTTTTCCTCTCTATGCTAGTGACTATTCACAGATGGTTTTAGATTGGAATAAATTTTCTCTTCAAAAGATTGATAAAACAATCTATAAGATAGAAAACTATGGAAAAGTAAGAACATTTCGTCTAGAGGGAGAGCAAGCAATAAGCTTATCTCCAGATTATGAGAAAAGTAAAAATGTTGTTGGTCATCGAGTGCATCAGGGAGTCCTTTATATAACTTTATCTAAAGGAAAAGAGGCACTACTTTACTTAACAAAGTCACCAGCAAAAAGACCTTATATAGAATCTTGTAATGGATTTATTGATACCTTTTCTAATACACTTGTAACAGGGCAAGGCACTACCGGCTTTGAAGCTAAAATTATCGACAGAGAAAAGGACAAAGAAACGCAGGTCCGCACTTTTGAAAATAATTTCAGCATAGAGGAATGGCGAAAATGATTTTATTTCGTTACTACCATGCCATTTTTTTTCTTCTCTTTTCAGCTGTAGTGATTTATTTCACAATACCATCAGACAGAGATTTAGGACTTTATTATTTCAATAGTTTTGAATATGAGAAAGCTATTGCTTACCTTCATAAAGAAAATGATGTTCATGGTGATGATGTCTTTGTCTTAAAAAAACTAAAGGATTACTCTCTCATTCAAGGGGATGTAAAAAAAGCTTACCTCACCCAGATGAAATTAGTATCTTTGAAACCTCGGAATAAGGATTATCTGGTCGAGGCAGAGAAGTTAGCTGGTTGGAGTGAAAAGACTAAAGAGCAATTAAAACTTAAAGAGAGAAGAGCGAGGCTCGAACTCGAGAGTGATTCAGAGAAGGGGCAACGTTTACTTCTCGAGGTCGCTCAAGGTTACCGCTATATAAAGGACTTTGAAAATGCTGACAGAGTATTTAAAGATGTCTCAAATTTTGATAACCGGATGGCCTTAGAAGTTTCCATCAGGTATTTCCTTGCACGAAAAGATGTCGAGACATCAGAAAATCTTCTTATGACTTATTCACAAAAGTTTCCAAAAGATACTGAGTTCAATAATTTCTATATCCAGACTTTAGTTTTTCAAGAAAAATATGAAGAAGCCGCTTTAAATCTTGTGGAAAAGCTATTTCCTGGTTCTCTATTAAAATCTCTGAATCTAAGTCTTGTTAATGAAATCCTAAGGAAGAAAGAGAAGACTTTTTTCACAAAAGAGAGGTTTCTGCTTGAAAGTCTTGCACTGAATCTTTTTAAGGTTATGGAAGAGGGAAAGGGTGTAGAAAGTGATTCCTTTATTAGTTTTTTTAATACCTATGAAGGAAAACATCCTTATTTTTACAGAATTCTTCTTTCACTTCTAAAAGAAAATCAAGAATTGGAATTTATTAAGAATATTTCTTCAATGTTAAGAAAAGAAGCCCAAAGAAAGGGAGGGGAGTCGTATAGAGAGGCTCACTTCAATTTAGCTGAAATTTTTGTCACAAAAAAGGAATATAGTGAGGCCATATACGATTTAGTAAAATTAACGAAGCGTTTTCCCCTAAATCGTCGTTATTGGGAGATGTTAGGTGAAACTTATGAATTAAACGGAGAGAAGAAAAAATCTATCAAGGCCTATTTTAAACTTTACCAGCTACAGAAGAAGAAAGCCGATCAAAGTTTTCTTCAAAGTTTAAGTGAGGGATTTTTACTGGCCGATTCAGATAAAGTTCCAGTGTTTTTGAGCTATCCCAAAAGTCCAAATCCGAAGAGCTTTGCGCAAAAAAAACTACAAAGTGTTGAAGATCGCTTAATTGATTCAATCTATTCTTTAGATAATCCCAAAGAAAAGCTTGCTGCTTTTGAAGATCTTCTTAAGGAAAGCCCAACCTCTATAGGAGCTTTAAAAGGAAAAGCATATTCTCTTTTTGAGCTAGGTAGGAGCTCAGAGGGACTTGAGATTTTCTCTTTAATTTATACGAGTCTGCCCATGGATAGTGATGCAAATCGTGCTTTATTAGGGGATTGGATTAATAATGAAGAATGGGAAAAGGTGGAAAATGCGGAAGAAGTACTAAGCAAGAGTCTAAGTCAACAAGAGAAGGATATCGCTTTTAGAGACTATTATTACAAAAAGCGACCTGATATTTATAGAGAATTTTGCCAAAAGACTTCTGATCAAAGCTCTAGAGTAGATTGCCTCTACAGAGAAGGGAGTGTTTCTGATGCTCTAGAGATCGTCAGAGAAGTTAATCGTAAAGAGCCTGCTAACTGTGAGTTTTTCATGAGACGAATGTATTTAGAAACCGAAAATGGAGATCTTGATTGGTCTATTAAGCAAAAAGGGAAAAACCCTAGGTATTATTCTTGTACGAAAAAAACCAATAGAAGAGAGATTGAAAACTTTGTTCTGGCACAAAATCAATTGCGTCGAAACTCTGAGTTCTGGAGAGTGGAAACATCGGTTGGTCTTTTAGAGACAGACCAATTCAAATTAGGAGATTTTCAACTAGGAGTGATGAAAAAACAAAAAACGTGGGCGATGAGTTTAGAGTCAAGGCATGATCAGGTGGTTTGGAGAGGTGATAGTAAGTTTCAGTTTTTAAGCTTAGGGATAACCACCTTTTTTAAAAATGGTGGCACCTTAACAGTGGGACCAACTCAAACTATGGGTGACAAAAGCTCATCTTTAGGAGTTTTTGCAAGGTATTTTATTAATAGACCAAATGTCTTTTTTAGCGGGGAGGTTTTTACTCATAAACCATTACGTTTTACCCGAGCACTAGCGCTTGAGCCAACTGCTTATGGTGTCGGTAGTGAGCTTTATAGCAATTATCGTAGCACTAATAGAGAGTTCTCCTTGATTGGCTTTGCTAATATTCAAAATGTTTACTTTCAAGAAAGGCGTTCTTTTTTTTCTCAGCTCACGATAGAAGGACATAAAAGGGTATTTAATTCCGCTACAGAAAAACCTCTAGAACTTTTAGCCGGTGCTCAATTAAGTAATAGTAATTTATCGAATGCTCAACCGTTTTTGAAGGATAGCTTTCTCAATAAGTCTTTAGCTCTTCATGGTGTCATTAAGTTAGACTACAATTATCCTGAAAACTTTTTTCCAAGGGAGTGGTCTGGGTTTGTCCGACTCGGTTTTGGTGGAGACTTTCTCAGAAATATCGATTTTTTTAAAAGCATTCAGGCAACTGGCCAAATAAATAGAGCGATTGGAAAGAGAACGAAAGTCTTTTTTTTAGCAGAGTATTATTCTGAGTTCCTCGGTGTAAATAGAGGGAATACTGGACTTTGTCGCTTGGGTTTTCTTAGGGATTTTTAATGAAAAAAGTATTTATTTTAGATGATAGTCCGGAGTTTATCTTTCTTATACAGAGCCTCTTTCAATTAAAAGGAATTAAGTTAGATAGCGAAAGTGATCCTTCTAAAGTGATGGATCATGTAAAATCAGGCTCTTATGATCTTATGATTTTTGATTATCTTCTAGGTGACACTGATGGATTAAAAATCATTGAAGCGCTGCAGCAAGTAGAGAGGTTCAAAGAGCTACCCATGATTCTTTTGACAGCAAAAAAACTGGATTCTCAGGAATTGCAAAGAGTAAAAGAAAGCGGAGTTCTTTTCCTCCCTAAGCCCATTCAGCCCATGGAGTTTTACAATAAGGTAAGAGGAATCTTAGGAGGATAATCCACTTGAGCCTTATTTTTAGTCGAAGTTTTTTTAAGGATCTGTCGGTTCTCATTGGAGCCATATTTTTTTATTTCTTAGGGGTTTTGTTTTACTCCCCTGGTGATTGGGCCCTATTAGAAACCTCTCCTCATCCTTTCTTTATACTTTCAGTCTTATACTCTGCCTATTACGGAATTAGGCATGCTATTCTTTCTTCCGTTATTTTTTCTTTTCTTTATTTAGTTTTAGTTGCTAATCAAGTCGATTTCCAAGAGGTGGAGAGCTTATTTCTTTTTAAGTTTTTAAAACTGCCAATTATCCTCTCCTTTCAATCTATTCTTGTGGGAGAGATTCGTCATCGCACATTTAAAAGAAATGATGAAAGTAAGAGGAAACTGCATTCATCAAATAGTATTAATAAAGAGCTTAAGGGAAAGCTAGAAGTTACTTCTTTAGAATTGCAAGAACTCCAAAAGCGTTATGCGACATTGACTGAGTCCTTTGCAGAAAATGTAAAACTACTTGAGGATCTTGAAAACAAATCATTTGAAGAAATTATAGAAAAAACTAAAAACTATATAGCGATTGAATGTGATGTTAATAGTGTTAACTATTATTCAGCAGGTCACCACTCTAGTAGCGAAGTTCCTAAAAGCGAAAAAGAAATTATGAATAAGTTAATTAACTATCATAAAATCTATTCGATCAAGGACGACTTGATTAAAAGTGAAGAGAACCGTCTCTTAAGTCATGTTCCAACTGATATTGTGGTTCCGCTAGAATTGGATGGAGAAAACAAAGGATACTTCTTTTTAGAGGAAATCTCTTTTACAAGTTTAAATATTTTCACCATAAAGAAGATCGAAAACATCCTTAAGATTGTCAAAATTGCACTTGGTAGTACAAATAAAATTAAAAACTGGCAGGAAAACTCCTCTTTTCTGTATCCCTTTGACATTTATAAAGAGAAGCTCTTTTTCGAGGAAGCCAGTCGGATTGAGCAAAATGTCGGTGATTTATTAAAGAAAAGTGGTCTGCTTACACTATTTGTTGAAATCTCATTAGATTTTTCTATAGAAGCAGATCAGAAGTTTAAGGAGAAGGCGATTCTCTTGCTAAGTCATTTAATTAAGCATGACAGAAAAGGAGTTTCTTTGGTGGGAGGGACAAGGAACTTGGATAAGGTCTTTGTCTTCTTTATCGCCTCTAAAAAAGATGTAGAAAACGAAATGCAGCAAGTAGTAGCACAATATGATGCCTTTTTTCCCAAGAAAAGCAGAGAAAATATAATGGTATCTTACATGATTCAAGAGACAAGTGATGAAGATTATAAAAGAAAATTGGTTTGCGTGACATGAAATACCTTTTGAGTATTGCAGTATTAAAAATTACGATTATTTTCTTCTGGCTTAGTGGAGCGATATCATCCTGGGTCTTTGCACTCTTGTTGAATCCTTTAACCGGATACTTCCTTTTTCGAGCAGTCAAAAAAATGAGCAAGAATGAGCTCTATTCTGTCGCTATCTTAGCTTTTGATCTATGTATTCCTTTTGCCGGGTTTATTGGTTTGGTTATATTTTACCTATGTGGTTATGTTTTTCGTTATATTAACTATTCAGAGGAAGATGAGGAATATCTATTACCCATGGGAGCAAAGAGTTATCAAAATTTTGAGTTGGAAAAAAAAGTTCTTCTACAGTCTGAGATGAATTATGGAGAAGCAGATAGTATTGAACTATTTTCTTTCTTTGAGGTAGAGCCCCTTGAAGAGACGCTTATGGGTTCAGCTGAAACTCAACAAAAGATAAGTGCTATAGATCAATTGAGTCGCATTGGTGACAGAAAGGCAATTACCATACTAAAAAAGGCTTTAAAATTAAAAGAGTATGAAGTTCGTTATTTCGCCAATTCCGCATTAGAGGAAATAGAGAAGGATCATTTAAGACAAATTAAGTTATTAAGTGAGTCAATTAGTGAACAACCAGATGAAGCATCTACGTATAAAGAAAGAGGGGATGCCTACCTTGAACTTTACCGTCTTGGGTTATTAGATAAGAGCATAGAAAAAACATTTCTTGAAAAAGCCCTCATGGATTTTATGACTAGTCTTAGTCTCTCTCCTCAACAATCATTCTTATATACAAGAATTGTAGAAATAAACCTCCTTCAAGATAAATTAGATGAACTCATCCGTCTCGCAGATTTTGCTCTCAAGGCTGACCTGTCAAAAGAAGATAAGGCAAAAATTTATTTTTACAAAGCTGAAGCTTGTTTTAAAAGAGGTCAATATGATCAGGTAGTTAAGTTTTGCCAAAGGTCTGGTGAATATAAAACCCAATATGACCTCATTAACTGCAGTATCGAGTGGTGGACTTATGCAGGTTAGTAAAACCAGTTTTATCAATAATCATTTACAATTATTAAGTGGAGATATTTGGGCCGACCGATTGGAGTCTATTGATTTTTTAAAGGGGCTACGGAAAAAAGACGAGGTCATGTCTATTCTTTATTTAGCCTTATCCCAGGATGGATTTCATCACTACCATGAACTCATTCAGATTTTTGAAGCGATTATAAAAGATTCTGACGATTTATCTTCATGGCAGGGAGCCTTCTTTGGCTTGTTTGAGTTAAAAGCCATCTTTAAAAAAGGAATAGAAGATAAAAACGAGGAGTGTATTGAATATTTCAATATCACAGAAGAAACGATAGAAAATCTTATTGCAAAGCTCATCGAGGTTGATGAGATTACGGAAAATACTCGTAGACCTGCTCTTGTTTTTTCTTTAGTGAATATTTGGTCCTTGTTGGGGGAAGACTCTAAAATTCTCATGGTGAGAAAAATTATAAAGTTTAAGATCAAAGAACTTTATCACCTTTCCATTGAAGGACTCGAGATCGTCGATAAAAAAACAGCAATCAATATTCTTAGAGTCCTCTTGCATGCAAAAGAAAAACGTTTAGTACCTGCTTTAAAAAAATGGCTAAAATCAAATGATCAAGAGAAGAGAATTGAAGCCTTAAGAGCAATGTCTAGAGTTGGGGGATTGTTTGAGCTTAAATTGATCTATCAGTGCATGGAAGATGATAGTGATCAAGTTAGGTTAGAAGCCTGTATTTGTTTTATTGAATTATTGCCATTCGCAAAAGGCAAGGTCCTTCGTTCTTTTTGGAAAAAAGAAAATTCTCAAAAAAACAAGCAGGAGTTAATTAAATTTCTAGGCACTAAGAGTAAGAAGTTTAGCCTCTTGTTTTTATATGAAATACTTTTACTAGAGTCTAACACTGATTTAGAAGATCAAATTGCGTTTGCTCTTGGCAGGATAAGGCATCGTGTTAAGCTTAAGGTCATGACAAGAAATTTCTCTGCTTTGAATGAATCACAAAAACTGAATATACTTGTTTCTCTGAAAGGTCGACCTTATGCCCAGCTTGAAGAGTTTTATCTCAAAGAGCTGAAGCGTCAAACTAATCCTTTACTCTTATCATTGATACTGGAGTCATTGTCGGGATTTCCATCTAAGGCAGTTACGAAAACAATTTATGGTTATTTACTTACGGTTGATGATTACACTGTGGGGGAAGCCTTTAATTCCTTAGTTAAAATTAATCGCCAACTAGCTTGTGATTTCGTCTGTAAGAATTATTTGGAAAGAGATCAAAAAAATAGCGGATTAACTATAGCTTTCTTGAAATCAATTCCCTTATTAAGTCAATATTTAGAATTAAATTCTCGGATTGAGGAGTTTTTAAGAAGTACTTATCACTTAGGAAGTCAGACCGAAAAAACCCTTCTTTTAAGAGCGCTTCCTCATATTCCTTGTAAATCTCTATTACAACTATTTGTGGAAGAATTCCGTATTATCGAAAATGAAGCCAGAATATCATTAATGGCCACATCTATAATTAAAAGCTCTTTTTTAAATAGATCCCTTGTTCAATATCTAATACCTCTTATGGATAATGATTATTTTCTCAAATACTTTAAGAATGAGAAATTAAAGGTAAGCTTCGTTGAGGAATTAGGAAGAGTAAGTCTCTATAATGATATTGAAAATACTAAATTCTTTAAAATGGTTATTAATTCTGCTCTTGATTTGTTTTTAAAAGAGATTGAAAAATTTCAAGATAAGGCAGTGATACTTTACTTTCTGGATTTACTCAAAAAAAGGACTAGCTTAGTAAAAGAAGAACTTTTTGCAAAAATCGAGGCTCATAGTGAAACAACAGATGATCCTGTATTAAAAGAAGCTTTCCAATCTTTTTTACTACTAAAGGGTGATTTGGACAGTCTAGTACACTATTTAAAGTTTTGCCGCCAAAGAGGTATGCTCTTACCAAAACAAGAGGCCGTCCAGTTGTCTTTTGGAGGGTGCGAGTGAATGATATCTGTCTCCTTTTAGAAGGTACATATCCTTATGTAACTGGTGGTGTTTCGAGCTGTGTTTATCAATTACTTAAGAATACACCTGAATTTAGTTATTCTATATTTTATATAGGAGGAGGGAATGAGAAATTTTTAGAATACAAATATCCCATTCCCGATAACGTAAAGAGTATTGATGAGTTTTATCTTTTTGACTATGAACTTTTTCCAAATAAGGAAATGGTAAGGTTAGGAAATAAAGTTAATGTCGATTTATTACGAGAGTTTTATTTAGCGCCGATCTCAGAGAAAGCATCTTTGTTTCCACAAATATATTTTGATTTAGTAAAACCTTTGGATATATCGTGGGACCCAATGATGGTTTTACAAAGCGTTGAAGTCTGGGAAATGTTAGAGAGTTTGTATAATGAAAATTTCTCATTGAATGAAGGTCCCTCGTTTATTGATTTTTTCTATACTTGGCGTTTTACCCATTATCCGATTCTTAGAGCATTATCCACAAGTTTTCCACAGGCAAAACTTTATCATAGTCTCTCGACGGGATATGCTGGACTCGTTGGAGCAGCGGCTAGCTTTCAATTTAATGTACCCTTTATCATTACTGAGCATGGTATTTATTCTCATGAGAGGGAAATTGAGATCTATAAGGCTAATTGGATATATGAAAAACATCAGAATTTTATGGCGAATAAAAATTTAAGTGTCTTTAAAGAATGGTGGATTCATTTATTTCATTTTATGGCGAACTTTGCCTATGATCAGGCTAATAGTATCACTACTCTACATCAAGGTAACGTAGACAAACAGATTCAGCATGGTGCTAGTGAAACAAAAATCACCATTATTCCTAATGGAATTGATGTAGATTATTTTGGTAGTCTTGATGAGGTAAAAAGAAATTCGCATGAGGAAAATAAAGTGATTATTTCTCTTGTTGGTCGAGTTGTTCCCATAAAAGATGTTAAATCACTTATTAAGGCGATTAGTGTACTTAAGGAAAAAGAACGAGAAGTTCTTTGTTATATAATTGGACCTTATGAGGAAGATCTTGACTACTATAAAGAATGTGTAGATCTCGTTAAGTTTTATTCACTAGAAGAATATGTGGTTTTTACGGGTAAAGTAAACGTAAAGGACTTTTATCCAAAGACTGATGTTTTGGTATTAAGTTCTATTTCTGAAGGCCAGCCAATGGTCATTTTAGAGGCTTATGCATGCGGGATACCGGTGGTTGCAACTGATGTGGGATCCTGTCGTGATCTTGTCTATGGAAAAGATAAGGAAGATCGGGAGATAGGGGAGGCCGGGCTCGTTGTTCCCTTTGGTGAGCCTGGACTCTTAGCAGAGGCTTTAGATACGCTCGTTTGTAATGAGAGCCTGAGAAAGACTTATGGTAAAAATGCTAAGAAAAGAGTCAGCCAGTTTTATACTGAAGAATTAAATATCAAAAGGTATGAGAATCTCTATCAGAGATTCCTTGAGGGTGTTGGTTAATGGCGGGCGTAGGATTTCGATTAACTAAATATTTTACCGAAAAAGATTTTTATAAAAACCTTAAAGGATCTTTATACTCTATCATTATATCAAGTGGTCCTTGGCTAATCTCTGTTTTGACAATTGCTTTATTAAGTTTATTTGCTCGTAAAAACCTTGTTGATAATGAAATTCTAGTTTTTCGAAGTATTATTAATTATAGCTTCGCATTTTCCCTCATTTTATTTGGCCTTGTTGAGCTCCCTTTAACCCGTTATTTGGCGGATAAACTTTATAATAAAGACAAAAGCGCGTTTAGAAATGTTTTCCTTATTGTCGCCATACTTTTTCTAATTCTTTGCACGGTTTTTGGTTTTATATTTTATAGTTTTTTTGATTGGGGTTGGGATCTTATCTTTCTCTGCATTGGATTGTTAGTTTCTATTATACTGACCTGGCACGCTATGATTTTTCTTTCCGCAGCGAAACATTTTCACCAAATTGTGGTTAGTTTTGCCTTAGGAGCGTTAAGC
This sequence comes from Bacteriovoracales bacterium, assembly GCA_030149295.1. Taxonomy (GTDB): domain Bacteria; phylum Bdellovibrionota; class Bacteriovoracia; order Bacteriovoracales; family Bacteriovoracaceae. The sequence goes on along the minus strand of JASBRV010000127.1, from coordinate 7,660 downwards.
TCAATTGTTTTCGGTATCACTTTTGGATATTTTTATGGTCTCATGGGTTATGTTGGTGGTTATACCCTGGGACAAGTGATCTTATGTGTTTTTTTAATTCGTAATCTTTTTCATGAATTTGAGGAATATAATTATATTGTTTATGACGTCGTTGATTATTTCTATCGCTACCGGGGAATGATGGTAATAGGCTTTTTTTATTATCTTGGAATATGGAGTGATAAGATCGTTTTCTGGTTTAGTGATCAAGGCACCCATGTCGAAGGGCTTTTCTATACTTCGCAAAGTTATGATACGGCCATCTTCTTAAGTTATCTCTCTATTGTTCCTTCTTTAGCCGTTTTTCTTGTTAATGTCGAAACCAAGTTCTACATTAATTATGCTTATTATTTTCGCTCCATTGAAAATAAAAATGATCTTCGGTTTATTGATAGTGCTGCAAGGGATATAATTGAGAGCTTCCAGCATACCTTCGGGTCAATGATCAAGCTTCAGACTTTTATTACCTTGTCTCTGTGGGCTTTCGCTAGTTCCATTCTTGCGTGGTTGTATCTACCACAAACTCTCGTGCCCATTTTTAAATACGGATTGGTGGGAAGTTTCTTTCAAGTTCTCTTTTTAGTTTTGAATATAATTCTTCTCTACTTTAAAGAATCGAGGAAGGTTATGATTAACTATAGCATTTTTATGCTTACAAACTTTCTCTTTACCTTTTGCCTAATTTATTTTTCAGGCTCTCTTAAATATCATGGGCTTGGCTATATGATGAGTGCCTTCGTGACATTTCTTTTCTCCTTCGTTTCGCTCAATAAAACTCTTAAACATCTCAATTACATTACTTTTATGAGACAACCTATATACCACCATGCCGAGGTGGAGAGCTTATGAGGTTTCTTATCCTTGTCTCTCTCTTCGCTTTTTCATGTAGCAGTATCAAAAAAACTAATTTCGAAAGGGTTAAAACCATTGACCAGTGGTTTTACCAGCTTCAAAAATATAGTAAAGAGATAAAGGGGAAATTCTCACGCTCTGATAGTATCACTGTTGTCGATCCCGATGAAATCAAAACCGTGACAAAAGATTTTAAAGATAAAAGTAGCGACACCCTCATTTTGGCTTATTTGAGTATTGGTGAAGCTGAAGAGTATAGAAAGTATTTTTCAAGTATGGATAAAAATTTAATCCTGTATGAGAACCCGCATTGGAAGGGGAACTTTAAAGTGAAGTTCTGGGACAAGCGATGGCAAGATATTATTTTTTCTCGTGTAGAGTCTTTAATTGATGAAGGATATGATGGTGTTTATCTTGATATCGTGGATGCTTTCTATGAAATTAAACCCCATTATAAACGTGCTGCTCAAATGAGAGACTTTTTGCTGAAAATAAAGAAGCACTCTCAGGCCAAGAGAAAAGATTTTCTTATTTTTCAGCAAAATGCTCCTACTTTATATCAATATTTACCTACTAATGAGATAGAGTCTTATTTTGATATTTTGGATGGGCTGGCCTTAGAAGATTGTTTCTTTTACGGTAATAATGATCATGATAATCCTCTAAATACGCAAGGATATTGCCTTGAGAGTATAAGAGCTTTTTCTAAAAGAGAAAAGACGATTCTTAGTGTTGAGTATTTAACAGAGAAAAGCAAAATTAGGGAATATTTTGAATCGATAAAGGAATTTAATAAAACTCTTAATGGTAATAAAGTTATTCCTTTAGTAGCAAAGAGGCCTCTTGATGGCGATTAAAGTATCTTTAAAAGAATTTTTGATACCAAGGCTCAGGTGAATAACTCCAGGCTTTATAAAAAAGAAAAGCTGTTATGAACCACGCTAAGGCCCAAACGATAGATCTTAGGGTTGGTTTATCTATAATATAAAGAATTCCATAAATTAATCGGAGAAAGACAAAAGAGCCTGATAAACGATTAACCAATGTTTCATTAACACCTGTTTGTAGACAAAAAAGAACGGCTACTGCGAAAGGAGCGAAAGCCTCCCATGAATTATCATGAGCAGACTTGGCAAGAAAGGCCTTACCCTGTGCTTTATTTAAAAATGCCCTTGGTGCATGATTATTGCCAAGCTTGAATCCACCTGCGACTTTCGCTATTCCTATAAAGGCTATCGGCATAATACTGGCAAGAAATACACAAAATATAGAGAAATTCATAGGATCCTCTTCGTTTGATTATTAGGGTGATCTTCATTTTCCTATAGTATATGATAGCTTTAACGAGAACATCCTAGCAAATTGTATGAAAGAGCCTACCTATTCTATTATTGTTCCGACTTATAATCGTCCAGCCCAGTTAAAAGATTGCCTGAGTTCTCTTTGTCAGCTCGACTATCCCCATAATGATTATGAAATTATTGTGGTCGATGATGGGGGCGAACAAGATCTTTCTCCAATAATTATGTTGTTTAGCGAAAAAGTCCCGATAACACTCACCAGGCAAGAAAATCAAGGCCCTGCCCAAGCAAGAAATACGGGATCGCATTCGGCAAAAGGTAAGTACTTGGCTTTTATTGATGATGACTGTCGCGCTGATCAGGATTGGTTAAAAAAATTGGATTTAACTTTCAAAGAAGAAGGAGAGATTTTAATTGGAGGGGCGACGATTAACGCATTGAGGGAGAACTCATGCAGTGAGGCAAGCCAAGCTTTGATTAGTTATCTTTATAGTTATTATAATAAAGATCCAGAAAATAGTAGGTTCTTTGCTTCTAATAATATGGCCATTTCAAAAAGCCTTTTTCAAGCCATTGGTGAATTCGATGTGACAACTCTTAAAGCAACTGCCGAGGATCGGGAAATTTGTGATCGCTTGATCTTCTATGGATATCGCTTGGTTTTTCAAAAAAGGGCAAAAGTTTATCACTATCATGACTTAAACCTAAGGACTCTTTTTAAGCAGCATTTTAATTATGGAAAGGGTGCTTACTATTTTCGAAAAGTTCGCTCTATTAGAGGACAAGCCCGTATCAAAGTTGAGCCTTTATCTTTTTATTATCATTTAGTTTTCTTTCCTTTTCGACATTATGATTCCAAAAGAATTAGGATAAGCCTTCTAATGATTCTTACTCAGATCGCAAATATTTTAGGTTTTTTTTGGGAATCTTTTTTCAGAATGATTTCAAGAGAGGAAATTCAAGCGAAATAGTACTTTAGTCTTGACCTTCTATGTTATAGATTTCTTTCAATCCTTGCTTGATTCGGTAGTTTAATAAAAATGCGAGGCAACTGGGGGTATAGTTTCCTCCAACTTGACTATCGTCTGGGTCTGCGCCGGCCATAGATTGAAGAAGAGTTGAATCTGCTATTGTAATCACAGCTGGTAATTTTCCAGCTGTTTTCATCTCTTCCAAATTTTTAAAAAAATGATCGACTCTATTTTCGATTAATTCAAATTCTCTTAATGGCACTTGAACATTTGGATCAGTTTCCGTGTTAACATCATGGCCATTGTGTGTTCCATATTGTTGTGTGTGTCTCCCAAAAGACTTTGGTGTGACCCCATCTGTACCACGTCCTTCACTAACAAAAGCATCAAGGTCAATATCTAGGATAAACTGGTTTTCGTCCTTTGGCATATGCGCTAAGAGACTATCATTTGGAGTTTCCTCTCTTTTGTCGATCATTGTGGCAATTAAGTTTCCTTCAGTATCTTTAACTTCTATATTTGATTCAAGATTGGCATCAACAACGGCTAAGTTAAAAGTGCGAACAATTCCCTTTCTTTTGTTCGTTTTTATGCCAATAGGAGTTCCTCTCGCTTTTAAGATATCTTCTTCTGACGTACTAAGGCCATACATAGCATCTGAATCCTGGCCATAATGAATGAGGTCTACTTTATAAGGATCCCCCGCTTTATTTCTTGGCAAACGATAAGACCAAGGAGGGAGGGCCATAATCAGTTCACTTGTCACATTAGAGGCAATCCCGGCCACTAGGGGTTGGGCGATTTCATGGACTCGATCGTTCATGTGTGTGAATACATCGGCGCGTAATTTTTCTATGTCTTGGGAGAGAACCTCATTGATTCGATCTTCTTTTGTTTGATTGTCAGAGAGGGTTTTTCTTAGTTGATCGCGAAACTCCTGGTCATCTTCAATGACGGCGAGCTTAGAAATTTCATCTAACTTCATATGAGAAGACCAGCCAGCACCGTGGGAATGGACGTGACCTAAATCTGTATGGGTATCAATATGCAAGGTAGGAAGGCCACCTGCTGGAATATTTCCTTTTGCCTTTTCTTTTAACCAAGCGATGTAGGAAGAGTTATGAGGGTTCACATTATATAATGGGATGCTGAGCCCTTTGTTTTCATGGGCAGCCTTATTTTCTTCCTCTTGAAACGAAGACCAGACTTCATAAGTTCTTGAAAGGACTTCGCAATCTTCATCTGTTAGGTTTTTCTTATTGGTAAAAAAATTAAAAATAGAATCGAAAGTCCCTTGGAAGAATTTCTTGAGACCATTAGTTTGATTATTATTTTTCTCAATACAAGTTCCAATGTTGGCGACTTGATTGAGAAAGTCTTTATTTTTATTATTATTTAAATTTTTCTTTATAGAGTTATTAAGCTGATTCTTAAAGGCACAAAGGGAGATCCCATTAATATGCTCTCTTTGCTTAACGAGTTTGTCCTCGTAGATTTTCATATAATTGTTGATCTTATCTTTTTTTATATGATTATTTATTTTGTGAGCCTGTAATTTTAAATAATTCTTTCGCAACTTTTTATAATGGCCCTTAGCTGCATGAATTTCTTTAATAAATTGCCAATCTTCATTGAATGTCTGCATGTTAGCACAAACAACATCGGTATCAGCTAGGGTCTTGGATTGAGGATCTAAATCAAGTAGGGATACCATTGTGGGTTTCACAGGTGGTAGAGGGGAGGTTTCAAGCTTCATAGCGCCAGCACGGCTGGAATCGCAAAAAAGGCTCAATAGGAAAAAAAATAAGAAGCATCTCACATGGCTTTATCGGATTAAACGAAAATCCATATTAATGAATTATGAATTCATGGGTTCAGTTTTTTTTCATGTAATTCCGACCACTTTTATTACTTATGCCATAGGTTTTTGGCGGTTTTATTTCGATAACCCATTTTTTCTTATTTTTAACTATTTGAATTTGTATGGCTTCTTGATTTTGAGGACGGATCATGGGTGTTGTTTTGCTAAAGTTAAGACACAGAAAAATTTTGAACGAAAAAGGATGTGAATTATGAAAGCTCTTCTTCTTGTTATATTCTCATTAATGTTAACGTCCCCAGTTTATGCCTTTCAATTTCATAATATTAAAAGAGTCAACAATAGCGTTGGGTCTGGTCTTGATTATAATGTTTACAATAATCATGACTTTAATGGGGACGGAGCGAAAGATAAGGTTCGTTGTCATCCAGATAAATATCTTGAAATCAGAAATGGCAAGACGAATAAGGTCTTTTTCTCATGGAACGGTCCAACTCGCTTTGTTAAAGACAATGATATTTGGTCACGAAGGAGAGTCTTTTCTGGTTGTGAAGTTGTGGGGATGCCTGGTGGAAAGCCCGTTGTTTTGATTTCAAATTTCTGGGATACATTTAAATATGGAAAACCCTTTTGGAGAGCAAGGTCTGCGCAATATATTGCCTATCATAATGGAAGGCGCTATATCGTTCGTGCTCTTCGTTATGCTGATAACAAGGTCTATTATGGCGTTTCACGTTCAGTTAAGTGCCATGCTTTTCCTAATAAACTGGTTAAAAAGGGTTATAAAAGAGGTCTTTTATGTTTCTATGCTGACTATGCCTCTGACAATTATAACAGAACGGCATTATTTAAAATCGAACAATCAAAAGATAAGAAAACTATCCTGGCTAAGGATGTTACCGCGAGTCTTGTGGGTACTCCTTGGAGAAATGGAGCTAATGGAACGAATATTTACACCATGCCTCTTGGTAGAGGATGGGCGAGTAATCAAAGAGATGGCGCCTTCATGATGGACTCTTCTTTCTTTAACTTTCAAAAAGATGGTCTTGTTGATCTTATGACAATTGGTCAGCATGCAAGAGTTCGCGCTCATAGAATGATTTACGATCCACGGTATAAAGAAGGTTTTCGTTATGTAACGACAAATCTTACTGATGCAGCCAAAGGAACAAGTCCCACTGAGTTTATTAAAATTAGATCAACCAAACGTTTTGGTGGAAAAATGAATACTCCTTGTGCTTATCTAAGTTCAGAGTCAGGTAAAGTTGAGAGAGATCATTTTCAATGTTTTATGGATAACAGATGGGTCAAGTTTAATTTGCCAAGAAAATTCAATAGTGTTTATCGTAATGCTGTTATGTCCTATCATTCCAAGCTTGGGATTATCATTAAGACAGGCTTTAGAAATGCTAAGAATGAAATTGTGAATTTAACCTTTAGAGTTCCACTGGGGAAAACGATAGTGCCTGAAGTAGTTATTCCTTCTTGTCCTTATGGTCAGATATGGAATGGGAGCAGTTGTGTTTACGATGTTGTCACTTACGGTGGGCCTTAAGAATCTTTAATTTTACACACTCCTTGTTCTTTGCAGGGAGTGTGCTTTTGTTAAAGTTAATTGTGCTAAGTCCCTGAAATTTATTGATATGGTAATATCTTCCCTAAATCCTCGGACTTTGGTTCTACTGGTACCTATTAGATAATAGAGAAGTGAGAAAACAGTTAAAACCAAGAGCTCTTGTCCTCTTTATCTTATTTTATTTTATGTCCTCCACCCACGCTGTGGAGGTTCGAGACAACATGCCTTATCAGCTTGTCAATGGTTGGGTTGAGACGGGAGATAATGGAAAGGTTGAAGTTGGTGAGAAAATACAAGTCCTTCGTGACCATAAAGGTTGGGGGGTTGTGTTTAAAAGACTTGAAGAAAAGAATGGTCATTATAGACAAGTGGGCCCGGAGCTCATTGCTTCCAGAAAGTTTGTAGAGCTGGCAGTTGAAAATTTCAATATAGTAGAGACTGCGAACCTAACTTTGGGAGTTAATCGGGTGGTATCGAATGCCACCGAGCCACCTTGTAATTGTCCCCCTAAGGATATTATCGAAGCACAGGTAAGTGAGAAAAATCTTGGTAGGATTAGACCAGTGGCAAGAAAGAGAGATTTTATCTCAGAGCCTATCGGTTTAAGCAGGCTCAAAAGTCCAAATGAAGTGGATCAGTACTTTGCTTGTCATAAATTTAGTGAGAAGACCTTTGTTGATTATGCTGACAAATATAAAAAATCCATAAGAAATATGGCCACAGTATACGCGCGAAAAAGTGGAAAGGATCTCAATCAAGAAGAAGTGATGACTCTAATGGGTTGTCTTCTTTTTCGAGAAAGCTGGGCCTGGCGAGGAATTAGCTCGTCTAGTGGTGCTGTCGGTTTGGGTCAGTTCACCGATATAACCATCAGAGAAATTAAAAAGTTTGTCTCCCACGAAATTGGTCCCGGAAACTTTGATGAGAGGGAAGAGATTCAAAGAAGTGAGCATGCAGCTGGTAGGTTATCAGCTGCAAAATTAAGAAAAAATCTATCTCTTATAAATGATGAACGAGTAAAGAATGAGAGGTTTAATGAGCTTCGTCGCCTTTGGGATGCCATGCCTATGGAAAATAGACCTTCTGCCAGTCAAATTACAGA
>JASBRV010000081.1 GCA_030149295.1 Bacteriovoracales bacterium | reverse complement strand
GGCATCATTGCGACAAATTTTTTTAAGAACTTCTTTTTTGAGGTTTAGCCCATAGAGAGTGCTTAATTCTTTTATGAAGTGTTGGTTAAGGAAATAGGCGGGGCCTGTGCTCTTATTGCGATGGAGTGCGAGTTCTTCTTTACCTAGGCAGGCCATGAGAGGATTGACCTCGGAGCGTGGTCGTTGACCATGTGCTGTGTAGCACAAGAGCATCATAACTGTAATCTTTAGATAATTTGTCATATAATCCTTCTTAATGAGCGTAAATTATGAAGGCCAAGAGGTAAAGTGAAAGAAATGTCTCTGACAGAACATTTAGAAGAGCTTAGAAGCACTCTCATCAGGGTCGTGGCCATCTTGGGGATTTCTTTTTTCGTTTGCTATGGTTACGGAGAGTATATTTCTGAATTTCTCTTACGACCATTGAGGGCAGCTCTTAGCGATGGAGATAATCCTGTCGCGATGGGAAAAATTGTCTATTTAGGGCTCTTGGATAAAGTGATTAGCCAACTTCAAGTGGCCTTTTGGAGCAGCATCATTATTAGCTCACCCCTGTGGTTTTTTCAGGTTTGGAAATTTGTGAAACCAGGTCTTCATCTCCATGAAGTAAAAGCCGTGAGGCCATTTATAGGCGTGGGTTTTATCTTTTTTTGCCTGGGGGTCTCCTTTGGTTACTTTCTCGTCTTTCCCCTGACCTTCGAGACTCTTATGAGTTTTGGGGTCAAAGAAGTAGAGGCTACGATCAGTTTAAAGGAGTATTTAGTTCTTTCGAGTAAAGTCCTCGTTTTTCTTGGAATTGTTTTTCAACTGCCAAATCTTCTTCTTATTTTAGGTTTCATGGGCTTGGTGACAAAATACTCCCTTCGAAATATGCGCCGTTACGTCTATGTTGGCTTTGCTGTTGTGGCGGCAATGATGACACCGCCTGACCCTTATACCATGCTGGCCTTGTGGTTTCCCTTAGTGACCCTTTTTGAAATCGGTATTTGGGCCGTCGCCTTAATTGTTCATCCTTATTTAGCTCGTCAGCATAAATAGAAGGAAGAAAATATGAAAAATTCGTGTAAGCTTTTTCTCTTTGTCCTAGGTCTTTGGTTGGGACTAACCTGTTTCTTAGACTTTTTTGCCGTGCCAACCATTTTTCGAACCCTTCCCTCAAGAGAGCTTGCTGGCAAGCTGGGTATGATTTTCTTTTATACCTTTAACAAGATAGAGCTTTTTCTTTGCTTGGGTCTTGGTCTATGTGCTTGGTTCTTTAGAAGTGAGATCACATGGAAGAAGACCTTTTGGAGCACCATCTCAGGTTTATTTCTTTTGATTCTCATTTATGTTTTTCACATGACTCCAACTATTATTGATGTCAATAAACAGAAATATCAGTTAATGGAAGGAAGTCCCCAATACAATGTATTAGAAGAGAAGCACCTCTTTTATCATGGTCTTTTTAGGAAAACAGATGGAGCAAAAATTCTGATCCTTCTCACTTTGTTGGGAAGCACTTTAAGAAGAAGGAAGAGTGTATGATTATCGTTACAGGTGGAGCAGGTTTTATTGGCAGTGTTTTAGTTCGGGAACTCAACCTCAAAGGCCATAGAGATATCCTCATTGTCGATCGCTTGGGAAGTGATGAGAAATGGAAGAATTTAAGGGGCCTTCAATATATCGACTATCTCCATGCAGATGAAATGTTCTCTCTTGAGGAAGAAGTTTGGGATGGAGTAAGTGCCATTTATCATATGGGAGCCTGTTCTTCTACTACTGAGAGAGATATGGATTTTCTGTGGGAAAATAATGTGAGCTTCTCGCGCTCTCTTTTTCAAATTGCTACGATTAAAAATATTCCCATCGCCTATGCTTCATCTGCTGCCACTTATGGAGATGGTGAAGATGGATATAACGATGATCATCTTAAGCTGAGTGAACTTAATCCTTTAAATGGTTATGGCTGGTCAAAACAAGTTGTTGACCAATGGGTTTTAGAGCAAGAGGATCATCCCGATTATTGGTTTGGTCTCAAGTTTTTTAATGTCTTTGGTCCTAATGAATACCATAAAGAAGAAATGCGAAGTCTTGTTCATAAAGCCTATGGTCAGATTCTTGAGTCAGGCGAAGTGAAGCTTTTTAAATCCCATCGAAGTGATTTTAAAGATGGAGAGCAGCTAAGAGACTTTGTTTATGTTAAAGACGTTGTTCGGGCCATGCTCATGCTTATGGAGCATAAGGTTCCTGGAAGTAGCGGTATCTATAATATGGGTACTGGAAAATGCAGAAGTTTTTTAGACTTGGTGAGGGCAACCTTTAAGGCCATGGATAAAGAGGAAAATATTAAGTTTATCGATATGCCTGAGTCGATTAGAGATCAATATCAGTATTATACGAAGGCTGATATGACTAAATTTAGCCAAGTTTTTCCTGAATTCAGCTTTACCTCTTTAGAGGATAGTGTGAAGGATTATGTCACTAAACATTTAATGGCTAAAAATCCTTATTATTAAGAGATTATTTATTAGGAGATAATTAAGAATTAGAGATAAAATTAACTTTGAAATGAAAGTTGTAATTTTCTCTCTACTTTTTCTCTTAAACCTCAATGCTCAGACTGATAGTTCTGAGTGGAAACCTAAGCCATTTCGTATTTTCTGCCATGGTCCTATTATTTGTGCTATGGCAAAGGAAATTTTAGGAAAAGAATTAATAGATCAAAACACCATCCAATTTAAAGAACTTTCTCTTCGAAAACCCATCCCTGCAAATGTTCTCTCATATGATGTCCTCCTATTTATGGGCCAAAAATACATAGAGGATCATTATCTTGAAATTTCAGATATTTTTTCTAAAAAAAACGAAGATGTTTTCTATGTCGGACAAAATCCTCTCTATAGTGCGGCTTATCCAAGGCCTGAGGTTCAATCTGATATGGATAAGTATCTTTTAAGTATTGGCTCTTTAAAGAATTACGACTTTGATAGTTTCTTTTTCTTTCCTTTGGTAATCAATAGAACGTACGATCAACTCTTAGGCTTTCTAGGTAAGCGTTTTGATATCGCTAAGTTCATGCCTCATGTCACCTTTCCCAATAAGGAAAAGGTTTATGATCTAGAGGCGAAAATGAGTAAGGTCTGTAATCAAAGAAGGGTCGTTTTTTCCTTTTCTCAATACGGCCTATCTAATTTCTTTGTTCAGCTTGGCATGACCGTAGTCATTGAGGGTGATGCATTTGAGACAAAGAGTAAGTTTTTAAAAAAGGTGTATGTAAGATCACCTTATGTTTGGAATAAAAACCTTACTTATCCAAAAGACAGCTTTATTTGGGATTTGAGTAATATTCCCCTTTATCCCATGGTTAAGCCTGGAGATTATTTGGAGACCTTATTCTCACAAGGCCTCGCCATTTGCCAGAATCTCTAAATTTTCAAAAGTGTAATTTTTTGGGTACTGGAAAGCCTTTTCAATCATAACTTTCGCCAGAGTCTTTGCCTCAATGGGACGATAGTTCTTTAGAGGGCCAATCATGATAGCTTTCAAAAGAGGACTAACTTTTTGGCCTAGGCCTTCAAGAAATCTTTGCTCTTTTCTTTTTCCTTCTAATAGTGATGGCCTGAAAATATGGAGAGACTGGAGTTTTAAGCTTTTTAAGTCTTCTTCGAGCTCACCTTTCACTTTGTTGTAGAAAATAGGGGAGTTTGAGTCCGCTCCTAGTGCCGAGATAACAGAATAGTGAATATGGGGATTCGCCTTCTTTAAAAGTTTTCCAACGAGAAGAGGAAATTCATAGTCAATTTTCTTGAACGCTTCTTTGCTCTTCGCCTTTTTTATAGTGGTTCCCAGGCAACAAAAGGCCGTATCAATTTCTGATGACAGCTCTTTCAGGTTTTCAAAGGGCTCTTCGATTTTTAGGAGTTTGGGATGGTCCTTTAGCCGATAGAGATTGCGACCTATGACTTGGACTTGCTCGATAGAATCACGCTCTAAAAGAAGATTTAAAAGATGTCCACCGGTAAGGCCTGTGGCTCCAACAACTAAGACTTTCATCCTTTATTTCTAACAGACGCTTACACGCGGGGTCAAAAAGGCGGTTTCACCTTGGCCCAAAAGCCAAAATGTCATCGCATAAATTTTATTTAAGTA
>JASBRV010000080.1 GCA_030149295.1 Bacteriovoracales bacterium | reverse complement strand
TCGAAAAGTCTGATGGATTCTTGTTGAGCCTTGGCCATAAAAAATTCCCGTGCGGTACTGTCAATTGATGTGTGATCGTTTATACTGCGTGAAGCTATAAAAAAAAAGAGAGTTTGTAAATGAAACCAATGGCTTATCTAGCCTCTTTGAGCCTTTTCCTTTCCCTTTTTACAGGGTCTGCTCTGGCGCTTGAGGGTGACAAAATAGTGCCACAAACCAAAGAAATTAAAGGGGAAGCATGGCCAGAGGTTAAGGCCCGCGTTCTTATCAAGGCTAAACCCCTTGAATCAGTTGCCATTTTTGCAGCCTATGACTATCAAAAAGAATATATCCCCGATTTAATGGATTCCGAAGTCATCGTTGAAAAGGTAGGACCGACATCAAATGACACTCAAGTACGCTATATTCTGAAAATGCCCTGGCCCCTAGGCAATAGCGAGTATATTCACGGCCACGAGCTCACTAGCCCCAAAAAAGATGCTTATAAGGTTCGCTGGTACATGATTAAAAGTGATAGTGCTGAGAAAGTACAAGGTCATGCTCTTTTTGAACCCCATCCTGAAAAACCTGAATTCACTCTCATGACTTATAAAAGCCTAGTTACTCCCAAATCTTTCTTTGCAGGAATTTTTCGTGAACTAATGGTCAAAGATGTAGTGAAGTCTATTAAGGCCATTCGATCCACTACTGAAGCCCTTGCTCAGAAAAACCCTGGTCTAGTCAATAGCTATAGTGAGAAGATAAAAGATGTTTTGTCAGGTAAGCGCGCTTACCTTTCGACACAGAAAAAATAGGCTCAATAAAATAAAAATTCTTAAGGTCATTTTTCTTACATACTCACATCTCCATTTGTCGTAAATATATCAATAACTTAGCTCTTCTATAAGGCAAGTTTATTTAAAAGTTCGTGAGATAATGTAAGAAATGAGAACTATCATTGAGAACCCCCTCACCCTAAAATAGAAACACGGAGACATTGTTACGCATAGGCAGATTGAAACTGGCGATCGAAAAAGGGAGTTTGAGATCGCCAGTTTTTTCAAAAAATGCCCACAATTCTTGGCACATTAATATCTCTGTTCCCAATGACCGAAAAGAATCTGAAGACTAGTTTTGTGTGAACTTGTACGCGCTATTATTGGTGAGGTTTCTTATGAAGGTTAAAAATTTCATAACTTTTCTTTTCTTAATTTGTCTCTTTCTGCCGACGACAAATGCACAAGAGACAAAGAAAGCCTATCATTACATCGAAAATACCAAACTAGAAGAACTCCCTCCTAAGTTGCGCTCTACGGTTCACAGAGCGATGACAGAACTCATTGTGCGGTTTGATGCTAAAGAAAAGATGCCTCCCTATTTTAAAAGTCGCCATTCCCATTTTAGAGTGCGAGATTTCATTAAAAGTGTAACTGGACATCTCATTGAGACTTGCCATGCTGATAACCAAAACACCTGCTTCTTTGGTGGATGGCCTTCAGTGAGAAGTGGTTCTTGTGGAGTGCCTTGGAGTTCAGCCGCAAAGGGTAAAGCTGAAAGCCTTGGGACTTCAAGTTATGACTCAAGTAAGTACTGTGGTGATGACAATCTCTTTCGCTGTAACCCACTTATCTTTGGCCCGGGCCTTGATCAATCACTCGTTGGAGACTCACTCCCCCGTGTTAATGGTCGCAAAAATAATGACTCTCCTTATTCAGCCGGCATTTGTGTTGAAGTTAATGGCACCTATAATGGCCTTAGTAAAAGGTGTCACGAGGCTAGTCTTAAATTAGATGAACTTCGAGTCGCTAATGGGGAAAAACCTTGGCGCGAAGGTAACTTCTTCAATAAAGACAATGCCGATGATTTTAAAAACCTTCAATTACAAATGGCCCAAAAATGTCGAGAACAAAGGGAAAAGCTCAATGCAGACAAGATGTGTGAGAGCCTTGAAAGCTCATTAGCCCTCACCGCCTCTGCTGTTGAGGCCCAAAAAATTGCGGACCTTAACGTAACAGAGCTCTTTCCTCAATGTAACGATATTCAACCAGAGCCCCCAAAATGTAATGATGGCCTCAATAGTGGATACAATTCTCTAGCGCAAGCACTAGAAGAACTTCAAAATAAGAGTGGTTGTTCCTTTTCCGGAATCCAGGCCATGGAAAGTGATCTCATGGGCCATCTCATGGACAATCCTACCTACCAATGTCCTGGTCATGTGACAGTAGCGAATAAAGGCACTTTTAGAGAAGGAACGCAGTCGATTCAATTTTTCGGTAAGGACAAAGCCCTTCTAGGAAGACTTGAAATCGACCTCAAAGAAGATATGACAAAGGAAGATATTCTCAAGGCCATTACCTTTAATCAGGGAAATCACACTAATGCCTTTAAAAAGATGTGTAACGAGAGTATTTGCCCAAGAAGTTCTCAAGAGTCTCTTAAGAAGCTTTATGATTCCATGAATAATATGAAAACAAGAAAAACCTGTCCCGGTATTGGCAGTATCATCGCCGTCGATTTTGATAGCGCTAATAACGAGCTCTACCGTGCAAAAGAGTGCCCTATGGCAGTAGATGGTAAACTCGAAAGCGAAGGCTTAAGTGAAGAAGATGAAAAAGTGAGTCTTATCTTAAGAGATAAAGAGGGTAACTATCTCCTCACAGTAACTAGAGACATTAACACCAAAATGAGCCAAGCGATGATTCAGTCCTCCTTTGAAGATGGTGAATACATAGAGCTTTGCCAAAAGCTGGCGATGGATAATAGAGTGGATCCCGAGTCAGCTAAAGAAGACCTTGGCATCGATTCAAATGAGTTTATGCCTCCCACATGGGAGAAGAATAATCTCCTTGCCCGTCTTCGCAACATTGGGGGACTTTTAATTGAACTCAATGAAGACGGTAGCCTTAAAGTGAAGGCAAAAGATGAGATTGACCTCAAATCCAAGTTCGCTGATATCAACCGAGAGCTTGTTACTTCTGCTCATATCAATAACGGATCTTCTCTGCTTGAAATCTCAGGTGACACTATCACTATTAAAGCCCCTGATTCAGTAGCAATTGAAATCATGGCTAATAAATCAGATGTTACCTTGGGTGATAAAGAAACCAAAAGTCTGGTACTTTTATCCCAGGAAGGCTTACCCGCGACTCAGGTAGGTAGATCCAAAAAAGTTGGAGATCTCATTGTGATGGGAGCATACCCACAAGGTGATTTTCCCCTGACAGAGGGTATGGAAATTAATGAAGGGCTTTTTGTTAACAACCTCACTACAAATTGCCCCCCGGATAAGGCAGTTTGTAATTATGTCTTTAACATGGGCTCGACTCGAACCATTGCCAGTGAAAATGTTAATGATGGTCCTATGGTAGATGATAGTGACTCACCTTCACCCACTCCTCCAGTTTTAGAGGATGGTGCATCTGGGCCACAATAAGTATAATAAACACATGAAATTACCAGAGGAAACGGATTACCTCATCGTAGGCTGTGGACTTTTTGGAAGCGTACTAGCTGAAAGGATCAGCTGTAAGCTTAAAAAGAAAGTTACGATTATTGACAAAAGAAATCATATCGGTGGAAATTGTTACAGCACTATTGATCAAGAAACAGGTATTGAGTATCACCAATACGGCACTCATATCTTTCACACAAACTCTCAAGAAGTCTTTCGTTATGTTAGCCAATTTACGCAATTCAATGGTTATTACCATCAAGTGCTAACGACTCATAAAAATAAGGTCTATCAACTTCCTATCAATCTAGAGACCATAAACTCATTTTTCAACGTCAATCTCAAACCTTTTGAGGTTAAGGCCTTCATTGAAAAAAAAGTCAAGGCCATCCCTCAGCCAAAAAACTTGGAAGAAAAGGCCATCTCCCTAGTTGGTGAAGAACTCTATGAGGCTTTTATCAAAGGATATACCCAAAAACAGTGGAATAAGGACCCTAAAGAGCTTCCGGCGACGATTATCAACCGCCTGCCCGTAAGGTTCAATTATGATGAATCATATTTTAATAATGGCCGTTATCAAGGTATTCCAAAAGAGGGCTATACGGCGATTTTTCAACAGATGCTCGATCACCCATTGATCACAACCATTCTTGAATGTGACTATTTTGAAATAAAAGACTCCATCACAGTAAAAGAAAAAACCATTTATACAGGACCTATTGACCGCTATTTTGAATTTCAATTGGGCCGTCTTGATTGGCGCAGTATACGTCTGGAAAGAAAGATAGAATCCGTTGAAGATTATCAAGGGACCTCAGTAATGAATTATGCTGACCTGAAAGACAAGCAAACTCGCATTCATGAACCCCGCCATTTACATCCCGAACGAAGTTATCAAAAAGAAAAAACTCTTCTTTTCTATGAATACTCAGAGTCAAATATCAACGAGCCTTTTTATCCTATTAATGATGACAAGAATAAAGAGCTTTATCGCAAGTATAAAGAGTTGGCGATGAAAGAAAAGAACACTCTCTTTGGCGGCCGTTTAGGGACTTACTCCTATTACGATATGGATCAGGTCATCGCCCAGGCCCTCAAAGTATTTGATTCTCTAAAAGCCTAATTGAGTATTAATAAAGAAGTCCCAGTCCTGATCGCGATCTATGAGCTTTGAATAGCGAACGCCATAAACTAAAGGCAGTCGTCTAAAGAGCTTAACGTCGAAACTTAGTTCACCACCAAAGCTCTCAAGGTCTAGCTCAGAGCTGAGGACTCTCACGTTAGTGGTATCGTAGAAAGCATTAAAGCTTAAACGTCTTAAAAATTGAATACCCCAAAAATTAAGATCGGCATTGATAAGAGGAAAAGCGTAGTCAACACTTGCTTTGGTGTATTCATCCACATAAAAATAGCGATAGCCTCGTGAAAAAACATAGCTATTCACGGCCTCCCCAATAGGATCATGGCGATAATTATTAACACCATCATCTTGAGATTCATAAGTTCCTCTAAGCCTTAGACCATGATTTTCAAACGCACCGGGTAAGAAGAGGGATGCCTCTAAAAAAGTGACATCAGTGCCGTAAGAGGATCTGCGGTCAGAATCAAGGGTGCGGTGAAAAGCACGCGCGAGAATGCCGTAACGGGGATAAATCTCTTGCAAGGTCATGGTTTTTAGGAAACCAAAGGTGAACTCACCCCCAATAAAATTAAGAGTCTCATCATTGGCGCGATAGCGATAGATGCCATAGCGATCGCTAACTTCTAAGCGGCCAACATTTAATCCCAAGGTTAAGCTCCCATTGTAAAGGCCTGACACCCAGCGCATAGGTGCTTTGAAGCTAAGACCATACTCCCATTCATTCCATTCAACATCACCACCAAATTCTGGAAGAAGAGTGTTACGCTCCTCAAAGCTAGTATAAAGAGTCGTGCTCACAAAAAAGCGATTGTAACTCAAGCTTAAATCACCAAACGGCTTGGCCTCTTCAGCATCCTCCCCAACCCTAGCAAGATAGGAAAAATCCCCAAGATAATTAGCTCCTGTGACCTCAAGTTGATAACCTCTGCCACCAATAAAAGACCAAGAATTGGGGCTAAGGCCTTTGAAGAAAATATTGACTTCTTTAACTTCTTCATTTTTACGGTTCTCAAGATTCATGGCCACAGGTTCTTCTCTTTGATGAATGCCTACAGCAAAATTCCCCTTGTCCTCTTTTTGAGAAAAGATGTCTTTCTTCAATCTTTTACAATCAGAAAAAGAGGTTTCTTTTAAGACTTCTCCATTGCCTTTTTCACTCATATAGAAGAGCTTTTGATCATAAGCACTTGGATTTCTCACCATAATGGGTTCAAAGCTACATTGATAGGTCTTTTGGTCTTTATAATAAAAAGCCTGAACCTTCCCCTCCCAATCCGCTTCAAAAAGTAGCCCTCCGTCATAGCTCCTTAGAGAAAAGAGATTATTTCTCGAGAAGCCACTGATTTTTTCTGTCTTTGTAGTTTCTAATGAATAGCGAGCAATGGCCTTCTCCCCTAAGGAATTGAGAAAAAGAATGGCAAGGTGAGATTCATCAATGAAGGTCAGTTCAACGGGGTTTCCTAAAGAAAAAGAAGAAGACTTCCACTCAAGAACTTTTCCTTCGCTCATGTCCAGTGTGTTAATGAGCCATTTTCCATCACTACCTTTTTCAACGGCTGCGATTTTTATTCCCGAGGGAGACCACTGTGGATGGTAAAGGTTTTTTCCATAAGATAATCTCGTGGTCTCATCTTCAGCTATATCATACATAAAGACAGCATTTTCACTATCATAGCTAAAGCGAAGACCCGGAAGAACTTGAGTATAGATGAGTTTTCCCATCAACAGATCAACTTTTGAGATATCTGGAAAGAGAGGCAATTCTTTATGAACTTTATCTTTGGTTCTAAGAGTCCAATAACCATTGAGTTCTCTCTCTATAAAATAGAGTTGTTTCTGATCGAGTATTGGGTAGCGTCTAGCGACGAAATCAACTTCATTAATAGGCGCTAGAGAATCCCCTTCCTTTTCCCATTCCCTTTTAAGCTCTTCAAATGTATCCGTGACAAATTGCTCAAAAGGAACTCCACTATGTTTTTCAAATTTTGAATAGATGCGATAAGGATTTAAAGAAAAGCGAGTCACATCCTCAAAAACTTTTTGCCAAAAGTCTGGACCATAGAGCTTATAAGCACGTGCAACAATGTAATAACCATAAACATAATGATTAGGCAGATCAGTTTGATAAGTATCACCCACTAACTCATCATAGGTAGGTATCTGGTTAGAGAGAATAAGGCCCTTGAGACGAGCATGAAAACGAGGCGATCTTCCCCTTCCCCCTTTCGTGAAGACAGTTTCACTCCAGACAGCATCTCCTTCCCAATACCAATTCGGCATTCCGATGACATTCAAGACAGCTAGGCCAAGTTCTCCAAAGAGAAAGTAACCAATGCGATTTCCTTTGCGATAAGAGAAATCGAATTGATTAATATGGCGGTACTCATGAATAGCAAGAGCATCCATAAAATCTAATCCTCCTATCAAAGGGGAAAAAGACTGATGGATAAACCACTCACTTCTTCGAGGAGCAAGCGCTACAAATCCATTGGGAAGAGCAACCTTTGGTCTTAATATAAGAGGAAATTTCTGCGGTCGAGAAATACCTAAACTTTGGCCTACGACTTGGGCATAATTTTTGACAAAGTGAGCCGACCTTTGAGCCTCCCCTTCATATCCTTCAGGGAAGAGAACCTCTACATAGTCATTTTCTAAGACGAGCCAATTAAGATTACTAGGGCTTTGTGCTCTATTATTTTGAAGAAACGGGTCTTTTTGGGCGTAAGTTGGCAGGCATATTAATAGAAAGAGTATCCATCTCATGAAATTTCCTTAATGGTATTTCACAAGATAATACCCTTTCTCTTAATTTAGCGCCAAGTATTATTCAGCGTATAGGACAGGATAATTATTTTATGTAAGACTCTAAACTCATAAAGAAATTGAAGTCATTTCTGAATTGTTCAACTCCCGCGTCTTGACCATCAAAGTAGCGAGGTTTACGACGAAAGAGACCACCGCCCCCACCTTTGATTTCTGCATGACACTTTTCACGAGAACACTTAAGAATTTTTCCACGAAAAACACTTTCTTCTGATTGACCTTTTAAAGAAGCGACACAAGTTTCAAAAACCTTAGGGTCTGCCATTCGCGGGCACATATAATCGACAACTTTGTCCTCCCAATTTTCTCCCAGAAGACCGGCCGCTCCTTTAATAGCGTGGGCCACTCCAGCTCCACACTTCGCGCCTTTATTATCTTTAAAGTTACAAAAGGCCTGGTAGTAAGGAAGTCCAACTTTATAGTAACCAAAGTCGCCTCTGTATGTGTGCTCGTTTGGCATCATTCGATGACAAAAACCTCTCCAGCAAGGAAATTCCTCAGCAAAGAGATTTGAGCTGGTTTTCTTCTTACTCAATCCTTCAGGGTATTGTCCCCATCCAGAGTTGTTGTGATAAAAGTTTCCATTGTCATAGATCTCTTGAAAGTCAGTTGAAGTCATAGAACCCATAACTGGAAGTTGAACTTTTTTAGAGATTCCTGGCGCGACAATAAAGCCTGTATTACAACCGTGAAGGAAGATATAAGCATCGGCTGTAAATTTCGCTTTTAGGCCTTCCCAATTAATACTGTCTTTACCTAGACGCTGTGATTTTTGAAGAGCAGCTCCGCCAAAGGCGGCATTGTGGCTAAAGAAATGAAGACTGCTAATCGCAGAAAAACTATTCAGTTCTTTGACGACATCGCTATTGGAGAGAATTCCTCTGTCCGTTCGTAAAATACTAAAACCACGCCTAGTAATAGCATTACGATCTTTTCTCTCACTCCACTCTTTGGCCCAAATAATCACTTGAGCTCTCTCATCACTATAGACTTCATCGTGCTTTTGGGCCCTAGTAACGGCACTATAAAGGAATTGGAGCCCCAATTCTTCGCCGTAACCCGCGATAAAAATATCCACACTTTTTACCTTATTCCAACTCACTGGCTTGAGGGTAAAGACACTATAGGCCTGAGCAGGAGCAGATAGAAGAAAAACAAAGAGCGCAGCAGAGCTGATCGTCCTAGCGAGAGTTTCTTTAAACATGGGGTTATCCTTAAAATGTGTTTAGTGTGTTAGGGAGATATATCCTAGGATCCTCTATGGGTCACCGAAGTGTAAAAATCTTACCCTATCCGCAAAAAGTTTCTGAAACTGTTCTCAATTAGAGATAGTTTCCTCTTATGCAGGTAAATGTCCGATTTCTTGAAAATTTAAAGCTTGAAGCATCTTTTGATGATTTTAAGATCATGACGGATCAACCTGTTCGCTATAAAGGCGACGGCACAGCTCCCAGCCCTTTTGATTACTTTCTC
Organism: Bacteriovoracales bacterium; assembly: GCA_030149295.1. Classification (GTDB taxonomy): domain Bacteria; phylum Bdellovibrionota; class Bacteriovoracia; order Bacteriovoracales; family Bacteriovoracaceae. Next base: position 64,653 of record JASBRV010000080.1, on the reverse strand, counting down.
GCCTCTTCAGCCCTGTGCGCGGCTTATTTTGTAAAGGTATATTGTAAAGGCAGAGATATCCCCACAGAGGACATCCGTGTTTATCAAAATAATTTAGTAGATCCTAATAACCGCTATCAACAGGACTTCAATATTCACATTGAATTGCCTGCCTCCATTAGTGAAAAAGATAAAAAAGGCATTCTGGCCGCCATGGATCGTTGTACGGTCAAAAGAGTCATCCAAAATGAGCCAAAGTTCATCATTGAAGCTAGAGACACTCTTGGTAAGGCCCAAGATATTGACTACACAACTTATAGTGAAAAAGACTTCAAAACTCTTATCCCTGGAAAAGACTGCTCTCTAGAAGAGACCATCACTCAAATGAGGGCGATCCTAAGCGATTTAGGCATCAATATTGAGATTGCCTCCTGGAGAAATCCTGTCCCTTTTGTTTGGTCCGTTCATATTAGGGATGCTGATTCTCCTTTGTGCTACACCAATGGTAAAGGCTCAACAAAAGATGCTGCCCTTTGTTCTGCTCTTGGGGAGTACCTTGAGCGAATAAGTTGCAATTACTTTTATAATGACTACTTCTTGGGCCCTGAAATTTCTAACGCCGATTTTGTTCACTACCCCAATGAAAAATGGTTTCCGATTGAGAATAACCTCCAATTTCCTGAGGGGCTAATGGACTCTTATCTGTACTCTCTTTATTGTCAGGATGGAGAACTTGAGCCTCATCACCTCATCGATACCAATTCTGGAAATCGGCAAAGAGGAATCTGTGCCCTTCCCTACCAAAGGCAATCCGATGGCAAAGAAGTCTTTATTCCTGTTAATTTGATTGGCAACCTCTTTGTCAGTAATGGAATGAGTGCTGGCAACACCAAAGAAGAGGCTAGAGTTCAATGCCTTTCAGAAATATTTGAAAGGGCCGTGAAAAACCAAATTATTAGTGAAGAAATGACTCTGCCGGATATCCCTCAAAATGTGCTCGAGCGCTACCCTAAAATTATAGAAGGCATTCGCTCCCTTGAAGAAAAGGGTTATCCTGTTTACGCCAAAGACGCTTCTCTTGGTGGCCGCTTTCCCGTTCTCTGTGTAGTGCTTATGAATCCCAATAATGGAGGTGTCTTTGCCAGCTTCGGTGCTCACCCCAATTTTGAAGTGGCCTTAGAACGCTCCTTGACCGAGCTTCTTCAAGGCAGAAGCTTTGAGGGCCTCAATGATACCGCACCTCCTACCTTCAATAGCTTCGCCGTAACGGAACATAATAATATTGTCGATCATTTCATTGACTCCACAGGCGTCGTATCTTGGAAATTTTTTAGCAAAACAAGTGATTATGACTTTGTGGATTGGAATTTCTTAGGGAATACCAAAGAGGAATTTGATCATTTAATGGGAGTTTTCAAAGAGCTTGAAAAAGAAGTTTACATCGCAGACTATCAGGATCTCGGCGCCCATGCCTGTCGCATCTTAGTGCCAGGTTACTCAGAGATCTACCTACCAGAAGATCTCATTTGGGATAATCACAACAGAGCGCTCCTTTATAGAGAAGATATTTTAAACCTTCATCAACTTGATCAATCCTCTCTTCACTCCTTATTAGAGAGACTAGAGGAAGACCAATTGGATGACTTTATGCCCATATCAGAGCTCATTGGCGTCGCCTTTGATGAGTCTAACGCTTGGGGAAGACTTACGGTGGGCGAATTAAAAGCGCTCATTTCACTAGCGACAGGTGATATTGAAGGTGCGTCTCAATTCGTGCAAGGATTTTTAGCTTTTAACGACAATACCCTAGAGCGCAGGCGCTTTTATCAACTTCTTAATATTCTTATAGATATAGAACTTGATGAAGAAGAAAAAGGACTTGAAATCAAAGACTATGAGTCGGCCTTAAAGCGAATGTATGGCAATGATTTGTACCATGCTGCTCACCAATGTCTTCGAGGAGAAAGTAAGTTCTACGGTCTTCCCGAAACAAATATCTATCTCAAGGGATTAGATAAACATCAAAGACTTATAGAATCTTATAAAAAGTTATTAAGAAAGCGCCAAAACACTCTTAATAAATAACACATGATTTTATTTAGAGGCTTCGAAAATCCCTAACTCGCTCAACAATACCTCGCGATCCTTTCAAAATAGGTTATCTTCTTTTTGAACCTCAAAAATTTGGAAAACAAATCCCCATCACCTTGGAAAAAAGAAATGATGACATTAAGAGAAGAGCTGAAAAGCTGCCAAAGACTTGTTATTAAAGTCGGCAGTAATGTCGTAATCAAACCTGACGGCCGCTGTGATACAAGAAGTCTTCGTATTTTGGTAGAAGACATTATCACTCTCCAAGAGTCTGGAATCGAGGTAATTCTCGTTAGCTCTGGCTCTGTCAGTCTCGGTAAAACCTATCTCAAAGAACACACCCCGCGAAATGGTCGAGTAGATCTCCAGCAATCGGCAAGTTCAATTGGCCAGCCTATTCTCATTAATATTTACTCCCGCCTTTTTGAAGAAAATCAAGGCATCTGCTCTCAAATTCTTCTTACCCATGATGACTTTAGAAACAGAAAACGATTTCTCCATGTCAAACAAACTATCGATGTCTTACTAAAAAATAATATTGTTCCAATCCTCAACGAAAATGATTCTATTGCCTACAGTAAAAATACAGTGGGGGACAATGACCACCTCGCGGCGCAAACGGCACAGATGGTTAATGCCGATGCCCTCTTAGTTATTACTAGCGCCAGAGGACTCTATGACAAAGATCCAAGCGAGCCCGATGCCAAATTTATGAAGCAAGTTCCCTTCGGCTATGATCTTGAGGGTATAGATACCTCAAAGAAAACGTCCTTTGGACGCGGAGGAATGGGTTCAAAGATTCACGCAATAAATAAAGTGACCCCTCTAGGGATTAAGGCAATTTTAAGCTCAAAAGATGAAGAGCGCTTTGTTCTCAATCCTCTTACTAAAGACATAGGAACCTTCTTTTCGCCAAAAAATCACTACGACCCCGAATTAAAGAAAGCCTGGCTGCTTTCAACGAAGAAGCCTAACTGCATTGTTGAAGTTGATGAAGGAGCTTTTTTCGCCTTAAAAAAGGGAAAATCACTTTTTGCAAAGGGCATACTTTCTGTTTCTGGCTCCTTTTATAAGGGTGACAGTGTCGACATTTGTCATGATGGTGAAATTTTTGCCAGTGGTATCTGTGAATATGACTCCAAAGAAATAAAAAAGATCAAAAGGCACCACAGTGACGATATCGAAGACATCCTTGGTTTTCGTACATCTCCTGAGGTCATACTAACCAATAATCTCGTTATCAATGAGGACATTAAAGATGAAAGTATTAGCTAAAAAATCAAAAGAAGCGGCAAAAACGCTCTCTCGTTTAAGTGAAGCTCAAAGAAAGGAGATTCTCTCTCATATGGCTTCAGAAATTGAAAAGAATGCTACTCTGATTGAGAAGGAAAATAAGAAAGACCTGCAACTCGCTAAAGAAAACGATCTCAATCAGGCCATGCTTGATCGATTAAAATTAGATGGTCCAAGAATTGCGCAAATGGTAGAAGGCGTGCGCTCAGTAATGAATCAAGATCAAGTTGTTGGAAAATTATTTGATACCCAAACTAACGAAGAGGGACTCATAGTCCAAAAGCAAAGAGTTCCCCTTGGTGTCATTCTTATGATTTTTGAAAGTCGACCTAATGTTGTCGTTGACTGTGCCGCTCTCGCCCTTAAATCTTCAAATGCAATTATTCTTAAAGGCGGCAAAGAAGCAAAGTACACCAATGAGATTTTAGGCAATATTATTTCCCGCTCATTTGAAGGTCTCATCCCAGTTGAAGCAGTTCAAGTGCTCGCTTCTGACAAAAGAGAAATGGTCAATGAGCTCCTCGAATTGGAAGAATACATTGATGTAGTCATTCCCCGTGGAGGTCATCGTTTAATAGAATACGTTACTGCTAACGCCAAGATGCCTGTCATTGCGCACTATCAAGGTCTTTGTCACATGTATCTCGATAAGGATGCAGACACTAAAAAGGCCATTGATCTCGCCATCAATGCAAAAACTCAACGCACGGGTGTATGTAACGCCATTGAAACACTTCTCATTCACAAAGAACTTCTTCCCCAAATTCAGGAAGACCTTCTCAAAGAATTTAAAAAGAAGGGTACCGAATTAAGAGCGGACAAAACATTTATTCAAGGAACCAAGCAATCCATCAAAGAGTCCACTGATGAAGACTGGGCCACTGAGTATCTCGATAATATTCTCTCAATTAAGACGGTAGAGTCATTAGATGAGGCGCTTAATCACATTGATCAATACGGAAGTCATCATACTGAATGTATTGTCAGTCAAAATGAAGAAGCCTGTGAACGTTTTTTATCCGCAGTCGATGCCAGTTGTGTCACTATTAATGCTTCAACTCGCTTTAATGATGGCGGCCAGCTTGGTTTGGGAGCTGAATTAGGTATTTCGACCACCAAAATACATGCTTATGGGCCAATGGGTGCTGAGCAAATGACCACATCACGCTATGTTGTCACTGGTGATGGTCATACTAGAGCCTGATTACATTTGAGGAGGCCTTGGAGGATAAGTTCCTTCAGGAGTCTCCTTTATCCAAAACCTTAACGTTTCGAGAATCTTTTCCTTATCTCTAGGTAGTGTTCCTCCCAAGGGGTATTGATTAGAGACATGATTGGCCCTAAAAATCACAGGATTTAGGTCAAAATGAGCCCCTTCTAAAATATCGTGCATCTCTCTAAAAAGCATTTTTGAAGTCAGCGGTGAAATCAACCCCCGCTCTACCATCGTGTGATAGGGAGTTCCGGGTACACTAAAAGTCGTTAAGAAGGAGAGATACTGTGGACAAGTATCACTTATCATCTTAGAAGTTTTAGTGATGTGTTGATCCGTGTATTTTTGCCCGCCTACTCCTAGCATCACAATTGTCGAGAGCTTAAATCCACAACGTTTTATTTTCAGGGAAGCCTCTTTCATCTCTAGGGCAGTGTTTCCCTTCACTATCATGTGGAGAACCTTATCATCACCACTTTCAAGACCTAGATAAGCAATACCCAGACCCAGTTCATTTAATCTTTTTAAATCACTTTCAGACTTCTCTAAAATATTTTCTGCCGTAGCATAAATCCCAACTCTTCGCCTTTCTGGAAAATATTCTTTGATCGCAAGGAGTGTCTCTTCTAGAATTTCCATAGAAGCGCCAAGGGCATCACCATCGCAAAGAAAAATCTTTTCAGGACTCATGCCTGATTGTGACAAGCGAAAAAGATCTTTTTTGATGTCTTTTATAGGGCGAACTCGATAGCTTTTAGATCGATACATATCGCAATAAGTGCACTTATTATTTGAGCACCCAATTGTCACTTGAACCAAAAGAGATCTGGCCTCCGACGGAGGTCGATAAACGGGCTGCTCATAGTTAATGGGAAAACTCAACATTTCTCTTAGCTCAGTATGAGATTTTCAAATTAATAGGACAATGATCACTTCCCATCACCTCTGGTGAGTGATCACACTTCTTCACTCTTGGAAGAAATTCATTTGTTGACCAAAAGTAATCAATCCGCCATCCAATATTTCTCTCGCGACAATCTCCACGATAGGTCCACCACGTGTAATGACCATTACCTTTTGGAGTAAAATGGCGAAAGAGATCAGTGAAGCCCTGAGATTTAAACTCATCCATCCACTCTCTTTCGATAGGAAGGAAACCTGTAGTTTTTTTGTTAGTTTTAGGATTAGCGAGATCATCTTCTGTATGAGCGGTATTGTAATCTCCAGTAATCACGACTTCTTTTTTCTTCTTCTTTTTTAATTTTAAAGCAAGCTTGGCGACCTCACGAGAAAACTCCAATTTATAAGGTACGCGTGAGTGGTCCCGCTTGCCATTGGGAAAATAGCAATTAAAGAGAATGAAATCAGAAAACTCTGTAATTAAAGTTCTTCCCTCACAATCAAATTCTTCTATACCTAGACCGACAGTATGCTGATGCTCAAGACCCTTCTTCACCCAAGTGGCGACGCCCGAGTATCCCTTTCTCTTTGCAGGGGCGATAAGGACATCATAATTTTTAGGATTTACAAGCTCTTCGCTTAACTGTTCAGGCAGGGCCTTGGTTTCTTGCAAACAAATCACATCGGGCTTTGCTTTTTTAACCCAATCGTGAAACCCCTTTTTTTCACAGGCCCTAATTCCCGCAACGTTCCATGATGATATTTTCAAGTACTTAGCCACTATTTTTCCTTTTTTATGAATTGAGTCCATCCTATCAAAAGCCACTTCACACCTACAACTCATAACTGAGCGCACAATTTTTGACGAAGTGTCTCCTCTAAAAAGAAAATATTGCTATGAAAAATCTTATCTTTATTGTGAGTTTCCTTACCCTTTTCTCTTCTCTTGCTGATGTTCGTGTTCTCAAGCACCAAAAGGCAGCCGATATATTTACCAATTGGCATTTTTTTGAAAATGGTCGTGGCATGACCATTTCTCCCAATATGTCCCGCCTCATGTGGATGCTTGGTGAAGATAGAAGGGCAGATATTAAACACATCAAAGATCCAAAAGAAAAAGCAGATATCATCACCAACTTTATCGCTAAAAAGTATGGCTTCGTTGTTCAAGATGAAAAACTTATGGGGGTTTTTAACGTTAAATATAAAAATATGGATATAGGCGTCTTAGGTTGTACCGCCTGCCACTCAGGTAAAGCGGCAGGGATTTTCGTTCCTGGCCTTGGCAACAAAACGATCGATCCTTACACAGTAGGCAGAGACACTCTTCGCATTCAGCGTTTTTGGGGTTTTGGAAATCGTAACCCTGATTTCAAGTATATCCATGAAAAAGCTCTCTACTTTGCAAAAGTGACCAGTGATAGAAATATTGCCTCACTCACTAGAGGGCTCGTTCCCGATTCAACCATTAAGACTTTTTTTTACAAAGATCACGGATTACCCTACCCAAAAGATATGGGCCGAGGTCAAGTCAAAGCCCCTCACCTATGGGGAATTAAAGAAAAGCGACCTGCTGGCGTCTTTAACGATGGTTCATTAAGTGGCGACAGCTACGCATGGATATTCGGTGCAGAACTTTTCGCCTCAGACTCAGGAGAGCACCTTCGTGCCGTCCTTACCCAAATTAAATGGCTCACGGATAAAGTTCTCGCCAATCTTCTTCCCCCTCAATATCCTTTCAAGATAGATAAAGATCGAGTTTTAAGAGGTCAAGAAGTCTACAAGAACACCTGCATAAAATGTCATGGGGGTCACGAGAGAGATCCCCAAGGTCATCCTATTTACACGACTCCAAAAGTTATCCCCAAGCATATTGTCAAAACAGATGAGGAAAAACTCAATATCATTGATGATGAATTCATACGTTTGGTTGAAACAGGAAGCCTAAGAGACCTCCTGACCTTTGAAGAAGAGAATATAAGAAAAGGCTATTTTGCTCCCAAATTATGGGGAGTTTGGTCACGCTTTCCGTATATGCACAATGGCTCAATCCCAAGCCTTTACGATATCCTCCTTCCTCCAGAGAAAAGACCAATCATCTTTTCTATGTTAGAGGCCGGTGAGGAGTATCGCTTTGATAAAGAGCGCGTCGGTCTTACTCTTTTTGACCAAAGGGAATACAAACGTAAGCTAAGAAGTGCCATAAAAGGTGATCGAGATATTTATTATATAAAGCGTGAGGGTCAATCGAATCAGGGTCATTACTTTGTCAAAACCTTTGGTAAACTGACACACGAAGACCGCCTCGACCTTATCGAATATTTGAAGACATTATAGCCCTAGTTAGCGTTTCCTTAAGCTTACTTCTACCCTCACTTAAGACTAAGGGATTCCATATTCATCACGTAACGATGAGCAGGATTCTCATTAAGAAGCTTTGCCCATGCCTCATTTACCTGGGAAGGCTCAATATGTTCACAGTCAGGATGAATTCCATGTTCGGCACAAAAGTCAAGAACCTCTTGAGTGTCCTTAATGCCCCCAATTAAAGAGCCCGCGATTCTTCTTCTGCCAAAAATAAGAGGAAGAGTTAAGGGCTCCTCCATTTCACCAATTTGACCTACAAGAACTAAAGTCCCATCAACATCCAACAAGGGTGTGTATGTATTAAAGTCATGTTTAACAGGCACAGTATCTAAAATAACATCAAAGCTGCTACCTGCCTTTTCCATGGCGTCTTCATCACTTGAAACAAGAATTCCTTTAGCGCCCAAAGACTTCGCAACATCTTCTTTACCTTTAGAGCGAGTGATAACAGTCACCTCTGCTCCCATGGCGACAGCGAGTTTTACTCCCATATGGCCTAATCCACCAAAGCCAACAATCCCGACTCTCGTCCCTCTACTCACATGCCATTTTTTCAAAGGGGTATACATTGTGATTCCTGCACAAAGAATAGGAGCTGCTTTAGAAAGATCAAGTTTCTCAGAGACTTTTAAGACAAATTCTTCTCTAACAACAATATGTTTGGAATATCCCCCTTGGGTGATTCCCCCCATATGCTTATCCTCTGAGCCGTAGGTCGCTATAAGCCCACTACGACAAAACATTTCTTCACTCTTTTCGCATTGGTCACACGTTTGACAGCTATCCACCATACAGCCCACACCTACACTTTCCCCAATCTTAAATTTTTTCACAGAGGAGCCCACTTCGATGACTTTTCCAATAATTTCGTGGCCTGGAATAAGTGGATAGGTTTGCTCTCCCCAATCCCCCTTGACCGTATGAAGGTCGGAATGGCAAATGCCACTATAGAGAATTTCAATGGCCACATCGTTATCTTTGAGTGATCGTCTTTCAAAGGAAAAGGGAACAAGGTCTTTTTCGGCGGAATGAGCGGCGTATCCAATTGTTTTCATAAATTCTCCAATTCTATATTTTTAAAAATGAAAGATAATATCTGCGAGAGCGTAGTGAAAAAGCGAAAAGCTAAACACCTTGTCGTTGTCAGCACCCCCCTCTAAGAAACGAGTTCCTAAACCAACTGTTGCAAGCTTGGAAATCTTTCTTCTCAACTTAAAGGACCAATCAAAAGCGCGTCCTGGACCACCGGCAAGTCCATCAAAGCTGGTATGAAAGAGCCAATCTCCACCGAGCTTCTTTTGATACTCGATATAAAGAAGAGGGACAAAGCCCACATTATCATAATTTTGCTTTTGACCAGCTTGAGAGATGATAGTATCGGCGTCGCGAATTTTGGCCGTAAATCCAACATTCAACTGATCATCACCATGGCCCCAAAAGGCATAAAAGTATGTGAGTCGGTAGCTATTAAACTGATAGGTGTATTCAGTCTCTTCTCCTGCACTAAAGCTTTGGCCGTTAAATTCGATATCGTTGGTAGGTCTATTGTTAAGGGTTATTTTAAAAGGCGCATAAACAACCCGCGCCCCATGATTTTTTGCGAAACGCCAGTATCCTTCGAGACGATAAAACGAAAAGGGGCCCGAATCAACTTGATCAAGAGCAACACGAGAGCCCTGTGTAGTCGGTGGTATTTGAAGATCATTGCGATATTGCCATACACCACCACCTTCAACCATCACTTCTACCTCGCTGGCCAGGCACGTCAAGAAATTAAAACAGCCAAAAATTAACGCAAGAACAAGTGGTTTCATATGGTGCTATTTTAAGCCCACTAACTGAATTTTCCTAGACTTCAAAGGATCAGTCTAACAAAAAGCTGTTAACGCAGCGATCCCCCTCACTCAAAATGGAGAACTTAAGGTAGTTCCTGTAAAAAAACGCTAAGCTTTTCTGCCATTTTTTGATGCCCTAATTTATTGAAGTGAACATCACTATCGATAAATTCCTCTTGGTTGAAATCATCCCAAGAGAGAAGACTCTCCTTTAGCTCACTGTCTTCAAGAAACAAAAAGTCTTCTTTTGTTTTCATAATATTGGGCATAACTAGAACTTTAAAAACTACTCCCCTGTCCTTCATTTCCTTACTCAAAAGTTTAAAAAGGCCCAGCACTCTTTTCTTCTCCCGAGTTTCATCGTATTCACTTTTAAGAAGATTACTCCCATGAAAACTCAGCCCTTTCGTTACAAGATACTGAAGAAATCTTGAAGGAAACCAAGGATAAACGGAGTCATAAAAGCCTAAAAAAATTTTTGCGTAGAAAGTCTCTTCTTTAAGAGGTATCACACGGTCTTCCTCAATAAGAAGTCGCCTTTTGATGACATTATCGTAGAGATCGTTGTGATTAAAAGAAAAGACAATCACATCGAAATCAACTTCCTTCATTAATTCTCTCATAAAAAGATAAATCTGATCCGTTCCGTAACCTTTCACACCCCCATTAAAAACCAGGGTATTCTTTGAGTTTAAAAGTGAAGAGAAGGTTTCATCAGAATTGACCCCATGCCCATAGACCATAGAATCTCCCATGATAAGAACCTTACTTTTTTTATTAGCTGTTAAAGGAACTTTGCCTCTTAAACCCAGATCATTAATACCTGGGAAGTTTTTTTGATGGCGATAGATAAGAATGGGATCAGAAACAAAGAGATTTCCCATCTTGTAGTAATCAGGATGGATAAAAAAAGCCACCAAGAATTCACTTATGGTGGCTAAAACACAAAGGATTATAAAGTATTTGAGATAATTATTCTGTACAAGCTTCAATCGGCTCCATCCCTTTCTTGGCCCAATGAAGAACCAGAGAAGGACCATTGGATGCCAGAGTCTCTATCATATAATAGTTACTAGGCTTAATGGAAGGGCATCCCCAAGAAGATCTGTGTGGTGATACATGAATATATTTTCCATCAAAAGAAGACAGGTTATTAGTGTTAGAAAGGCCAAAGAGGTTTAGGGCAGAGGCACGATTCGGTCCTCCAAGATTTCTAATCTGCTTCCTAACACGACTATATTGAGCCGTTTGTTTAGTTGTATGGGTAAAATCAAAGGCATCAGTATGAGTAAAAAAAGCGCCTAAAAGAGTGGTTCTCTTGTTTGACTTATTCATAAAGCCGTTTCCACCTTTACGACAGGTTCCCGTGCCTAGATTGAAATAATCTTTCTTCACAACAGGTTTATCTCCTGCACAAAGGTCTACATAGTACATTTGACCGCGACAATCATCTTTTCCAGGAGAAGGCGATCTATCATCAGTGTCATTAATAATAAATTGGCATTTATTCTTTAGCCCATCGGCCATCAAATCGTTTTCAAAGCCAGAGGGAGTCAATCCATTCATAGAAATATGGCCTGAGTGCTTAATTTTTCCCTGATCCCAACATTTATTTGAACGAAATTTCGTCGCATTAAGTTTCATAACTTTAAGAGCGTACTTCAGTGATCCTTTGGGGAAATCTTTTTCAAAGAGATCATGACAGTTTTGCCTCCATTGAGCACTCGTTCCTTCAACCTGGCACTCTTTTCTTACTGAAGCGTCTACATTGAGAGACCTTGCCTCACTCAGGATGTCGGAAAAGGCATCTTCTTCGCATTCACAGTGGGGAGGATTTCCAGCACTTGCTAATGTTGATGTCATTTCTTCAAGCCCTTCGATGGCAATTTGAGTAAAGTTACCTTCGACATTCGCCTTGTGAGTAACAAAGTCACCTGAAACAACATCACCCTTTCCATCAAAGACTTTTAATTGATAACTTGACCCTTTAATAGCAAGAATCTCAAAACTATAGTTGTCACCTGGCTCAACAACCAGGGTATCACCACTATCTCGATCATAGACTTGAATCGATAGAGCTATCTCATGACGATCACTAGCGACAGAGGGAACGAGACAAAGTTGAGTCACAAGCATTGCCACAACAACGAATAACTTTCTTAGTTTTAGATTTTCCATGTAACTATTATGAGCCATTCCTAACCTAGGACTAAGAAAATTCAAAATAGAGCACACTTCCAACTACTTACAAATTCGACATAGTCGAAAATATGCCAACTCTCCTTGGCAGGCGCTCTCTAAGTAATTAAAATGGCGATTAACAAAGGATTCTTTACCATGAGTGAAACTGAATACGGACTCGAAGATGTCATTATTAATCAGAACGTCGCCATACTTATCGACGGGAATAATATAGAACGCTCAATCCATTCCATTACTAAAAACAATAACTCCATGCTTAATTTTGATACCCTCATTCCCAAGCTCCTCGATAATAGAGGCTTAAATCGTTTGGTCTACTTTCGTGAGGGAAAAAATATCTCCTCTAAATTACGTGAAAGACTTCATTATAATTTTCACGGTTCGGTTAGGCCTTGTCATAAGAGTGCTGATATTCCCCTTTCCATTAAAGCGACACAATTAGCGACAAAAGTTGACACCATCATTATCATGAGTGGGGACAGCGATTACATTGAACTAGTTCGTCACCTTATCAGTGAAGGTGTTAGAGTTGAAATCGCTGCCGTGGAAAATACAACATCTCAAATGTTGATTGACGAGGCAGATTATTTTCATGCCATTACAAGTGAGGATTGGTTTACACTCAATCCTAAACCACAAAAGAAAGGCACGCGAAAGAAAACATCTCGAAAGACGACAAAAAAAGATTAGAAGTCTATATGAAGAACTCCATCATCAGGGTCGGATTCTCTTCTAATGGTATCGTTGTAAGACTCTAGAGTATTGATGTATTGGCGGTAAGCTTCTTCTCCAAAGCGTTTGCGAAAGAGATTGAGATAATCTTCCTTTAGCTTGCGGTCATTATCATCCATCTCTAATGAGGGAGGATAGCGATAATGATTACCGTGCTTTCTAGCCATTTCATTATGAAACTCTTCAAAAGCTTCAAGACGGTCTTCCTCAAAGCCATCTCTCATCACAGTGTAATCATTGTAATCTGTCACGGAAAGACCTAAATCTTTAATGAAGAGATCTTTCATTCTCTCATCCCACTCCTCTTCATACTTAGTGAGACGTTTATCCATTTCATCAATCTCTTCAGGAGAAAGGGTCTTCTTCGTGCTCTTTTCCCCTTCATTTTTTCTTTGGACATCCTCCTCCCTGTGACTTCGAGAGGAATAAAAATCTTTCGTTCCACGATCCAAGTTTTGCTTTGGCTGGGAAGGTGCTGGCGTCGCTTTATAATGATCCCAATTTCCCGAAGAGCTTTGCTCAGAAGAGCTCCCATCCCCATAAGAAGGGTCATCTCTGGTCATCAGGAAATAACCACCTAATAAGGTAACGAGCAAAACCAAAAAGATGGCTAACTTTTTCATAAGAGTTTTAAATATTCTCTGAGGGCCTTTTTCTCACCCTCACTCATTTTTGAGCGTCCGTTTTCATCATAAAACATCTTCGAATGGCCACTATTCCTTAAGCCCGGCTTGGTAGCATCAAAAAAGGCATCACGATCCTTAAGCCACTCTTTTGGAATTTTTTCTCCTACAGGATAACCAAGACACTCTCGATCGTAATCTTCACTATTTCTTGAAGGCCCTTGAACAAAGAAATCAGGCCGCTCGCTTGGCTTCATCATGAGGGCACAAAGATTAGGAATAGAATTATTATGCATATAAGGATAGCGAAGAAAGATTCCCTCAAGTGGTGGTGGTACATAACCCTTTTGGGGAACAACTGTTGTTTTCATCCATTTTGAAATTTGAAGTTTATTCAAATTCGAAGCAAAACTTTCAGTGGCCATCCATCTTTGAGGGTCAGTTCCAACATTTTTAACAGGCGTTTTTTCATGATAGAAAACACGAGCTGTTTGCGTTTGAACTCTTAAGGGTTCAAGATCCGCCATTGGATAACTCCAACGCTTTTCATAGCGGCCATGACATTTTTTACAAGACTGATTGTAAACAACCTCCCCTTGTTTAGCTAAATCAATATTTACTGAACTTTCAGGAAAAAAATCTAGCCAATGAGGGGCTTTAGTAGCAAAGGCTGCTGCTGTTAACTTTTCAATGGCATCTTCATTTTCTTGCATCCATTTTTCAAGTTCTCTTAAATCAGTGCCTCGGCCAATTTCATTCCAGAGAAAATTGGTAAGAATAGGATTACCAGCAACAATCGAGCCATCGCTTAGCCAACGTGTTTTGTACTTAAGATTCCACCAAGGCATGGGCTTAGAATCGGCGACAAAGCTCTCAAGCTTATGAGGACTTCTTCTCCCAACGGCACGGGACCATCTTTTGGTAGCGTAGGGATCGTCTTGTCTCTTATGTAGGCTTAGGGCCACATGAGGTAAAGAAGTATCAAGACCCAAAACTTGAGGAGAGACAGAGCCCACCCACTTTAAATTTTCTTTGGTTCTTTTAAACATTTCTTTTTCTTCGTGACTTGCCTTTGTCGCCAAACGAAAGAAACCTGACGGTACAAGAGGAATGTATTTTTTTGCCATAACAAAAAACTCATTCGCTCGAGGTCTTTTATTCGTTAGACCCATGATCGAGCGCCCCATAAAAGTTCCAGAGTGGCAGGTAGCACAGCTAAAAGTCATCCCTGTACTCTTTGGAGAATGGGGGGCGCGAAGAAGAGAGGCACCCATGCGAAAATCAGGCTTTCTCCCTTGGGTTGGATAAGGAATCTGAAAAACACTATTAACCAAGTTGTTATCAGGATACTGATTAAGTCCTAACCAAGCATACATACTATCCATGTCTTTAAAGCCTAAAGTCGCTTCAGCTGCACGCTCAATAAATCGTCGAAGAGGATTATTTTTTTCCTCTTCGAGAAAAAACTTCAAAGGCTCATAAGGAATGAGGAGTCCCGTCACATCAACAGGCCATTTAAGAGCATGGATATATCCTTCTCTTTTCACCTCAGGAAGCTCACTTCCAAAACCATAGATATCCTCGCGAGTTTCACCGAGAGAGAGCGTTGCATTTTCACTCCAGTCTGGCTTAGCTATCACTGGTTTAGAGAGGACAAGAAAGAAAAAAGTATGGATTAAAAGACCTAGTAACTTCATGAAAACTCCCAAAAGATGTATCTCTAAAGGATTTCACGGCCGTGGCCATTTGTCAGGATAAGGCGAGACTATGTTAGAACTTAACGCACCTCAAAGCCCCTGAAATGAGATTAAAGACCTTGCCTTGCCTTCATCACGCTCATTGGAGTGAGAGGAATAACGACCTTTAGATCGGGGCCTTCGGCCATTCCCGTCAGCGCTAAACGAAGGCCTTTAAAAAGAAACTTACCTTTTATTTTAAGCTCTTTTTTGCAATGATTGGTCATCTCATTAAATTGATCGACAGAAATAAAAGAAACGCCTTCATTATCTAAGCGCTTAATTTCTTCTTTCACATAAGCACGAATGGCAGGTGTACTCTCCCAAGAAGCCACTTCTGCACTTTCTGGTGAATCACTAGGAGTTGTACTAAAAAGCACTTCGAGATGCTCTGGAAGCTCATTTGGAGTATTTATTTTTTCTTTAAAAAATTCTAAACAATCCTTTTGCCACTGCTCACTTTGCTGATGAAAAGCATGATCTTTAGAAAGAGTGGGTTTTAAATAGGAGACAAGAGCTTGAGTATCAAGTCTTCTCATATGTTCTCCATTAAAATGTTTTAACTTTTCAATATCATAAAGAGCAGGACTCTTTGAAAAACGAGAAAGATCAAAGAGAGGAACGATTTCATCTAAGTCCCAAATATCCTTTTCTTCAGGATGAGACCAACCAAGAAGGCACAGATAATTCATAAGGGCCTGAGGAAGAAATTGTTGATCTTTGTATTGAACAACCGATGTCGCTCCATGCCTTTTGGAGAGCTTTTGGCGATCCTCACCTACTAAAAGTGAACAGTGGGCAAACTCAGGAGCACTAACACCAAAGGCTTCATAAAGGAGAAGTTGGCGAACAGTATTATTGAGATGTTCTTCTGCCCGCATGACATGAGTCATTTTCATTTTCCAATCATCGATCACACAACAAAAGTTATAAACAGGCATACCGTTTGATCGCATGATAACAAAGTCCCCAACCATATCTTCAGGGAAACTCACATCTCCACGGACTAAATCCGTGAAACTTACCACCTTACCGGGATTTTTAAAGCGAATCACATGAGTCTCACCTGACTCCACTCTCTTTTTTGCCTCTACTGGATCAAGGTCACGGTATTTATCATGATAAATATGGGGCGCTTTATTTTCTGCCTTGGCCTTTTCTGTGAGTTCTTCTAATTCTTCATTTGTGAGAAAACAGGGATAGGCTTTGCCTTCATCCACAAGTTGTTGAGCAAGGTCTTTATAAAGTTGAGTCCTCTCACTTTGTCTGTAAGGTCCAAAGTCTCCCCCGACCTGAGGGCCTTCATGCCATTCTAGTCCACACCATTTGAGATCTTCAATCATGGCATCTTCATACTCTCTTTTAGAGCGTTCAAGGTCCGTATCTTCAATTCTTAAAACAAAAGAACCTTTGTTTGCTTTAGCAAAAAGATGGCAATAAAGAGCTGTTCTTGCACCACCAATATGGAGTAAACCAGTCGGACTTGGAGCAAAACGGACACGTACGGACATAAAAACCTCAATTAAGTAAAAAATAGCGCAATTTATCTCCTCTTTCATACACATTTTGTCGGAATCTGTCGAAGAGAGATCATGATCAAAGTCTTATATTATCTGAGAGTTAACGCCGCCCTAGTGCTTGGGCTCTTTTTTGCTTTGCCCTTTCTCGTACCCGAAAAGGTCATTCGCGCCCCTGCAGCACTTGAAAGAGTCTCCGGACGCTCTTGTGTCAGTCTTATGCGTGAAAGCCTGGAGCGCCATGGCGACTTCACCCCTCGCGGAGCCTCTCTTAGTGAGCGAATACCCAATTTTGAAGAACGAATTCGAAGTATTGAAAACGCCATATTTACTCCTAAAAGTTTTGCCAATCAGTACAAAGAGCAAAAAGGTCGCTTCCCTAAAGTAAAAGAAATCATTGATCACTTTCTTCCGGGCCACCAAAAACTTCTCGATAGGATTAGTGCACTTAACGATGCTGTGGCAACAGATGGCGAAATAAAATACTACATTGAGGAAACTCTGCGCGCTCTAAAATGGAGTGACAAAGAAAAACAAAACCTCCTCGACTTTAAAAGTGAAAATGCTTCCCTCCTCGAAAGAGAATTTGACCCCAGTGACAGTCAGCTTCGCCAAATGATGGAGAGATTGTGGAAAAACCCCTATGGCGATTATGGAGAACTCATCGTTGCTTTGAGAACACCAGGAGTAGAAGTTCAAAATCTCGTTTTTAGAATCTTTGAAAATGAGAGCGTCTCCCCCAATGCCCTTCGCCACAAGAACACTTTAAAAAGTGCTCTTGATCAGAAATTTCAAGAATTAGCAGGAATGAGTTCAGCTCAGTTAAGAGAAACAAAAAGTCGCTACCCCGTTGTCTTTAATGATCAACGCTCCCAGGAGATCGAAGACATTAGGCAATGGATTGAAAGCAAAGAGGTGGATCTGGTCATCAATGTGGAAGGCCGAGGTCATTATTTCATGGAAGTTAAAAACTATAGCAAGAAAATGACTACTCAACGCTTACAAGACAGTCATGGCAATGGAAAATCAGTATTGGACCAACAAAAGGAAATGGTGGAGATCATTCATTTTCTAGGACTAGAGCGTAAATACATTCCTGCGATTTACTTTCTTAAAGGCATAGATGCACAAGCTAAAGAAGTTCTAGAAGAAAATGGCGTCCTGGTCATCACTAATGAAATTTCAGCCACGAGAAGAAACCCGTAAGTCTCATTAAAAAATGAGCAATCTTGGTTCAGTCATATCTTCCATGGCGTACTTTAATCCCTCTCTTCCAAGCCCTGAGTCTTTAACCCCACCATAGGGCATGGAATCAACTCTAAAACCAGGAATATGGTTCATGATCACGCCACCAACTTCTAAGGTTTGAAAGGCTTCCTTCATGAAGTCTATATTCTTGGTAAAAATACCCGCTTGGAGACCAAAACGAGAATCATTAATCTTATTTAAACCTTCACGAAAACTTTCTACTTCCTCAATAATGGCAACAGGCCCAAAGACTTCCTCTTCAACAACCTTTTGGCCCTTTTTCGTTCCCGTGAGAAGGGTGGGCGCATAGAGGTTCTTTTTCTCATCTAAAATTTTCCCTCCACAAAGAAGCATTGCCCCCTGTGAAATAGATTCCTGAACCCATTGATCCACTCTCTTGAGATGCTCCTTGGCGATAAGAGGACCTACCGTTGTTTTCATATCCTGAGGATCTCCGACCTGAATCTTTTCGATGTCCTTTAAAAGCTCTTCTTGAAGCTCTTCCTTAAGAGAAGAATGAACATAAATCCTTTGAGTGCTGATACAAATTTGACCAGCATAGAGAAAACAGCCTCCGGCCAAAAGTTTTGAAGTCCTCTTTATATCCGTGCCTTCGTCAATCAAAACGGCGGCATTTCCCCCTAACTCTAGAGTCACTTTTTTCTTTCCTGCTTTTTCCTTAAGCATCCAGCCGATAGCAGGTGAGCCTGTAAATGAGAGCATTTTAATTCTCTCATCACGAACCAAAGCTTCACTTACCTCGTTATCACAGATGACAACTTGAAAGAGGTCCTTTGGAACATTTGCCTCCCTAAAAATCTTTTCGAGGGCCTTGAGAACAAGTGGTGTATAAGGTGATGGCTTAATCATGATCGCATTGCCTGTAGCAATAGCAGGAACGATTTTATGAAGAGCAAGATTGAGAGGAAAATTAAAAGGCGAGATCCCTAGGACCAGTCCGAGAGGAAAGCGATCCGTAAAAACTTGCTTTCCCACACCATTACCAAAATTCATGGGAACCTTTTCTCCACCAAGCCTCGTGGCTTCCTCTGCCCCTGTCTTTAAAGTAAACAAGGAACGCTCAACCTCGACCTGTGCATAGTTTTTAGGCTTTCCAGCTTCTTTCACAATAAGATCAACAAACTTTTCTTTCTTCTTTTGAAGAAGCTCTGCTACATCTAAAAGCCATTTCGCCCTTTTTCCTTGTGAATGATGTCGGTTTTTTTCAAAGGCCTCTATACCCGCTTGAACCATGTCCATAGCCTCTACGTTTGTCATCAGAGAAATGGTATCCAATGTATTCTGGTGATATTTATCGATGACCTTCCAAGTATCGCTCATGGAGTCTCTCCTCAAATAAAAAACCTCTCAAAAAGGAGAGGTTATCACATGAGGTTAACAAGCGATTAAAAAGTAATAAAGACTTAATCAAAGAAGCTTGCTTCAGATCCAGCATTACTTGAGACCAGGGTTTGCGCAAAACGAATATTCTTGGCAAGAAATTGGCTCTCACCCGCTCTAAAAAGTTGAATGTCGCAAAGACGACAAAGCTTAACCGAAGCGACCCTTCCCACAAAGACTTTGTAGAAACGACTATTGACAGTTCTATTGCCGGGTCCGCATCTAAAATTAAAATCTCTTCCCTCAGCACTACAGCAATCGCACATTTTAACTTCCTATGGTTAATATTGTTCTTATATAAACATAATAATGCAGAGCAAAAACTAAACCTGTCATGTTTTCTTCACATTTGCCAAATCCGAATAGTTCTAAATAGTTAGACGATAAAATCACCATAATATAAATAAAAATTAATCACTAAAATCTACCTTCAATTATTGCCAAAGTGCCAACAAGTATTGACCGCGGTGTCTAGGCGGTATCTGATAAGTAGACTAGAATCGGTGGCAAATCCCAACCCAAAAAAGCATTGGAGCCCCCTATGTCTTCTCTAAAAGCCCTCAGTATCCCCCAAAAGCTCGCTAAAAACCCCACAAATGAGCCCAGCCATTCTCTAAGGATCAAAAATGGCCAGGGAAAAGAGGTAGTGGTGGCAGATCCCAAGGCAACGAGGGCTTTGGTTGCTCTCATGAACCAGCATGCGGTCATTGGTGGCGCTGCCGCTCACTGGGGAGGCCCTGCCGCTTTCGCGGAGATCATGTCCGCCACCCACGCTCTTATGTTTCATGCATCTCCTTGGTTTGATAGCTATAATTTTGTCAACGATGCCGGTCATACCGAAAATGGAATTTATGCTCTTCGCTCTCTTTATCACTTTGATGATCTCAACTTTGAAAGCCTTAAAGGATTTCGCTCCATAGAAAGTAAACTCACCGGTCATGGTGAAGCTCACCTTAATCCCGAAGGGGTCCTTATTTCCAATGGCCCCCTCGGTTCAGGACTTCCTCAGGCCCAAGGCCTTGCCTTTGCGGATAAAAAACTTGGAAATGATCGAGTCACTTTGTGTGCCCTTTCTGACGGTGGTGCGATGGAAGGTGAAGCCAGAGAAGCCATGGCCGCGATTGCAGGACTTTCTGCCAAGGGGAAAATGAATCCTTTTATTCTTTTAATTTCCGATAACAACACAAAACTCTCCGGAAGAATTACTGACGATAGTTATGACATGGGCCCAACATTTAATGCCCTAAAAGACTTGGGTTGGGATTTAAGAAGTATTAAAGATGGCCATGACCTGCAATCAGTTTATATAGCCCTTGAAGATGCTATCAAAGATGCTAAAGAGAATTCTACTAAACCCATTGCTCTTCGTTTTCACACCATAAAAGGCTACGGTGTTAAGTCGACCGAGGAAAGTGCATCAGGCGGGCACGGATACCCACTTAAGGGTTATGATCCCAAGCTTATTGATTTTCTTAATGAAATTTACGATGGAAGTGCTCCTAGTGAGTTTATTGAATGGGCCAAAGAAATACTTTCTCAAAAGCCTGAAGAAACTTCAAAGTCGGCTCCTGCAGTCACAGTAGAAAAAGTTCAACCAGGACTTGCTCGTGCTTGTGACAGGGCGATGAAAGAAGGTCTTCCTCTTTTTAGTGTCGCATCCGATCTTCAAGGTTCCACGGGAATTGCCCCCTTCCATAAAAGTTATCCTGAAAACTCCCTCGATGTGGGAATCGCTGAGGCCAATATGGTTTCAACGGCCGTGGGGCTTGCCAAAGCTGGATTCATTCCCCTCGTCGATACCTTCGCACAGTTTGGTATCACAAAAGGAAATCTTCCTCTTATTATGGCGAATCTTTCTCAGGGTCCAGTGATCTGCCTCTTTAGCCATACAGGCTTTCAAGATGCTGCCGATGGTGCTTCCCATCAAGCAACGACTTACTTCAGTGCAGTTAGCTCAATTCCCCATACGACTGTTATCAGTTGTTCATGCTCCAAAGAAGCTGAAGAGTATCTCTATGCCGCTCTTCATGAATATAAGGGCCAAGCTGAAGCCGGAAAAACCCCCAATAGTTTTGTCTTCTTCTATGGAAGAGAGAACTTCCCTCACTACTATAATAAAGACGAGAAATATCAATGGAGAAAAGCTCAGGTCTTAAAAACAGGTGAAGCCGCAACCATTGTGGCCACTGGTCCAACGGTAGCGAAGGCCTTAAAAGCATCTGAAGAATTAAAAAATAAGGGGATTGATGTCACCGTCATAAACAATGCTTTTGTCAATGAACCAGACACGCAGACAATTGGTGCTGCCCTAAAAAAATCTCATGGCCGCCTCATTACCATCGAAGACCATCAAGTAAAAGCAGGTATGGGTGCCATGCTTTGCCATGCCCTTCTTCAAGAGGGCCATGAATTTAAACTCGTCAGCTTGGGTAATAAAGGTGAATTCGGCCAAAGTGCTTACAAAGCTGATCATCTCTATGCCCGTCATCAAATGGATGACCACGCCATCATCAAAGCCGTTCAGTCTTTTCTTTAATTGTAAAAAAAGGGGCTTCGATTTGTAAAAGATCGTGAGTCCCTTTTACTTTATGACCAATATAAGGAGAGACTACTTCTAAATAGAAATCTTCTTTCTTGTTAAACTCTTCCCTTAAGGCGGGACTCTTTTGTGTTTTAGAGAGTTTCTCACCATGGTCTGTGAGAAGAGAATGATGATAAATCTTTGAAGGAAAATCCCATTGCCACAAATGGCTCACCTCTTGCTGAAACTGGCTACTAGGACTTAAGTCCATACCTCTTACCAGATGGGTAATTTCCATATCTCGGTCTTCAACTAAATTAACGAGTTGGTAGGAAGGAATATTTTCTTTTCTCCATAAAACACAATCAACATAAGATGCATCTGGTACTTTTATATTTTCCGTGCTCATTCGAAGAGACATTTCCTTTTCTTCGTCTTCAAAGTCATCCAAATCAAAAGTCCTCATTTTATCTCGACACTCTCTAGGATGTTCTCCCCCATTTTCTTTTACATCCTTTCTGGAACAAAGACATCCAAAGAGAGCGGTTTCCTTTACTTTTAAAAGCTCTTCTTTGTAATAAGAAAATTTATGAGTTTGAGAAAAATGACTTTTAAAATCATCGACATCTTGAGGTCCCTGATCAATATCTAAACCCAACCATTCTATAGTCCAAAAGATATCCTCAAGGTACTCATCTCTGGTTCTTGTCGTATCGTGATCATCAATGCGAAGAAATAACTCACCCTTTAGAGAACGTGCGTGCCACCAAGTCAGGACAAAGTTGAGGGCATTTCCTCTATGAAGAAATCCGGATGGGGTTGGGGCTAAACGAAGTCTTACCATCTATCCATTTATCTGCTAATTAAAGCCACTCTTGCATGGTGTACTGAGTAGCACCGTTAGTGCAAGGTCTATTAATGGCCCGCAAGGAAACAAAACCCCTCTGCTCTTCTCTAGGGCTATCTGCTTCTGTAACAACAGACGCCCTTTCAATAATATAAGGGTAAAAACGTCCCTGAGGAGCTTGAAACTCTGCCAGTTGCAACCAGTCCCTTCCACTTTCTCTAAAGAAACTGATTTGATAACGAATAGATCCTTTAGTAACAGTGTCTGACACAACTCTATTGGCCATTATCGGTTCACAAAAGGCTTCAAGATTGGAATGTTGATCGGAAAGAACATCATCAAAAACAGGAGTGTTACGATCTAGGCTCACCATTGAAAGGCTCCCACCACGACTAATTCTCAAGCTTCCTCTTGACCTGTCCACTTGAGGCTGATTTTGACCACAACCCAAGACGGAAACGCGGTAGTCCATAACTAAACCTTGAGTCTGTCTGGCCATATAAGCGCGCTTCTTTTCAAAGTTATTACAAATTCTTTTTCCAATAGTGAGCTCTTCACCAGTGATTGTTTTTGCGGGTCGAATCTCTTGATTCCATTGATAAGGATTATTATCCCCCTGAACCGGATCTGGTGCTTCTTCTTGTTGATTACAGGAAAAAAGAAGAGAACATGCTAAAAGAGAAATATAAGAAAAGGTCTTAAACATATATATCATCCTTGATTACTGTACAATTAAGATTCTATCACAGGTGGCTCATAGTGACTGACGTTTTGCGCAATCCATTTTTCCGCAAACTTAGAATCGTAATTTTCTGGAGTAATGGGATCAGATATTGTGACGGTGACTTTTCTTCTTTTAAAACTAGGCCATTTAAAGAGAACTTTTCCACCGTAAAAACTAAAGATACTGCCCCAGAGACCATCGATAGCAACTTTCACCACGGGGACTTTCTTTTCTTTTAAAATCTTTTGAACCCCAGGTTGAAAGCGCCTCATCTTACCATTTCTGGTAATCCACCCCTCAGGAAAGAGACCAAGAACAGAGCCTTGATCGAGATCTTCATAAATCATCTGAAAGGCCTTTTTGAGCACCTCCTCACTTTCTTTTCTCGTTGCAATAGGCACAAGGCCTGCTTGGCGAAACCAAAAAGGACCTGTAGGGAGATAGTAGTAGGTCCAATCAATGACAAAATGGATTGGTCTCGGAATAATCGCCATAAGAATCAACCAATCCACAAAACTCACGTGATTGGATACGATTATGACTGGCCCCTCTTTAGGAAACTTATCTCCTCCCCTAACTTCCACGTTGTAAAAAACTTTGGTTAGAAATCTCATCCACATCATTAGCGTTTGCTCTGAGTGATAAGCATAAAAGAGAAAAGAGACGATAAGATTTAATATCCCTAAGGCTAAAAATGAATAAGGAATGCCAACACTCTTAGTGAGGATCATAATGAGAACAGATGCTATCACCATAAAAAGCGCATTCCATATATTATTGCCCGCAATGGTCTGAGATAACTCTTTAGGATCAGCCACTATTTGGAGATAGGCTATTTTGGTCACTATATAACCACCACCAAAAATGGCCATCCCTAATAAAGAGAGAAAAGATCCTAAAGCATAGGAGGTATGAAAAAATTCTTTTAAAGTGTAGAGTTCTCCACTTGGCGCAGTCTTTTGCAAACCGACATAGCAAATAAGGGCGAGAAAGACAGACATTCCTAATGCGCATATGGGGACAAGTCCGATTTCGACTCCCCTCTTAGATATTTTGTCGGTAATAAAAGAGCCAAGGCCCATTCCCACAGTAAAAGTGGCAAGGAAGAAAGTCGCTACTTGAGAGCCACCACCAAGACTTTCTTTGACAAAAACGGGAAGAAGACTCAAAACACCAGCTCCTAAAAACCAATACCAACTTATTCCCAAAACCGTAGTGAATATTTCCTTCTTTTTTCTCGTGAGTTTTAAAATATCCCAAGTAGGCTTTACAAAGGTGTAGTCCACTTTTGTGTTCTCACCAATAATAGGAACATCTTGAATTTTTAAGCTAAAAAGAAAGCCCACTAAGGCCATCAGGGTAAGGCCAATTCCTAGAGCTAAAACATAGTGATCAAATTCGACAAAGACCCCACCCATAATTGTCCCAATGAGAATAGCAATGAATGTCCCTGCACTAACAAAAGCATTACCTAAAACAAGTTTCTCCGCAGTGACGAGACTTGGAATGATTCCATATTTTAGAGGTCCAAAAAAGGCAGACTGGGTACCCATAAAAAAAAGAATAAGAAGAAGGACCACATAATTATCGAGATAGAGACCAAGTGTGGCCAAAGACATAATGATGATTTCAGCAAACTTGATGGTCTTAATGAGGTTGGCTTTTTGAAACTTATCGGCCATCTGCCCTGAGGTCGCTGAGAAAATAAAAAATGGAAAAATAAAGATTCCTCCAGCCAGAGGAACCAAAAGGGCCGCATCGAGAGGGCCAATCATAACCGCCCTATAGGTGATAAGCATCACTAGGGCATTTTTAAAAAAATTGTCGTTTAGCGCCCCCAAAAACTGGGTCCAAAAGAGTGGCCAGAACTTCTTGTCCCGAAAAATGAGTTCCACGTATGCTCTCCTCCATGAAGGTGAGCTTTATTTTAACGTCTTTTTAATACAGGCGTCACCTTTTTGATGCCCACCACTTTGCCAAAAATAGAATTGAGATGGAAATCAAGACGCTCGACCTTTGACCCACGGTGGTATACATGCCACTCACTACCATCGAAATCAAATTCGATATCAATCTTACCACGAGAGCCGGTGATTCCACTTCTCATAAAATCAATAACAAAATGGCCACCACGATCTTGCTCAAAGTCACCACTTTTTAGAATAATGACATTATATCGACCTTCTTTTTTGACAGGAACACCACTAGCAAGAGAGGTGATATTAAAGGTCTCCCAAATATGATCTTCATGATCGTACATTTTTAGCCCTACAGCTTCTTTATTATCAGAGACTTCAATGTAGAGATCAAAATAAACATTACGACTGGCATTTTTCATGGGAAGAATTTTTACTAATTCTTCTGCGTGAATCGTTGTAAGACCAGCGAGAAAAAGACACAGGACAAATTTTTTCATGACAAATACTTGGTTATTGGGTTTTGGTTTTAGGACTATACCTACTTTCCGGATACTGTTTTTCTCTTTTGTAATAAATACACACTTCAATAAAGTCTAATCCCTCACCTTCCATTGCCTAGTGGTACACCTTTGATTAAGATGGGCACATGAACAAACTTTATCATTATATCCACTGTCCTTTTTGTGTTCGCGTGCGAATGGCACTCGGCTTTTTCCAACTTCCCTATGAAAGTAAAGTGCTTTCCTATGATGACGAGAAGACTCCCCTAGATCTTACGGGGGTTAAGATGCTTCCCATTATGGATATTGATGGACATGTTCTCAACGAGTCCCTCGAAATCATCAAAAAACTAGATAAGGACAACTCTCTTCATTGCGATCTTCTTAATGATCAAGATCAAATGGATTTCCTTGAAGATCTCCTTAATCGTTTGGGAAAACCTATTCACAACCTGGCCATGCCCTATTGGATTTACACAAAAGAATTTAACGAAACTTCTCGCTCTTATTTTCAAACGAAAAAAGAAAAAAAACGAGGTCCTTTTAACGATGTCGCAAAGAAGAAAGAAAATTTTCTCATAGAACTTTCTCCTCTCTTAGAAGAAGTGGAGAAGTCCATCGGTCCCTTTTTTCTCAAGCAAAAAGACTTTGGCATTTTTGACATTATGATCGCATCTCACCTGTGGGGCCTTTACGTAGTGCCAGAGTTTCAGTTTTCTCCCTTTCTCCATCGTTACCTCCAAATGGTAAAAAAGGTGTGCCAGTTTGATTATCATGAAGATTTTTGGAACGGCAGCCTTGGTAACTAAAGAACGAGAATCTTCATTCCAACTAAGAAACTGACAAAAGCAGCTATGAGATAACGAGAAGGTAACTTTCGATGCCAAATGCATTCAAAAAGAGCTGAAAAGAGAGTCGAGGTAATTGCTATTCCACTGAGAGAGCCAAGATGAGCTTTTTGTACGGCCAGCAAATAAAAGGTGAGAGACAAAAAGGTACCAAATAAGCTCCCTACACTAACCCATATAATATCTTTTCTCGAAAAAGCTCTTAACGGGGAAAAAAGTGAGAGACCACGCTTGAAAAAGCTAAGAATCCAAAAGAAAGCAAGAGCTCCAAAGGTTCGATAAACATTCACTGAGTAAGCACTTAAAAAAGAATGCTCATCATACATATGACGAGTGATCACGACACCTACGGCATCTAAAATCATTCCTCCTAAAGCAAGACTAATTCCGATCATGCCCCAATGGCGATTCAACTTGAAGTTTTCTAAAGAAATAATAAGAACACAAACAATAAAAAAGAGAATGGCCCACAAGCGATGTGTCTCCAGACCTTGCTGAAAAAAGAGAAAGCCCGCTCCTCCCATAAGAAGGGGCTGAAAAGCAAAGAGCATTAAAGTTCTTCCAGGGCCAATTTCTTTAAAAGCGCTAAGTAAGAAAATATCCCCTAGCCCCAATCCCAAAGCCCCACTAAAAAAGAGAGGTAAACTCACATTCCAGCTCAAAAGAGAGATACCATCAGTAAAACTTAACCACAATATAAAGAATACTTGAGCAACTAAAGCCTTGTACCAGTTCATCCACGTGGCACCGACTTTTTTAGAATAATGAGTAAAGAACTGACTCCCAAGAGCAAAGAAGAAATTTGCTAAGAGAGCGTAAAGAATCATGATCTGAACTTATCGATTAAGAATAAGAAAGTAATCCCCTCTCATTCCATACTGAGGATGACCTACTAACTGTTCATTAAGTTCTTGTGAGCTTAATGAACTGGCATCGATCATGCGAATATTAATTAAATCCTGAGCACCCAAGGCTTCAAGGTATTTAGGAAGGCCATGGCCATAGTCAGTGTGAAAGTGGCCTACAATCATAAACGTTGCGCTCTTTTGGTGAGCCTTCTCTATTTGGTCCGCCATAACAGCATCAGTGTAACTTTGGGCCAGAAAATAATTTTCAATTTGAGTTGGACTTCCGTGGCCTCCCATTGCCTCAACAAACCTTTCAAAATATGACTCTGTTCCTCTCACTAGGTTACGAGGAATTTGAAAAGAGCTCAATGCCCCAAAGCCCCCTTTAACAATTTTTGATTTCCATTCTCTAGGAGCATTCGTGGCCAATATGCTTCCTCCCAGTGTTTTTGCAGCTTCGAACATAGGAGCATAGAGAAGATGCTGACCAGGATCTCTTCCTAGCATGCCTCGAAAAAGGTCTTGCGTTGAAACTTTATTAAGCACCCATTTTCCATAAATATCTTCAACTTCACTTTGTTTCGGAAAGTCCAGAAACTCCCATGCGAGAATAAAATCCTTTTGCAAAGACTTTTGCACCACTACTTCACGAATGAAGTCCCCTTGGGCTTTTTGAATATCTTTTTGATAATGGGTTTCCCCTAGAAGAAAAATCCCTCGCTCTGGAAGATCTGCCACAGCCTCTTTAAGGGGCTTCATCTCACCAGTTGCTGAGTTATACAATTCAAGTCCACTAGCACAGCTAGCAAAGAGCAACAGGGCAAAAGAGGTTAAGATTCTTATTTTCTTCATGGAGAACTCTTTGTTAATCGAAATAATTAGGATAAGACTACTTTTTTTGACATACAACGCCAAGGGCTTTGAGAAATTGTGAAACTTTTGAAGTACATTGAAGCACTTAAAAACAAAATAGACAAGGCGCAACATGAGATTAAGGACGCCCCTCTACCCCAACAGCGCTTACGGGACCAAACCCCCTTTCCCTCCAAACAAGCTCCTCTCTACCTAGAAGTAGGGTGTGGAGTTGGACTTCATCCCATTTTATTTGCCAAGAAACGACCTCAAGCTCACTTGATAGCCTGTGAAAGAACCAGCGATAAATTCCATAAATTCAAAAAACGTTTAGAAAATCATCAACTCGAAAATATTACTGCCATTCATGAGGATGGAATGCGCTGGCTTACTCATTGGGCAAAAGAATCTAAACTCACTTTTGAGAAAATCTTTTTTCTCTACCCCAACCCCTATCCTAAAAACAATCAACGAAATAAACGCTTCTTTGCCATGCCTCTTTTTAAAAATTACTTGCATACCTTAAAACTAGGAGGAGAAATTGAGATGCGAACAAATCAGTTGTTCTATTTAGAAGAGGCAAAGATTCTTGCTACAGAGGTTTGGAATCTCGAATGCCAATACTGTGGCCCCCTAAGAGAAGAATCTGAAAAAGGTATCACGCACTTTGAAAGAAAGTATTTAAAAAGAGAAGAGACTTGTTATGAATTGATTTTAAAAAAGACTAGCTCGACTTTTTAACGGTGTTACCAATCATCTCTACTACTTCTTCAAGATCAAAGGGTTTAAAAATCACTGCACTTACTCCAAGCCCAGAGAGGTCCTCTGCTGTGTAATCGGAGAAACCCGTCACAAGAAAAATGGGTATATCAGCTCCCGTTTCCTTTATATTTTTTACCAAAGATACTCCATCACCACCCGGCATACGAATATCTGAAACAACACAATCGATGTCATTATTTTTAAAAATCTCGAAGGCATCCACACCATTGGAGGCTTCCAAAACTTTAAAGCCGCAATCTATAAACTCATCGCGAAAGAGCTCTAGAATATCGACCTCATCATCAACGCATAAAATAACTTTTTCTGAACTCATGAAACGCATGTCCTGTGGAAATAAAAATTATCACTGGTTTATTATGGGTGAACTCATAAAAATTATAAAGTATTTTTGATGATAGCTCCAAGACACATTTTACATGACAAAAATCATCAAGATACTTTTGTCGTTTTCCCGGCAATCACTGCCATTACTCAATAACAATTATTCCTTCGCTCACCTCCTTTTCTATTTAACACGTTAAGTAATCACAACTATTAATAAGGATTAAGTCATGAAAGAACTCATAATGGTGTTTTTCTTTTTTGCTTGTGCTCATAATTACGCCGTCGATTCTTTTACCTTTAAACATGCAAGCCTTTCGGACACTGGGGCTAACCAGGTCTTTATTGAAGCTCAGGACCTCTTTCTTCAAAGTGGATTCTTATCTTTTCAAAACCCCAGCTTTCAAGCTGACCTTTTCTTAGGTTTAGATAGCCTCTCCTTCTCCCTAGGAGAAAATGTCATTTCTTATCAGCACAATGGAGCTGGAGTCCTTTCAAGCCTCAACTCGGTCTCGGGAACCGGTTTGAATGTTAACTATCAAAAAGAGCACCTCATTTCTCTTTCCTCTCAATCTCTCCAAATCAATCTTGCCAAAAGCCAAGTGAATATTCCTCAGTTTTCCTTGCGATGTGAGAAAAACTATACCAAGGTTCTTAGAGACTTTGGGCTTTGCTTAGAAGTTGCCAAGTTTTATGCTCCTATAATTAACCTTGATCAACTCACAACCCAAAAGCTTCAAGAGGCTTTTCCTCTGGGTGAGACAAAAGGAATAAAGGACCTAGAAGAAATTAGCATAAGTATTTTTAATGGACAGGTTTATCTGACATTTAAGGCACGTTTTCTTTTTCAATGGAAAGTTAAAGTTCTTGGAAACGCTAGCTTTAATCAAGAAAATATGACTTTGAATCTAAAAATCAATTCTGCCAAGGTGGGGATTCTCAGCATTAAGAGAACCCTTCTTAAAAAGCTAGCTGAAGCAAATATTAAAAATGTTCAGGTTGTGGGAGACACCATTCAATTAAAAATTTAAGGAATAAGATATTGCTTAAGGGCGGGAACCTGAATGATCTCATTACTCTCTAAGATAAAAGCTGTGAGTTTCCCACCCCAAACGCAACCTGTATCGATACCGATGGCATTATCCCGTAGTACCAAACCTTTCATGGCCCAATGACCAAAGATAATTGGCTTTTCTTCTTTGTAATATTCAAACCAAGGTGGATTATCTGGGTTATCTAGATCCATAGGGTCACCTCCCCATGTCCTCACCCTAGTGGCGATCTCCGGTATTTGCTTCTTTAGTTCGACATTGGGCTCAATGCCTGCGTGAATACACACGAATTCTTTTTCTTCTATGTAAAGAGGAAGGCTTCTCATCCAAGAAATGTACTTCCCTCTTTTCTTTCCCATATCTTCATAAAGAGTTTCAAACCTTTTACGGCGGTATTTCTCATGATCAAGTCCTTTAAGAAAGCCCAACTCATGATTTCCTAGAACACATTCGAAGTCCCCATCAATGACGAAGTCTAAAACTTTTTTTGAATAAGGACCTTTGTTTATAAGATCACCAACAAAGATAAGCCGATCTTTCTTTTTATTAAAAGTGACTTCATCGAGTAGAAACTCTAACTCCTTAAAGCATCCGTGCACATCACCAATAAAAATTGTTCTCATAAGAAACTATTTTAGCACACTGACTAGAGTTTAAACACTTTATCACACTTAAGTACTTGGAAATCTTCCTTTTAATTATGGCAAGAAATATGCAGCTAATCATATTGAGGAGAGGTTTTGAAACGATCAATCATTATTGCCATTCTTGTGCTATCTTTTATCACAAGCTGTGGTGTGCCTCTTCCCTTGCAAAAAGATCTTATTGTCAAAGACATTAAAGCCGTTCGCCAGTTTGCGACCACAAATCCAGTATTTGATAGTTATATAAAAGAATTTGAACAACAGGGAAAAGTCATCACAGGAAATAGTGACTTTTCTACTGGTGATGTGCCCGTCAACTTTGGTGACACGGAAAACGATGCTTTTCAAGGGGTATGCTTTCAATACCCCGATGGAACAAAAGAGGTCATCATTAGAAAAAGCTGGTGGGATGGGGCCAACCAAGACTATAGAGAATCTCTTCTCTTTCATGAATTAGGCCACTGTAGCCTGGATCGTGAACACACGGACGAAGTCCTTGTGACCTCAAAAGAGCGCACCTATAAAGCAAGTCTAATGTCTTCTGTTATTGTTGGACCAAACGATTACAAAGATCTAAGAGATGAGTACCTTAAAGAGCTCTTCTTACAAAAAAGAGATGACCTTTTGACTTCATTGGGACTAAACTTTGACTAATGAGTCCACTTACTAAATATTTCATTCCTGCTGTCAATAAAGGCATGACCAATGGAGAAAAGCTAATGCTCGTCCTCCATGGCCGTGGGGACACTCTTCACTCCTATAAGATGTTTGTTGCAGAACTCAATGTGACAGGACTGAATTATCAACTTCTCAACGCCCCCTTCGTCGAAGGATTTGGCTACACCTGGTACGATGATTCATTTAGCACTCAAGACCTTCGTTATAAAAAGAGCATGGAGCTTTTACAACAAACCCTTCTAGAACTCTACGAACAATACTCTTCCTGTGATATTTTCCTCTTTGGCTTTAGCCAAGGAGGTCGCATGGTTATGGACCTCTTTCTTAAAGAAAATAAAGCCTTCGCCGGTGTTGTTGCTCTTAGCCCTCGTGTCACAAAACACCATGATGAGACCTTCTCCCAACTAAGTAAGAATGCCAGAGAAACGCCTTTTTTCGTCGGTCATGGCGAAGAAGACCCTGTCATCCCCTTCAGTGAAACCAAAAGCCTAGCCGGCCCTTTTTTAGAGGGATCAAAAAACTCAGTTTTTCGCTCCTACCCAATGGGTCATGAGATCGATATTTTTGAAATTGGTGAGCTTCGCCAATGGATGAATGAACAGCTATAGCGTATACTTATGCCATGAAAGAGATGTACCCCCTAAAAAAGAGATTTCTTTACTTTATTCCTACCTTCATTTTCTTTATTGCTTTTGACCAAGTGACAAAGATTTGGGCAGTAGAAACCCTTAAAGGAGAAATGCCGAGGCACTATCTTTTTGGCCTAGCGCAACTGACCTACGCGGAAAACTCAGGGGCGTGGGGTAACCTAGGAGGCACTTGGCAAGAGCCTTTCAGAAGCCTCTTTCTTATCGCCCTTCCCATCATTGTCTTGATTGCCTTTGCCCTTTTTGCTCTCTTAAGTAAAAAAATCAATCGCATTGAATTTTGGTCCTATGCTCTCATCGCTGCTGGTGGTTGTGGAAACCTTATTGATCGCATACGTTTTAATTATGTGGTCGATTTTCTTTATCTGGGAATTAAAAGACCATTTGAGACTAATATTTTTAACATTGCTGACGTAGTCATCATGACAGGCTTTGGCTTTATGGTGCTCAATATCTATCTTGATTGGAAGAATAAAAAAAATATTAAAGCTTCTCAATAAGAACAGACTCTCCGAAAGTTGGTACCCGAAATTCTGTCTTCCTCTCCTTTTCAGCCCACTCTTTATCCAAAGCTTCCCTTGGCTCACCATAGCCCTCATCCGTTAATTGAAAGGTCTCAAAATGAATTCCAACAGAACGTTTACTTTCTAGATCATAATGAGCTTGAATGGCCTCAGACGGGTTTACATGCTGGGGCTTCATAAACCAACGGGGCTCATAAGCCCCAATGGGAAGAAAAGCTAAATGAACTGGACCTAGGCGCTCTTTAATTATTTTAAAAAATTTTCCATAGCCAGTGTCCCCAGCAAAATAAATATGCTCCCCCCTTGGACCCTTAAGGCCATATCCTCCCCACAAAGTCTCTCTTCGATCAAAAAGACCTCTGGCACTCCAGTGCTGAGCAGGGACAAAGTAAATGGAAACGTCGCCCATTTTAAAAGAATCCCACCAATCCATCTCTTTAATTTGACTTAAGCCTAAGTCACGTAGCAATTCTCCATTTTTTAGGCCGGCGACAAAAAGTGGTCTATGACTCTCCTCAAGTCTCTTGAGAGTCTCTGTGTCCAAATGATCGTAGTGATTATGACTAATTAAAACCATATCTATTGGTGGTAAATCTTCAAACCTTATCCCTGGAGGTCTTACCCGCTTGGGACCCGCCCAACTAACAGGAGAGCTCCTGTCAGAATAAATAGGATCTGTGAGTATGTTTAAGCCTTTCCACTGAATCAAAACAGAAGCGTGATTGATAACGGCATAGCTGAGGGCATCTCCCTCAATTCTTTTTTTATCGACTTTAAATTGAGGGGCTTCAATCCATTTTGGCCAAGGCTCTCTCTCTGTAAAAAGGCGCCATTTGAGGACATCAAAAAATGACTTATCTGGCACAGGCTCTATATTTTGAAATCTCTCCCCCTGAGAGGAACAGCTGCAAAAGAGAAGGAAAAAAGAACATAGAAAAACACGCACAAAGTCTCTCCCCTTGTGTGAAGGGATTTCACACTATGTCCAAATTTTAGACAATTCCATAACGCAAGACCAGCTTAAGTAGCGAAAATAACATAGACTAGCCCCTCTTAAACTTTGGCACTGTATTTGAATGTATATAAGGCAGAGAGAATTAAAAAAGGATGAATCTATGGACTACCAAATTGTAAAAGCTAAAAAAGCCGCTAGCATGGCCATGAGAAAGGCTAACAAAGAGGCAAAGAATAGCCCTGAGGTTTTTCAAAAAAAGCGCTATTTAATGCGTGAATATAGAAAAATGGTGAATGCCAAAAAGGCCAGTAAGAATAAAATTGATGAGGATTTTAGCAAGTATTTAGAGTGGGCCATTCTCGCCACAATTGGACTTGCTGTACTAAGTGTAAGTTATCCTCAAGTAGGAATTCTTGCTATCATTTTTTCTATTCTTATCGTTGCGGCAATTATTGATACAAAAATTAAGGCAAGCAACGCAAAAACTCAAAAAGAAAGCGAAGAGAGAATGGAGCGTTTGGTAAGACTTGTTCAAAATGAGCGAAATCAATCAGTCATTGAAGCAAAACCGGCAAAGAAAAAAGTTAATTCAATCACTGACTTTACCGTTGTAAAACTTGAAGCACCTGCTGAGACGGTGAAAGAGTTTCCTTATAAAGGTCTTGCTCAATAAGCCTACTTGGTCCCCAAAGGATAGAGATTGAGAATTTGATGAGGATGTTTTTTAACATCCTCTAAATTCATCCACTGATCTCTATGTTCACCATTTAAAAACATTTCGAATTGATCATCATAAAAAGGGCTATTAAAGTGGCCGACATTTCCTGTGGGTAAGATACCAAATGAGTTTCTGGGCTTCGCCATATCAACTACTCGACGGACACTTGGCCCAAGCTTTACTTGAAAGGAATCGTTGTAGCGCGGACTACTCATATTATCGACTTGAAAATATCCTCCACCAGCAGGCATGGGTCCCGTATTAAAGATCATGTTGAGAGGTTTCACCTTACCTAAAGGGTGCTCTACTTCAAGCTGATGAAGTTCCCCCCATTTCCAATTTTCAATTTTAGGACCAAACTTTTCTTTAAGTCTTGAGATGGCCTTTTTAAAGGAAAGGTTAATTAAGTCACTTCTTGATTCTTTTTTCTTTGTTCTTTTATCATCCCATAAAGGTGAATTTCGATCATAAAGAAAACTCTTAAAGAAATTCCAAAAGTCTGCGACCTTATTATAAGCAATATACCTTTGTTCACCGAGCTCATCTTTTATGGCCATTTTTCCTAGGTGATGGGTCCACATGTGGTAAATACTCGCGGCAACACTTTCTCTATCACTCTTTCCTTGCCACTTGCGAAGGATATTCACGACGGCCTTGTCTTCTTCTGTTTCCACTTTTAACTCATCAAGAAGTTCCTTCACCATGGCCTGCCCAGTGACGACAAATTGATCATTTTGAATGCGCTTCATACCATCAGAGGACCATTTTTCTTGATGACTGATAAGTTGGTGAATCCTTTCGTATCTTTCACTTGGTTGCCAATAACCCTCAATCGGGAGGTTCCCCTTGTAAAGAGGGTGATAATTGGCCGTAACGATAACACCATTTTCAGGGTTAATAAGACCTGGGTTCTCTTTTATTGTGAAATACCTTTCATACTCATGTTTTCCTGACCACCCTTCCAATATTTGATTGCCCTTAAAGCCTCTTCTTATGGGAATCTTTCCCATCACCCTCCAAGCAATATTCCCTTTTGCATCCACCCAACTAATATTTAAACCAGGAGAAGCTCCATAAGAGAGGGCATGATCTAAATCTTCTAACTTAGTAGACTGACTCATAAGATAAAATGCAGTGGCCACATCATTTTCTGGATGATGATAAGACCACTTTATCGCTAGATGTTTTTCCTTAAGTCCATATTTAGTGTTATCAAGTAAAGGTCCATGTGGTGTTGTGACAACATCTATAACAAGATCTTTTCCACCTTTTACTTTTATGGTCTGTCTTTCTTTATTAAGAGGTACCCACTTACCTCGGTAGAGAACCTCATCTTTTTCGTTAATCTTTTCCTCGTACAAATCTAAATCATCAATCTCAGACATTGTCACCGCCCAACCTCGTTGAGAGTTATGGGCCATAGCCGGAAAAGGGACGAGAGGAATATAGTGGCCATAACTTTCAAAGTCTGGACTTTTCAAATGAGCTTCATACCAAACTGCAGGATTTGAAAAGGCGACATGGGGATCATTGGCAAGAAGAGGCTTTCCACTTTTAGAGCGACTTCCCGCAAGAATCCAACTATTACTTCCATGAAAAAGGCCAAGAACATCTTGAAAGTAATCAATCGCAGAAATGAGGTCTTTGTACCAAACTTGGTTTTCTAAACGATAAGAAACTCGTTTTTGTTCAGTAACCTTATTCTTATCTGCCCCTTCTCTTATCCACATTTGATCAAGAACTTCCTTGGGTAACTCATCCATAAGATCAGAATGAAGTGGATCACTCAAAAGAGCTTCCGCAAAGCTTAAGGCAAGATAGCCACTTGCGGCCATGGCCTCTTGGGGACTAAAGGGTCTTGGCTTATAGCCTAAAATTTTAAATTCGATAGGAAGTGGCTGAGTCTCAATATACTGATGGACACCATCAAAAAAAGCTTCCATAAGTTTTACCATCTTTGGGTCAAGCTTATGAAATTTTCGCTCCCACACATCATTCATGTGGGCCCTTATTCGCAATTTACGAAGAAGCACATCAAACTCAATGGTCTTCTCTCCTAAAACCTCGCTGAGTTGGCCATTGGCAATCCTTCTAATGAGATCCATTTGGAAAAGCCGATCGCCGGCCATGACAAAACCTAACCCACGATAAAGGTCCTCATTATTTTGGGCTTCAATATGAGGAATCCCCCAACGATCACGAGTAACCTGAACTTCACCTTTAAGGTTGGACAAGGGAATACGACCAACGTATTGAGGCAAACGAGTTTGTGGGTAAATAACAACAAAAGCTGCTCCAACTATCAATAAAATAATAATTATAAATGAGATTAATTTCTTCATGACCGCCTTAAATAAAATAAGTACTTATATTAATTTATCCTTTATTACCTCAGCCTTCTAGAAAAACTTGGAACTTTAGCCGTCAATATCCATCAAGTCTTATTTACTTTAATAGTTTTAGGCCCAACTTTTTTTAGTTGCTTTAACCAAGCAATGTACTCTGATATACTACCGCCCAATATGCACCTTCCTCACCTTGATAAGCTAGGTCTTGCTCCCTGGTACTTTCACCGTCTTTATCTGGAAACACTTCGTGATCTCAGCCTTGAGGTAAACTCGCTAAAGACCCTCCATAAAAGCTTACAATCTTTTCTAGCGAATCATCCTCAGGAATTCATTTTTGATCAAAACCAAGTCTGGGAAAACTTTGAGTCTCTTTCGCACAAGCCTTCACTATTAGAGGAGGAAAGAGACCAAGTCATAGATAATGCGCACAACCTTTCCAATATTTGGACAAAGAAAACTCAAAAAAAAATGTTCCTTAGTGAATACCTCTCTCTTTGGAATGAATTTCACACTCTCCTCAATCCTCTTCACTTTTATTTAATCGAAGAAAATGAAGAGATCACGATTTCATTTCGCTTGAGTCACTGGGATCAAAGTCCCCCAATCATTCATCAAGTCGAATGGCTTTATTTTCTTTGCTCTTTAAAAAGGGCGGAAGTTTTACCAAAAAGACCACATGATTACGATCTTGAAAAAAGACAACTCTCCTTTGAAAAGTCTGACTTAAATCAATTAGTTTTTAAAAGTTCAGAATATGAGCCCTTTAAAAGTAGCGAAGAGAGTTATTCACTGGAAGATTCAAAAAAATGGCTAACAAAAGGAAAGCATGAACTACTCACAAGCGTTTACCTCAATCGAAAAGAGGAAATCGCCAGTCAGGTGATAAAAATCATTGAACATTCTAACCTCACCCTCTCTCTTTCAATAGAAGAGGTTTCAAAACAGATGTCTCTTTCTAAGAGAACGCTACAACGAAAGCTAGAAAGAGAAGGTATTCAATTTAATGACCTTAAGAGAACAGTAAGAAGATTACGAGCGCATCAACTCCTGACAATGAGTGAGCGCTCCATGACAGAAATATCTTATGAACTTGGCTTTTCTGAGCCTGCTGCCTTTAACAAGTTCTTTAAGGATTGGACGGGCTATTCACCCATGAATTATAGAAAAAAAGAAATTTAACTTTCTTAAACTTTATCGCTTTCATCATATTCATTAAGATAATAA
Source organism: Bacteriovoracales bacterium (assembly GCA_030149295.1). Taxonomy (GTDB): domain Bacteria; phylum Bdellovibrionota; class Bacteriovoracia; order Bacteriovoracales; family Bacteriovoracaceae. The sequence goes on along the minus strand of JASBRV010000080.1, from coordinate 26,563 downwards.
TCGATCGTCTCCGCATAATCTTGTAAAATAGCATCCTTAAGTTCTTCTTTAGGAATGCTCAAAACCTTTATAAATTTTGACATACCTTTAAGGGGGATAGAGCAAAGGCCTCTTTCGAGATTGGATATGAATTGACCATTTTTATAACCGAGTTCTTTAGACAGTTTCCCTTGTGAATATCCTTTTGGATGATCAAGTCGCGCTTCTTTTACCAAGTTTGCAACGTTCATAAAATTTCGCATGAATTACCTTTATCTAATCCTTCAAATATTAATTTGATTATCCCAAAAAAAAGTATTGAAGCATTGATTTAAGGTGACAAAATTCTCTTACTCAGTAATTACCGAGTTATTCACTAAGAAGAAAAGGTAGTGAATTATTCTTCGTTTATAGAATTCCTAAGTTCTGTTAGACTATTTAAGCATTTATTATTTATTGGATACCCAAATGATTGACCCAGACGTTTTAGAAGAGTTTAGAGTTGAAGCCGATGAAATGCTCAACGAATCAGAAGACTTTCTCCTGAATCTTGAAAAAGGAGATAACTTCACAGAAAATTTCAATGGAATTTTTCGCTCTTTTCACAGCCTTAAAGGGGCTGCTGGGATGTTTGAAATAGACACCCTTCAATCATTTATGCACACAATTGAATCGCAATTTGAATCATTGCGAGAAGTAGGAAGTTTTACTCAAGAACAAATCGATTATTTCCTTCAAGCCATCGATAGCGCTAGAAAAATTCTTGATAACGATGAACCCTCCTTAGACACAAATACTTTTGGACTGGAAACTGAAAAAGAACGGCCTTCTGTTCAGAAAGAGAATATGAAGGAAGAGATTGTCGAAAAGGTTCATGAAAAAGTAAAAAAGAGAGCTACGCTAGAAAAGGAAAAAGGGAAAGGTCTTATCTATGTGGTCGACGATGAAGTTTTTATTTGTGAGCAAATAGAAGATATACTTATAGGTTTTGGTTTTAAAGTTCTCACCTTTACCAATCCCGAAGATCTTATTAAAGAGACCCTTCATACTGAGCCGGACCTCATATGCACTGATCTTAAAATGCCTCAAATGAGCGGAATGCAACTCCTCAAAGAGATTAGAAACCATAAATTAGATACTCCTGTCATTTTCATTACCGGATTCGTTGACAACAAACTTTTAATTGAAGGTATTGATCTTGGAGCGAGTGGATTCTTAGAAAAGCCTTTTGAGGAGCACCAGGTTATATCTCTGGCTTCGCAGACTGTAAAAAGGGCCCAAACAATAAAACTTCTCAATAGATCTCTGAATTACATTCTTTATCAATTCAACGATCTTGACAATTATCTTAAAAAAGAGGGAAAAGAAGCTCTCAGACAAAGCCTAAAGGAAGAGTTAGAAAATCTTCTCAAGTTAAAAAAAGAGTTTCGATAGAAGGTCATTATGAATAAGACATTAAGACAGGTATTTGATATTTTATGGTCTATTAGCCAAAATCAAGCAAGTCATGAAGAAATTAACATGGCAAGAAAGGTCCTCAGCTCTTACCTCATCAAAATATTTACTCTAGGAGCTATTTCCTAGTTTTTCCCCAGTGCTTTTCAATGAAATCATCTCGGCCTGATAAATAACGATAGTATTTATATCTAAGCGTATTCTTTTTGTAATAATCTTGATGATAGTCTTCTGCAGGGAAGAATTTCTTTGCTGGAATAATCTTTGTCACTATTGGTTTTTTGAACTTACCACTCTCCTCCAGACGTTTTTTACTTTCTAGGGCAGTTGTTTTTTGGGCTTGGTCGTGAAAGAAAATTACTGTTTTATATTGATCCCCCTTATCATTAAATTGGCCATCGGCCTGAGTGGGATCAACATTTCTCCAAAAAATCTTAACAAGTTCTTTGTATGAAATTTTTTTCGGATCATAGGTTATTTGGACTACTTCCAAATGCTTTGTCATGCCACTAGATACTTTTTTGTAGTCGGCATTCTCTTTACTTCCTCCCATATACCCGCTGATTACTGAACTCACTCCCTCAAGTCCTTCATAGGGAGGTTCCATGCACCAAAAGCAACCTCCCCCAAAAGTGGCGACCTCTGCAGAACCAGAAAAAGAAAACAAGAATACCACTAAAAATAAATTAAGTTTCATAAAGACTCCAACCTGCCAGTTTACTTGAAACCCAATCAATCTCAGCGTCCCAACCTTTTATCTTAGTATAAAGCCCTAGGTGAGAGCGATCGAGAAGTAAAAACTCTTCTTTAGGACTTTTTCTTCCCTTTAGATCGATGGTTTCCACAAAACCCTTAATCATATCCACTGGATTACTTTTAGGAATTCGGTAAGTGCCTTCCCTATTATAAGGTTCATAGAGCTTTGAAACCATATCCAAATGCCTTTCAAAAAGTTTCCACTCATCATTCTCATCAAAGAAGCCAAATTTAAGAAGTGTTGCTCTATAGAGTTTTACATCCTTATTCTCAATCGACTTTAAAAGGGAAATATAATCTAAAACGAATTCACGATCAAAGGTTCGGACTGAACCAAAATCCAGGAAGACAATCTCTTCTTGGTTAAAGAGAAAATTTCCATATTGTGGGTCAGAATGGATCATCCTCAATTCATAAAAACAAAAATTATGATAGTCATAGAGCAATTGAGCCAATTTATTTTTTTCGTCTTGAGAAAAGTTCTTACTATCAACAAAGTCTTGCCCCTGCATAAACTCCATAGTAAGGACGGTCTCACCAGAAAATTCAGGATAAACTTTTGGGATTTTAACTTGAGGAAATCGCTCTTTGGACTTGTCTCGAAACTCTTGTAGCCATTGACTTTCAATTCGATAGTCACATTCCTCGGCTAATGAGCGTTTCAATTCCTTGAGGTAACTATCGATATCCGGAATCTTGGGGAATAAAAGGCCGGCAAGTCTCTTTAGACTATCTAAATTATTAAAATCATTTTTTATGGCCTTAGCAATTTTTGGATATTGAACTTTAATGGCGACTTTCTCACCCGTAGGTAATTTGCCAACGTGAACTTGACCGATAGAAGCTGCTGCAATCGGCTTGCGATCAAATTCTAAAAAAAGATCTTCTGGCAGCTTTTTAAAACAATTTTCAAAGACCCGATTAATATCCTCATCCTTCATTGGAGGGGCATTCTTTTGCAATTCAGTAAATATGGCAGAGACTTCTGGAGGCAGGACAAGATCCTCTGTGATGGAAAGCATTTGACCTAATTTCATGAGGGCTCCCTTGAGCTCCCCCATACTTTGGACAATCTCCTTGGTCGCCAAGACCTTTCTTTGATACTCTTCTTTTTTACTCAAGGCGCCTTCGATTTTCTCTATAGCAAGATGAGTGGAGGCAATGGTGAGAGACTTCCCAAGTTCTGCAAAACGACCTAGTCTATTGGAGATAAATTTTTTCTTAGCCATAAAGCACTATAATATCAAAATTCAAGCTAGATAAGGCATTACAGAAAATGTCGAATAGAATTAACAAAAAAATGATCCTATATTTACCAAATGTCCAAATTAAACCCCTCCATGAAGCTCCAGTAACACCAATCGCTCGATGGCAACTAGACCAAAAAGCACACCTTCTTCCCTGGCTTCCTGAGCCTCCTCAAGACTATTTTAGTGAGGAATTTTGGCAGCGAAAAATATGGCAAAGTCGACTCGACTGGGAAAGACAAACGGCATTTCGATTTGTCCTATGGCAAGAGACAGAATGTATTGGTCGAATTTCATTATTTAATATCCAAAGAAAACTTTTTAAAACCAAGAGTCTTATTACTTACTCTTTGAGTAAGGAAAAGCAAGGAAAAGGAATCATGAGAAATGCTCTCGATAAAACGCTTAGCTATGGCCATGAGAGTTTAAAGATTGATCAGTATGAGGCCCAAATCCATCCCGAAAATACGAGAAGTCTAAATCTCATCAAAGAACTTCACTTTACTCAAACAGAATTAAAAAAGCCCCTTAAAGTAAGGGGCCAATATTGTGATCATTTTGTTTTCATTAGAAATAAAAAAGATTTCCAAAAGTATTAATCACTTGATCCAAATCAGTCGTTTGAGCACACTCCCCAACATGAAACTCTTTCCAAGCTTCTGGCTTATCATTTTCATAGTAATGGATCCCACAGCGGTCAAGAAATTTTAACCCTCCGACTGTATGTCCACCGTAGCTATATCCAAGAAATGAAATTGGGAAACCATCAGAGATAGACGGGAAATTCTTATCACTATAAAGACCTGCTCTAATAGCCTCGGGATCAGCAAGGAGAGGTATTCCTTTTACCGCTGTCATTTTGGTCACTTCCTCACCTTCGCAACCATTATCAGGACACACTCTCTCAATACGACAGCGACCTCCATCAGGACCGTCAATAATATCAAAATCTTGATCACCCCGAACTAGGATTCCCTCGACAACTCCTGTATCACGATTAATGACAGCAGAGCCTGAGTTGCCACCAAAAGAGTCCGTATTGGTCACAAAAAAATCTCGCGCTGAACTATCTCTCACAACAGCACCATCGGCGACCTTGGCCGAAATACCAGAAGGATAACCTATCATAACTAAAGGCGTATTTTGAGCAACTATTCCGCTGGTTCTAGTTCTAAAAAACTTTCTTCCCGAAACTTCTCTATTGAGTCTAATAACCGCGTAGTCATTAGTGTCATCTAACTTCTGATCAAGAACTTCGGCACACTCAAAGACTTTAGAAGCACTTGTCCCTTTGGCATCATTATGGAAATCAAGTACCCATCGAAAGTTGTCACAATCTAATTGAGACTGCATACAATGGCCCGCTGTGACCACGACATCTGGTGCGACAAGAAAACCGCTACATCTTGCGACGCTAAACTCTTGGGAAAATCGCTCTCCAGGGCATAATGACAATTCCTCTTGATAAGTCCCACCTATAAAGCTGTAGTTTTGATCCCATTTCTTGGGGGAAATCTGTGCCAGAGTTGATCCGGCCCAACTTTGATAGACTCCCGCAACATCTGCCACTTGTTCTCTATTATCTTCACCGTAAATAACCTTCGGTGAAAGTCTAAAATCGAGACTTGCAAGAGACTTTGACTGTATTCCTTTGGGGGTGAGGATGGTTGCGAGTTTCCTGCGAACGGCTTCTACTTCTTTCGTAGGACTAAGCTGAGTTCCTTCATATTTACATTCCACATCTTTGTGATTACTGAGAAAACGCGACAAGGAGTCATCAAATGTCTTTACTTCAAATGACCCCGCATTTGGCTTGTATAACCTTTCAAAGGCATCTCCCATGCGCTGATAATCGAGAACAAATTCATCGCTACAGCGATCCTCTTGATTACAAGCAAAGAGAAGAATTAAAGATGATAATAGTGTAAATTTCCGCATACCCGCTCTCCTTAGCCTCTGTATATTATAGATAATTTTGAAGCGAATCTACGAAGAATTTTGAGGTGCGATCAAGATAAAGAGAAATGTAAGAAATTGAGAGACTAAAGCCCCATGAACGCTGGCTTTTAGAGGAAATGGTGACAAAACACAACCAACTGAAACGATCGGAAAAGTGTCCTAAATGCTGGTCACAGAAGGCTTCTTTTTGATAATTGAGCCTATGAGAGATGCCATCGCCACGGTGATAACCCCCATGACAATAGAAAAATAGCCTGCATGATCAAATCCAATGAGCTTTCCATTCGGCATCTCTGTAATAAACAGTCCTCCAACTAATGTCATAGTTGCACTTCCCACTGCCCTGAAAGAATGCATAACACTCATAAAAAAGCCTCTATCGTCTAGACTAGGGACCTCAGAAATTAAGGTCATACAAGGAATCATCCTTCCAGAGACCATTGTCATGAAAAAGGTGCCCAAGACCAAGTAATGAATAAAGGAGATTTTCGAACTATGAGTATAAAGAAGCACGGCCAAGAAAGAGATGAAAACCATAATGGTAAATAATTTCAGCGCTCCTATTTTATCTGTCAAAACACCTGCGATTCTCGCGGTGATCACAGTGAAAATACCACCGGTCAAATACATATACTTAAGCTGCTCAGTCTCTATTCCCATATTATTGACAGCGAAAGGTGAAAGATAAGGTATGAGAAGAAAAATGCTTCCACTAACTATTGAGATAAAAATAAAGCTCGTTAAATAATCTCTATTTTTTAAAAGCTTGATGACACGCTTTTGAAAAGAGTCTCTTTGAACTCCTATATGCTGAGTAATATTGGGAAAAATCAATTGAGTGGCCAAAAGAATAAATAAACTAAAAAGTCCTATAAAATGAAAGGTGTTTTGCCAGCGAGAGAGATCAGATATGGCAAGACCGATGGGAACGCCAATAACACTAGCAACAGAGAAGGCACTCATCACGACCCCCATCGCCTTACCTCGCCGCTCAAAAGGAACGACATCACTAATAACTGCGAAAATAAGTCCGTTCATCATGCCACCAAAAGCACCGGTGAACATTCTTGAAATCAAAAGGAGTTCAAAGCTATTTCCGAGAGCGCAACTAAAAGTCCCAAGGATAAAACCACAAAGAGAAAGAAGAAGGAGTGGTTTGCGATCAAATTTATCAGCAAAACTTCCAAATAATAGTCCAAAGAAAGCAGCTGTATAATTATAAGAAGAAACAAGACTGCCAAACTCTACTGGAGTTATCTCAAGATCCTTTATAAGGGTAGGTCCCAAGGGCATAAGGACGACGAAGTCCACCATATGAGCGAACTGAATTAAGGCTAAAAGCAAGATGTATTTGAACTCATTTTCAGAATTTAAGGCTACAGTTTTGACTAATTTCACATCGACACCATACCCCAAGGGAAGAGAGCTCGTCTAATAAGTGCTCCAATGATTGGCCGGCGGCCTCGGTTTTTTAAAAAACTTTGCTTTTTTCATATAAAGTCTTAAGGCTTGATAGTGTATTGCCCAAACAACAAACATTGTGAAAAAGGGATTTTTAAAAAAGAGAGCCAAAAGTGAATCATTGTATTCATAACCTTTTAGAGAAGCGAAAAACTTACCCTGGTCACTCTCATAACGAATTCCAATAAAGTCACTCTCAGCCAAGTTAAATTGGTATGTTCCCTTATTAGGATAGAAGGGAGATACATGAAACACTTTTTCCATCGTAGTATCTTTATTTTCTTGAGGATTTTTAACAATATAATTATGGGACTCACCAAAAGTATTATTAACCTCACAAATAACAGCAAGACACTCATCTCCCTCATAACAATACCAAAATGAAACAGGATTAAAGACATATCCCAGTAATCTTGGCATGGTGACCAGTTTAATTCTTCCTGAAAAACTCTCTATTCCCGCCTCTCCTAAAAGGGAACTGGCCCACTCATAGAGGGAGGAACCATCACGATTTCCATGGTCTTTTCGATAAAAGGAGAAGAGGTTAAAACCTTCCCAAGAAAAAAAAGGCAACGCTCCTTTTCCCTCCTCATCTAGCCAAAATGAAAAATAAAGCCCACGATAAGAAAAGGTATGTTCTTGGGGAGACCACCTTTTATGATAAATTTCCGATTTATAAAACTGCATGCCTCTCTACTTCTAATTCCTTTTGATTTTCAAAGTAAAGATCAATGGCTGCGACTGCTTGTTTTGCCGCCCAAATTCCATCTTCATGAAAACCATAGCGCATCCAGGCGCCACTAAAGAATAAGCCCCCTTTTCCTTGAATACCAGGGACAAGTGCCTGACTCGTTACTGCTTTCGCATCAAACAAAGGGTGATAATAAGTCATCTCTTTGATGACTTTGTCTTCTTTTGGAGCTTGAAATGGGTTCAAGGTTACAATAATGGGGGTTTCTTTTGGAAGTGGTTGTAACTTATTAATTAAATAACTTACTGATACCGCTCTCGTTCTATCCGCACTCGAGTAACTTCGATAGTTCCAAGAACTCCATGCCATTTTCTTTTTCGGTAGTAAGCTCTCATCTGTATGGAGTACAGCTTTGTTTCTTTGATAACGAAAAGACTTAAGGACTGATTCAATGGAGGGGTCAATTTTTTGAATTAGACCAATTGTGTCTGGAGCATGAGTCCCGAAGACAACAGCGTCAAAATGTTCACTTCTTTTTTCGGTAATGACCTCTACTTTTTTACCTAATGACTTCACCTGAAGGACGCCCTCACTCTTATAGGTATTATCAAGCATCCCAATGACGGCCTTGGTGTATTGATGACAGCCACCAATTAAAGTTTTCCACTGGGGTCGATCAAAAATTTGAAGCAATCCATGATTTTGGCAAAAGTGAAGAAAAGTGTATGCGGGGAATTTTAACATTTCATCGGTAGGACTTGACCAAATACAACCTCCCATGGGGAGGAGGTACCAATGACGAAAATTTTCGCTATAAGAATACTTATCTAATAATGCGCCCAAAGAGAGTTCGAGATCCTGACGTGCTTCTTCGATATAAAGGTTCGACTCTTTATTAAAGCGCATAATTTCTTTTAAAAAGCGATAAAACCTAGGCTTGATAAGATTTTTGGGTTGGCAAAAAAGGGTCGCAAGATTAGTTCCACTCCACTCCAAATCCTCATTTTCCACCCTTACGGAAAAGCTCATTTCAGAGGGATGAGACTTTAAATCCAACTCCTGGAAAAAGTTGATTAAGTGAGGATAAGTGCGGTCATTATGAACGAGAAAACCCGTATCCACTGTATAATGATGGTTATTTAAATTGAAATTGTGAGTGTGAGTGTGTCCACCAAAATAGTCGTTCTTCTCAAAGAGACTAACTTTATAACCCTTCTTCTTAAGGTCATAAGCAGCAGCGATGGCCCCAATACCTGATCCGATAATGGCGATTTTTTTTGCCAAATTTTGTGACACTTTATTTCCTCCGAATTAGGGAATTTACGATGTCAAAAATTTTAATTGGATAGACCAATAAATGGTAGCCTAATAACTTATACGACTAAATCCTTTACCTAGACACTATTGAGTCAAAGCATCATTTTAAGCTAGCTTAGTACTTTGACTAAGAATTCAGCCGCAGGAACCTTAAGCAGCCTCTTGGTCATAATGAGATAATATTCTTCATAAACATCTTCTAAACGGCCTATAGAAAAAAGTTTCCCTTCATCAACAAATTGTTTAGCAGAGAATTCAGCAAGAGGAACAATGCCGTGACCCTCTTGAGCAAGGTATTTCTTAAGGGATGAATCTTGCACTTCTGCGCTTAAATTATAGTGGATGTTATTTTTTTTGAACCAATAGTCCACACTAGAGCGCATATGGGAAAACTTATTAGGAAGAACTACTGGTGCTGCCTCAATAGATTTTGGAAAATCATTTGCCAGCTCTTTGAATTCAGATGTGCCGTAAAATGAAATAGGTTCTTTCTTAAACTTTTTAACAAAGAACAAGTCCGTCTGATCTACAGGAGCATAATTAGAGATTAGAATATCAATTTCATGATCAAGTAAGTTTTGCTTTAAATTGATAAAGTTGCCTTCATGGATGGACAAAGGAGAACGAGGGAACTCTTTCCTAAGCAGATCCACCACATCAACTGTCATCGACTTGGGAAGACCAGACATCACTCCAATACGAAAAAGAGCTTTATCACTAAAAGAAGAATTGTTCACTGTCTGGACCAATTCTTCACCTAAGCGGTGAATATTCTCAGCGTATTCTAAAGTATGGCGGCCGAAGTCGGTGAGAAAGAGCTTCTTCGATCGGCGCTCAAACACAGGATGACCTAAAGTTTCCTCTAAGTTTTTCAACTGCATGGAAAGAGCAGAGGGACTAAGTTTTAAGCGCGCCGCTGCTGCCGCAATTGAGCCCTCCGTTGCAATTTCACGAAAATAAAGTAAATGATGATAATTGAGCCATTGTGACATAGATACCTCAGCTTTTTAAAACACGGAGCCAATATATATTAAGTTTTTCTTAACATACAATAAAAAGACTTATACAAACACAAAAACGCTTATTTAAGAGGATTGGGATAAATACCATTCCTAATAAAAACCTAATAATTCTGGCTATTTTTTCCATCTCCCGAGCTTTAGAATCAGGCAATTTTTACAATCGCCCATCAACTCGTTGCGGTGCATTCCGTCAGTAGGTAATGTGGGCCCAACCTTTTTAAAGTGTGAGTATTTAAATGCGATTATTTCCCCGCCTTTTTCTGTTGCTATGTATTTCAGCTCTTTCCACAAATTTGTGGGCAGCGGACACTGTCTCGATTCAAGGTTTAAAAAGAGTTGAAGTCGACGAGAAAAAAAACGTCAAAAAGAAAGGCCTCTACATGGAGACCTTTTACTATGAAGACTTTATTTACTCTAAGGCAAAGAAAACAGAACTAGGAGACCAAGTCGAATTGAGTGCCTCTCTTCGCTATCAATTAAATGATGATACCTTTTTTAGGGGTCGCTTTGAAACATTTCCAGAAGATAATCGACTCGATAACCGAACGGGTCAGTTTGAACTCTTAGCCGGCCATAAATACGGCTCAGTTGATTTTACCGTTGACCTTGAGATTAACACGAATGAATCAAGTAACGGAGGAACAACCCTTGGTATTGATCTCGATTCAGAATTTTCTCGTATCAATTGGAAAGTTTCTGACAATCTTAGATTGGCCTTCTATCCCTTTAACTTCGACGGTGAAGTAGGTGTTGAATTCAACACATGGGATGTAACGAGAATTTATTCCATTGAAGGAAATCCAACATCCATTCAACCGACGCCAGGTGACGGTATAACCATTGTTGAAAAAACAATCCCTGGTTTAGAGATGATCTATGGTGACGATCGTTTTAACTTTTACGCAGGTGCCGGTATTGCCTCATACCTATATCCCTCCAACGAAAACTTTGATATCCAAAATAGTGTTGATGGTCTTAACCGTTGGGAGAGAAGAACGACCTTTGGTTACAAGTTTGGTATGAACTACCGTAGCGAAAAGGCCAGAGTTTGGATCGGCGCTGTTGGCCATACAGAGTCTGAAGAAACAGGCTCCCTCATTGAACAAGCAGCTTCGGCTTACGGTATTTTTAAGTTTAAAACAGGCTTTATCTTTGAAGGTGAATTTGTCACAACCAAAGCTGGTAAAGCTCCATGGCGTGTGACAAGAAGTGGGACTTGGTTTGAAGTCACAACCTTCCCTGCCTTCAATAGAGTTTATTCAGATTTTAATAGCAATATCCAAGACTGGGTCGGAAAAACCGATTACGCAACCTCCCTTCGCCTCGGTTATGAATACACAGACACCTTTATTCCTTATGCCGCCTTTCGCTACCAAGGTGCTCACTTCTTACACAGAGACGCTGAAAGTGCCCAAAGTCTAAGAAACTTCGATGAATCACTTTCTCATGGTGGACTCACTCAAATAGCCACAGGGAGTTTCATGCATTACGGAAATTTTGTAGTGAACCCAGAGCTTGAATATAGGCGTGCAAAAAATCCGGTTTTCTCGAACTTAAGTGATGTTGTTTATGAATCGAGTAATTCTGGACAAATCACACAGAGGCAACTTGCATCCTTTACAAAGTCAGATGTGATTTTGAAAATATTTGTAACTTACAGTTTCGATGGAGCGAAACCCTTTACCCCATAGGCTAATGATGAAAACTAAAATCTTAATGCTTATATTGCCATTTCTCATTTTCACTTCATGTAGTGATGATGAAGTTGTTAATGTCAAAGAGCCCATGAGTATCGAAGGCCAAACACTTGAAGACGAAGTGAACAAAGTAAACTTCCTTTTAGACTCGGGACGGCTTCTAAGAAATTCTAACGAATGGGATTTTGAACGCACACGAAGCATGATTCAAAGAATTTATGCGGCTAACATTCGCCTCTATGAAAATCCTTTTGACCGCTCGGCCCTCATAAGCCTAAAAGATAGTATTAAATTTTATGACGATGTCTTTATCTCAGAACGAGATAAACCGCGCTTTGACGTGCTTTTTAACAATGCTTACTCTCTACTGGTTCGCTACGCCAATATTCAAGGTGTAAATATTGAAGACGTTCAGTGGACCTTATTTTCTTATAGATTTTCTCAGGATGTTAGCCCCTTTGGTTCTACAGATGTCCCCAACCTTTGGTCGATCAGACCCGTGCAACAAGAAAGATACGCAATCAATGTAAGAGGAGAAGATAAGCAGGCCGTCTTATTAACACCGACCTTTGATCTCACAAAAACTAAAAACCCAGCTTATCAACTAAGACATTCGTTTCAATTAGAAGAGCACTTCAGACCACGCCCATTCTTTAATAGAGAACAAATTCTTAATGAAGCCTTTAGGGTTTACGTCTCCACGACTTATAAAGATGGTGACAAAGTAAATTTTAGAGATCCAAAACAATGGAAAAGAGTGAGCTTGGGTGATTTACCTCTCGGGCTTAATTTTAATACTGTTGACTCTGGAAGGGTGTCTTTAAAGGAATTTGCTGGCAAAAAAATCACGATGGCGATGGTTTATCGAAATGCATCCGACATTGGAAACCATATCCTTTCCTGGGCCATCGAAAGATTCGAACTCTATGGTGTCTCTGCTGACTTTAGTTATAAGAAGAGACCTCAACCTTTTGATCCCGATGCCCAAGATATTCTAGGAACTACCATTTGGGAGCACGATTTTAATCGAGTCCAATTGGGAGACCTTGAGCAAGTGACAATCGAAGGAAATCCTGCTGACTTTAGAAATACTGAAAGAAATGGAACCAAATATGTTTCAGCTGGCAGTCAAGGCACAGAAGGGACAAAACTTCTGTATTCTGCCCCTATTAACTTAGCTGGAAAAAGTGCTCCCCATATAAGAATTGAACACACCATCAACTTTTATGATCCGCCTTTTCAAAAAAAGAATCATGTAAAACTTATGGTCGCCGAGGAAAATTCATCTCTTCCAGTTGAACAACTCAATTGGATCGCTGTGAACTTTGAACTCAACAATCCTCCAGGGTCCGATTGGTCTATCTATAAGACAGAGTTTGTACTCTTACCTAAGTCCTTAATGGGAAAAAGTATAAGAATTGGTTTAAGTCATACTTCTGAAGGAAATAGTTCTCCAGCCTGGCAAATTCATCAACTTGATTTAAGAGATATTCCGGAGCTTAAATAATGAAAAATTTGAGTGAACTCAGTATCATTCTCATCTTCTTAGCTTCTTGCCTTATCTCGTGTAGTGAGAAATCTTATGTTTTTGACAACAGCACCTACCTTTTAGGTGGGGAACCACCAATCCAAAAAAATGTCAGCTCTAAAGGAGTGAGGGAAACAGACCACTCGACTCCTGCTGGTAACCTAATGGCTGATGCACTCTTTCATGAGCTTAAACTCGACATTGCCCTCTATCCTAGGGACCTCATTAATACGGAACGATTTGCGGTCCTCAACGAAGATCCTTCTGCTTTTGAAATTGAAGAAGTCCTCAAACTTTATCCTACCGTTGGAAACCAAGATCAATTCCGTATTGGTCTTATGAGAGGCCGTGATATAAAGAAGCTTCTCAGAACTAGAATCCAAGACACCCATCAGTTGGATATTGAAGTGTCAGGCCTTTATTATAATATTCAAACCATCGCTGGTGTTGTCCAATCCGAAAGCTATGAAATGGCCAATGGTCGAAAGTTTGCAGACAGCGAATATTATCGCGTTGCCATCAATCATCACTTTTTCTTTTCTGGAGAAACCTTCCCTTCTTATCGCTTTCGAAATGGACTCAACTTCTCTTTTGTTCCCGACGGAAGAATGTACTCCGCTAATAAAATCCTTAGGCAATATCTTCAAAAGATGACTTCACTACCTCTCCTTTTTGAAAAGAGAGGCTCTTTCAGTAAATACTCTTTAAACTATGTTGGAGATAAAAAAACTTACGAGATTCAAGGGAATGCTCATCGCTCTCCTCTCTATGCTCATAAGGTGACCACAACAGGTATCGTTACCGCTATTGATAATGTGGAATGGTATCCTCGAGGAGTCGATGTCATCATCCAAGACCCTAATGGTGATGGAGTCGATGAAACTTCAGATGCTCTTAACCTGTGGTTTAAAGAGGACACTGTTGGTTTAAAGGTTGGGGACAGGATTTCTGTCACTGGTACTGTTTACGAGCTTATGACTTTGGACAACAAACAAAATATGTCCAAAACAGTTTTAAGAGATATTACAAAAGTAGAGAAGCTCGATAATAAAACTCATCCCCTTCCCGCACCAGTTCTTATCGGAAAGCAGGGACGCCCTATTCCAGACCGTGTTCTTTCTACTTGGGTCGGTGACCTCAATTACAAGCCCTATCTTAACCTCCAAGATGGTATCGACTTTTGGGAATCATTAGAAGGAATGCGAGTTGCTGTTCGTAATCCTCGTGTTTCAGGCTTTCGTGGTGGTAATGAAGAGCTCGTAAGGCTTAATCCTCAACGCCACCTTAGTCTTTATATTGTACCCGATGGTTTTGAACGTAAAAAAGACATGACCAAAAGAGGCGGTATTACCGAAGACTTCATGTCAGGCAACTTTAACCCTGAAGTCATTCATATGGCCGCGGGGAACCTTACGGCGGACTTTAATAGACTTAGCCCCTCACGCCCTAGGAATCTTGATTCCTGCGAAGAGCAAGGAGGAATCCTCTACACAAATCAAGATGGCGCCAAAAAGTGCCAGGTACCCTCTGGTCTTTTGACTACCGAGTATCATTACAATATTGGCGATATTTTTAAAGGTGAAGTTGTCGGGATTGTCAGTTTTGAAAGTAACCTTTTTGGTGGTGGAGAATACACTTTTGTTCTTCCACAACCCGTTTATCGCTATGATAAAAATGTGAACAATGGACCTGAAGCGATTTGTGTCGTTCGCTCGCTTGAGTATCTCAATCCCACCTACATGTCTCTTTTCCAAAAGAATTTTAAAGATGTCACCTGTGAAGAGATCTTTGCTCAAAGAGATGAAGTCAATGATCTAATAAAGAATGAGATTAAAAGTGGTTTGATAAACGCTAATAATATGAAATCTTCTCTGGCCTTAGGTGACATCATTCGTCCCTCATTTGCCACAGAAGAGGATGGTAGTCCTTCAGAGATTATCAACTGTTTAGATCAAGACCTTTTTAGTGGACCGATGCCTTTTGAGTGTCGTCCTCAAACTAAACTAGAAAGCAAGAATAAAAGCCTTACTGTTGTCGCCTACAATCTTGAAAACCTAGCCGGAAACCAAGACGATAGAATCGAGATGCTTGGAAAGGCGATTCGCAACAACTTAAAATGCCCAGACATCATTTCACTAATAGAAATCCAAGACAATAATGGCTGGGACTTTGAAGGTGGTAACGACGCGAGTATTACTCTCGATAAGGTCATAAAAGCGACTCGCTGTGACCTTGAAAATGTCGTTTACAAACCCGTCAATATCAATCCGCTTAATCATAACGAAGGTGGCCAGCCCGGTGGAAATATCCGTGTGGCCATGATCTATAATTCTACTCGCGTTAACTTTACTCCAAAAGGGCAAGATCAATCCGGTCCTTTGGGTACTGGTGCTCTTTTAGAAACCAATATCACCCCTGAAGGAAACCTTTCAGTGAATCCGGGAAGAGTTTTTCCGAACAATCCTTCCGTAAAAAACACGCGAAAAAGTATTGTCGCCCAATTTGAATTCATGGGAGAAAAGGTTTTTGTGATTGGAAACCACTTCAATTCTAAACTTGGTGACGCCTCATTCTGGGGCTCTACACAACCTCCTTTTCCCCTCTCTGATATTAACAGAACTAATATTGCCGTAGGGGTAAATAACTTCGTCCAACTTATTGAAAGCAGAGAGCCTAAAGCTAATGTTATTGTTTTAGGAGATTTCAATGCCTACCATAACGAACGCTCTATGCTCGCTCTCGGTGGTGACGGTGTTTTGAACAACCTCATGTTTCATGGCAATCTGACGGAACCGGAAGATCGCTATACTCACAACTTTAATGGAAACTCCGGCGCTATTGACTTTATTTTTGCTAATAGACGACTTCTGCGAATGAATCCCCGGTTTGAATCCATTCATATCAATTCCGATTACATGGGAAGACTCGCTGATCACGACCCGGTTATTGCTCAATTTAATTTTTGAAAAAGATAGAGCTTATTTTAAAACAAATCAAAGATCATGAATTCTCTCGTGAGATAGGCTTTGAAGATGGTCTTCTAAAATGTGATTGTTCTGGCTTTATTACTTTTCTTCTAAAAAAGCTAAGCTATTTCCCTAATGACTTGAATGATCAACCCAAGGCAGAGGATTATTTCGACTACGCTAAAGTTATGAAAAATAACACTTTAGTTCAAAACTTGAATGCTTATGACTGTCTCGTGTGGAAAAAAGAGAACATTCCCGCCAAGGGAGACTCCGGTCATATCCTGATTGTCAAAGAGCTACCAAAGGAGATTTCGAAAAACCTGTTTCTCCTTAAAGTCATCGATGTCACAAAAGAATCTGGCCTCTGTGAAAGAGAGGTGGACCTTCATTGTCACGATGATGGAAATATCTGGGGGATACGTTGGTCCTCTCACTTAAAGAAGGTGAAAAAGACGCAAATCCTTGCCTTCTCTCCATTTTCACGAAAGATTTGCTCTCTGTGCGCTCTTCCAAAGGAGCGCTGCCTATGCTCATTTCTTCCTCATCCTAAGGTATCTGCGCCTCCCATTACAATTTTGCGTCATCCAAAAGAAAAGGATCATCCCTTCGCCACATGGCATCTCTTAAACCTATTTTTTGCGGACCTCGATACGAGAGAAGGAATTAAATTCTCGCCCCAAAGCGGAACCCTTGTTTATCCCGACCATCCTGAAATTTCTCTTGGCGATACTGTCCCTTTGGAACACTCACAAGGGCCTTTTCTCTTTATTGATGCCACTTGGAAAAAGAGTAAAAGAATTATTTATGAGAACCCTTGGCTATCCCAACTTCCGAGGATTTCGATTAATAATTCTGCCCCCTCTCAATACACCATTAGGCATCAACCACGGGAAAACTATATTAGTACCCTGGAAGCTATTTACCATTTATGGTCTCAGCTTGAAAAAAAAGAAAAGGAGCAAAAGCAGCTCCTTGATTTATTTTTAAAATTTAATAAGGATCAGAGACTTTACTCGCCAAGCATTTGATCTACCCAGGACTCTAGCTCCTCATCTTTAACCTCAACGTCCACTGATTCGAGCTTCACCTTACCATCTTCTTCAGAAAGAACTGTTTCGGTAGCAACCCCCGCCTCGGAAACGCCTTCAAAGGTATCAAGGGGCTTACCTTCTTTAGAGATTTCTCTTTGATGGTCTAAAGTGACGCCTGCGCTAAAGGCACCCGAAACCATTGGAAGTAGCCTGTCTTGATAGAGAAAAATATAATCCCAAGAATTATAAAGAATTAGAGCTTGAAAAATGCCGAAGTCGAGACCTGTTTGGATTGGCCAATAGCTTCCCTTCAAGCCTGTTTTCCTCTCTATCATTTTGGCCATTTTAGGGATGATTTTATGCCGGATAGGATTAATTACCGCCATATGTTTTATTCCCATCCAGGCACCATGATAAAGATAGGTGATGGGAAGAAGAATAAGCATATTATTAAGAGCAATAGGTTTAGCAATTTCATGACCGAGTGCCAGCATGAGATGATCAAAACCATAGGTCATGCTCATCAAACCAACACTTGCAACGAAGCCTTTAAAAGCAATACCATTGAAATTTTTAAAGGCACGAGAAAATCTTTTCCCCGCTGAAGAAAAAACTTCATTCTTAGGAAGAGGGTCCCCAAAAGGAAGCGCACCCTTAAAAGAGGCCCGGCAGTTTGCTTCTGCCAGAATAGGTGCAAAAACAGCTCCATTGACCATGAGTTCAAAGGGAAATCGTTGGTAATCTTCCTTATTATTTCGATAATGCCAATAAAGTGTGGCCCAAACAATTCCCATATCCATAACCATGGACTTCATAACTACTGGATTATGGGCTAAACATGATAAAGAGTCCTTATAATATTTTAAACTAAAGAACCTTTTCCACGTTTTCGTTGTCCTTTGCATAACGCAATCAAGGCTATCACATTCCGGTGCTTTCTCTCTAAAAGTGGGTAGCCAGGATTTGACCTTTTCGACAACCCCTTCTGCTTCCTCTTTTACCACGGGTGGGGCCAAATCTTGAAATGGAGCATACTCTTTATAAGACTGTTTGATGAAATCACCTAACCTAAGATCAAACCCCTCTTTACTGGCGAGATTGTAGGCTTCTCTCAATTTAGAACGTCCAATCCGCTCTTTCTTAAAGAGCCATTCTAAAAAGTCATTTGAGCGAAACTGAGGCTCTAAATCATTAAAGGTTTTTACAAGAAGGAGAACATCCTCTCTTAAGGTATCTATATTAGAATCAAGACTCAAAGTTTTATCCGCTAATTCATTATATTTTCTTAGCGAACTTTCTTTACCAGAGAATTCCAGGTTTTGTTTTTCTGACTTACTCATCTTTTTGTAAGCCTTTCGAAATTCTTCTCTTTTCCTTTTAAAAAGGCTTTCAAATTTTTGATCTTGAAAATCAGAAAACTCTATATTTTTTTGCGCCCACCAGCTAAATCGTTGAAGCTCCTCTTTATCTGAAACGCTGAGATCGTCCACAAAATCTTTGTAGGCAATATAACGACGAAACTCAACTCCCCTTCTTTCTTCATCAATAGAATTAAGAAGCCTCTCTGGTCTATCAATCATAGAGCGATACATCTCGAGTCGCTCTTGATGTTGATTGGCCACTTTTGGTTGGCGCACTTTAGAAAAGGTATCTATGAAGTCTTTTGTTTCTAATAGAAATTCAGCCTTTAATTCTGAAAAATTAGAATGATTATCTGCCACTTTTTCACTGTAGCGGGTATGAATGGCACGAATGCGTAACCATGATGATTCCAAGGCTTCATCGTTTAAGCGGCTTACCTCTTCTTGAAGCCTATCAACCAACACGCGTAAACTTTCTAACCCATCATCATTACCAAACTTATTGGCGACACCTTTCATTTCTTCTTTTAACTGGCGACTAACCTTAGTACTTTTGAATAAACCACCAAGAATTTCAAAACAACCTTTGCCCTGTGTTTGAGCAGGAGTTCGCGTTCCGTCAATCAATGGAGTGACTTCTACTCTATTGCTTACTCTATTGTGGCCACAGCCAATGAAAGTTAGCGTAGCGATAATAAGAAAGGATTTTTGGACCAACATTTTCATGCTTACCTTATCGGTTAGCCTTATGGGAAATTGAGGAATTCTGTCTTTTTTTTGTCAATAAAATCAGATCTTTACGTCTTCCTATTCTTTTGTCATGGTTAAGATATGAGATATCGATTCTTTTGGATTTTTAGTCTTTTTCTCCTTTCCTTTTCTGCCTTTGCCTTTCTCAATATTGAGTCCTTGAGGCAAACCCAGACTCACAAAAATGGTCTTATTGGCTCTGTGGGCTTCTCCCTCCTTGATCAGTCAGGAAACGTAGATAAAACCTTAATAGGAGGACAAACACTTAATCTCTACCAAAAGGATAAAAACCAATATATCTTCTTATCTAACTACCGTTATGGCGAAAGTTTCGGCAACAAAGATACCCAAGAAGGTAATCTTCATTTTCGCTACACTCGACTCCTTAACGACTGGTTAGGCTGGGAAAGCTTTCAACAAACTGAGTTTAATAAGTTTCAAGACTTAAAACTCAGGTTACTTTTTGGTACTGGAGCCCGCCTCCAACTCCTAGAGAAGACTACCCATCGAATCAATTTTGGAATTGGTGCTTTCTATGAAAGAGAGGAATTAGAAGACACCTTTGATCAAAAAAACCCTCGAATGAATACTTACCTAAGTTACCTTTACCAGGGAAAAGACTTCGAAGTTTCTTCTACCCTCTATTACCAACCCAATATGGAAAATTTTAACGACTACCGTTTCCGCGCCTCGCTAGGACTAGAGTCCACCTTTTCCGAGCGCTTTAGTCAAACGATTCAATACCAATTTAATCGCGATACCGCGCCTCCTCCAGGTATTGAAAATGACGACAGAAGCCTGACCGCGGGACTCAACTACCGGTATTAAGTGACCTCATAGAGACGAATAGAAATTCTTGATAAAATTTTTCTATGATAAGAAGCTTGTTCACTATTCTTATTCTTCTGTGTCTTGGCTCATGCGGCTCTGAAAGTAGTGATGTAAAAAATGCCGTCGACGAAGCTAACTTTCTTTTAACAGGAAGAGATTGCACGGGCGCTCGCTCCGTTCTTGATGGTGTTGGCTTTCAATCCAATAATGCCAACTACCTTAAAGCCTATGCTTCTACTTATGCCTGCGAAGCCAACTACACAACCACTGCTTTCTTTGCCAATGACCTCACTAATCTTAACGCCACCGCAAGTGGATTTTTTAGCTCTCTTGCGGCCTTTAGTACTTCTCCTCTTATGACTTCTGCGACCGATGAAGACTTCGTCAAACTTCAACAGGCCATCGACACTCTCCTCTATGCTGGAGATATTTCAAATTCCTCTAGCTTTGCGAGAATCTCTGTCTTTGGAGCTAAAGAAGCCGGCGGTATTAACGTTCAGGCTCTCTACATGGTTCTTGTTAACTTTGGGAGATGGCTCTCCTTCTACGGAAACGCAAGTTCTGCAGGTGTTAAAGGTGTAGGAGATAATCCTGAAGGTAATAATTGCCTTTTCACCTACGACACAGGAGGACCTAACTTCATTTTAGTCAATGATGCTTTAAACGATGGAGCGGCGACTTCAGGCTCATGCAACTCGACCAATACACCCTATACTGGGGCTGATGACATTTCCTCTGGGACTGCAGCAGAAAATAAAGCACGCCTCTGTCAGGGTATCGTCCTCTTCAATAATTTCATTGACCTTATCCTAAACCTTACCTTTACTGGGACCAACACTGGCAATCTCAACGATCTTTCAACAACATTCAACAGTCTTTGTGAGGATATTGCGGCCTTTGGCGATGCCCTCTGTGAACTTAGAGATCAAACTGAATGCGAAGCACGTCCAATAGAGGATCTTGAGATCTACAGTGCATGGCTTTTTGAAAGAAACTTTCGCTAAAGCAATTAGGACCACTTTCTTTCTTTGATAAAGAAATCAAAAAAACGATTCACCTTCAGACAACGCATAAGACGAGGATGATCTTTTCCTAAGCTCAGTAGCTCTTCATATTGGTAAAGACCATTTTTCTTCAACAGCTCTCGTTCATCCTTAAGAAGATCAAGAGGACTTTTCTTTGGTATTGAAGTTTTTTGATTTTCTCCTTTCTCCATGAGTTCAAAGTCTGAGTGATGGATCGCAAGAGGACTAAAGAAAGAGTCTTTCGTAAATGATGAAAAGTACTTCCGATAAACCTGGGCATAAAAACTATAATGACTAAGCTGATCCTCTTTAAGTAGAGATAGCAGAAAAAGAATCCCTTGATCCCAAAAGGGAGCGCACTTTCTGGCATGAAAGCGAAAAGGCATAGTCCAATGATTATAAACCCCACCATTATAGATATCTGAGAAGAAGGGATGAAACATTTGAGAGACGAGAAAATTATAGTTCTCGTTAAAAGAGTCTTTCCACTGAGGTTTTAAAAACGCCATCGCTCCAAACACATCTGCCCCAAGAATCTCTCCCCCATGATTGCCACTCAACTTAGGAATGGTGACAGGCTCAGTTCGATAGAAGACAGCATCCTGATCAATTTCCTTAATTTCGTGGGATCTTATCTCATGTTGCAAGTGAAATTTTTCCGCAAGCCTTTTGGCGATTAAAACATCTTTGTCATTATCTTCCTCTAAGGTGGGACTCTTATCCGTAATAAATTGAAAGCTCTCTCTTTGCTCCTGTGTCAAATGAGCCAAGATCAATCGAGTGTCAGCACCTCCACTTAAGTTTGCTGCCTTTATCTGGTATTTTTCAATCCAATCTTGAATGGAATCAGATAAGCGCTGATTCACTTTCTCTAAAATTTCATTCTGCGAAATGGATGCGAGTTCTAAGTTTTTGGCCTTTTGTTGCTTCTCATTCTTTATATGAGTAGAGCTTATGGAAAGAAGATGACCTGGCCGAAGTAACTTCACTCCTTGAATAAAGGTTTCCCCAGAGGAAGAAACGCCATAATTCAAATAGTGCTCGACACAACCTTGATGAAGAGAGAGTTCATGGCCTTCTGCCATTAAGGCCACAAGTAAAGGCTCTATCTCTGAGCAAAAATAATAAGCAACTTGTGATTCACAGTAAAATAGCGAGCGCATCCCAAAAAAGTCATTTCGTATTTGGATTAGCTCTCCCTTTAATTCAATTTCTAAAAAGTTTCTCCCTTTTATCCCTAAAGAATGAGGTAATTTGGTTAGAGGAAAGTTAGAGCACAAACATCCATGTGAGATCTTTAAAAATGATAATTCCCTCTGCTTTTGCAAAGAAAAACTCTGGATCATTGAATCCCAAGGAAGATCTTTTAGTGAATGACCGTCTTTGATGACGCAACCTAGAATCAAGTCCATATGCTAATTATAGAGGTTTCTTTCAACTCTCTCGAGTTCTTTTTTGTCAAAGGCTTCTTTTAAATATATCGGCTCCTCTGAGTGGAGGGAGAAAGTAATCATTTCCTCATAGAGCTCATGACAAATCTTTTTATTTTCTTCAAACTCCATCAAAGCTTTAATCAACTGATAATAAACCGAACGATATTTTTGCTCTCTCATAAATACAATTAAACGCTTCGGACATTTCTCCTTAAGAAGAGAATAAGAATTAATCACATACTTATGAATCAATAATTGGTAATGAGGGTCCAGTTCATTTAAAATAAAGTTTTCATGTTGTAAAAATTCATCAATAATTTCTTGCCACTTTCCCATCTTATCTAGGCTCTCGAAAATAAAGTAAAGATACCGTTTGGGATTATCATGAACACAACGGCGAAGAATTTTTAAATCTCTCTTGCCTTTTTCCTTTAAACGTTCATCTTCTGACTTTAAATGTTTGAGTCTTAAAGATTCTATGGGATTAAGAGAGTTATAGATCTCTGACTTGTACCAAAAAGTTTCATGGATGGGCCCATCCCAGTTTCCATCTTTATGGTAAAATACCCTAGGAATATTAGAATAGGCTCCATGCCACTCTTCTCTCGTCACATCAAAACGGGCACCAGGATTTCGGGAAAACAAGACTTCCTTGATCAAATTCTCTTTCCTAAAATTTACTAAGCGCTCATCCATATCCACCACTGCAAAGAGAGTACGGTCGTCTTTGATCTGTGATAAGGCCCAATCATGACAGGCATTTCTAAAACGCGAAAAATCTTTCTTCCAAAATCTTTTTCTCCTGATATGCAATTGAGGATATCCTGCATTTAACTTCTTCAATTTCGCCCAAGAACCATCTTTTGAGCCCGTATCCAAAATAAAAGCATCATCAAAATGATCTATAACTCCCCCAAAGCCCTCTAGCCACTTAAGATCGTCTCCTAAGATCGCCGTTAAGCATAATTTAAAAGTCTTGGGATAGTAGTCATTTACATATTGGTTCACTTGATTGATGTGAAGAGAATTAAATTTCGCACGATTAAGATAATCTTTTACTTCTTCAAAAATTTTTACGTTTCGTGGGTCCCTTAACCAATGATTGAGGAGGTCTTCGATTCTTTGATGTTGCCCTCTTTTTAAATGCAATTTAAGAAGTTCTTTAAAGACCGTCTTAAAATGAGTCATTGGATAACGTTCAAATTCATGATAGCTGAGACAGTCTGTTTGAGGACTTAAATTTAAATGGTAGCTAACATCAAGGGCAAGTTCCTCGAAATCTTGCCAGTTTTGTTCTTTTGAGAGAACTTTTATTCCACCATGGCCATAGCTCATGCCAAGGTAATTTTCTGCTTGGAATACGGACGGCTTATCAACCTGGCTTAAAACTTCAGGAGCGTGATCGTAGACGATATTATCTCCATCAATAAGCACAAAGAGAGGTGTTGAACTTAATCTCGCTGCTTCCTTAAATCCCGATAACAAAGAGTCTTGACCCTGGACATGCTTAAGAGTCTTTTTAAATACAGAGCAGGCCCTTTCATAATTGGCCTGTCTATTAGGCTCACTTGAGGATAAAAAGATCACATCCATCATGGTGGCTCCATTCTCCATCGGGATACTCATTGGAAAAAATTTCTTTTAGATGAGGCATTTTCTGAGTGAGATAGAATGTAATTCCCGCCGTGTCATGATGGCGAATATAATTAAACTGAACCTCATAAGCAGAGCGTAAAAAATCCGAGACCTTACCGACCTCATTTCGAGAGGCTTCCTCAAGGCGAATGATGGCCACGGCCTTATTTGCTTCCTCTTTCAATAGATTGACCAGATCCTCTTTATTCATAAGCTCAATTTTAGGGGGAGCTTTGAACTTTGTCTAAACCTAAGCGATATCATTTCCCCTAGGACCATTTATCGTTAAAATAGGAAAAGTAAGGATATTCATGAAACTATTAATCAACACAACTCTTTTCCTTTTTACCCTTTGTTCATTTTCCATGGTTCCCCTTGGGGAAAAACTCAATAATCTTGTGCTGTCTGGAAAAAATGGTGGTCAACTAGATGGAAAACCTTGGTCCTTAGATCAAAGCTTAAAAGAAAAAAAAATAACAATAATATACTACGTAGACCCAGACGAAAAAGATGTAAATGAAGAAATCTCAGAGGCATTTTTAAAAAGAAACTATCCACTCAATAAAGTTCAGTATTTAGCGATTATCAATATGGCGGCAACTTGGCTGCCCAATTTTGCCATTGAGGCAGCCTTAAAGAAAAAGCAAAAGAAATACCCTGATACTCTCTATTTAAAAGACTTTAACAAAGCTGGAGTTAAGAGCTGGGGTGTTAATGATGATGCCAACGTCATCCTCGTTTTAGACTCCTCAGGAAATGTCATTTTTTACCAATCAGGTAAGGTTAGTCAAAGCGACCAACTTAAACTTTTAACAAAAATAGATGAGATGATTAAATGACCAGTAACAGTGACCTATTAAAAAACTTACAAGAAATTGCCACCGGTCCAAAAGAGATCGTCTCACAGAAGTATCATATTCCTCCTAATGTTCTGGAAAAAGTCCGAACTCATCCGCGTCAGAAAATAATCAACCCCAATTATCCCTACCCCGAGAAAATGGGACGAAGTGAATATGAAAAGAGAAAAAGAGAACTTCAGGTCGAACTCATTAAAATGCATAATTGGATGCGTGATCATCAAAAAAAAGTGATCATCATTTTTGAAGGTCGCGATGCTGCTGGAAAAGGAGGTGCCATTAAACGCTTCACTGAGCATTTAAACCCAAGACGCTCAAGAGTTGTGGCCTTAGAAAAACCTTCGGAAGTAGAAAAAGGTCAATGGTATTTTCAGCGCTACATTGATCACCTACCAAGTGAAGGGGAAATCGTTTTTTTTGATCGTTCTTGGTACAACAGAGCGGGCGTAGAAAAGGTGATGGGTTTTTGTAGTGAGGAAGAATATCGACTCTTTCTCCAACAGGCTCCCGACTTTGAAGAGATGTTGATTAACTCGGGGATTATCGTTTTTAAGTTTTGGTTTTCAGTGAGTAGGGAGGAACAAATACGGCGTTTTATTGCTCGAACTAATGACCCTCTCAAGCAATGGAAACTCAGTCCCATGGACTTAGCCTCTCTAAGCCGCTGGGAGCATTACACTAAAGCTAAGGAAGAAATGTTTAAACACACTGATATCGATAAAAGCCCATGGACTATCATTCGCTCTGACGACAAAAAAAGAGCGAGGCTCAATGCTATACGCTACGTTCTTGATAATATCCCCTATCAAGAAAAAAGCCTTGATGGCCTTTTTCAAGCTGATGATAAAATCATTGGACGCGGAATAAATATCCTCTAACTTATTAAAAATGTGAAAGCTCTCCTGTAACTTTTTCACTGAATCTATTTTTTCTTCCACAAAATGCTACGGTGCATTAAACCAACAAAATCCGGGGGGATTATATATGAAATTAGTCACTGGCCTAATTGCAAGCCTTATTACGATGAGCTCTTTTGCAGCTCCCAATTTTTCTATTCAAAATGAAGTTCAACCAGTCGTCGTTGTCGCGAATTCTCAAAACACTTATTGGTCCGATAATGCCAAATCTATGCTCGCTGTAGACTGGACGACAAATGGTGAAGAAAGATTTCTTTTCACTAATAATTACCAATCAAGTGGTAATAAAGAAGGATGTGCCTTTCGGTATAATGGAACTTCTGGATTATTTGGGTTCGTGCAAAAATTCGAAGATAAAGCCTTATGCCTTAATATTGAGCTTGCGCTTAAGCATGTCATGAGAGTCTCACACTGCGATGTTGTTTTGACTTTTGATACAGATAAAGAGGAACTCACAGATGTTCAATCAACCTGTGATTTTCGCGCATCATTAGAAAGTAACTCGATCATTTAAATTGGGTTGTTCGTGAATTACATTTTAGGTTTTAAATCTTTCAATGCCCTCTTTAAAAGAGAGGGTATTTCTTTTTGGTAAAGGAATTGAAGACATTCTTTCCACTCACCATAATGTTTTAAATTTTT
>JASBRV010000077.1 GCA_030149295.1 Bacteriovoracales bacterium | reverse complement strand
TGCCGACTTTAAATCTGCCCAGAGAAACCACAGAGCTGTACTTCAAAAAGGTATGGTGAGATCAAAAATACATGACCTGAGGGTTAATTACCTTATTGCCAGAAGTAAGACATGCCATGAATTTGTCAATTCATCGAATTTCTTCTTAAACTTTTTTGATACCAAGCAAAGAAGATAGCTCTCTCACACTAAGAGGCCTTTTAATTGCCCGACAATTTCACTTGCTTCGCTATGACTCAAAGTAAAATTTTTAAAATCCTCAATACAATGCCATGGGTTCTTGGTGCGATCATCTACTAAATCGGCTTCATAACGAGGAAAAAGGTGAAAATGCACATGAGGAACAAAGTTGCCAAGACATGAATAATTAATACGAACGGCACCGTAAAAATTCTTTAAGGCCTTAGCGGCCCTAGTCACCTCGGCTAAATACTCCGCTTGAATATGAGAGGGTAAATCAGTGAGATCTTCCACATGGTTCTTGAGCACCAAAAGAGAGTAACCTTTAAAATATTGATGATCCCCTACCACAAAATAAGAGTGTTTGAATTCCTTTATGAGAAAAGGATTCTCTCCTTGCTTTGATAATTCATTTCTCTCGCATATTAAGCACATAATTTTTTCCTCAATTTAGGTCAAAAATTTGAAAGACTGACGATATGATTCTTGTATACAATCAATTATAATCCATATTTTATCAAGGACACTAATATGCCCTCTTTTGATCTTGTCTCCTCCTTAGACATCGGAGAAATGAAAAACACCATCCAAATGACTCAAAAACAGATCAATGGCAGATACGACTTTAAGGGATCAGATTGCATCCTCGATTTTAATGGCACTAATCAAATTGAGATAAAAGGTGATTCAGAGTATCAGGTCAAAACAATGCTCAATCTGCTTTATGAAAACATGGGTAAACGAGGCCTTGGACTTAAGTGTGTGGAGGCAAAAGACATCCAACCCTCAGGTAATCAAAAGTACAAGCAAATGATTATTTTAAATTCTGGAATTGATAAAGAGAAAGGAAAAAACATCAATAAACTTATCAAAAAATCTGGCCTAAAAGTGACCTCACAATATCTAGATGAAAAAATTCGCGTCACGGGCAAAAAGATTGATGACCTTCAATCTGTTTTTAAACTTCTTAAGAGTGACAAATCTGTCGATATCGACCTTAAGATGGAAAATATGAAATCATAAGGCCCTCGGAGCCGGTGCTTGTTGACACTCTTTTCCGAGATAAAAATTCTACCAAGAGGTACCAATGGCAACACCCAAACCTTTCGTTGACGTGGGCACAAGGGAAAACCACAAATTCCTCACGATTGATGTATTGAAAAACTATCAATCTAAAACAAGTATGTCGACACAACGCACCTCCCCATAAACAAAATGCTTAATAGATGTAACCGTTGTTAAAGTTGAAGCAATTTAAGAAGGTTCCACTAGAGTGAAGGCGCGACTTCCGCCCAGCTTCACTCTAGTGCTTTAAAAAAGGTGGTCATATTTAAAGCGGCGTTCGACTAACCCCTATATGCCTTTGCAAAGATTCTTTGAAGCCTGGTATATCAAGATAACCTTGGTAAATTGTTTTTTGAGTAACACAGTTCATCCGATAGTCACCTCCTGCACTTTGAATTTGTAATACAGGAATATCATCAATCGTTTTTCGAAGAGTGTAATACTCGTCATTTACACTTGAAGTAAAACCTTTATCAAGCCTACTCAAATTTGTTCTATTTCTATACTTAAAAGTCTTCATATAAATAGAATAGCTTAATGGCATGCTTGTTACCGAGAAGAATTCTCCACCAACTAGATTGAAAAATGAACTTTTCCAAAAACGATTATGACCAGATTCGATATGATTATAATAGCTTCCCTTATTTCGATTTAAGTCCATAGTAAGTCTAGCAACTGCATTATTAGGAAGATCCCGACTGAAATTATCTTTATCGTATCCTAAACCATAAAGAGTTTGTAGTGTTTGAAAGATTTTAATGTATTCTCCACTTTTCACTGCTGAATCCAAAGACATCGCCCAATCAGTAAAAATCGGATCAACGACAGTAACTGTAATTTCTTTTTTTGTAGGTGCTTGAAAATCAACTTCTAATTCGTGAATAAAAAGGAATTTTTCCGTATTTATGTTTCCACACTGCACCTGATAAACACCACTAAGATCTTTTACTTCATTCAAATTCGTAAAGCCTAGGCCATCGAGAAAATCACTTTGCCCAAAATTAGGGTTTATACCACCGTAGTATTCTTCCACGACCCCAGACATAATATCCATCGGAATATAATAGCTAATACCAGCACCAGTAAGTTGGGCCATACTAGAGTTCATGAGTCCAAAAAAAGAAAAACAAAAAACAAAACATAAAACCTTCATAAAACCTCCTTAGGTAAGGTGACAGTTCTGTGCTCAGTGTTATCTATTAATCTTTACAAGATTTAAAGAGGCGCTGTATTTTTTCTGTTTACAGTTTGAAAACGACCCCTACTTTATAGGAAAAAATTGAACGCTAAACCTATAAACTTCAGTCGTATTCGAATCTTGCTCGGATTCCTCTATAATTTCATATAAGAGCCTATTTAAACGAGCTTTTATATCCTGTGCTTTATTTTGGCTCAAAACGACAGTAAGTCCTGATATTAAGCGCTCTTCTAAGAATTCCTCGTCTGTGTTTTCTTTGAGAATATTTTTTGCCACATCCATATATTGAGAATGATGCTCCCTAATATAAGCGGGACTTTTAGAGGAGCGAAACTCAATTGTTTTATCAACTTTTTTTAGCCCCTTGTCTTCCTCAACCAATAAGCCAAGATCCAAAAGCTTATCAACAGCTTCATTAATTTGCTCGAGGGAAAGGTTCAGTTTTTTACTAATCCATTCCCTAGTGCCGTCAAAGTCTTTCAACAGGGTCGCATCAAGGACAGCTAAATTGTACCAAGGGTTTAAAGCACTAAGCATTTTTCTATTTTGTAAAACAATGCTCTCTTTTTTTTTCGATGGATTCTCTGTCATTCTGTCATTTATAAAGTGCTTTCCTTTATTCAAATGACTATTCTCTTTGATGAATAAAGAATAGACCTCATTTTGAGTTTCCTTATCCAAATCAAGTGCTTCACAAATTGGTCCTAAGTACTTAAGCTGAAGTTTTCTTTTACCTGAGAATATCAAAGAGAGATAAGAAGGACTTAGTCCGACGTTCCTAGCAAAAAGCCGCAATGAAAAATACTCATTTTCTTTTTGCTTTTTTTTAAAATGAGAAGAAAGTATTTCTTGTACATTCATAACGGGCAATCAAACTGATACCGTAAATTTGTCAGCTCTCGACTAGTCCCAACAATAACAACATTATTATCCTGAAAAGGGTTAGCGCCAATCTCAAGCTCCTCGATAGTTTTTTGAGCTTTCATGAGGTCTGCATCCACTCCGTAAAAAACAAGGTAGAAAAACTCATACTCTATTAGTCCACCGTCTCTTCTATAGATAATAATTTTGTCATCAAGACACTTTTCTTTTTTCATTCTAAGTCTATTAAGACTTTGATGAATAAGATCAGGGAGATAGCCATTTATATTATGGTGATAATTGCTCTCAATAAACTTTTTCTTATGCTTTATCACGAAGTTTACAAAACTTTGCGTAAACTTGACCTCGTTAAGATCACCACCTCCCCCAACGATCGAGCCTCCATTAAACATAAAAGAACGATTTTCACTTGGCTCATTAAAGAAGGCGTCCGAAAACTGTATTCTTTCCTTGATCATTTCACTTAAAAAACCGCTATCAATATCAAGAGAATAATCCCTAAAAGCATTAATCATTTGGCTAAGCTTATAATCAGCATCACCAACTCCTGCAGCTGAAAGAATTTCATGAAAGTAAAGTATTTCTAATGATTTCTTATCCTCATGAGTAAGCCCGTGATCAAGAAAAACAACTCCTTCACTATAAAACGCCGAGTTCCTTGACGATTGAGAATTGAACTCATCTGAGGTAATAACTTTCACCTCAACTTCCTTTTCTTTTAACCAAGTTCCAAATCTTTTCAAATCAATTTGATTAGAGCTCTCAAAGAAGCTAGAAAGTTCTCGCTTAGAGGCATTAAATCCTTCTGAAAGTTCATTAAAGCCATAACTTAATGGTATAAATATTATCCAAAATAGAAAGTAAACAAGAGGTGATTTCATTGGCTGAAACTTACCATGCCACCACAAAAAATCATGGAAGCCTGTAAATTTTAACTACGACTGGTTCTAGGGTTCTAGATTCAAAGGCATGTAACCCATTGAAACAAGAAGTGGAATCAATCGAAAATGTGGGAAGAAATTTGGTGGATTTTAACGATTTTACGCAAAACCAACCACTTTCGTAAGGATCGTTGACAACCTGAGCCCGCGTGAGTCACGTCGGGTCACATTGAGAAGAAAAAAAGCCAATTCTTTATAAGTTAAATTACTTTACAGGTGATCCCACAAATAATTCAAAAGATTATCTCGGAACTCTTTTTGTAATCCTGTATCGCTTGCATATTTATTAACATACTTTGCTATTTTGTACTTCTTGTTATCGGACTTGAGTAACTTTAAATTCTCTTCTGATTCGTAGTTTTGAAATATATATTCAACCAAATGTTTATAATCGATATTAAATTCATCTATTAATACATTATTAAAGACTTTAATTGACTTTGTGAAAATTACAAAGTCGTCATAGCACAATGATTCAAAAGTGTTAGGCGCATTTAGCTGGTACCCTTGTAAATGAACACCATATCTTTCAATTAGACTCTCATGTAAATCTTTAAGCTTATTTTTTCCTTTACGGTCTTTATCTACCGATAGTTCCTTATGGATAATATGATTCCGAACTTTTCGATAATATTGGGCTAAATGATACTCAGGATACTCAGATATTTTACTAGAAATATTTTTATTAAATTGCTCAAGTGGAGAAAGGTTTTCACCATCAATGCTTGTAAACCAGTTACCATCATTCAGTTTTAAATAAACAATTAATTCTCTTTTACACTGCTTAAGATAAGAATCAAATAAAGACGAAGTTTGAACAATGTGTGAGTGAGCTAAATTTGTACTTAAGGCTTCGATGTTAATGGTTCCAGGGTGGACCCCGACTTCCTTTGATAGCTCTTCAATACTTTCTATTGCTTTTTTGTTGCTATTCGCGATTTCCTTCTTTTCCTCGACTGTTAATTCTTTAGAATGGCCTTCACTAGAACTTTTTAATCGAAACTTTTCTATGTCTAAATCTTTAAAAAAATGTCTAAATGAAGTCTCAACCCCAGATATCAAGGCATCTTGGCTACCTAAGATTTCGTTTAATTTCCTTGTAACTGGAATAGAAGGTTTTGATGTATAGTAATTTGGAAAATTCAATAACTAACTCCTCAGAAAGACTTATTTATATTTGGAATTTCTTCCTGGTTCATATTACTTAATATTTACTGGGTCTAAATTAACTCCGAACATAATAGGGTCTGCCAGCATATTTTGAACAAGTGCATTATGTTCACATCGTGGGTTTAGCATCTTTTTCAAATTTGTTTTTGCATGCCTAAGGGCCAGTTTATTTTTAGCTAGTTTTGCTTGTTTATACTGATTTAAGAGCCTTTTTACTGTTTCGTAAGTACTCTTCCTTGATCTAACATAGAGGCTATGGTCTAACCCTAGTGTTTTTATTGTATAATTTCCTCTCTGATTACCCGCAATTGCACTTGGCTTTAAATCAGCACCAAAGCGTATATATCTCCCTGGGTTTTCTTTGCATGGATCAATTAACAGAGCTTTTTCTTTTGCAAGTGAATCTTTAGGTTTTTTGGCCCGGACTCCACCTTTCCCCAATTTGAAACTACAGCCTTTTCCAAAAACATAATTACTCTTATTAAATTCATCATCATACTCACTTTTAGCCTTACGAACTCTGTTACAATCTTCACATGAATAATATAAATTTTCCCATTTATAAATTAACCAGTAATAACCATTGTGCTTACCTTTTTCTTCTTTAGGCTTCTTCCCAGGTCTAAAGTGTTCGACATCAACACCAAGATTATTCAATTTTCTTTCACAGTATGCACACTTTCCGAAAAATAATTTTTTAAGTGCTGCAAGCAAATTTTTATGTCTGTAAACTGATCTATCAGCCTGATGCTTACCTTTTTCTTTATTGGCTTTTCGGGTGGCAGATGAAGCGAGTTTTTTCCAGTTTCCCTTTGGATAAATCTTCTTCTTGGTACGAGGACATTTTCGGCTTCTATCTACGCGAATCATATGCCTTCTTTAATAGATGGTTTGTAGTTTTTAGTTCCTTTAAAACTTCGACCCTATCTTCATCTGAATAAAGTTCAAGTCTGACGATTTCTCTAGCTACCTTTAGCAACTCTTCATTTTGCAAATTGGATCGGTTCTCAGGGCTTGTAAGACAAAGTTCCCTGTATTTTTTAAGAGTTTCAGTAGCGAAAAAGCTATATGGGGTGACATCGAATAGTTCTGTGTTAGACAAAACGTCATTTAAACTATCAATATCATTATTTTT
Organism: Bacteriovoracales bacterium; assembly: GCA_030149295.1. Lineage (GTDB taxonomy): Bacteria > Bdellovibrionota > Bacteriovoracia > Bacteriovoracales > Bacteriovoracaceae. The sequence continues at coordinate 4,745 of JASBRV010000077.1, read as the reverse complement.
AGAGATGGGGGTTGCAATAAGTTCTTTCTTACTTCTCTTTAAGGATATTATATTGGCTTTATTAGGGCCCAATACTACTAGTGGACTGTGAGTCGTTACTATAAATTGAATGTTGGGAAATGTTTCATGCAAAGCAGATAAAATTGATTTTTGAGCTGCAGGATGTAAATGAAGCTCAATTTCATCAATAAGCACTATTCCGCTTAATTCACTCAGTGAATCTACACTATTATTTGACTCTGTACTTGAGAATAAAATATCTAAAAATAATAACAGTATTGAACGGTACCCATCAGGAAAGTCTGGGAATGATAAAAAACTCTCATGATCAGATGAAAGCTTTAATGAAAAACCCATAGTACTAGGCATGAAACCAAGAATTTCTGAAAAAGATTCTATTTTACTAAAAAAATTAGGTAGAATATCAGCTCCTAAAGGACTATTAGTTCCATTTTGATCTTTAAAGCTGCCAGAAATTTTCCAAAAGTATTCGTTAAATGAAGAATAACAATCTCCAATTCCAAACAAAGAGTTTATATAATGCGTTTTGTTTGGTTTATAATTCCATTTACGATTCTTTAGGCTACCTATATTTATATTTCGATAAGGTCCATAGGCTCCTATAAACCCTTCTCTTAGTTTCTTTGCTACGTCTTGGGAGCGTACTTCTGTGCTGTCTTTTTGATATTTCTTTGGGTAAGTTGTTTGAAAAGTGAAATCATTTTCTACAATGTAGTCGGATTCTTCATGTCTAAAGAGAAAACGAGAGACGCAATCACTATCCACATTAAAAAGCTCCAAAGATTCTTCAACAGATTTTAATGCATCCTCTTTATTAACCATCCCAATTGCAATGGATTTAAGAATTGTTGATTTTCTTGTTCCATTACTTCCAATTAAAATATTTATCCCTGGCGAAAAATCTAAATCTAAATTTTTAACGCCTTTAATAGACTTGAGGCTTAATTTCTTTAACCACATTGATAGCTCTTCTTTATTATAGTTTTAAAAAATTTGATGAAGAATCTCTTCATCCTTAAATTGATTATAAATAACGTCTAAAGTATCAAAAGTAATATTATGCTCAGCTCTTTCAATACTCTTATAAGTACCTTCACTTACATTAATTACTGTTGAAAATTCTTTTTGTGTCTTTTTATGCTTTTCTCGTATGTAGCACATAACGATTGCAAGCTTCTGCTTGCGATTAAGCCCTAGCTTGTTAAGAACAGTTTCCATATTATTTGGAGCATCTTCGATTTCATAACCGATGATCTGCTCTTTGTTAGCCTTGGCTACAAATTTAGCGATGTCCTCATTTGAGGTAGGCATTTGGATGTTGGAAACACCTGTGGAAAAGTGAATGTACATTAGACCTGTGTCATTATTGTATTTCACGATCATTTCTTACCTCCATCCTCTTTTGATTTATCAAAGAGAACTTTACCTTTTTTGATATAGGTTGTTTCGTAGGCCGTTTCCATCTTTCCTTTGCCGTCACCTAGGACACCTACAACAACACAAAAGTAAATCTTTCCAAAATCAGGGTCGTTTTCTATTTCCAAATTGTAGAACAAACACGCCCTGTTACTTTTTTTACTTTGTACAACCCTTATGGGTTTTATAAGTGACTTCTTGATTCGCTCAATTGTCACCTCAGGGTGGCCTTCCAAAGCATGCTGAAAATCAACGTCCCAAATCTCAATTTTTAGGCCCTGCTCAGTCTCTACAACTTCTATCAGCTTTGCCTCTTCATCCCTGATATCCATATCGACATTATAGTCAATATCTTTACCGTGGTCAATATGTTTACCCTTTGTCATAGTTTGCACCTAATAATAACAATATGTTAGAAAATAAGGTGGGGAGAATAATCTCCCCACCTCACTATCTATTTAACTTTAGGACGTTGTCTAAAGAGCCCAGTTTAGGCATCACCTTGAAGTCGTCCGTCACTCCCTTTACATCCACTCCCGCCATGCGAACGTAGATTTGAAAGGTTTTAAAATCCGACCAGCCTCCCATTTTCATCACCTGAGTAGGTTCAGCTCCTGAGGCCAGAACGTGAGTAGCAAAGCAGGCCCTGAGTGTATGGAAAGTGACATACTTATCAATTCCAATTCTCACTAAAAAGGCCCTTATAATTTTGCCCGCGTTTCCGCAATTCCAGCCTCCAGGTCTTGGAAGCACTAGCTCAGAGTCTGGTCTAAGCTTTCTTATCTTCAAAAGAACTTCTTTTAAGTCTTCTGAGATATGAGCATTTCGCCAATCTGAGTTTTTGGTAGATTTTATTCCCTTAATCCGAGGACTATAGGACTTAGTGATTCTGATAATGTTGTTATCAAAATCAATATCGTCCCAAGTTAAAGCGAATAGCTCTCCTGATCGCATCCCGGTCAATACGGCTACCGCCCATATATGACGCCACGGATGCTCTCTTATCTCAGCTTCATAAAGGAGCTTTTTAATCTCTTCAAGGGTAAGGATGGGTTTGTACTTGTTTTTTTCAGATTCGATAACAAGCCCGTGAACTGGACTCTTTATATTCTCTGTAATCAAACCTTCTTCTACACCCCAGGTCCAAACCTTGTTGATTGATCCTTTAATCGCTTTGATACGGCTAGAGCTATAGCTTTCAGATAAAAGGGTGTTAATGACATAGCGACCGTCGGCACGGCCCAAGTCTCGAACTCTTTTATCAAGCCAAGTCAGAGTGTGATTGTACAACGTATTGACGTGCTCAATAATGCTGGCCCTGGAGTATTGTTTTCCTGCCAGTCCATTGATTGCACATCGTTCCCAGCGATAGATCAACTCTTTCCAAGTTATCCCTTTCGCTTCGATCGCTGCAACACGCTCAAAAACTTGCTTGGTAAGCTTTTTTTCTTCTCGTCTTGCCTCGGCCAGTGATGTGAGCCCGGCTTTTGATCGCTGGACTCTAATGGTACGATCTTTGCTACTTCGTTCTTGAACATAAACTCGGTAGAAAGTAGTGCCATCTTTTTCGTAACTAGTAATTCCCATAAATATCTCCTTGTTAGTAAAAAGAGATATCTAAGAGTTGGTCTAGTTCTACTTTGCGAAAATAAAGTCTGCGGTGAAACTTCTTGGTCCTGAGTTGTCCTCGACAAACCATCTGTCTGATCGCATCCTTTGACTTCCTCAAGTAGTAAGCAGCCTCGGCTGTTGTCAACCATTCTAAATTGTCAAAGAGCAATGCTGAAGGTTCATTTCCACTCTCAGCACGCCCATTGTATCTAGCGTGATTAGCTTTGTAACCAGCATTTTGGTTTTGAAATAGTCCTTCTGACATTCATCCTCCTAACTACTTAATTTCATTTTCTTGGGTTTTCCTCTTGAAAAAGGCCATCACTTCCTCATAATCAAAACGGTTATGCTTTCCCGCTTTGATATAGGGAATTTCCTTTTTGCTCACCCAGTAATAAATGGTATTAATTGGGACATTGAACTTCTCTGCAAGCTCTCGACTATTGAGAAGTGCTTTTTTGTCTTCCATTAGGCCACCGCTCCTTTCCATTCTGGATTGATATATGAGGAACCATTCCATGTCAGTTCGACTCGGACCTTCTGATCTTCAAAACCTGGATTCTTCCATTTCAGGAGATCGAACCATTCGATTGATTCAGCTGATACTTCTTTAAGGAATTTGTCTTTGATTCCAGTAGCAAACTTCTCGAAGAAATTTGTCGTCGATACTCCTTTGTAATCTGATTCCTTTGGTTCTGTGAGGATCACTTCGTACTTAGTACCACCGCACTTTGCATAAATCTGAACTTGGCAATTAGCACTATTTATAGCACCATCCATTTTAAATTCTTTATCAATCATTAATTTTGTAGATTCATTTTTCATTTTTTCTCCGCATTAATTCACCCATTTGAGCTTAGGCCTTTGACCTCCTCCTATCACGGTACGTAGAGAGGGGGAGGTCAAAGGCCTGTGCGATTTTGGGTGAATGATTTTAATTAATTAAGTTAACTTCCCAAAATGCACAGGAGTCCATTACCCATGCATTACCCACACATTTCCTTTTCATTACCCAAAATGACTTCCAAAAAGATTTTTCAAGCTTGTGGTCTGACCATTAAAGAAGACTGGTCCAGATTCCAAAGCTAGTTTTCCTTTTGCCAAGTCCTTGGAGTACAAAAAAAGAAACTTGTTTTTAAAAATGCTGTCACCTAGTTCAATTAAAAACCTTGTGTAAGCATCAATTATGGACATCTTGTCCGTAATATAGAGAATCTGGTTAACCACTTTTGAATCAGAGTAGGTCCTGTAAATCTGTTTGACTCTATCTCTGCTTTTTTGGGTTAACTCCACTTCAATGGCCATCTTAAAAGGATTTTTAAGCTGACCTGTCACCAAACAATCGGGAACCCTTTCTAATAGTGGAAACTCTTCTCGGGTTTGAAAGTCCAAATACACTTCATTAATAAAAGGGTAACTTCCCAAATGCCTGGCAACTTTAGAAACAATTGAATCGTGAAACCTAAGGTCTCTATTTATTCTTAACACTCTTTCTTCTTCCCCTAAGGCCTTAATGCCATTTGGAAGAAGATAGACATATTTTTCATTACTCCATGAGTTAATAAAGCTATCTATGAGTAGATTCTTTTCAAGCTTGGAGATGATTTTATAAAAACCAGAAAAACTACCAGAGTACTCTGCTTCTTCTTTTAGGTCTTTGATGTTTAATATTCTCCACCTTTTGAGGGGCATTAAAA
>JASBRV010000121.1 GCA_030149295.1 Bacteriovoracales bacterium | reverse complement strand
TGTTATTACAGGTACTTAATGGAGAGAAAGTTAATGGAAGTATTGTTTAAGAGTGGGTTATAAATCGAGAACAGTGATTAACAGTAGGTTCGTGCCCTGCTAGATTTCATGGAGTATGTTTATTCTGCGGAGATGGTCTCCGCCCATGCGGGACGAAATTGCGATTTCGCCCGCGCACAACGGTAAAGCGACCGTCAAAATAGCTTTGCTATTTTGGACCTTGGCTTTACCAAGGACGTGTCGCATGCCAGAACTACCCGACCTATCTAACGTACTCTCAGACAATTCTTTAAATTCATCAAGTTATAAGATTTAAAGGCGTTTTCCGCTGATTTGGTATTTCACTTTAGTTCACTCTATTTCACGATGTTTCACATATTCGGCGGGATAGCGGGATGAACTTTGATAAGTTTCTATGATTGGCATGGTATTACCTGAAACCTTCACTTTATGAGCCTAAATCCAATTTCATACCAAGCACCAAGGACTACCGAATAACCATTATTAACCCTTTGGTTCATTCAACCACACTCTTATAAAGTTTCGACGCCATTATGCCATCGAATCTTTCATGAGCTTTAACCCTTCTTGCAGCATGGTGAGTTACTTTGATACACACGACATCCAAAGCCTCGTCATTAAATTTGAAGCATCGGTTCCTCTCTACATCTACATACTTTGATTTGTCTCTTTGATAAAACCATGGCCAAACTCCCTGCCATGCATCTTCTCCATGGCAAATTATAAGTCTGGGCATTAGTCCATGGGTACACAATAAATCAAACTCTTGAGACTGGATACGGGATGTTTTCTCTCTGATATCAGGGCTAATATCAGATGAGGCTTTGCCTTCACTTTCAGATAAATACGTTTTTATCAAATTTGTCCTATACTCAACAGGTTCAAGCTCTTGAAATGCGTCCATGACTTTTTGCATAGCCTGGTGAATATCCCACTTGTTATCTTTAGCCCAATGCCTCCACCAATCAGAAACTACAGATTCATTATTTTTATTAAAATCATTTGTACTGATGTAACTGTTCAAAGCAATCTGCATAATACGAAACCTACTGGGGCTCACGTAACTATCATTAATGTATGGATATAGTGGGCACTTTAAATCGATGTCGTATTCTTTAGTAATATCATTATAAAAGGTACGAATATATTTTGGTAATATCATCCTCATACTTTATAAGCTCTTAAACCTGGTTAAAACCTTTTTTTCCTCTACCTAGATAAAGGCTCACTGTTGTTATTCAGAATATCTGTTCAATGCAGAAGGCAAAGAATACACTTCAATACTCGGCACCTCTCTAAATTTCACAAATTCACTAACTATTCTCACTATGCTCACTAGGGCACAAAGACTTCACTCACTTTCCTCGACATATTCTCTAAGCTTTTTCAAATTACCACTAGAGAGGTCATGATGGGCGATAGGGCTACAGCTAAAAACCTTAAACCATAAATTGCTTCTCTCGGAGACATCTATGGTGGGGAAAATTTCATATAATTCCTTTTTCCCGTATTGAGTCTCAATGTCACTCAAAACGCTCCTCAACCTCGTTCCGTCAACCGCCCCCTTCATGAAAACCCTAGGAACAGTCTCTACAGGATAACCCTTTACGAAATTGACAACATACTCCACTCTATAAGTTTCTCTTGGCGGCTCACTGCAAACAACATCCAGCACCCTTGCTACACCCCATTCATAAAGCAGTAAATCTCCCTTTTTGATATTTGCCTTATTTGTACTTTTTTGATCGGCAACCCCTATAATTTGCTCGAACTGCAAAACACTCTCGGGCTTATCAACTTTTGAGTGTTTAAATATCTTACTTAGAAGATTCATGATCAAGACCGCAGCCCATGAAAAATTCTGATACCTTTCCTTTGGAGTACAAGGAGTATTCTGAGTAATAAAATGTAGCTTAAAAGCAAGCCTCGTGAAGGACATATAGGGGTCAACGCCCATGCTAATTTTATTAAAAGCGTCAGGCTGATTCATAGCATTTTCAAATATCGTGCGCTCCTTAAATAAGATATCGCTTAACTGATTATTCTTAAGGTTTAGCCTTATCTTATTTAAGTTCTTGGTAAACCCAGAAACCATCTCGGCAAGATATGCAGGCCTGGTGCCGTAAACTGTTTCACAGGTTCTCAAGCGCTCTCTCATGTCATCGTTGAAAAATTTCGTGAGAAGAACGCGACATAATTCATCCTGCACCCCCTCATCGTCATCACTTCTCTCTAGGCTATTAAGATAAAGATACATCTCCAAGCACGGTCGGATAGCCGCCGCCAACAATTGAGCATCCGCTTCATCCTCAAGACTCGCGTGTTCAGGATGTCCCTTTTTTATTTTAGAAATTTCCTCTAGGTTAATTTGAGTTGCATATCTAAACAGCTTTAAGCTGCCAAAGTATGAAGACACCGCCTTGTCAATGCATCTTGAGAGGAGGTACTGTTTAGGGTTTGGCACATTAACAACGTCATTAACAGGCTCAGCATACTCAGTCCCGTCTAGTAAGTCAGTAACAGCGATACTCAGTAACTGGTATAGCACCTTTAAATTATTCAAGTCAAAATCCACTACCTGCTCCCATGGACTTAATTAACGATTTCACCATCTAGCTGGATGTTAATCTTTCTTTCCAGAGGTTAAAATATGTATCAAAGGTATTGCGCAAAAGCTCTCTCTCCTTGCCTTCACCATCTTCACCCAGATACATGCCAAAAACATACTTCATGTCTTCGGGGCTCTGCTTTGCGGCAGCGATATCCTTTAGCTTTAACAAGAAGTCATTGAGCCGCTCTTGGTAAATGGAGCAAACTTTATCAAAGTCATTCACTGAAACAAAAAATAATTTTTCTGGGTCAATCACAGAGGTGTCGTGCTCTGGATAATACTTCTCCACTGCATCTTTAATAAACTCCTCCCACGCGACCTCTCCATTGCCAAGATACAACTCCTTAAAAGTAACTACAAGAACATAGTTTATGTCAGATGTAGGCTTGTTTTTTGAGACGTCTATTGAGGAAATTACCTCAATACTCTGGGCAATGCTTTTTACGATCGAATCTTTAAGAGAGCTTTCAAGAACATTATCTACTGGATTGACCCTCGCTAAAGGGGATAGCTCTATTGCCTTACATTCAATTAATATATTTCCGTTATCGTTCTCGATAAAGAAATCAACAGTTTTATTGCAGCCAAACCGCCTCTTTATCTCGCCCTCTCTTATATAGCTTGTTGTTATTTCTTGAAGACCAGCATCAACATAACTCTCAAATACTTTTCCAAAATGATGGTTAAAAGCACCTCCAGACTCCGTTTTTGCAAAGTCGTAAAAGAAGTTTTCTAGGTAATCTGAAAATACTATTGGGCAAAATGACAAGAGCCCTTTGTCTGTTCTTAAAAATGGCTTGTTCTTAAAAGGCGTCTGTTCAAACCTTTGAAGTGAAAACGATCGTTTACTAGTGGCTTCTTTTGCCAGACTGATGGCATCATCATAATCAACCGAAATCAAATTAAAAAACTTCGTCAGCTTTTCTTGATTAATATTATTTATCGTAGAAAAAAAACCTCCAGTAAGAAAGGGTTCTTTTTCAAGATCACTATTCAGCTTTACCCAGGTAATAAAAGAGAGGTCTAGCACATCTTTTCGGTTAAGCCCCAGCTTTTCCGTTAGGAGCATATCAAGATCATACCTGCATTCCATATTCAGAAATAACTCGATGGTTCTTCCAAGCTTGGCCCTTGAGAGAGTCTGTCCTTGCTGAAGCCAGAATTGCTGAAAAGCCATCTTCCTAAAAAACTTTTCTAGCTTATGTGAAGAGTCTTTAGGGACTCCTAGGTCATCACTCATATCTTTTATTTTATTAACAATTCGTGCAAAATCCCGGTACATAGGCTTCTTTGATTTAGATTCTGAACTCTCATGCAAGGTCCACTTCACCAATAGCAACAACTCCCACGGAGTCATTCCTGTGGAACTCCACTCTCTTGCCGGAGTCTTAGATACTTTATGGAGATGCTTTAGCGTTAATAGTAGAAGCTTCTCAGCATCAAATTTTCTGATGTCATTTCTTATAGGTTTATATTTGGAAAATCCACCGTCATTCATACAGTTATATTTTTATTGGCCTTTGTCCCCAGTCCGAGACCAAGTTCTGACCTTTAAGTTTTTGAGGTAGTGCAATGAATGTTTTAGAGCACCTCGTTGTCAAACTCATCAGAGCTACCTATAAAGTAAAAAATGCTGCTTAAGCAGTAAAACTCCAACTTGTTTTCATTTAATGGGTGTAGCTTAAAGAACTTTCCTTGCTTGTATTTTTCTATAGTTCCAATATATTCATTGTACCTGTAGTCTACAGGGATGGCTTCAAAGGGGAATGAGCCATAATCTTTATGTTTAACTCTAAAAAAGTTACCTCGTATCTTAACTAAAGTAGTTTTTACGATCTCTTCACCATCTCTGGCAATAAAGCTATATGATTCATCAAGACTTCTTGTTTCTGAATAAAGATACCAAGCACCGGGGGAGTAATAATTTTCGGGTAACTCATCAACAAAAACTAATCCTTTTTCTTTAGAGTCTTTACTTAGATAGAGTACTTCTCTCATTTTTTCATTCCAATTGGTTTGTTTTTTTCTAGAGTACTTCTCGCTAGATCTGATTCTATTTTAATTTGATCCTCGTGTACGCTATTTTTGCCTACAATGGGAGACCAGACGATATTCTCTCCAAAGATATAAGTTCTTGTTGTTCCTTCTTCTTTGAGCTTACTTCTAATTTTTACAGCGCTATTATAACTCAAAGGCAGCGGGTGTAGGTTAAAGAAATCGTCTTCTGACAGACGAAACATCAAAACTTTTCTTTGGCGCTTATATTTCTTTTCCGACCACGCAAATGCTATGTATGCTTTTTCAGTAAGGTAGAACCCCCTTCCTAACTCTCCTCCGCCAAGGCTTAGGTCAACGCCACTACCCAAGATTTTTTTCGCACTACTAATGCTTGTGCCATGAAAATAATGAATGTCCGGCTCAATCGGGTAAAATGATGTGGGCATTAATCATCCTATTTTTGAAAAGTAGTAAAATAAACATCAGGGAAATTGCAGAGGATATGACCTAATTGTAGCTTGTAATACTTTATTTTCATTGTGTGGGTAGCTCCTTTACATTTTCTTCCAAAGGGTTCCTTGCCTCAGAAATGTCAAATATGTCAGTATTCTCTTTTAAAAAAGTATGTTCGCTCATCCTATTTTTTCCTTCTTTAAGGCGCTTCAAAGCTTTTGACAATTTAGAGACTTGCTCGCCTTTGTATGAATAATTCTCCCCAACTATATTTACCAGAAAGTTTTTAATCATATCCATCTTGGCTCGAAAGCTTAAGTCGTATTTCTCTTCATTTGAAAGGTCTAGCTCTTTAATAATCTCATCACTCGACTCCTTTACAATTATTCCTATTGCGTGAAGGGAAGCTTGGTGGTCCTTGATTGAAACAATCTTATCTTGATTTCTTTTAAATAACCGATAAAGAGTATTGATAATAAAAATTGTGAATAGAGTTAGAGGGGCTCTATTGGTCAACATTTCCTCAAAGCTATATTCTGGTTTAAAAAAGGCTAGATATGCTAAGAAGCTGAAACATGAAAAAGAAATAAGACCCAGTAAAGTACCCCAGATTTTTGAGCAATTCATATGGTAACGAATATCCAAATTAGCTCTGTCATTAAATGAAGAAAGTACTTCTGAAAAAAGACTTTTGTTCTCAATTAGTTCTCTCAAGCCCTTCTCTGCCTGCGCAATTTCTTTATTGAGTTGCTTGTTTTTTTGATCGTTGCGCTCCAGAGCATCTTCTACAGACTTATTTCTCGCAAGAAGGTCTGTGTAAGCTTCCCGAAGCCTTTCCTTTTTATTTGCCTCCTTTAAGACCTCTGTCTTTACATCATTTAACTCTGACTCAAGTTCAGCAAGTTCCTCTAAAGACTTCTCAATTTGAGAGCTTAAACCTTCTTTTTCTTCAATTCGAGCTTCTAACTCCTCTTCCGAAGATTCTAGTTGCTGTTCTCTACTGAGTAGGTATTTGCTCTGGGCATTAAAAAAGGAAGATAGCTCTGACTTAAATGAAATGAGGGAGTTTATCGAGTCCTCGATTTCATGAGCTTCTGAAAGAAGATAGCCATCTATTTCGATTTTAGTAACATTAAACTCATCATGATTAAAAAAACCACGGAATGGCACAATATCAAATTGAGTTATCATTGCGGAAACATTAAATTCAACATATGCACCGAGGGCTTCTCCCTTCGAGACTCTCTCACCTCTCTCGTAAATGCTTCCATATTTTATTTTTAGTGTCTTTAGGTTTCCTTCCGCATAAACTTTTACTTTTCTGATAAAGGTGGGTTCATTTAAAACAAACCTCATGTCTTTTTTCGAAAGGTGATAGGTAAACTCACCCTCATTATTTATTAGCTTTAAGTGCTTTGATTTCTTTAGTGGGTGAAAAAGATCTACTGAAAGTACTTTTTCTTGGGGAGCTGTTAGAGCCTTTACTTTTTGTTCTTTTTCTTTGCACTGTTCCATTCTTCCTCCAGTAGAAGCTCGAGAGGCAAAAAATGGTTGATTTATTATCGGCCCTGATTAAAACTAGGGAAATACAACAAGCTTGCCACTCCTTGGACCTGGGCTAGAATTGTGTTTGGCGACCATCTAGTCCGGGTGAGTTGGTTATTACTTCAATGCTTGCGAGCATCCCACTTTATGTCAATTCTAAATAAACAATGTTGGCCATTGTGAGAAACTTTCAACTTATTGACCAAGATAATTTAAGAAAACTTAACTGAAGCCAGTTGAAGTTCAATAAAACGAAAATTAAAAGGAATTTTAAAGGTTATTTAAGAGAGTGCTTTTCAAATACTTTATAAAGCCTATCTAAGTGCTTAAGGTTTACTCTGAATTGGTTTCGGGCTTTGACCTCTTTATTCTCTTCTCCCTCAATTACCTTAATCGCGGGATCTAAATAAACAAGGCCTTGCTCAACACATTCAAGAAACAAAATAAAATTTGTCCCTATCCCTAACTCACAAACATTTTTAAAACGATAAAAGATTGTTCTTTCCTCTTTTTTCTTTTCCGATTCTGCGAAAACAGCCTTTGCGTGTTTTCGACTCCAATGTTCCATAAGTTTTGAAAAAGTCCATTTAGCTACGACCTTTCCTCTTTTTGTAGATAAGCCAATGTAACCGTCCTCGGAGCTAAAGCTTCCTTCCTTAAATCCATTTAAGACCAACTTCAAACCTGTCCTTGGATGGGGTTCACCTGAAACCTTATAAATCCCGCCAAAGTTTGTTCGTCCATCCCTTCCTTTAGTATCAGGGTAGCCATATTTTAGAGTGAAATCCCTAGCGCCAATTTGGTTATAAATTCCTCCATCTGGCTCTGGTGTAAATAAAGTAATTACTTTAGAAGTTGAGGCATGTTGCTTTACTTCCCAGCCCATATAATCTGGCTCAGCATCTCCATTTGGGATAACGCCAAGAATTGCCTCAAGGGTATAGCCACCACCATTTTGCGCTTTATAAATTTTCTTCTCTCCATCTTTATTTAATTTGCAAGACTCAACCCAGCCCAACTTATGGACCTCTTTTAGGGCATTAAGAATAACCTTCTTACTATCTAACGAAGTCAATGCTTCCTTACTCTTTGTAGGCTTTTTATCCCTTTTTGTTTTCTCTTCACTTTTCTTCTTTGAATTTAAACTTGGCTGAAGCTCGCCGCCTTCAAGAGAAGCTTTTAATGGTAGGTATTTTTGGGCTTTAGGAACCAATAACTCAAAAAAGGTTCCATCCTCAGTTAACTTGGTTCCCTTTTTTTTAAGAAACTTTTCAATCTCATCTGAAAGGACGGCAACATAGCCGTAACTTTCAAATTTTTTATTAGAGCCTAAAAATAATATTCTTTGAGGCCATTTATCCCGGTTCTCTACTTTAAACCACTCGCTTAGGTTAGCTTTTGAACCTTTCAAAAAACCCGAAAACCGGACCTCTGGATATTGTGGATAATAAATAAGCTTACTATGCTCAGCGATATGAGGGCCTTCATTATTTAGCCAGAAAAACTCTAGTTCGTTTCTGAAAATAAAGTTTTCCGCTTTAGACTTTTTTGATGTTTGCCTTGAATATGTTGTTTTCTTTGATGGCAAAAGCTGGATTGCCTCGTGGCCACCTAAGTAAATTTGATTTTTTGAGTTATCATTTTTGGCGAGTTTCTTTACTGTGAGAGTTTCACAACCACATTGCTCAAATAAACTAATAATTTCTGCGATACTTTTAAACTGCACCAAAACCCTTTGAAAGTATTTTTGACACTCTTCGGTACAGTGAAGCTAAATTAAAACGCATTGCTAAATAAAAGACTGTTGCCAGGACACTTTTTTGCAAAGATAATTTAATTTGAGACCCGGAGGAGCAATGATCGAAACATCCAACCTAGAAGAAATCCAAAACCTTTACGGCTTAACGGACGAAGACCTATCAAATTACTTTGGTATATCTAAACTCAAAGTTAATAAAATTATGAAGGGCGAAACAGAAGCTCCCGAATGGTTTCACTATGCAATTAAAGGGCTAGAGAACGAACTAATAGATCAAAAAGAACAATCTATAAGCGAAAAAGGAAATTTTAGATTTATAGACCTTTTTGCAGGTATTGGTGGAATAAGAATTGCTTTTGAAAAAGCAGGAGGTAACTGCGTTTTTACTTCGGAGTGGGATAAATATCCTGCCAAAGTGTATGAGGACAATTTTGGTGAGAAACCGGCTGGAGATATTACTAAAATAAAGGAAACAGATATACCTGCTCATGACATATTGGTTGCGGGTTTTCCATGCCAACCTTTTTCAATTGCAGGAGTTTCAAAGAAAAACTCAATGGGTAGAGCTCATGGCTTTGAATGTAACACTCAAGGAACCTTATTCTTTGATGTAGCAAGGATCATTAAACACCACCGCCCAAAAATGTTCCTCTTAGAGAATGTAAAAAACCTTCGATCTCATGATAAAGGGAACACCTACCGAGTTATTAAAGACACCCTTATGAACGAACTTGGTTACACTATTACTGATAAAGTTATTGATGGTGGCCTTCTTGTCCCCCAACATCGTGAAAGAATATATATCGTTGGAACCTTAGACTCAGCGGAAAAATTTGAATTTCCTGAAATCAAACAAAAGGAAATGACCTTAAATGATATTTTGGATAAAAAGGTTGATTCAAAGTATACGCTTTCAGATCGTTTGTGGGCATCCCTTCAAAGACATGCGGCTAAGCACAAGGCCAAGGGAAATGGTTTTGGCTTTGGACTTAACAAAAGAACAGGGAGGGCGAGAACTTTGTCTGCTCGTTACTATAAAGATGGCTCCGAAATCCTCATTGAGCAAAGAGGTAAGAATCCCAGGAGACTTACCCCTAGAGAGTGTGCCCGCCTAATGGGCTTCAGAGATAATTTTAAGATTACCGTTTCAGATACAAGAGCTTATAAATGTTTTGGAAATTCAGTCGTAGTCCCAGTAGTTGAAAAGATAGCTAAAAAAATGGTTAAATCTACGATAATTAAAGAAATTAAAGACCAACAAGTTAAGGTAAATTTACAGTAGCCCCCCTAAGAGGGGGCTTCCTTTAAAACTCTGTATAAGGTTGCCTTCGAAATTCCATATCTCTTACAAATTGCTTTTGGGCTTTGTATCCTTGACGTAAAAAGTTTTCGAACTTCTTCCTTCTCATTAATTGAAAGTTTTTTTGGTCTTCCACCAATTCTGCCCCTTTCTCTTGCAGCCAAAAGTCCAGCTCGTGTTCTGGCCCCAATTAAGTCCTTCTCGAATTCTGCTAGGGCTCCAAAGATATGAAAAATTAACTTTCCGCCTGGGTTTGTTGTATCAATTGATTCTCCTAGCGACTCAAAGCCAATTCCGTTCCGATTAAGTTCATTCACAGTTGTAATTAAGTGCTTTATAGAGCGACCGAGTCGATCTAGTTTATATACGACGATTGTATCCCCACTTCTGGCGAACTTTATTGCGTCCTCTAGTCCCGGCCGATCAAAACGACCTCCACTCATTTTGTCAGAGAAAACTTTTTCGCAGCCTGCTTTTTTAAGGGCATCAAGCTGAAGATCTAAACTTTGGTCCAATGTTGAGACACGACAATAACCAATTTTCATGGTCACCTCCTAGTATAAAAAACGTTAATTAATCGAACTTTTAAGACTTTGATTTTGAGATGAGTTTTGAGACTACTTTTAAGGCAAAAATATTAAATTTTAAGGCTAGCCAAACGAGTCTCAATAACACTCGTTTTTGAGACTCCCTTACCACCTGAATGCATCCGGGTTATCGTGAAAACTTTTTTCAACAATGTCCTCAACTGTCGGATGCTTAGATGTTGTAAAGATGGCCTCACTTGGTAAATCATCTTCAATAAACAACCTTGTTAGCTTAGCAACCGTAAAACATATAAAGCCTAAAGTGGATAATGTATGTCCTACTATGACTAAGTTTTGATCTAATGACCTTTGATACCTTCCCATCTTTTCTCCTTGATTGGGTTTTTTATTGTCCAAGGACCTTATTCCAAAAAATAAGAAATTCTTGGAATAAGTTTTCTAAGGCAAACATTAAAAAAAGGAGAAGAAAATGCCAGAAGCTAAAACAAAACCAAATAGTACAAGTAGCAGAGTAAAACCGGAGTATGTGCAAGTTTTCAGGGACTACTCTATATTTGCTTTGAAAGCATTTGTTGGTGGTGCATTTGGTGCCCTAGGCTCAAAGGCAATGGGTAAGGTTATGAGAGCAGGGAAATCCTCAGGAAAGATTATAAATCTAGATGATCACAGAGATGCTCTCTAATTAAAAATCCGACACCTCGGACGTTTTCCGATCGTCCGAGGTGTCGTATCCTTTGTCGAAGACCGAAAGGTGTTCTATGCCATCAATCAAATTAAAACACGTTCTTGCTCGTGAAATAAAGGAGCGCGATCTAAGCATTAACCAGATCGCTAAGTCTTGTGGAATGCCTAAGAGCACTCTTCACGATTGGCTAAGTGGTCGTACACCAAATAGTAAAAACCTTCATTTTCTCTACGACCTTGCTGAATTTTTTGAATTAAGTCTTGGGTCCCTTCTCTTCAATACTGAAGGAAGAGAGGAAACGGCTGAGATCATTAGCTCAACCGTTTTTAGTGACGGAGGAGAAACGTATCGTATAAAAATCGAGAAAGTTTCAAAAAAATAGCGAGGAGCACTTTCATGAAAGTAGGAAGTTTTGAGGAATTAAATAAGGCCCTAGAAATGAAAAGTGAGTCTATCGAAATTCCATCTGATGATTTTTTTAGAATCATCGAGAGTTTTCTGGAGTCTGGAAAGTTAACTGCTCTTGGTGTCGTAATTTTTACTATATCAAATAAACTTCTTGGAGGGTTACCTGCAATAATAGGTGCCCTTGGAGGAGCAACAACCTACCTCCCAGACTCTCTTGGAGTTGTAAAAGAGCTTAAATATCAGAATATGAAATTCCTCTTTTTTAATTACGAAGCAGATAGAGAGTCCAAGATATTAACCATTAAAAAGGATTAGATTTATGAATCTACTTTTTATTCTCCTCACAAGCACTGTTTTTATATTTACGTCATGCAATAGCGGTGTTGATCTGAAAGACGCTTATAAGGCATCTATGATAAGAATATATGAAGCAGTAGGTGACCCAAGAGAACAATTTAATCTTGAGGAATACGTAAAAGCAGGCAAAGGCTTTGATGGAAAGAAACCTGGTGTTCTACCTAGTATTTACAGTATCAATTACAACGGTGACGGATATGAGGGAGAAGTTCATTTTGCGAAAATAATCCCGCATACCAAAACTTTTAAAAGGTCCTTTATCAAAGAGATCGCAATTACTTTTGATAAGAAGAAGCCTAAGGAGGAAGTAGAAAAGTTCATAAAGTACTTGGAAGCCTTATTAAAAGTTAAGCCAGTTGTAACCTACAAAGATCCAATAGGAAAAGGTCATCCAGAAAGATTCCAGTTTGGTTCAGTTGGAGAAGGGGTTACGTTTTACAACTGGAGTGATAGGACCCCTAAACTAGTTATAAAGGGGCAGTTGGGAGTTAAGCTATTCTGGATTGAGTTCACGAGTAAATTTAAGCATTTTGATGAGGTTTGAAAGGAGAAGGGGCGGAGGTATAAAGTTACTTGTACTGTCTCTCCAGAGTCTGCTTACATCGGGATGCTCTTATTTTACCTATTACGAGACTGTAAAGAGTGCGATGGAATTTGCCGACGATAATAGGCCAGTTGTTTCTTTCGTCAAACATCTCGAATATCAAGAAAAGTTAAGGTTCGCAGGGGAAAAAACTGAGAATCTAAATAGAAGCATAAACTATAATGTTCGACTTACTCACAAAGACATTTTGTCTTATGACATAGTGCTTGAAGGACACAGTTCAATTAGTCCTACTTTCGACTATATTGCCTATCCCAAAGGACTATCCCGTTTAGGAAAGATGGTTTTTGATTTAAGGATGATTTGTGGAAAAGGAATGCCGAAGATTAGATGCAAGAGCGTGAGGGACTCTGATAACTTTATACCCGAGGTACCTTAGTCTATTTGGCTGTCCTTGCCCTAACTCTTTTATGCGATCCATGTCGCCACGGAATTTGAGGAAAACAGTCGACCTGTCATTTTCTTTGGCAAGCACCTCGAATATGAATAAAGGTTTAGTCTCCAGTTGTAAAACTTTAAAAGCTCAATAGAAGCATCAGCTGCTTAAATATGTTTTTAAGGCAAAGCTTTCCTAATGAAACTCATTAACAAGTTTGTAGTAAATCAAATTAGTGTCAAATTTAATCACAATCTTACAAATGGTTGACTGTGAAGAGTGAAGGGTTAATAAGAAAAACTAAAAAATTCTTCTAAAATATATAGTGTGTAAAAAAACACTTCACAAAAAAGAGGTTTGTTTTTTTTATTTTTTTAGTTATCATACTTACATACACCTCCAGTGTGTTGGAAAGAATAAATCCTCTGTGTGCTTATGCGAAAGGGACTTTCCTAAAAAAACACGGAGGTAAAAATGAATTCCCTTAAGTTAAAACTTAAAGAAAAGTTTGGCTCTTATCGAGCCGTTGCAAAAGAGATGGGGCAATCCCCAGCTCACCTATCCAATCTTCTCAACGGCTGGAGAAGACCTAGCCTTTTGGACATTAAAGGGCTTTCCAGATTGCTATCAATGCCTGAGCCAAGGATTAGAGAGCTCCTAGAGGAGGTGTCTAATGACTATTAATAGCATGATTCCACTATTATCAGAAAACGGTTTTAAAATAGTTGGAGACTATTTTCCAAGAGAAAACTCCATCTACATTACCATGAATACTTCTCCAGATATGGCTGGAACAAATATTGTAAAGGTTTGCAGTAACCCACCAGGTTATAAGGAGTACAGTGAGTCTATTGGCAACTACCACCAAACATTTCTTGGTGTTGGTCCTCAAGACTATAGCTCTTTTTTGGCGATAACAATATTTGGTGGCTTCGTTCGAAAATACCCCCATATTGCCATTAGTTTCTTAGAGAAAATATCCGGTCCTTTTAAGGAACATTGCCTTATATACCTATCTGGAAGCGGAATAGAGAGTAATAGTGGCTTCGATCAAGATCGGGCCATTTTACTTTGTTCCTTAGACGGGAAAGTTCTTAAAACTAAAATCGCTAACTTTGCTAATACGTTGTGTGCAAGGGGAGGTCTTTTCCATGCCTGTGATGCGGTCTTTAATAATACAACCCTTACAAGTGCAGTGGGCATTTTCCCTTCCGATAAGCCAGAAAATAATGGAATTTCAGACGCTGTCCCTCTTCCCCTAGAGCTAGGAAGTGAATTTAGTACGGTATCAAGTGAACTTTACGACGATGATGTCGCTGGATTAACTAAAATGCCTCTTAAGCTATTTGATGAATTATATTCGGAAATTGATGCTGGAAAACCAAAAGGGTGGGACCGTTATAATTCACCTCCCTTGTGGCTAAGTAAATTCGAGATTGAGAATCAGGCAATTAGTGCAGAAGATGCATGGACAAATGTCTGTGAAAATTGTGAAGCATTTGGAAAAATTGATCTTAAAACAATGAGAGGTGAAATCCTTGGACATGAGGAAGGTTTCAGTAAGTTTTTCTTAATTACAAAGTTCCCTAAGGGAAGGGAGGTTTTTGAAGAAACCACTCCTGGCTGGCCAACACTCCCTTCCGAAAGGCACCAGTTGGATTCAACTGAGGCAAAGGGCTATATGCCAAGAAGCTGTAAATCAATGAAAGCTATCGGCCTTTGTCCTATCGAGGGGTGGTGTTTTTCTGAAAAGGAGAAAAATCACAATCCTATCAAGTTTGCCTATGGAAATAGGGTGAGCCTAAAAATAATTAGAGACCTAATAGCTAATGAAAAGAGATTGGAGGATCAAAATGAAAAGTGATGGAATCCTCCAACTTATTTCTAACCTAGATGACACTTACCCGGAAAAAAGAGAGTTATTGAAGGAATATTACAATGCCAATAATAAGGCTCTCGCATCAGCCCCTAATGGATTTATGGAAGAGCGACAAAAGCTCTTGGATGAATTCATGGAACTTCGAAAGAAGTATAGTTCTGCGGAGGCTGAGTTCAAGCATTATAAGGCCTTAATACAGCTCGAGCTGCATCCTCTTATAAGGGACATAATATCAGGCGAGCTGATGACATTATTTGAAGGGCGATGGGTGAATGTCTACACAATGGTTCCATTTTTAAAATCAATAATTAGAGACTTGCCTGGTTATAAGGTTGGCGCTGTGGAAGATCACTTGGCTAGAATGATCCCTGAATATAAACCAGACTTTCTAATCGATATTCCAGAGTGGGATAAAAAAGACCGAATAAAAGAAATGGTGAGATGTCTCAAACTTGATGTGCTTGATATAGAGAGTGTTGAAGAGCTTACCAAAGAGTTTTGCTCGAAAATTTTTGAAAGAGCTTACGATTCGACCATTGAAAACTTCACTCTCATTTTAAAAGGTGTACAGGGGTGTGGGAAAGATAGCTGGCTAAGGCAATTTTTCTCTGGTTTTGGCTCATATTTCGCGCCATTAACTGTAACCAGAGACATTAAGGACTTTGAGCTTGCGCTTACTGACAACTTTATCCTTAACGTTCCAGAGTATGAAAGGCTTTTATTGCTTGGTGATGATATTATTAAAGACTCAATAAGTAAGCCTAGCACAAAGGTTAGAAGACCTTACGATAGAGTCGCAGTAGATCGGCCAAATCAATCTACTCTTGTCGGAAGCACTAACAAATATGATATTTTTCAAGATGAATCTGGATGCCGAAGATATCTATTTTTTGACATAAAAAGAATCGACTGGAGCTACCCAAAATCAAGGGAGCACGGTAAACAACTTGCAGCACAGATGTTCTCTTTATCTCAGGAAAAGTATAGAGCAAAGGAAGTACATCACGAGAAAATGGCAAAATACTTAGAAACATTCTCCGCAATTGATATGGAGGGAGTTCTTATGGAAAACTACACCATTTTCATTAAAAAATATAACATCGGGAAGAAACACGAATTTACCTTGGATGAAATAAGGTTTATTTTAGAGGATCTTTCAAAGATAACAGGCTTTACACAAAAGAAAATTCAAAACATTTTTAATCGGAGAGGAATTACTCGTCATACTAGAGACGGTAGACGATATATGAACCCTAACATGCTCTAAAGGAAGCAAACTCCGGGCTCTCAGAGTCCCGGATACGAGGCCATGGAGTTAATAAAGGCTTTGCAGTGTCATAATTTTATGACACTGAAGACTCAGGGAGTGAAAATGATTTCACAACTGAAGAAGCAAGATGGTAGGGTTTCAGGGACGATCTTTGAAAAACGAATATGGACCGTAGACGAAGTTGCGTACTTCTTAGGGTTAACCAAGAAGACGATTTACAACAAAGTTTCAAGACGAGAAATTCCTTTTAGGAAACCAAAAGGCGGAAGACGTCTTTATTTTATGCCTGATGAAATCCTTAACTGGGTTGAAGAAGGACTGAGATAAAGGAGTCTTTACATGTCAAAAGATTACAAAAAACTTCCTAATTCTGTTGGTATCTATAAACACAAAAAAAATGGAAGATACCGTGCTCGTAAAAAAGTAAATGGAGAGGACTTTGAAGAGGTTTTTGATACCTTACGGGAGGCAAGACAATGGCGCCATCGTTTTGATGGAACAAAAGCCCCTGTAAAATTGAAAACAAGCTCTCTCAAAACAGTATGGGAAACCATGCAAGAGATTCACTTTCCAACTCTAGCTACTTCTACTCAAGCAATTTGGAGAAGGAGATATGAGCCTTGGAAGAGTATTGAGCATCTTCCCATGGAAAAGATCACTCCATCAAAAGTTACTTCTTGGGTAATTGAGCTAGTCGAATTTTTCAAGTCAGACTATTACCAAAGCTCAGGCCGCGGTAAAGCTGGTCGATGTAATCTCAATAATGAGCTCAGTTTGTTTGTGACCATTTTTCGATGGTACAAGGAAAGTGAAGAGTTTGAGAGTGAAGCGAATAGCCTTACATGTCCAATTAAAAGAAAACACCGTGCACTTGGTTTTATAAAGCCTGTACCTGACAAGAAAAAGCAAATCTCCCTTGAGGATGCCTTAACCTTTTTTCAACATTTAAAACCTACTTATAGAAATCTTGCCATGATGCAATTCTACACAGCTGGTCGAGTTGGTGAGGTCGCAGGCATACAATGGAAGAATGTTGACCTTGAAAATCGTCGACTTTTAATTAAAGAATCGATTGTTTGGGACCCTAGGAATAAAACATTTCTTGAGCTCAAACCCTTTCCCAAAAACAAAGAGACAAGGGTTTGCTACATCAATGATGAAATCTTAGAGGTTCTTAAAGAGCAGATAGCTTTGAAGAAAGATGGCTGTGAATATGTTTTCCACATTGAAGGCAAGGCTCTTAATTACTCCAGTATTCAACAGCACTACAGAGATGCTCAGAGGAAGGCCAAAATCCCTTACACAGGAACTCATATCTTACGTCATGGTATGGCGAAGCTAGCAAGACAAGTCGGTGGTTTAGACGCAGTTATGGCGATGACAGGTCATAAAGATTTGAAGCTTGCTGATCACTATTCCAAGTGCACCGAAGATGACCAGAAGGGCTACTCTGAGCTTATCTTTAAAAAGATTAGAGAAGAAAAGTCGAAGGTCGAGTCCTTAGACAATGAGGTGGTTGGCCACAACGTGTTAAAGTTTTCAGATTATGCCAAAAAAGCGTAATCTAACCCTACTCCGCTCATTTAAGGCGGGATTCGGCGGGGTAACAAATTCGAATCCCATATTTTATTAATAATAACTATAGGTTAGGTACCCCATTCCAGAATTACCCGAAGTAGAAACTATCAAAAAGCAAATTGCGCCTCATCTGCCGATGAAGGTGGTGAGTATTGCTTATTCGAATGTGGCGGATTCGATTGTGAAAGATAAAGAATTTTCGCCTAAGGGAAAAGTTTTAAAGAAGATCGAGCGTCAGGGAAAGGTTTTACTCTTTGAGTTTGAAGATGAGCTGACTTCGATAAGCGGTCTTGGCATGAGTGGGGGATGGCGAGTCTCCTCTGAAAAGATAAAAGAAAAGCACACCCATGTGCAAATCAAGGGGCTTAAAGAAAATGGTGAGATCATTTTCTTAGCCTATGTGGATCCCAGACGTTTTGGTAATCTTCATCACCTTAAAAAAGAATCAAAACTCAAATGGCTCACCCGCCTTGGAGCAGATGTTTCTAAGCCTGAGTTTACGGTGGAATACATAATTGATCGTTGTAAGCGCTACCCCAATAAAGAAATTAAACCCTTTCTTCTCGAACAGAATCACTTCGCAGGAGTGGGAAATTATATGGCCAGTGAGATGTGCGCTCATGCGGGTATTCTTCCCAATAGAAAGGCGGGAAGTCTCACCAAAGCAGAGTGTAGAAAACTCAAAAAAGCCACTGACCTCGTTCTTGCTGGAACCGTTAATTCTGGCGGCACGACTTTTAGTGGCGGCTATAAAGACACAACTGGATCTCAAGGGGAGGGGGTTAAGAATCTGGTTGTCTTCTATCAGCAAATTTGTCGCCTTTGTGAGCGGACGAAAGTCCTTAAAACTACATTAAAAGGCAGGGGCACTTATCACTGCCCGCGCTGTCAAAAGTAGCTCTCAGGGCTTCTCGTACTATTTTTTTGCATATCCGACTAAAGGATTTTCCTTTCATCACCGACAAGCGGTCATAACCTAAAAAAGGATATGATTATGCGTATGTTATCAGTAGTTGCCGCACTTCTCTTTTTTGCTAGTTGTGCCTCAAATTCGACTCATGAAACGAGAGAGCCTGCTTCGGTAGAGTCTCCTTGTAAAATTGAAAAACACCATAAGAATGATTGGTACCGCCTGACAGTAAATGGCGAACCAGCATTCAAGTCTTGGTACACAGAATCTCAGGTAGAAGGGCACCTGAAGTCATACACCAAGCAAGGAAAGTGTAACTAGTATAGAAAGCTTTTCAAATTTTAAGAAAAAAAAAGCCCCTCTTATAGAGGGGCTTATTTTAATTTATTTGAGAATAATTATTTAACCGTGCTTTAAGAAACGGCTTTGTTCGCGTTCAGCCTCTTCAGCATGGGTAATACAAAGATTGGTAAAAGGTTGGTTCTTAAGACGCTTGAATCCAATTTCATCGCCACATTCTTCACACTCTGAGTAGGTTCCATTTTCAATACGATTAAGAGCTTCATCAATTGAGCGCAATTTTAAAAGCTCTCTTTGTCTCATACTAAAAGTGACTTGTTGGTTGATCACATTAGTGGCAAGGTCTGCCTCGTCAGGAAGATCATCAGAAGTTACATGAAGGTCTTCTTTTTGCGTGATATAGCCCCCGTTGAGGATATCCTCTTTCATTTTTATCAACTGAGCTTTCAGTTCATCAAGTTGGGCTTTTTTCATCATTTCCTCCTTGGAGTCATTGCATTCAAAATAAGACTCATTTTGCCAGCTTCTATTTTACGAGAGCCCTTGCACAGCGCACAAGTAAATTAAGGCTTAGGCCAAATGTGCCTGCCTAGGAGGAATATTTCCTGCCAAGGCGTCTACCCTTTTCGGCAGGCTCAGGGCAAAACCTTAGTTTTCATATTTAAAAACAACCTTGTAAGTGACTGAATTTACTTCGTCTTCCACAAGATGTCGTAGATAGTTAATGAAATATTCATGAAATAAGGATTTCCTATCTCTAGATAAAGTAGTTTTCACTTTTTTCCAGAAGCCTTATGGTGAAGGCATAAATTGCCTCATTTATAAGGAGATCACTATGAGTGAAAAAGCACAGGCCGTGGGCCATATTCCTTCGGGACTATTTATCATCGCTGTTGAAAATGAAGGCCAAAAAGATGGTTATTTGGCGTCATGGGTACAACAGGTTTCTTTTGATCCTCTCGTTGTTGCCTTCACAATAAAGAAAGACCGTCCTGGCTATGAAGCTATTAAAAGCGGTAAACCCTTTGGTATCAATATCGTGGGTGATCATGAAACTCAGTACTTGCGTCACTTTTGGTCAGGCTATGATCCGGAGAATTCACCTTTTAATTCTATCGAACATGAAATTGGTCCCAATGGTGGTTTAACGATTAAAGATGCCAAGTCTGTTGTTGAATGCAAATTCATGGAAGCCACGCAACCAGGTGACCACGAGATTTTCTTTGCTGAAGTTTTAGGCTCCAAAATTCTTTCTGAAGAAGGAAAGCCAAAGGTTCACATCAGAAAGACAGGTCTCGATTACTAAGCGTTAATTTTTTTCTTTTAGGTCGCGCCAACTCTTTCCTTGGCGCGCTCTATAATTTTTTTGATAACGATTCACGGCTTCTCTATGCTCTCGATAGGTTTTAGAGAAGACGTGAGTTCCATCGTTTTGAGACACAAAATATAAGAATTGGTGCTTGTCTGGATTCAAAACCGCCTTAAGAGATTCAAGCCCAGGATTGGCAATGGGTCCAACCGGAAGAGCTGGGATCTTGTAAGTATTGTATGGGGTTTTTTCAAGTAAGTGCTTTTTTCTTAAATTGCCATTAAAATTTTCATAAATTCCATAAATAGTTGTCGGGTCACTTTGAAGACGCATTCTCTTTTTGAGGCGATTCACGAAGACACCTGCAATCTGGGGACGCTCAAACGATGCCCCAGTTTCTTTTTCCACGAGGCTCGCGAGAATGACAACTTCATGTTTACTGAGGTCAAGTGGCGCTTTTGTAAAGTCGAGTTGTTCTGTTCTTTTATTAAAAATATCTACCATAGTTTTGATGACATCTTTAGCTTCAGACTTTGGCGTAAAACGATAGGTGTCAGGGTAGAGGTAACCTTCGATACGTTTTCCGGGAATACCGAGTTCTTTGGCAAAAGATTCATCCTTTGCCAGTGTGATAAATTCATCGGCATCTTTAATGATGCCATCGCTTTGGAGGATCTCTGCAATTTCAAAAAGGTTCTTACCCTCAGGTACGGTTACAGATGTCGTAATGCTTTGACCTTTAATGAGGGTGTCGAAAACATCGAGCATATTAGAGTTCTTGGGGATCTCAAAGCGGCCAGCTTTGAATTTTGTCATAAGGCCATTGATTTGAGCGTAACGATGAAAAATTTTGGCACTACTAATAAGCCCCTTGGCATGGAGGCGGCCGTTGATTTTAGAAAAGCCTTCACCGGGTTTAACTTCAAACACTACCGGATCACCTTTGTATTCCCACACACCAACTTTGTAATAGACCATGACACCTGCCATTAAAAAGGCAAAGGCCGGAGCAGCAACAATAAAGACCCACCAATACTTTTTCATAAAACCAAACTCTTTTTTTGTTATTGTGATACCTGCTCTTGCAGGAACTGTTCTATTATAATCGATGCTGAGAGAGCATCAATTTTTTGATAGTCGACTTTGAAATTAAAACGAGGATCATTTTTCATTCTCTCCTCTGCTTCGTAGGTGCTCAATGTCTCATCTTGAAAATGGAGGACGATGCTCGGAATTGCCGCTTTTAAAGTTTCAGCAAATTTCTTAACCAGTTGAGTCATAGTGGACTCTTGTCCATCGGTGAGTAGGGGAAGACCTAAAATAATCCTATCGACAGCTTCTTCATTTACAATGGCTTTAATTTCCTCAATGGGATCCTCTACCTGCGCTACGACAATACGCCCATGGAGAAAGGGAAATGGATCCCTGCCTACATTATATAATGATAGGCCAATAAATTTTTGTCCGTAATCAATACCTAGTAATGTTTGACCTTCTAACTCTGCCCTTTTCATCAATTACGCATACTCCCACTCTTGACATAAAAGCTCCATGGGATAATATTACATTAATCCTAATCGAATTACCCACGGCATTTATCAAAAGCTTTTTTGCTCCCAAGGGATACCAATAACTATCGACATTTAAAAATCTAATCTTTTATTCAACAACATTTATTTTTAAAGAAGAGGAAAAACCGCATGCATCTTAACGATCTTAGAGAAATGGAAATTAAGAAGCTCAACAAACTTGCAACTGAGCTTAAAGTCGAAAACTCCAGTGCCATGAAAAAGCACGAAGTCATCTTTGCTGTCCTCAAAGCAAAGGCTAATAACGACGAGCAGATTTTTGGTGGTGGTGTTCTTGAGATTCTTCCCGATGGCTTCGGTTTTCTTCGCTCTCCCGGATACAACTACCTGCCAGGTGCCGATGATATTTATGTGAGTCCGTCTCAAATCCGACGTTTTGGTTTGAAAAAAGGTGACTCAATCGAGGGTGAGATTCGCCCTCCAAAAGATGGTGAGCGCTATTTTGCCCTTTTAAAAGTAAGTACTGTCAATGATCAAACTCCTGAGCAGCACAAGAAAACAGTACTTTTCGATAACCTGACTCCTCTTTATCCTGAGAGAAAAATTAACCTTGAATCAAAGCCTACTAACTATAGCACGCGTATTATTGACCTCTACGTTCCTCAAGGTTTTGGTCAGAGAACATTGATCGTTGCTCCACCAAAAGCTGGTAAGACCGTACTTCTTCAAGATATCGCCAACTCCATCACTGACAATCATCCCGAGTCTGTTTTGATTGTTCTTTTGATTGATGAGCGTCCTGAGGAAGTGACGGACATGAAAAGAAATGTGAATGCTGAAGTTGTTTCTTCAACCTTTGATGAGCCAGCGAACCGCCACGTTCAAGTCGCCGAAATGGTTCTTGAAAAAGCAAAACGACTTACAGAAGCTGGTAAAGATGTGGTCATTCTTCTGGATTCGATTACGCGTCTTGCTCGTGCTTACAACACTGTTGTTCCTCCATCAGGAAAGATTCTCTCTGGCGGTGTTGACTCAAATGCTCTTCATCGTCCAAAGAGATTCTTTGGTGCTGCTAGAAATATCGAAGAAGGTGGTTCTCTTACTATTATTGCGACTGCCCTTATTGATACTGGTTCAAGAATGGACGAAGTTATCTTCGAGGAATTCAAGGGTACAGGTAATTCGGAAATTCAACTTGATCGTAAACTTCTTGAAAAGAGAATTTTCCCAGCCCTCGATATCAACAGGTCATCGACTCGTAAGGAAGACCTCCTTATGGAAGACAATGACTTGGCACGTGTTTACGTGTTGAGAAAAGTGCTTCACCCGATGAACACGATTGATGCTATGGAGTTTATGCTTAGTCGAATCACCAAAACGAAAACGAATGGTGAATTTCTCGACTCCATGAACGGGTAATTCCATTCATTTAAGGAACAAGCATGAGTATTTTTAATAAACTAGACGCTGTCGTTGATCGCTTCGATACGCTCACCGACAAGATGGGTGATCCCACTCTTTATGAGCGTCAAGATGAGTATCAGGCGATTACAAAAGAAAGGGCGAACCTCGAAGATATTGTAGCTGCTTATAAAGAATATAAGCAGGTGAAAGCTGATGTCGAAGAGGCAAAAGAAATCCTTAAAAATGAAAAAGATGAAGACATGAGGGAGATGGCCAAGGAAGAACTTTCTGAAAAGGAAAGTGAAATTCCTGTCATGGAAGAGCGACTCAAGCTCTTGCTTCTTCCAAAAGATCCACTCGATGACAAAAACGTGATTGTTGAAATCCGTGCCGGAGCTGGTGGCGATGAAGCCTCTATCTTTGTGGCTGATTGCTATCGTATGTATAACAATTACTGTCGCTCTCTTGGTTTTAAGACGGAAGATATTAGTGTCTCTGCTGGTGATGAGGGCATGAAAGAAGTTATCTTCTCTGTTAGTGGCGATAAGGTTTATTCAAAGCTTAAATATGAATCAGGTGTTCATCGAGTTCAGCGTGTACCCAAGACAGAATCACAGGGAAGAATTCATACTTCAACGATTACTGTTGCTGTGCTACCTGAAGCAGATGACATTGACTTTCAACTTGACCTCAATGAAGTTCGTATTGATGTTTATCGCTCCTCAGGTGCTGGTGGTCAGTCAGTAAACACAACTGATTCAGCGGTTCGTGTGACCCATATTCCTACTGGAGAAGTGGTCGCTTGTCAGGATGAAAGGTCACAGCTTAAAAATAAAGACAAGGCTCTCAAAATTCTTGCAGCTCGTATCTATGACAAAATTGCCCAAGCTAAAGCAGATAAAGAAGCTGCCGAAAGAAAGGGACTTGTCGGAACAGGAGATCGTTCGGAAAGAATTAGAACTTATAATTATCCCCAAGGTCGTTGTTCAGATCACCGAATCGGACTCACTCTTTATAGTCTTGATAAAATTATGGAAGGAGACCTTAGTGAGGTCACGGATGCTCTTGTTGCTCATAACCAAGCTGAACTTCTTAAGGGTCAAGAAGAATAAAGGAGTCCTCTTATGAGCCAGACTCTTGAAGATTTTTTCCAAAAAAATCCTTCTCAGTGGCGATCAAGCTATCCAGGACTTTCATTAAATACACTCCTTAATGAGTATGAGCAATTTGTTGGTCATTTTCAAAACACTGATGCTTCTAATAGGTATCAAGAAAAAAACCAAACGATCCTTCATTGCTTTCGTCAGCTTCTTATTGACGGTGTTCCTCTTCAATACATTTCAAATAAAGCTTATTTTTATAACAGTGAGTTCTACGTGGATGAAAGGGTTCTCATTCCTCGTTCAGAAACAGAGCTTTTAGTTGAGAGGGCGCTCAAAGAAATCTCAGCTATTGATAAAGAAGAAGTCTCTATTTTAGAAGTTGGTGTGGGACCAGGGACGATTGGGCTTTCTTTACTTCAAGAAATTAAGAATAAAAAAATTGATTACACAGCTACAGATATTTCTCGTGACGCACTTGATGTGTTTCTTATGAATCAATTTAAATTGAGTTTTAAAATTGATCGAAATCATAAGGTACAAACCCTACAGACCGATCGTCTTATCGGAATAAATGACACTTATGATGTCATTCTTTCTAATCCGCCCTATATCAAAGCCCAAGAGGATCGCTCTTTAGTGCATCATCAAGTGATTCTTCATGAGCCTCACGTGGCCCTCTTTTTAAAAGACGATATTTACGAGGCATGGTTTGATGAATTCTTTGATCAGGTCCATAATCAACTAAACCCAAATGGATTCTTCTTAATGGAAGGGCATGAGTCTCATCTCGCTTCCTTGATGAAAAAGTGCGAAAAAATTTTTAATAAAAAAGGGCAGTTGATTCAAGACCTCACTGGTCGCGATCGATTTCTTCTTATAAGGAAATAACATGGATAAATTAGTCGTAAAAGGCCCCAGTCGAATTGAAGGCGAAGTGACGATTTCAAAAGCAAAGAATGCTTATCTTCCCATCTTGGCGGGAGCAATTTTAGCTGAAGATGAAGTCATCTTTTCTGAGGTGCCTAATCTTCGCGATATTCGCACAATGAATAACCTTCTTACTCATTTAGGAACTGTGATTGAAGAGAAGAAGGCGGGGGAATTTAGTTATTTTTTAAATGAACTTAAAACTCATGAAGCTCCTTATGATCTCGTTAAAACCATGCGTGCTTCTATTTGCGTACTGGGCCCACTTCTTGCTCGCTTTAAAAAGGCAAGAGTGAGCCTACCAGGTGGCTGTGCTATTGGAACTAGACCTATTGATCTTCATCTTAAAAATTTAGAAAAAATGGGGGCTGAAATCACCATTGAAGGTGGTTATGTCGAGGCGAAAACGGATCGTTTGAAAGGGGCTCATCTGACCTTAGATTTTCCTTCAGTAGGAGCTACTGAAAATCTAATGATGGCCGCAACCCTTGCAAACGGAACAACTGTCATTGAAAATGCCGCCTTAGAGCCTGAAGTAACAGACCTTGGTCACTTCCTTCAAAGAATGGGGGCAAAAATCGAAGGACTCGATAGTAAAACCATTACCATTCATGGGGTTGAGAAACTCAATGGTTGTCATTTTACGGCCATAGGAGACCGAATAGAAGCTGCGACTTATATTATTAGTGGGCTAATGACCAATTCACAAATAAAAGTGAAAGGCTTTAATCCCATTCATTTGGATGCTGTTATCGAAAAGCTTGAACAAATGGGAGCGAAATTAGAAAGGGGAGAAGACTTTGTTGAGGTTTTTCCTTCCAAGATTGTTGGCGGGGAGATTGATACGGCCCCTTATCCAGGTTTTCCTACAGATGTTCAGGCCCAAATGGTCGCCTTGGCCACTCAAGCGGAAGGGACTTCTATTATTACAGAACATATCTTTGAAAATCGGTTTATGCATGTTCCTGAGTTACAAAGAATGGGAGCAAATATTACAATCAAAGGAAACTCTGCCATTGTTAAGGGAGGAGCTTCTTTAAAAGGTGCTCCAGTTATGTGTACTGATCTTAGAGCTTCAGCGGCACTTGTGTTAGCCGGCTTTTGTGCTGAAGGGGAGACCCACGTTCAAAGGGTTTATCACCTCGATCGTGGCTACGAAAAGATCGGAGAAAAGTTTGCAGGCCTTGGCGCTACCATTGAAAGAGTTAAGGAGTGATTCATGAGTGATTGTTTGTTTTGTAAATTTGTTAGCGAAGAACTAGAGACAGAAAAAGTTTATGAGGATGAGCATGTTCTTGGCTTTAAAGATATCTATCCTCAAGCAAAAGAGCACTACCTTTTCATAGCAAAAGAGCACACAAAAAATATCAATGAACTCGTGACTCAAAATCCAGAGGACATCGCTCGCGTATATAGTGCTATATCTCAGTTCACGAGAGAAAAGGGTCTTGATCAATCAGGCTTTCGTGTTGTCACGAATCTTGGGAAATATGGCGGTCAGACTATCTTTCACACCCACTTTCATGTACTTGGCGGAGAACAGCTTTCAAGTTTTGGCTCTTAGCGAATGGCCTAGACAACAGATTGTCATAAAAACAAATCCTTCATAATATATATCTTTATCATTTAGAGGAGATTTTATGAAAGTAAAGGCAGCAGTTGCTTGGGGACCAAAACAGCCATTATCTATTGAAGAGGTTGATCTCGAGGGACCGAAGAAAGGGGAAGTTCTTGTCCGTATTGTAGCCACTGGTGTTTGTCATACAGATGCTTACACTCTTTCAGGCGCCGATCCAGAAGGTCTTTTTCCTGTGATCTTAGGTCACGAGGGTGGTGGTATCGTTGAAGCTATAGGAGAGGGAGTGACGAGCGTAGAAGTTGGTGACCATGTCATTCCACTTTACACACCAGAGTGCCGTGAATGTAAATTTTGCCTTTCTGGTAAAACTAACCTGTGCCAAAGAATTCGTGAAACTCAAGGAAAAGGTTTGATGCCTGATGGAACTAGCCGCTTTTCGAAAGATGGAAAACCCATTTATCATTACATGGGAACTTCTACTTTTGCTGAGTACACTGTGCTTCCTGAGATCTCTCTTGCGAAAATAAGTAAAGACGCTCCTCTTGATAAAGTTTGTCTTTTAGGCTGTGGTGTCACTACAGGAATTGGTGCCGTTTTAAATACCGCCAAAGTTGAAGAAGGGGCTACGGTTGCCGTATTTGGTCTCGGAGGAATTGGTCTCTCTGTTATCCAAGGGGCAAAAATGGCAAAAGCGGCTAAAATCATCGCGATTGATATTAATGAAGATAAATTTAAAATGGCAGAGCAATTTGGTGCGACTGATTTTGTTAACCCAAAGAAATTTGATAAACCCATTCAGGAAGTCATTGTCGAGATGACTGAGGGGGGAGTTGATTATTCCTTTGAGTGTGTTGGAAATGTTAATTTGATGAGGTCCGCACTCGAGTGTGCTCATAAGGGTTGGGGTCAGTCCATTATTATTGGCGTCGCTGGCGCAGGTGAAGAAATTTCAACGAGACCTTTTCAACTTGTGACAGGCCGAGTTTGGAAAGGATCAGCCTTTGGTGGCGTTAAAGGAAGAACAGAACTTCCTGGCTACGTTGAAAAATATATGAGTGGAGAGATTAATCTTGATGATCTCGTAACGTTTAAGATGCCTTTAGAGAAAATTAATGAGGCTTTTGATCTCATGCATGAAGGAAAGAGTATTCGTTCAGTAGTCGAATTTTCTAAGCTCTAGGAAAGAAAAATGGAAATAAGAAAAAAGCATAAGTGTTTTGATGGAAAGGTTGTTTTTGCGACACATGAGTCTAAATCGACAAAGACACCTATGAACTTTTCTTTTTATAAGCCAGATGGGCACGTGGATTCTGCCATCATTTGGCTCTCTGGTTTGACGTGCACAGAAGAAAACTTCATGACAAAAGCCGGAGCGCAAGCCCTCTTGAGAGACACAAAAACCATGATCATTTGCCCTGACACCTCTCCAAGGGGACTCAATATATCTGGAAGTGAAGATTCTTACGACTTCGGAACTGCAGCTTCCTTTTATGTGAATGCTACAGAGGCACCCTATAAAGAAAATTATCAGATGTATGATTACATTACAGAGGATGTAATTGAGCTTTTAAGAGAAGAGTTTTCAATTTCAAAGTATTCGATCATGGGACATTCCATGGGAGGGCACGGTGCTTTAGTGATTGGTCTTAGAAACCCAGATCTCTTTAGGGCTGTTTCGGCCTTTTCACCGATTGTTAATCCCATTAATTGTCCATGGGGTCAAAAAGCTCTGAAAGGCTATCTTGGGGATAAAGAAGAAGAGTGGAAGAATTATGATTCCTGTGAGCTTCTCAAAATTGGCCATAAGCATTCTAAGGAGATCCTTATTGATCAAGGATTAGCTGATGAGTTCTACCCCGAACAACTTCTTACCGAGAGAATTGAGAATATTAGCCGAGAAGTGGGACAAAAGCTTACTTGTGATAAAAGTGAGGGCTATGACCATAGTTACTACTTTATTAGTACTTTTCTACCTAAGCACATTAAGCATCATCTGAGTCTATTAAATTAAATTATTGAAGCCCTTCGAAGAGACAGTTTAGAGTTGCTTTTTGGAGTGGTGTTAAGTCAAAGAGAGTTGCCATAATAATAACGGGGCTTTCTTTGACTGAGGCTAAGAAAACGACTTGTCCACTTTCTTTATCCCATGAGTAAACTTCAAAAGGTTTTACAAACTTACCTTCGTAGTTTTTGAAAAGGGCCTCACCTAGCTCTTTGTTTTCTGTGGGGTTCGGCTTGGTCATGCCTTCAACAACAACACGGATGAGTTCATTCTTCTCATTTTCCTTTTCTGCTTTTTTAAGGTGGTTGTAGGCGATGGTAAGTTTAGTCGCTCCAAGGTTAGAGCGCATGAGGTGCCAAAGCTCCTCAAAGAAAGCTGTTCGATCATTAGGAAAAAGGCCCTGAAGATGAGAGAGATTCGCGAACATATTCTCTATTAGCTTAAGGTTATTCTTTATAGTCCATGAGGAATAAACACTTTTGGTTAAAGTAAGAGCACGGTGATGATCAAGGTTATCAAATTGATCTGCACTCATTTGCTCTTCTTTAATGGTTTTAATAGGGGCGTATTGAGAAGTCTTTGCCAGTTTTTCTTTGAGCTCTTGAGACTCTAGAAGGTCTACTGGTAGGAGGATGCCATGAAGGTCTTTGCTTTCAAGTTGTTCCATGTCAAAGACTTGGGCCTTTGTTCTTTCTTCAGAGCTTGTGAATTCTTGAAATAAAACCTGAGATTCATTTTTTACAAAAGCTATTGAAAGATCCATGAGTCCTCTTATAAATAGTGATAGTTGAGTATTGCGTTTTGTTATTTTATCCGGCCAAAGACCCGATTGAAAAGGTTTCTTTTGCCCCCTATGGAGCCATTTAAGGGATTTGTTATAATGATTTCATGGGCTTGAGGCATTGCGCAATTCTATTTCTTCTTATTCACGCTCCATTAAACATATGGGCCCAGGATGAAACTATTTTTCGGGAACTCTATTTGTATGCTGATAAGGAAAAGATCAAAAAGAGAGTAGAGAAGGATTACAAACTTAAAGCCCGTTCAAACCGTCACCTAATCGATATGACTGGAGACGATAGACCTGAGAGTTTCTATACTGCTAAAAAAGATGGAGAAGACTGGTTTCATCTCTTTGATAACAAGGGAAAGGAAGTTTTTCGTTATCAGTTAGATGCTAATGGCCCTTGGGCGCGCTTATTTAGAATTCAAAAGAGAGTCCTAAACGATAAGACTGACGTTTATTTGCTGTATTTTTATGAGGGGATAACAAAGTATCTTAATTTTAAAGGCACATCCCGTCTTTATCTCTTAACCATTGATAACAAAGATCTTAAGAGCGCAAGTGTTTATAAGGGTCCAATTCTTTGGGATGAAACAAGAGACTTTAGAGATCATTATCACCAACGAAAATATGAAGTGAGTTTATTTGATCTCGATAGGGATAAAATTCGTGAAGTGACCGTTAACTACGGCAGAATGAGTCGCGTCTATAAGTACTTAGGAAAGGGCAAGTGGCTTAATATGGATGATCAAGAAGCCTTGTGAACATCCTTGTCTTTTGCCTTTGATTCGCTCTCTCTTTTATTTCTTTCGGCCATAAGATCAACTGTATTATCATGATGAGGCAGATTCATAGAACCAGAAGGAGACTCTTGATGAGCATGTCTTTCTGATTCTTCTAAACCTTTCATCACAGAGAGCCAAAGAACAAAAGGAAGTGTGATTAAACTTGCGAGGAAGATATATGTAGGCCAATTCTTATTTTGGCTCTTTGTTTTTGCAATGAGAGCTTTTTGAGCCGGCTCACGAGTAGTAATAAGACTTGTATCGACAACAGTGTCGCCTTTATTCCAATTAAAACCTGGATCCTTATTGGGGTCTACCTCTCGGTAATCGTCTATTGAAATTCCTCTAATAGGATCAACTGCTGGTGCACGACCGAAGGCCAGTGATGAAAAGAGAAAAATCATAAGAAATAGGATTGGTTTCATAGGTAGAGTCTCCGGGTTTGGTTCTAGAAGAATCCTTTAACTCCTCTTCGGTTCTATTTTACCTTAAATTAAGGTGACTAGGGCAGTAGGCGAAATTTTCGTGGCCACTCATTATTAAGAAATAATCATTTTCATATGTTGATCAACGGCGATGAGCTGTCCTGGCTCCAGGGGAATCCATATATTTTCACCACTTAGGGGTTCACTTGAGAGAATTAGGTGGTTAATAAAACCACTTTGAGTGGGGGCTTCACATTCGGCAGAAAATGACGGGCATTGGTCTCTATCGCTACATTTTGTTTTGTAAGTTGAATAAAAAAGGTTCTTTCCACCCTGATAACCAATCATAAGGTCACCATTAGTGAGAATAAAAGTGTAGTAAGTGGCATTGGCGCCAGAGTTATCTTTGGGAGCCTTAACACCTGCAATTCTTTCAAGCTCACCCATGGCCTCAAGAACGACTTTTGATAAGTCTTTGGCGTCATGACCTTTTTCTTCAAGTGGCATTTTGGCTTCAATATGACTAAGCAGGAAGTAGAATATTAGCTCACTATCTGTCTCGCCTAGGATAAAACGACGAAACTTCGGTGATACATGGTTAAGGAGGTCTTTTCTCTTTTTATCAAAAGCTGTGATATTTCCGTTGTGAGCAAAAATCCATTTTCCATATTGGAAGGGGTGAGTGTTGAGAATATTATTATTTCCTTGAGTCGTCTTTCTAATGTGTGCGACGACACTCTGTGAGCTCACAATGCCAGAAACTCTTTTAAAAATAGCATCATCAAGAGCTGACTTTGCAGACTTCACCACATGCGGACTATTTTGCACATAATAGGCGACGCCCCAACCATCTGGATGATCATTGCTTTGAATGCCAAGAGCATTATCGGCCTCAACGAGGCTTGAGTGTACTTGGCTATTAATGACTGATCGAAAACCAAATAAACGGCACATAGTATCCTCTATTCGGACTAAAGAATGGCCATCTTAAACACTATTTTTAGGGGTTTTTTTGAATGCGATCGACAAGAGCACGGGCTAATTCTCTAAATTCTTCTTTCTTAACTTCTGGGTCTTGCATCAAAGGGTTGTCACAACATCCTCTTTTAAAATAAGTTGATCCCATAATGATCGCTGTGTGGATGATATTAGAAAAAATCATCCTCATCGCCCAATCTCGTTTTTCTTGGGATACACCTTCACCGACTTCTCTAGTGATTACTTCTAATATGGCCTTACCACCGGGAGGGCCGAGGGGTTCATTCTTAGTCATGTCCTTTTGGATGGCTTCATCTGGACACAGATGATCTGTAACGATCATTTTAAAAGAGTTGATGAGCCCCCTTCTATTCTCTAAAAAGAGGTTAAAGATCTTAACACTGATTTCGGCAGCATCAATATTGCTATCCATTGCAATTTCAGAAATTTCTTTATCAAACCACTGGTAATTATAAGCAAAAATCTCGTGAAGAAGTCCCAGTTTATTTTTGAAGTGATAGTTTATAGAGGCAACATTTACATCCGCTTTTTTTGCAATGTCACGAACGGATACTCCATCGAAGCCTTGGCGCGAAAAAAGCTCATTGGCCACAATCAGTATCTTGAGTTTGGTATCAGTAACCAATTCATGGGTGGTGTTAATATTAAGCATGGCAATCTCTTATTTTACTTCTATAGGGTTAGTTGTTTCTTTTTTGGGAAAAGGATTCTTTTTCTTGAGGATTCTTGAAAACCATTCCACTATCTCTTCATTTATCGCATAGGCAACCGGAACCCATACTAGAGTTAAAATGGTGCCTGAAGTAAGTCCCCATGCCATAGCTAGAGTCATGGGAACTAAGATAGCATCAGTTCCCCCTATCCCGTAAGCCGTTGGGATAAGACCACTAATTGTTGTAAGGGATGTCACTAAAACGGCTTTAAGGCGCAGTCCTGAAGCTTTCACTAAAATATCATGCAAGCTCATCTTACCTTCGTCTCTCATTTGATCAATGAATGAAATAAGGACGATACCGGAGTTCACAATGATTCCACCAAGACCAATGATACCAATAAGAGCGAGGAAACTGATAGGGCGTTGGTGCAAGAAGAAGGCGATTGAAAATCCAAGAAGTCCTAAAGGGATAGTTGTCATGATAATGATCGGTCGCAAGAAAGATCTGAAAAGAAAAACGAGAAGAGCAAAAATTCCGATAAGACTTAGATTGAGTGCATCAGCTAAAGAAGCCATAGATTCATTAGTGCTTTCTGCCACTCCTCCAAAAACTAAAGAAACAGAAGGATAATCAGAAGAAAACTTTTCATAAAGATCAGCTAACTTTTTATTGGCGACTTGAGCAGTAATTTTCTCATCGTTGACGTTACCGGTAAGGGTTTTTGAACGTTTAAAATCAAATCTCTTGATGTGGGGAGCACCTTTTAATTCTCTAAACGTGGCAATAGAGCCAAGAGGGACGAGGTTCCCTTTATTATCCATGATCATCAAACGACTTAGGTCTTCACGGTTTTTCCTAAAAGGCTCTTTAAAGCGAACCATAAGATCAACTTCTTTATTATCAAGTGTTACTTCAGAAGTTATGAGGCCTGCAATTGCGGCACGAACGGTTGTGCCAATGCTGTCCACATTAAGACCGAGTTGATCTGCTTTAATATAATCAATATCGATATAGACTTCATTGTCACCGAAGACATCATCAGTTTTTAAGTCACTAATACCTTCCTCTTGTGAAAGTTCTTTAATGATTTTACTAATGATTTCATCCAGGTCCTTTCTTGAATTGGAGCGAAAGGTCGCTTCAATATCATTACCGACAGGAGGTCCATTGACTTGTGCTTCAAAGGCTACATTCTTGGCATAATCTTTCCAATCAATAGAACGAAGCTTTTTTAGACCTTCAATATGTGAGAGTGAATTCTTTGCTTCCTCTGTCACATAGATCGTCGCCATAGCAACATTACTACCATCTTTTGCTTTGGGATCATTTGGTTGAACTTTTGAGGTTCCAGCTCTCGTCACGATGTGGTTTACGTTTTTACCAAGTGTCTTTTGAATGTCGCGACTTAGAGTCTCAAGAGTTTCATAGGTCTTTTCGAGTCTAGTCCCTGTCTCCATTTCAACACGGGCAATATAAATCTCTGTTTGATCTGGAGGGAAGAGGATAAATTTATTTGCTCCCACCATAAGGTAAATGGAAAGGACAAGGTTTCCAATAAAGGCGAGAAGTACCAGCCAGCGATGACGAATTGACCATTCCATTAAATTTTCAAATTTTCCTTGCCATTTTTCAAACCAGTCTCTTTGTTGGCCTTCAGGGACATCTTTAACTTTACCTCCACCTAAAACTAAGCGCATGGGCAGGAGAAAGAAGGATTCTCCTAAGGAAGCTATAAGGGAGATGGTAACGACAACAGGGATCCACTTGATAAACTGGCCCATAATTCCTTTGGTAACAAGCATTGGAAGAAAGGCGGCTATGGTCGTGAAGGCAGTTGCGGTAATGGGAAGCCATAAACTTTGAACAGATTCTAGAGCTGCTTCAAGTGGGGTTCTTCCTTCATGTTGAAGTCTCGTGTAATTTTCTGAAATGACAACTGAGTTATCAACAAGCATTCCCAGAGCAATAACGAGAGCTAATATGGTAATTGCATTAAGATTCATGCCATATAACGGCATTAATCCCATCGTCGCAAAAATCGCCAGGGGAAGAGAGAGTGAGGCCATAAGCCCAATACGGCCTGGTAAGAAGATAAAGAGGAAGATGATAACTAGAACAAGTCCAGATACTGCGTTTGATGTGAGCACATCGAGACGATTGGCAACTTTACTCGACTCATTGTTATAGACTTTAAATTGATATTCATCACCATAACGTTTTCGAAAGGAGTCGAGCTTCTTCTCAATAGCATTTACCAGGGCAATAGTGTCTGTACCTCCTTTCTTGCTAACAATAATAAGTGTCGCTTCTTCTCCATTGTAGCGAGTGCGGATGGTAATCTCTTCTTCAGAGTCTTCCACCTGGGCGATATCCTTTAGATAAACTTTTTGCCCAGTGAAGTTTGAACGAATGAGAATATTGCCCAGTTCGTCTTTATTTGTGATTTTTCCTTCAAGTCTTAATAGTTTTTGAGTGGTCTCTTCTTTTAGTTTTCCACCAGGGATATTGATATTTCTCGCTTGAATTTTAGCAAGTACTTCATTGACCCCAATGTGGTATGAATTGAGTTTTGGGTAATCAAGCCTTATTTGAAACCTTCGAGGAGCAAAACCCACAAGTCTGGCCTCCTTGACACTCTTATGGTCTTCAAACTCTTCTTTTAGGAGATCAGCAATCAGATCTCTCTTTCTTTTTGTATTCTTACCGACAACAGCTACTTCCAAAACGGGAAACTCCTCCGATTTGATCTCGGTGTAGACAGGATCTTCTAGAAGATCAGGAGGAAGGTCACTCACGCTATCCACTGCTCTTTGTAGATCCGCCATCACTTCATCAACATCATCCACATTATCCATATCTGCTCGGATAAAAATATTGGAAAGTCCTGATTGAGAAACAGACTTAACGTCCTTGATGCCGCTGACTTCTCTAATTTTGTCTTCAATGGGTTTCGTGATTTTAGTCTCAATGTCTTCTGCTGAGGCACCATCGTAACGAGTTGTCACAAAAGCCTGGGCAAAATCTACAGTAGGATAGGACTCTGAGTTCATCTTACCAAGTCCTTGAAGACCAAGGACAAGGAGTCCAACCGTTAAAACGATAGTGAATTTAGAGTTATCGATAAAGAAGTTAGCTATTGTTCTCATAATTATCCTAAATGGTGTTCATTCCACATGGGGTGTTCGTGTAAACACTCAAGTAATCAAAAATGGTGTTGATCACTGTAAGTTTGGTTCTAATCTCATCAAGGTTTGATTGAAGATAAGCATCTTGTTCTTGGACCAGTTGCTCAACAGTGAGCCTAGCTTGGTTATATTTTTTCTTTGAGGTCTTAAGAGAGAGTCCTAAAAACTTTGTGTTCTGTTGTTGGTTTTTAATAATTTCTCTTAGAAGAGAGATTTGTTTTACCACCTGAGTGTGAAAGGCTTTAATCCTTGCTAATTCTCTTTGCTTTTGAGAGCGATAGCGAAGCTGGGACGCTTTATTGAGAATCTCTCTGGTCGTTTTCTTTTTTTGTTCAAGAGGAATATTGAGAGTGAGTCCAACCGCGTAATTCTCTCTACCATCATCATTAAGATCAGAAAAGGAATCTGAACGAGAATTGTCTCTGCCTTTGAAACCAAATTCTGATTGGAGATTGATATCAATGTCGTCATAGCTATCATTAATTTTTTGATCGAGTTTTTCTTGTCTATCTAGGAGATTTACAATTTCATCATAAAGAGTGTTTTTTAGAGGGGGAGTCTTTTCTGCAGCAATAACTTGGGTACAGGCAAGAACATTACCAACTGTTGTATTGATATCATAAGGCTTTAGTTCAATTGTTTTTAAACCAATGTGAGGTAGAAGCTCTTTTAAGTTTTGAATGAGAGAGGCTTTTTCATATTTAAGGCTAATGATATTGGCCTTTCGAGCACTTAATTGAGATTGGTATCGAGCGACTTCACCTGCATCTGCGATATTATTTTTAAGGCGGCGCT
This sequence comes from Bacteriovoracales bacterium, assembly GCA_030149295.1. Lineage (GTDB taxonomy): Bacteria > Bdellovibrionota > Bacteriovoracia > Bacteriovoracales > Bacteriovoracaceae. Next base: position 3,953 of record JASBRV010000121.1, on the reverse strand, counting down.
TAGCTTCTTTAACTTGTTTCTCTGATGTTTTAATCAAGCCTTCTGAAATTTTAAGGGCCTCTGCATTCGCGACGAGACTCCAGTAAATTTTTCTTAAAGAGTTTTCGAAAGTTGCGAGAGCAATTTCACTTTCCCATTGTGCTTGTTGGCTACCGGCTTGAGCTTGTTCAAGTTGAGACTTGGTTCGTTTAGAAATCAAGTCTTTCCAGAGATTAACACCTAATTGAAAGCTAATCCCTGTTGTTGTCGCATCACTTATGAAATTATTGGAAAATTGTTCAGAAAAACCTCTTAAGCCAACATTCACACCATTGGTAAATCCTCGACTGACTCTCATGCTGTATTCACTGACTGGAGAGTTTACTGGAATAAATTGGGCGAACTGCTTTTCTTCTGTCTTTAGGTAATTTGCTGATGCGTCTAAGGTTGTGTTGAATTTGTCATCGATTCTTTTCTCTTGCACTTGAGTACTTAGAAGAGTGGCATTGATTTGATCAACAGTGGGAGGGTTTTCTTTAAGACTTTCTTTAAGAAATTTTTCATCGATATAGATGACTTCTTCTTGGGCAAGGGCTTGGGAAACACCCATAGTTTGGAGGACAATAAGGAGTAATAAGAGCTTTCTCATGATGATCTATCCTGATGGTTTTCAAACATTTGTTTAAATTAAACGTCTGTTTAATATAAAGCACGTTCGTACTTTAAACAAGCGTTTAAATTAGCTCTAGGTTATTGTTTTTATTTGCGTTTAGGTATTGTCTGATTCGAGTCTTTCGTAAAGTTCAAGCAAGAGCTCTTCTTTTTGCTCTTTTTTAAGAGCTAATTGACCCAGCTTTTCAACAGTTTCCTGACTGGATTGAAGAGCTCCCAACTCATGTATGAGGGAATCTAACTTTTCAATAATGGTCTCTGTTTCTTCGATTTCTTTTTCAAGTTGCTGAAGCTTTTGAGGGGTAGCGGTTTTTTTCTCTGTCTTGATCTCTGGTTTATGTCCAGAGCTTTTGTCGATATTAGTATTCTCACTTCGTTCTTGTTCTCTCATTTCCTCTTCTAGAGCTTTGGCCTCTAGGTAAGTTTCGACTTGTTCATAGCCACCCTCAAAGACCTCTATATTTCCTTCTTCTAAAACGAAGAGGCGATTGGTGACATTTTTGAGGAAGGCCCTATCGTGGGAAATCAGAATCACTGAGCCTTTAAACTCCTCGAGCGTTTTTTCTAAAATAATTTGGGTTTCAAGATCCAGGTCATTAGTGGGCTCGTCAAAAATCCAAATATCTGCGGGACGTTTTAAATTAAGGGCCAATTGAAGGCGATTTCTTTCCCCACCCGAAAAAGTAGAAAGAGGTCGATGAATTTCCCCACCATCAAAAAGGAAGGATTTAAAATAACTCATCACATGTTGTGTGCCGCCATTCGGTAGAGAGACCTGGTCCGTTCCATCGCCAAGGATTTCATAGGGCGACTTTTCTAAAGGGAGTTCATCGCGCATTTGAGAAAATAGGCATACCTTTAAATCAGGAGCTCTCTTAATTTGTCCTTGTTGGGGGGAGAGGCTTCCTTCAATAAGCTTTAGGAGGGTTGTTTTACCCGTACCGTTTCTTCCGATAAGACCTATTTTATTGCCACGGTATACATCAAAAGAGATCTCGTTAAAGAGGGATGCTTCCGATTGAGGATGATAACTAAAAGCTAAGTCTTTAGCGTCCACAAGGATCTTAGATTTTCTTTGGGTGTTACTCACGAGAAGAGATAGCTCTTTTCTGGCATTTTCTTTAACACCCCTTATATCTTTCTTTAGTTTCTCAAAGTTTTCGACTCTCTTTTTAGATCGAGTTCCTCTCGCTTTAATTCCTTGCTTCATCCAAGCGTCTTCTCTACGAAAACTATTTTTTAGTCGATTGAGAAGTTTTATACGTTCTTGTTCTTGTTGCGCCTGTAGCTCTAAAAAATCGGTATAACTACCGTCGAAACTATTAATTTCTTTCTGAGAGATTTGGAAAATACGATTGGTTGTTTTTCCTAGGAGGTAGCGATCATGAGTGGTGAGAATATATGTCTGACCGCTAGAAAGAAGTTCTTCTTCAAAAAAACGAATGGTTTCTATGTCTAAATGGTTGGTAGGCTCATCCCAAAAAGTAAGCGCGTACGGGTGACTAAGGCCTAAGGAAAGAAGAGCTTTCTTCTTTTGACCTCCACTTAATTCATCGAGAGACTGTTGTAGGTCTTCAATACCTAATGACTTACAATAAGAAGAGTAGCCTTGGTGTAAGGACCAAGCATTGTCTTGCTCAAGCCTTGATAAAATTTTTTCCTGCCTCTTTAGCAAGCCTTCTTTATTTGCCCCATTTTCCTCAAGTTGCTGATTGATAGATTGCAGTTCAAAGAACCGATCTCGTAACTTGGGATAAAAATACCAAAAGAGATCATGAAGGGTTGTCTCTTTGGGGATGTGGGCGGGAATTTCTTGGGGAACATGAAAAAAACTAAAGTCTTGAGATTTATCAAAGGTAAAGGGAGGCTGACTTTGATCTGCGGATAATTCACCTTCTAAAACTTTGAAGAGGGAGGACTTTCCTTTTCCATTGAGGCCTAAAAGGCCAATACGATCTCCCTTCTTAATTAGTAACTCAGCATCATTGAAAAGAACTTTACTTCCAAAACTTAAATGTAGGTGGCGAAATGAACAGAGAATCAAAAATTGCTTTCCTTGGGTTACAAAAATAACTGAGTGCCTGTTAGAACAAATCTCGAGATTGTTGGCAAGGGCTCTTTAATATCACTTTATTTCAAAGCTTTAGGCTATTTAAAAACTCATCTTCGGCAATAAATTCCCTCTAGACCAGGATGTTTGACGCGAAATGTATAATCAAAAGGAGATTGTTTATAAAAATGATCACTTTTTTAGCAAACGAGGAGGCTTAAATTGCCAATACCAGCAGTCGTCGCCAGAACATTTGAAATGTTTAAAGAGGATGCCTCCTTTAGAAAGCTACTAAAGCAAATGGCCCGTAAGATGGCTAAATTCACTGAGCCTCAAAAAAGGGCGAGGTTTATTTATAAGAAAGTCGATGAAGAATTGGCAAAGCAATTTCAAGACCCAATGGTTTCTCAGCTGGTTCAATGTAAAAAAGGTTGTTCTGCCTGTTGCCATACCCAAGTATCAGTCACTATTGAGGAAGCAGAGCTGTTGGCCACAAAAGTCAAAGATGGTCTGCCCATTGATTGGACAAAGCTTTTTGTTCAGGCCTCTGCAGGCGTTTCTTCAGCACAGTTTTTCCGAATTCCCTATGAAATGCGAGGATGTATTTTTCTTGATGATGAAGGGCAATGTAGAGTCTATGAAGATAGACCAGTTGTTTGCCGGACGAATCATGTTTTGAGTGATCCTAAGCAATGTGAAGTGAAAGATTCCAATAGTGAAAATCAACCGAAAGTACAGCTTCTCAATACCTATGCTGCCGATACATGGGCTTATACCTTTTTCCAAAATAGTCCTGTAACGGGGACTTTGCCGCAACTGGTTAAGTCTGTCCTTTCTGAATTCCCGATGACTAAAAAAGTCTCGGACCAAGATAGGGACGTATAGAGTCTTTAGGTTTTTTTTCAATGATGCTATCTCTTTAAGAAAAAAGAGAGGTTGCAATGATTCAAATGTACGGAATTCCCAACTGCGATACGGTAAAAAAAGCAAAGAAATTCTTAGAAGAAAATGGAGTGGAATACACTTTTTTTAACTTCAAAAAAGAAGCTCCCAATAAAACGATGTTAAAAAGATGGAAGGCTTTTTTTGGCGAACTTCCAGCTAATAAACGTGGTCCAACATTTCGTAAGATCAAAGAGCAATACGAAAGTGCTAATGCTGCAGGAAAAGAGGGACTCTTACTAGAAAACCTCTCTGCTATTAAAAGACCTATTCTTGAAAAAGATGGGAAAGTATTGGCGATTGGTTTTAA
>JASBRV010000119.1 GCA_030149295.1 Bacteriovoracales bacterium | reverse complement strand
TCGACTGTAATATTTTTGTCTTTTAAAATGACTTCGGTCAGGTCGAGGGGAAAGCCATAGGTGTCATAAAGTTTAAAAGCGGCAGCACCGTCAAATACATTATTTTTCACATTCTTCTTTAAAGAGTCTTCTAAGAACTTGAGACCCATATCAAGCGTCTCAAGAAATTTCTTTTCTTCAAGAGTTAAAAACTTCTCTGCAAGGGATTGGTTCGCTTTGTTTTGGGGGTACTCGGTACCTAATTCTCTCAGGACAACATCACTAAGTTTAGAAAAGGTTCCAGCAGGAGCATCAAGTTCTCTTAGATGGCGAATTGCCCTTCTGATAATTCTTCTAAGAACGTATCCTCTTCCTTCGTTACTAGGAATAACTCCATCGGTTATAAGCATAGTGCAGGATCGGATGTGATCCGCTACGACTCTCATAGATGTTTTGTATTTATCATCACTATATTTTTTACCAGTATAATTCTCAATTTCTTTTATAATGGGAGTAAAAGCATCCGTGTCATAGTTCCAATATTTCTTTTGAAGAACGGCAGCAATTCTTTCAAGACCCATGCCCGTATCTATAGATGGGTTTGGTAAATCCTTTTTGCCGCCCATTCCATCCTTTTCAAATTGCATAAAAACAAGGTTCCAAACCTCAACGTAGCGAAGCTCGTCATCAAGCAGGTCTTGACCTGGGCCAGGTTTAAAGTTCTTATCTGTATATTCCTCACCATGATCATAGAAAATTTCACTACAAGGGCCGCATGGACCAACGTCACCCATTTCCCAGAAATTATCTTTGTCACCTTTTCTAAAGATTTTTTCCATGGGTACACCAATCTTCTCGTGCCAAATTTTTTCTGCTTCATCGTCAGTATAATGAACAGTCACATAGAGTTTTTCTGCGGGAATATTTAATTCTTTTGTTAAAAAATCCCAAGCCATTTCTATGGCCTCTTCTTTAAAATAATCACCAAATGAAAAGTTTCCTAACATTTCAAAAAAAGTATGATGTCGTGCTGTAAGACCAACATTTTCGAGGTCGTTATGTTTGCCGCCTGCGCGAACGACCTTTTGAATTGTGACAGCTCTTTTGTTAGAAGCTTTCGCCTTGCCAGTGAAATAGTCTTTAAATTGATTCATGCCTGCATTAGCAAAAAGAAGCGTATCATCATTAATTGGCACAAGGGGTGAACTTGGGACTTTCTCATGTCCCTTATTTTGGAAAAAATTTGTAAATTTATCCCTAATTTCTTGAACTTTCATATCATAAGCCTTTTTCTAGCCATAGAGCGTAATTTATCCGCTTAAGATATCACATGCCTATTCAGAAATGAATTTTAAGGTCTTATTCGTTATAAAGAGCATCGATAACTTGATCGAAAATTTGGGACGCTTGAGAAATGTTATGTCCTCTATTTGCTGCGTAGCGAAGAGTGCGGTCTTTAAGCTTCCTTTTGTCAGGAACAAAGTCGTAATCAATTCGTACCTTTTTTTCGATGAGTTCTTGAAGCTGTTTGTTTTGGTTCATACCTGATTGGTAGGCCACCTCTTCAATTTCTTCAATGGTTGAGTCGCAAAATTCTTGCGAGAGTCGGTATTGAATCACTCGTGGTGAATACCCCTTTCTTAAGAAGCCTTTGATGCGAGCCTCTTTATAGAGGTCTTCCCTTAAGAAGTTTCTCTCTTTAAGAGCAATAACGACTTCGTCGATAACATTGCTCTCATAACCTTTGGTCTTGAGTTTTTGGGATAGCTTGTATTCTGACCAATCCTTTCGGGCCAAATGATTTAAGGCTTGGTTGTAGCATTTTTTAAAAAGATCTTTGGTCTCTTCTTCCATAGCTCAAATAAAAAAGCCGCCCGTAGGCGGCTAGAGATTACTGTATTGTTTTCTTTTTTCGACTCTTCTTGGACTCAGTTGGTTCTGTCTCTTCGTCGACAATTTCTCCAGTTGCCGTATCGATATTTTCAGCCATGGCCTTAGGGTCGGTCGCTAGACCATACTTTGCAAGAACTCGGGTCTTGATTTCGCCAAGAATCTCTGGGTTCTCTTTTAAAAATGTCTTAGAGTTTTCCCGACCCTGACCAATTTTGGCATTTTCATATGAAAACCATGCTCCAGCTTTTTCAACGATTCCGTTGGAAACAGCAAGATCTAGGATATCACCTGTTTTAGAAATTCCTTCACCATACATAATATCGAATTCGATAGTTTTAAATGGTGGAGCAACTTTATTCTTCACTACTTTAATTTTTGTACGGTTTCCAACAACCTGATCACCGTCTTTAATAGCACCAGTTCTTCTGATGTCGAGACGAACAGATGAGTAAAACTTAAGAGCGTTACCACCAGTTGTTGTTTCTGGGTTACCGAACATAACACCAATTTTCATTCTTAATTGGTTAATAAAGATAACGGTACAATTAGACCGTGAGATACTTCCTGTAAGTTTACGAAGTGCTTGAGACATAAGTCTTGCTTGAAGCCCCATATGGGAATCTCCCATGTCTCCTTCTAGTTCTGCTCTTGGAGTAAGGGCAGCAACAGAGTCAACAATAAGTAGATCGACTGCTCCAGAGCGGACGAGCATATCTGTAATTTCTAGTGCTTGTTCACCTGAGTCGGGTTGTGAAATAAGAGTGTTAGGAATATCAACGCCTAGCTTTGAAGCGTAACCGGTATCAAGTGCGTGTTCAGCATCGACAAAGGCAACCGTTCCACCTTGCTTTTGAGCTTCGGCTGCAATGTGAAGAGTAAGGGTTGTTTTACCAGAAGACTCTGGTCCATAGATTTCAATGATTCGACCCTTAGGGATTCCACCAATGCCAAGGGCTAAGTCTAGACTCAAGCACCCAGTAGGAATTTCGGGAATTTTGTCTTCTTGATTACTACCATCAAGCTTCATGATGGCACCTTTTCCAAATTGTTTTTCAATTGTAGAAAGGGCTAGGTCGAGAGCTTTCTTCTTGTTAGCGTCACCACTAGTTGTTTTTGAAACGGCCATAATGTCTCCTAAAAAGGGTTTAAGTTTTCCTAACTTAAAAAGTGCAAATTCTGTGTTGTGTGCTGTATTAACTTAACATTCCACAAACACCTTGGCACCTTTCAATTCCTCTCTGTCATATGCAGAGATTGATCAGTTAATGATTTGATTAACCATTGGAAAAGAAACCGTTATTGTTCGCCGCGGAATTCTTTTTGATTATTACCAAAACCGATAGATATATTTTGTGCGTAAGTTGTGCGCAAGTCAAGGGTTAATTTGAAAATAAAAGAGGAAAGTAATACTGAACTACAAGATAGAGAATTCCAGCATAGAGACCACTAACGATATCGTCCAAAATGGTACCAGCACCATTCTTTACTTGCTTGTCAAAATAATTAGCAGGCCACACCTTTATGATATCAAAAAAACGGAAAGCACAAAAAGTAAAAATGAGACTAGAAAAGGTAGCGCCATGAGCATGGGTAAATATCCATGCTGTCCACATTCCAAGAACTTCATCTATGACAACCCATGAAGGATCAAGGACATTGTACTTCTTTTGAACAACATGCGTTATATAGGAACTAATTATGGTCGCCATTACCAGAAAGGGAATAAAAACGAAAAAAGGAGCATGGGCCAGTGATAGGAGATAAAGGATGGGGCATATTGCTAATGTTCCCCAGGTCCCTGGTGCCTTGGGGAGAAAACCTGCGCCAAAGAAGGAGACGAAGACAACTTCTGGTTGACTGAGACTGGGTGGCTTATGTTCTTTCATAGTTCCTTTGTTAACGCACTCTGGCGCGCTTGAATACCTTCCCCTTAGGTGTATAATGCCGATTACTTGTAGACTCAGGTTATTGAACTTTTATGGAAAGACCAAGTTATTTATCCAAATATCTCTTCGATTGGGAATCCTTTGATGTTGTCATCGGTGGGCGTTCTGCTTTGGACTCAAAGTTCTTTATTGGGCAGATGGAGAATTCAGAGAGAGTCGAGAGATTCTTGGTTGGATACGGTCTTGATGCGAATGATCCGGTGGCAAGGGCTGAGATTTTTGGCAACTTCCAAGAAGCCTTGCAGTTTATTAGAAGATATTTCTTAAAAGAAGGTAATGTAGATGGCCTTGATCTAAAGATTCCAAATGGGATCTTTATGATTACTGACATTAGTGATCTTTTTTTGATGGCCACTGGTAACAAGGAGGGTACTTCAACAGAAGAGCGCTTGTGGGCAGAAATCGTTCTTAAGGTTATGCACACAATTCTTCATGTGGATAAAGACCTACGTTCTAGTTACTTTTCAGAAATTCAAACTCAGATATTTGATCGCTTTTATAAGTATCTATTTAGAGATGGTGATGACTTATTTCTTTCTCGTTCGAAAAAAGAGAAAGATCATATGCGAGTACCTCTGGTTGAATTTGAAACCAAGAGTAAAAAAACTCGTGAGTCTGTCATTATAAAGCTACTTCATAAGGCAGAAAATGTTGCAGAGGAGTTATTTGATAGAGTTGGAGTGCGCATTGTAACGAGAAACCGTTTCGATGCTATTAGAACTATTAAATTCTTAATCGAAAACTTTGTGGTTATTCCTCATAATATTAAGCCTAGTCGTTCAGTGAATACACTTTTTAATATGGAAGAGTTTAAGAATCGTCATTCAAATCTCATAAAATACGCTTTGAGGCATAATTTAAGTGAAGAAAAATTTTCTGAGGCGATGGAGAGAGAATTAAAAGATTGTGTTGTCGATCAAGGAAGAGGAGATAGAAATACACATAGTCTTTCTGGTTATCAGGCTATTCAGTTCACATGCCGACATCTTATCAAATATAAAAATCCTTTTTTACAAGAGTTTATTGATCTTAGAAAAGCAGCTAAAGCCCAAAAGGAAGAAGAAATTTCTAAGAAAATTTTATCTATGGATTATTCTCATATTGCTCGCGATATTCGTTTCTTTTATCCCTATGAAGTACAAATTGTTGATGAGGAATCTCATTTGACGAACTCTGAGGGAGAAGCCTCTCACGTAGAGTACAAAAAACAGCAAACTCTTACAGCGATGAATCGCGTTTTTCAGCCCCTTTTAAATCATCTTGAGGCAAAGTCTTAATTACATTCTTAATAAACATCAACGATCTTTCATTTACGCTGTCAGCAAAATCGGCTTGGGGTACATGGCTGCCATCTTTAATTATATAGAGTTGAGCTTTTGGTAAGTTGTCCTTAAGAATTTTTTGAAGAAAATTAGGAATTACTTGATCTTTGTCACCACCCATAATGAGTGCTGGGGTATTTATGTGCTCTAGTTCTGAAATGATTTTATGATTTTTCATTTCTTTAAGGAGCTGAAAGAAAACCTCAGGTTCCAATTCTCCGATCTTTTTTAAATAGTGTTCCACAAAATCCTTAGGGACCATTTTTGTGTTAAAGCCCCCTTGATGAACGAGTTTTGTTGCAAGAGGATTGAGGTGACCTGTTTTCCATATACTTTTGTAAAGGGTTGGATATTTTCCTAAGAGACTTTCAAGGATTGGCTGAATAATTTCCATCCAATTTGAGTCAAAAAGAACATCTTGCGGGGGAAGAACTGTACCTGAGATCAGGATCATTCCAAGTACTTGATTGGCGTAATCTTTGGCAAATTCTAGTGTCGTATTAACGCCCATGGAATGGCCAAAGTGAAAGGCTTTGTCGACTTGAAGATATTCAAGAATATAGGCCATATCTCTAGATATATTGGCAAAAGTTAAATCATCAATAGATTCTGTGCTCGAAGACTTAAAATGAAAACGATAGTCATGAAAGACAATAGGGTAACCAAGATCATGAAAGAAGGGAATTTGATGTTTCCAGTGACCAATATTACAAACAAGGCCATAGTTAAAGACAAGTGTGGGGAGAGTTCTTTCCTTAACACTTTCAAAGTTTGTGCCGGTGTTGATTTTGATGCCATCAGGCGTAGTGATATTGAATTCTTCGAAGCCTTTAAACATATAAATCTACTGGTCGGAGAGAACCAGCTCTCTTTCAAGAGCTGTTAGGATGCTTTCATATTCTTGGTGATTTTCTTGAAAAAAATCATATCTTTCTTCAAGGTTCATAGGGAGATTACACTGTGAAAAATCAGCTTCTTTGAGCGAGATACTTGTATTCCCAACCTGAATGACTGAGTTAATTTTCCAAACCTTTGAACCTATAATTTTTTTTCCATTGAATAAAAAAGGAAACTCCTCAATGCTTTGAACCAAAGCGCCCTCCTTGAAATGGTCAATTTGTAAGGCAACTTGATCCCTTTTGAGTGAGGGAATCTTAATATGGCAATTTGGTGAATTACCTATCTTTATTTGTTGAAAATAAAAAATGACTTTTTCACCATCAACATTTTCATCAGTGGATTCAATGTGGAAAACAAGCATAAATACCTTTTTTATCTTATTTTATACGGTCTTGTTGATCAGGTCATCACGACTATATTTTTCCATAAGGTGACTAAAGGTATCAGGAAATTCACTTTCAATGATTTCAAGGTCCTTTTTCGCATTCTCTAGTGTCTCTTGATGATGAATAAGAGAGGAGACTACCCTTGTTGACTTTACACCTGACTGCTCTCGTCCAAATATATCACCCTCTCCTCGAATACGAAGATCTTCTTCAGCAATTTTAAATCCATCACTACTTTTTTCTATAACACCAAGCCTTTCTAAGCTCGCTTGCGAGACATCTCTATCGTTTACGAGAAAACAGAAACCAGGTTTGTCTCCTCTTCCCACGCGCCCCCTCATTTGATGAAGAGAACTAAGGCCAAAGCGCTCAGGATTAAGAATTGTCATGACTGTTGCATTAGGATTATTGATACCGACTTCGATGACACTTGTACTAATGAGAATATCGATCTGCTTTTCTCTGAATTCAACAAAGGTTCCGTTTTTTTCTTCGGCTTTCATTCTTCCATGCAGACCTTTAATGGTAAATTCTGGAAAGTATTTGTGATATTTTTTGAGAACGACTTCGAGATTAAGCATATCTTGTTCAGGGTTCTCTTCGATAGCAGGCACGACAATATAAGCTTGTTCTCCCATGCTGATTCGGGTTTTTAAAAAAGAAAGATATTTAGAGTATGTGTCAGGACCGACAATTCTTGTCTGGGTGCCTTTCCTATTTGAGGGCATCTGACGAATGATTGAGATATCGAGGTCTCCATATTGGGTGAGGCTTAAACTTCTGGGAATGGGTGTGGCTGTCATAAGTAAGCAGTGGGAGTTTTCACCTTTTTTAACGAGGCTGAGTCTCTGTTCAACACCAAACTTGTGTTGTTCATCAATGATACTTAAGCCGAGTTTAGCGAAAAAAACGCTGTTTTGAATAAGAGAATGTGTGCCAATAATAATATCAGTCTTATGAGACTTTAGTTTTTCAAGCACGGCCTCTTTTTCTTTTTTTGTTTGAGAACCAAGAAGAATATCAATAGAGTACTTGTCTTTCACAAGTTCCTTAAAGGTTAGGTAGTGTTGCAGGGCGAGAGATTCTGTTGGGCACATGATAGCCGTTTGATAATGATCATTAGCCATGGCCAAGGCTGTCACAAGGGCTACAGATGTCTTTCCGCTGCCGACATCCCCCTGAATAAGCCTCATCATAGGATGGCCACAGTGAAGATCTTCTTTGATGTCTTTAAGGGCAGAATCTTGATCCTCTGTTAAATTGTAAGGGAATATATCGAGAAGGTCTTTCCAGCAAGAGTCTTTAAGAATAATTCCGGGCTCTCCTTTAAGAAACTTTTTCCTCAATTTTATCTTAATTTGTTCTTGAAAGAATTCTTGGTAAATAAGGCGATCTTTAGCTTGATCAACTTTTTCATTGGTAAAAATAGTGGGCTCAACTTTCCCATGGAGAACTTTAAAAGCCTCTTTTAAGCCCATGAGCTTTCTTTCTTCCCTTATGCTTTCAGGAAGGTTTTCAGGAATTGCGTCCCAAAGTTCATTTGGAATCTTATCAAAGAGTCCTGACAGGTGGTGAGGACTTATACCTTCGATGGTAGGATAAGTGACTTTTAGTTGATCCACATCATTTTCTCGCCAATCATTTATGGTTTTTTGAAAATCGATGGAGGTAATTTCTTCGACCTCGGGGCTGATCATTTGAAACTCATTCATAAATGACGAGACAGAACCCATGAAGTAAATATAAGAGTATTCTTTTAGCGACTTTACTTGGGAAGGGTAGCAATTAAACCACTTCAAATTCATCATTTGATCTGAAAAACGATCTTGGATGGTTAGAGTAACATTTGAAAGTGGAGTGCGACCTTTGCCCTTCGCTTTGAAGTTCGCCTGGTCACGTGAGGAGAGAACTTTCGCCACACCTTTGAAAAGAGAATCTTCACAGAGTCCATTAAAACTTTGAACCTTTGGTAAAGGTGTTGTTCTTAAGGGAAGAAGCCATAACAAGTCAAAGAGGGTTTTGATACCTCTGTTATCAAGTTTATCGATGGTTTTACTTTTTCTACCACCAGTTAAAACTTTGAGGGGGGAGTTCCAATGGATATCATTTGAACTCAATTTCCTCTACCTCATACTCCACATCACCCTTTGGGGCTTTTACGATAACGGTATCACCTTCTTCTTTTCCAATCAGGGCTCTACCTAAAGGACTTTGAAAAGAAACTTTACCTTTAGAGGAGTTTGATTCGATATCTCCTACTAGTTGAATGGTAATGTTTTCGTCTTTTTCCACATCTAGAAGAGTCACCGTCGCTCCAAAGACAATTTTTTCACTATTCATTGTTGAGGGGTCGACAACTTTTGCACTGGCAATAACACCCTGAAGTTGGGAGATTCTCCCTTCAATCAGTGCTTGTTTTTCTTTTGCTGAGTGGTACTCTGCATTTTCTTTGAGGTCCCCAAGTTCGCGGGCTTCTGAGATAGCTACTTTAATTTCTTCGCGATCAACCTTAATAAGCTGATTGAGTTCGGCTTCAACGGCCTCATATCCATTTTTAGTAATAGGTGTTTCTTGCATAATTACCTCATTTTTCAATCTTTCTAATCTTTAAATAGTGAATTGGCAGCATCAAGAAGGCTGTTTTTATCTGAGCCACCATCACTAGATGATCCAATCTTAAAGAAGTCGCAAAAGTTTGCTTTTTCTTTATCGAGAACTCTGTTTGCCATGGGTTCTTTGCATTCATTGTAGGCCGTCTTGTCGTAAAAGTGGCACATCTTGCAGCAATGAAGACTGGCGTAACAACTTGGGCACTCTTCTTGACGACCAAGTTTGTCTCCAGCGAAAAAGCCCAAAGCTTGTGAGCATTTATAGCATTTTATTTGGCTTTCAACTAATGACATTTAGGCTCCCTTAAAACGTCCAAGTCTTGGAAAGACTTAAGCCTAACTCAGGAGAAACATTATTTTGAGTGCTTTGATCGGGATCGAAGTAAATTTTTGGAAGATTTCTTTTGTTATACTCTTCTATGGCGCGTCGAAGATTACCTTCATTGGTGCTACTCGTTGTTCTTGCGATCAAAAAATTTAAAATCATCATTGTTGCACCGCCTATCAGGAGAGTTTGGCGACTTTTGGACTCACTGTCGACCATAATACTGCTAATAAGCATTCCTGTCCCCAGGCTGCCCATAATGGTATTCTCAATTCTTAGTTTTGTGCCATCCTGATATTTCTCCAGGTATTCTTTTGCAATTGGATCTTTCTCTAAGTGAAAACGTAATCCTTCGCCCTTCTCATTTGAGTTAGAGTCGATCAGAATCTCTTGATTGTTGATAATAGCAACACGACTACATGTGTCAGAGGCATAAAGACCTGAGCTTAGTAGGATAAAAGTAAATAGGAAAAGCTTTTTTAAAATATTCCAATAATTCATAAACGGGTGACCTAGCGGTATACTCTAGCAGAAAAGACAATAATCGGGAAAATTTAATGGATTTGATTAAAACAGGTATCGGAATTACCAAAACTATTCGAAATGTAAGTCGTCTACGTGAGATTGTCTTGGTTTTTGGAAAGAATGGATTTGATGAGTTCATTTCATTTAACGTGACAGCAGCTATTCCCAACTTTGTTCTGCCTAAGTCAAAGAGAAGTATTAAAGATGAATTGACGAGTGAAACAGAAAAAGACTGGCCAAAAGTCTTGGGCTATCGTCTTCGTCTTTGTTTTGAGGAGCTTGGTCCTGCTTTTATAAAATTTGGTCAGCTACTATCGAGTAGAGAAGATATTTTCGATCCATCCTTTATTGAAGAGATGAAAATCCTGAGGGATAAAGTAAAGCCAGTTCCTTTTGATGAAGTAAAAGGAAAAATTGAGGAATCTTTAGAACGACCAATAAATGAGGTTTTTTCAGAAATTGACCCAACTCCTATTGGGACAGCAAGTATTGGAGTTGTTTACAAGGGAAAACTTCTTGATGGAACAGAGGTCGTTCTTAAGGTAAAGCGGCCGGAAATTGAAAAAATGATGGAGACAGATTTCTCCATTCTTCGCTTTCTAGCTTCTCAGGCAGAAAAGGTTGGTGAAGAAGTTAAATTCTTAGGTGTTTCTCGCATTGTGAATGACTTCAGTCTTTCTCTGGTCAATGAGTTAAACTTTCATACTGAAGCTCTCAATTGTACGCGTTTTGCAAAAGTTCTAGAACGTCACGATAGAGGAAGTCTTCTTTATCTACCACAAATGTATACAGAATATAGTTCTCGTGACCTTTTGGTCATGGAGAGATTGAAAGGAATCCCATTTAGCAATTATGAAGCGATTAAACCTCATTTAGAAGATCTAGAAACAAAACTTAATGATGGATTAAAAGTCTTTATTAAAACATTTTTAGCAGAGGGCTTTTTCCACGCGGATTTACACGGTGGGAATTTCTTTTTGCTCGAAAATGGAAAAATTGGGCTTATTGATTTTGGTCTTATGGGGACTCTCTCAAAGAGAGGGCGAAAGAATTTTGTCGCGATCATATATTCTTTAATTAATTTTAATTATGAGAATGTGGTTTATGAGTTTCTAGAGGTTGCTGAATACGAAAAGATTCCAGATATTGATAGACTTGTCTCCGATGTAAGAGACTCTCTCTCACCTTATATTGGATTGACGGTTCAGCAAACGGATTTTAGCGAAGTTTTAAAATCAGTCATTGGAACCTTAAAGCGACATGAAATTTTTCTTCCAAGGGAATGGTTCATTGTTTTTCGCTCCCTGATGACATTAGATGGTGTTGGGAGAAGTCTCGGTCAAGACTACGACCTTTATGCCATGATGGAAGAGGATATTCATGAGCTTATTCAATCGAGCTTTACAAAAGAAGAGTTGTTCGAAGAAGGTGTTTGGGCGGCCAAAGACCTGATTAGTATGGCAAGAATTGTTCCACGTCACGTAAAGTGGTTTTTAAGGGACTTTTCGAACAAAAAATATGGTCTCGAGCTCATTCTTTCTGGTTATGAAGATTCTGCCAGAATGATTAATGCCTCGATCATTTTTCTCGCTTTTACTTTTTTAACTTGTCTCTTTATAGGTAGCGGAGTTTATTTTTTGGGAAGCGGGGCGACGTTCACTCACTGGAGTGAAATACCTACCATCACTTATATTTTTTGGGCGTTCGGGGTGATAAGCTTTACTCGTGGTTACCTCACCTTGAGAAAAGGCTCCTTATAAAATATTTTATTCGGAAATAGAGTCAAAAACTTTCCAGTAAGCATCAACAATGTCTTGCAGAGGTTGCCTTCCGGTGGTGTCACATTTTTTGGTCATAGGACATCTTCCTAAATGGCTTTCAGCTTTTGGTCTGGAGGGAGCTTGATCAGGAATGATCTCTTCTGGTTTAAGATGATTACGGATTTGAGCCTCCATTTCCTCTTCTTTCTTTATCTTTTGCTGAATTTTTTCAAAAATATTTTTATTTGTCTTTGAGAGATTGGTTTTAAACTCATTGCTGAAGACATAGTCACCATTAGGACCCTTAACAATTGCTGGCCCCAAATGACGTCCTGATAAGTTAAAAGGGCCTACAATTCCCATGGTGTGTTTAGCAGTAAACTCTGTTAGTAAACTTGTTCCATCTTCTCTGGGTTTTAAGATGATTTTCAAAGCTTCCTTGGGGTCTTCAATTCCGGGTATCTTATGTTTGGTCAAAAGGGCTGCGGCTTGTACTAGGGAGAGAACACCCTCATGAGTTGCTTCACGTATGCCTTTTTCTATTTCCTCTGTTGTGTTGGCAGAGTTTTCAACTCGTGCCATTTCTGCCCTTAAAACGTCAGGGTTTTCATTGGCCATCTTTCTAATGACATCACTTCCGCTCTCGTCAATGAATCGACCAAGGGTTTGTCCGGCTAGAATCAACTCCTCCGTAAACTCTTTGCCGTAGGCTCCCGTGGGAATGACGTAATCAATGACGTCATTATCAACAGAAAGATTTGGGGTAAAAATAAGACGCGCATCGGGATCAAAAATACCAATAGCATCAAATTCTTTATCAGTTTTAAGTCCATTGTAAAGAATGTGAAGATACTTCTCTTTGATAAGCTTCCTTTGCTCAGAAGGTAAATCCTTTAAAGGGAGAAAACGAGCTCTTGCTTCTTTAAGTTTTTCTACTGATCTTGGTGCATTGGCAAGGAAGGCGGGGATTTCCTCCGTTTCCCCTGTCAGGTATCTCAAGGCTGAAGGGATAAATTCGTAAACACCTCTGCCTCCTATTTCTCCGGCGAAGCTCTCATCGTCGATGATCCGTCCGATGTCATAGATGGCCGGAAGCTCGTATCTTTTACCTTCTAGTTCTGAATCTAATCTTTTTGCTAAGTTTTGAAAGTCTGCCTTTGATGTACGATTAATGTTCTTTGTAATTTCATCACCTAAGGGAGCCAAAACAGTACCCATAATTTTAAATCGCTTTTTCATGACAGAAAAAACGGTCTTCGAATTTTCCTCTTTGAGAATATCAAGCCACTGTTGATTAAGAGGTCCTGCATTTTCTCTGAGTCTTTCTGGAGGGGGACCAAGGAGACTTTCAAGCACACTCTCATTAGACTCTTCATTAACGACTTTTGGTGGGGGCGGTGTTGGTGGTGAAAACTTCTCCGTAACAATCTTTTTGAGTTTATCAATCATACAACTGCCTGCTTTCGTATTATTTGAAATAACGAAGGCAAGGAGAGGCACAAGAATGAGGACGCCAAATTTGGGCGATATCATAAGATTTTTATCGGCTATTTTGTGCTCTTTCTTTATCGCCTTTTAAATGGAGTCATATCCGTGAATAAGAATATGAGGCATAAGCTCAGTCCACTCTTCAATTCGCCCAGGACCCCATAGTCCCTGGATGAAGTCTTTTTCTTGTAATTCATACTTTTCACCATCAAACATAACAGTGACAAGGCCATCATTATAATGATCAACTTTTAGACGTTCATTTGAAGTGAATCGTAAAAGTCGATCAATATGTTGAATATTACCCATACGCATAAAGCCCATGTATCTCAGTGGGTTGCCTTGTTTTGGCTTGTCGGTGAGACGCCAGTTGATAAAACCGTTAAGAGGGGGAGAGTCAATCGGATGGTGCTCATGACAGATACCCTGAAGGTCCATTCCCTTGTTTACGAAATAAAAGTGTTTTTGACGATCCTCTAGAATCTGAATGGACTTGCAATCAAAAAGAAGATTATACCAGTCTTTATCTGTTCGTTTGGGAACAAGGTATTTATCTTTTAAATGAAGGTAGCTTTCGACAAAGAGTCCAGTGTCAGTAGGCTCAAACTCCTTTAAGTGATTTTCTTTATCAGAGAGATCAATTTCCTCTATTAGACCGAATTCATAAAAAGAGAACTTTTCATAAAGTTGAGAAAGATCAGACCATAAAAGATAAAAAGCGTAATCTCCATTGAGGAGAATGATGGTCTCCAAAAGACTTTTAAAAACACCTGCTCCTCTCCTATCGTCTCTGACACTTATGCCCCCAAGAAATAAAACGGGGATATCGATGTCTTTATATTCTAATACTCTAGGGAGGGTGAAAAGAGTTGCGCGGACTTCACCTTCTTCCATGATAAAGAAGCAGTTTTCATAGTTCTCTTCTTGTAAAAGAAGTGAGAAGTCCTCTTTATATGAATAGGTGTCATTGTAGTTGAATGCACTTTCTATCAAGGAGACGCATTCATTAAGCTTATTGGGCATTTCTTTTAAAGTTTTGACATTCATGTTCTCTATTGTGTCGAAAAAGGTGGCAATGAACACCTTTGTGATGAAACTTTATTCACTTAAAAAGTGAAAAGGTCGGATAAAAAATGCATTAAAACAAGTAAAAACAGCTATTTAAGTGCAAAAAAATGTCGAAAAAAAAGACATTTTTTTCTAAAGAATTATTTTCGCAGGGCGATAAGAAAGCTGAAGGTGCTCGACCTGTGTCATGGATCGACTAAAGGGGAAGCACGCCGACAGAGATTGTCTCTTTCGGAACCCGTTATCAAGGAGGATAAAATGGGACTTCGAATTAACACGAACGTGGCCTCCCTCAATGCCCAGAGGAATTTGAGAGGAACACGTCTATCGATGAATAAATCGTTAGAAAAACTAAGTTCAGGGCAACGAATTAACCGGGCCGGTGACGACGCTGCTGGTTTGGCCATCTCTGAAAACCTTAAAGCTCAAGTTAGAGGTCTAAAGCAGGCCGAGCGAAATGCTGAAGACGGTATTTCACTCGTACAAATTGCTGAAGGTGCTTTGAGTGAGGTTTCAAACATTCTTATTCGTCTTAGAGAGCTCTCAGTTCAAGCCGCTTCAGACACCATCGGTGCTACTGAGAGAAAGTTCTTGAACGTTGAATTCGAGCAGCTTACTTCTGAGATCGATCGTATCGCCAACTCGACGGAATTCAACAGAGTTCCTCTCTTGAATGGTACAGGTGCGGTTTTCGACATCCAAATTGGTACGCGAAATGACCCTATATCTGACCGTTTAACGTTCGACGCTTCTAGTGCTGACGTTAACGTTGCGGCTCTAGGACTTAATCTCGCATCGGTTGCAGACAAAATCTCTGCGCAGAACTCACTTTCTGCAATTGATCAGGCGATTATTTCTGTCTCCGGTATTCGTGCTGACTTTGGTGCGCTTCAAAACCGTCTCCAATCGACAGTAAATAACATTGCAGTAAGTATTGAAAACCTTTCTGCTGCGAACTCCAGGGTACGTGACACTGATGTCGCTGCTGAAACTGCTGAACTCACTAGAAATAACATTCTCATGAGTGCAGGTACTTCAGTATTAAGTCAGGCTAACGCCTCAACTAAAACAGCCCTCGGCCTTATTCAGTCAGCTGCCCAAGGGTAAGCCTGAATAATTAACGAAATGGAGAACGTAATGTTAGGACCAAATGGATGATTACAGTAAAGCAACAATCTAGCCTGCAATAGAGAGTTGCCGAAACACATGACGCATAAAAAAAGAAAGTTGGTTTAATCGAAACTGCATGAAAACTATTATTAACAATTTGGCGGACATGATGACCGCGACAATTTACAGGAGGTAAGAGATGTTTGAAGGAGATTAGTCATGGGACTACGAATTAACACCAACACGCCGTCAATCTCGGCACAGCGATCTTTAGGTAACACGAATAGAAAGCTGAATGACAACCTGAGGAAGTTATCTTCGGGAGAGAGAATTACGCGAGCAAGTGACGACGCTGCAGGTTTAGCAATTAGTGAAAACTTAAAAGCAATAATTAGAGGAAATAGACAGGCGAAAAGAAACGCCAACGACGCTATTTCTATGATACAAACGGCCGAAGGGGGCTTAAGTGAGATTTCTAACATTATCATTCGTCTTAGAGAACTCTCTGTACAAGCAGCTTCGGATACAGTTGGGGCAACTGAGAGAGGATTCTCCGACATTGAGTTTCAACAGCTCAAAGAGGAAATCGACAGGATCTCAAAGTCCGCAGAGTTTAACGGAATTCCGTTACTCGATGGAACAGGGGGAATGTTGGAATTCCAAGTTGGAGTTCACAATGACCCAGTACTGGATCGTTTGCGCTATGATGGGACAAAAGCTAATGCAACACTTGCATCACTTGGACTTGCTGGCGAAACCGTTACGACCAAAGAGGGGGCACAGGTCAGTCTTAAAAAGCTGGACGATGCCTTGGTTCAAATTAACGGTGTACGAGCTGAACTTGGTGCGACTCAGAACAGGTTATCATCGACCGTTAACAATTTAGCGATTAGTGATGAGAACCTAAGTGCTGCTAAGTCTCGAATTCGAGACGTGGACGTGGCCGCAGAAACTGCGGACCTGGCGAAGAATAACATTCTCGTCCAAGCGGGTACTTCTGTGTTAGCGCAAGCAAATCAGTCTGGTACAGCAGCCCTCAAATTGATTGGTTAAAATTTACTTTCTTTTTATACGCCCACCGCTTCGGATGAAGCATGGGCGTTTTTTTGCATTCAGGATGAATGTATCCAGGCGAAGGCAGGAGCCGAAGCTGGATACCCAACTATGAATCACAGCAAACCCCAAAAGCGAAACGATAAACCGACAAATGCCCGTAGGGTATTCCGGCGGTTTGAGTGAAGCGCTCGAAGGAAGAATTTCAAGCAAATAACCACCACCCCCCAAAAACAACTTGGCACCTTTTGGAAGAGACTTTTTTGCACCCCGTCTTAAAAAGTATCACGCACCTGTTAAAATGAGGTATGACGAAAAGGTCGAAAAAAGATAAAGAACTCGCAAAAGAAAAACTTCTTGAGGAGTTAAGGGAGAATACCAAAAAGACAATTGTCATTTTTGGGATTTCTTCTTTTATTGGATCAAACCTCGCGGAGTTTTTCAAAAAAGATTATAAAGTTATTGGCACTTATCATAAAAACTCAGTTCGCATTAATGGCGTTTTGACGATCCCTTGTGATGTACTGGCAAAAGAAGAGGTGCAGTTGATTCTTTTCGCCTTTAAGCCCGACTTTGTCATTTATTGCGCAGGTGTATCCTCCATTGTCGATTGTCATGAGAACGAGGAGAGGGCTGATGCTCTTAACTCTTCTGGACTTTTTAACGTCGCAGAATATTGCCAGAGGTATAAGTCCCAGATCGTCTATATAAGTTCAGGTTTTATTTTTTCAGGTGAGAAGAAGAATTACTTTGAAATGGATATTCCTGACGGGATAACCACCTATGGAAAAACTCAAGCAGCAGCAGAGTTTTATCTTCAAAAGACATCTCTTAATTATTTAATCTTCAGATGTTGCCGACTTTATGGTCGAGCCATTAATCCGACTCGGCCCACTTGGTTTGAGAACCTGCAAAGAGCCCTCGCTAATAATAAGGCCGCCCAGATGGACGCTTTTATTCACACGGGGTTTTTGGATATTTTCTATCTTGGGATGCTCATTAAGATGAGTTTTGATTCTGGTGTTACGAATAGGCTTTTTCAGGTTTCAAGTAGTGATATTGGAAGTCTTTATGACTTTTGCCTTCATTATTCAGAGGTTTTTGATGTTGCCAAAGACCGCTTCTCAAAGGGAAGGTGGTCTTTCCCCTATAGCAAGTCTGCTACGACTTCACAGGTTGGAGAACAGATGTATTTTAAGCTGGATACTTCCAATATCGAAGGCTTTCTCAATGTAAATTTGCCTTCAATCAAAGAGTCTCTTCAGTTTACCTACCAACGCTTAGGCGGAATTTTGACTAAAAAAGGTGTAGGAAAAGGTAGCGAAGGTGTGAAGTTTATTTAAGCCTTCTCATTACTGAGCTGATTGCTTAATAAATTCTGTAAGGTAGTGTTTCACCATCGCTTCTTTATCGATAATCTCCCCTTGAAAGCGCCAAGTAATTTTATTAAATGGGCCAAGGTGGGCTCTTATTTCATGAACACCTTCCATTCCGAAAGAGTCATGAGCTTGAAGTCTTGGAGCTAGGAGGTCCTTACCATTAGTAATAAAGGCAATACTTATAAGGTCATTAGCTTTACGAGCAAAAATGAGTCTCAAAGAATTACGAAATAACATGAAATCGTTAACAGTATTAGAAATTTTGAAAATCTTAATATGTTGGCTTGATTGGTGACCGCGATATTCATTAAAGCGTGCAATGAATCTTTCAACGAGATCTCTCATATCATTCATAAACTCAATGGATGATTCCTCTAAAAAATGGATAGGATTGAGATGCTCATGAATATCTATGACCCCTGATTCTGCCATATTAACTTCTTCAATAGCTAAGTTTTCAATCCAGGTTGCCCAATTCTCAGACCCAAGGCTAGGGCTATTTGTAAGATTCTCCATATGTTAATGATGATTTTAAGGGGGCAAGATGTCAATTTTACGGGGAAAAGAAAAAGGGTGGGCTTTGCTGGCTTCAAGTTTCCGCCCATCATTTGACAGGTGGACGCAGTTAGTAACCATTTTAGGCTTCTCACTTTCAGCTCAAAAGCTTTGTGAGCTTGCTCACCATGGCCAGGGACCGCTTCCTTGGTAGTTTTTGTAGGGCGAAATACTGTATGCCAACCACAAAGCCCACTTACTAATATGCCTGAAAATAACGCGTTATTCAATAGAAATAAACTACCATAACCTAGATAACTCATCGAAATTAATATAAAAAGCTATTTATTTTGCGATGCAGCAGTTATGGCCTATAATAGTAGAGTAAAGCACTTTCTAGGAGGGAAAAAAGCTCAAGTTATAGGCTAGTTAATCCGATAACTTGTTACAGAGGAATTTTAGGAGCAGAGTATGAAAAACCAAATTATTGCTTTCTTAAAGGATGAGGACGGGCAAACTTCAACCGAATATATTCTATTGGTTGCGGTTGTGGCATTGATCGTTTTCAAGTTTAAGGAGAAGGCAACGCAGAGACTTGGTGATTTAACGGACAAAGTCTTTGATGGTGCCGATTCCTGGACTAACGAGCTTAACGGAAATTAAAGGAAGAGTTCTCTCTATTTTTGGGTTCTCTTCTTTTTAATTCCTTTCAACTCAGATTTCTTCAAATTTATCGGAGATTTATCTTCCTGCGTTTAAACGCGTCTCATTTTTTGATATCCTACATTCATGAAAAATCTTACAAACTCACGAGGTCAAGCGACCATTGAGTATATTTTGATATTTGCTTTTATGTCTCTTATTGGTGTTGGCCTAGCGCAAACTATCGGAGGGGGTATAAAAGACTCTGTCAAAAGTTTGGGTTTTGTCCTCACTCAAGAGCTAACGACTGGTGTTTGTGAATCAGAATGTTTTTTTAGAAGTTATCAAAATGGGATATTTAATTGAAGTTCCCGCTCGTTTTATTGCTTTTTTTAGGAGCAGAGCTAGCCATTGCTTCCTATATAGACATTAAGTATCGAAAGATTTCTAACTATTGGTCACTTCTCAATATAGTTTTATTTTTAGCCTGTCTCTTTGTTTTCCCTACTCTCTATTCTTTTACCTTTTCAACTTTCTTTTATCCTTTGGTCTTTCTTGGAGTTGGTTTCATCCTTTTCACTCTTAAAATAATGGGGGGGGGGGATTCAAAGTTTCTTTTTTCTTTCTTTTTGTTAGTACCAGAAAGTTTTCATGAACTCTTTTTTCTTAAACTGATTTACTCAACTATTGCTATAGGTTTGTACCTCTTAATCTACAACACGGCTAAAAACTTTGATAAACTGTTAGCTGCGGTTAGGGTTATGAATGTTCCGGGTATAAAGAGTGTTTACGGTACTAAATTTGCTTATGCTCCGGTGATCGCAATTTCTTGGGTGGCTTTTTCATGGGATATGATAAGAGATTTAGTAAAATAAAAAATGAGGTCGGGCAGTCGACTGTCGAATATATTCTTTTACTAGCCGTAGTAACATCTCTTTTCTTTTCCGTATTTCGCTCGGATACCTTTCAACAATTTTTTGGTGAAGATTCTGCATTTTTTCAAACTGTGGCAGAGAGAGTCTCTATGAGTTATCGATATGCCACTAAAGTAGATATTGGTAATAATGTTCCTTCTGTTCCACCAGATGATCATCCTTCTTTTGCACAACCAGATGGATCAACTTCACGGTTTTTTGGTTTCACAGATCAGTCGAACTATCCAGACAATTAATAAGGCATAGAATTGATAAAAAACGAAGATGGACAATCAACGATAGAATTTCTCTTTAGCTTTGCTATTGCTTTGGGGTTTATTTTTGCCTTTTTGAGGCTTGCCGTCGTTTACACCAATGGCTACTTAATTCATTATGCTACTTTTCAAGCATCAAGGGCTTACATGGTAGGTGAAAGAAACTCTAATACTCCTGATGGATCAGACTCTGAAGCGAGAAAGCAGGCTACGGATGTTTTTAATAGTTATAAACTCGATGTACTCATGCCAAACTTTCCTAATACGATTGAGTTTGAAGAGCCTGCGAGTAGACAAACACGGGCGAGAAATCTTTATATCGGTCCAAGGGTTGAGTTCACCGAAAATATAGCGATACCTGGATCTAATGCAAAAATTGAGATTCCGATGGTTTCCGAATCTTACTTGGGAATGGAGCCGACGAGGGCAGAATGCTTTTATCAAATTTGTGCTTCTTTAGAAGATGTTGGTGGAGCTGGTTGTGTAAGGCATTCGACGGTATTTGATAATGGATGTTAAAAAAAGAAAAAAACGGGAAGAGGGTCAAGCGATATTTGAGCTCCTTGTGTTCATGCCTATTTTGATCTTTCTCTATACTTTAATATTCAATGTTGGAAATTCAATTAATGTTTCTATTAATCAACAAAAGGTAACTAGACGTTATTATTACTTTCTGACGAAAGGAAACAGTTATATTCCATCTCAATTTGAACTTGATACTTATACCTCGGGTGTAATGCGAGTGGGGGCAAGTATGATTGGTTACGCAGATAAATTGGAGGGGGGAACGTCCCCTGTTGCTCCTTGTTTTCGCTTTAACTCACTCTTTTCTGATTCAGATCAGGAGGACTGTGAAGAGCCTAATAGCGGTGAAAGACAGACCTCTTATGTCAGAGTTTATACGGCCTATGGTATTTGCGGAGCTTTTTATACAAGAGCGGGCCAAAGATGGATAATTCCCAATGCTGGTGGGGAGGGACAACCTGACCCAAATAATCAGAATAACGTTTGTGCTATATCTGACGGTGAATAGAGGGGATTTTCTTTCCCTTCTTCGATTCACAGCATAACCCTTTGTTAAAATTAGCTTTGACGAGAATCTGAACAGGAGTCACTGCGTGAACACTCGGGCCTTTACCCTGGCGTTGGTTATAGCTGGTATTGCCGTTTTTATGGTCTACACCTATCTGGAAGATCAAGAAGCGAATTACATTCGAAAATACGGTGACGAAGTTTCCGTTGTTGTTGCGAAAAGAGATATTAAAGAATTAGAGCTCTTAGATGATACGATGTTGATTGCTAAGAACGTTCCGAAAGCATTCGCCTCACCTGGAAGTTTCAATAAAATTAAAGCTCTAGAAAATACCATGGCAACTGTTCCTATTATGGCCGGTGAACAAATAACAAAACCAAGGGTAACCTATCCTGGTGCTGAGACTGGCTTATCGAGACAGGTGAGTATAGGTAAAAGGGCCATTGCCATTCAGATCTCCGAAAGGCAGGCGGTATCGAAGCTTATTAAACCAGGTGACCGTGTTGATATTTTGGCGCCCTTAGACATTTCTAATGGTCAAAAAGATATGCAAAAGACCAGTACCATCTTGCAAGACGTTCTTGTCCTTTCGACGGGAAAGAGTATGACCAACGCGATTCCTATTTACGGGGTGAAAACTCCTAAAGAAATTCGAACGATGAAAGCACAGGTTTATGATCGTTATGACACGGTTACTTTAGAGCTTACTCCTTACGAGGCTCAAAAGCTGGTTTTTCTTACTTATTGGACAGGTGCAAAGCCTTGGCTTTCTCTGAGAAATAACAATGACAAGAAAATTGTTCGGATAAAGTCGACGGATATTTTTGATGTTATCGGAGAAGATGGACGTGCTGAAGCAAAACAATTCTTTGAAGAGCAAAAGAAAATTAGGGGAGGACGCTAGTCTTGATAAGTAAACTGACCCCCTTTCTCTTTTTCATCATTTCGCTTTCGGTCTTTTCACAAGGGGTACAAGAAAAGCCTGTCGAGGTTATTCTTGGTATAGATAAAATTGAAAAACTTAACTTCGCACCCAATCCTCAAGTTCAAATTGGTGATGAGTCCCTTTTAAGAATTACGATGATTCCTCAAAAAAGAGAAATTACATTTACAGGGCTTAAGCCAGGAAAAACATCTGTGACTCTTCGTAATAATGTTGGAGATGTGAAGGCAAAGTATTTGATTACTATTACGGCAAATGATCAGTCTCGACTCGTTAAAGAATTAAAAGACTTTATTGGCGATGTTGAAGGCCTAGAAATAGGTATCAAAGGCGAGACGATATATGTTGGTGGTGAAATTATTGTGCCCCAAGAAATTGGCCGTGTTGTTAAGGTTTTAAATCAAGAAAAGTTTGGAGAAGTTCTCTTTCTCGTTGAACTTTCTCCTCAGACGGAAAGGCTTGTTGCGAGAAAGATGCAGGAGGAGATTCAGAAAAATCAACTTCCCAATGTTACGGTTAGGGTTGTGAATCATACTTATTGGTTGGAAGGTATTGTTAATTCTGAAGGAAAAAAGAGAAGGGCTGAAGATATCGCAAAAGCTTTTTATCCAGACAGAATTGCTTCTTTGGCGGAAAGAACGCAGCAAATCGTCCAGGCTCAAAAACCGGCGATTCAAAACTTTATTCAAGTAAATGCGAAAAGTGAGCCACCTCCATTAGAAAAACTCATAAAAATAACGGCGCAATTTGTTGAGTTAACAAAAGATTATTCAAAAACCTTTGGTTTTAAGTGGACACCTCTCGTTTCTAACGGCTCGGGAACCATTAGTGTTGGTCGAACACAAGATGGTGGGGTGACCACAAGATCGGATGGAACTTTGAGTGGCACCATTTCAAATCTTTTTCCTAAGCTTAATGCCGCCAGGCAAGCTGGGTATGCACGAGTCGTTCAATCGGGAGTTGTCCTTGTTAAAGATAAAAAGAATGGCTCGATCAATAAAACCGACACGCGAAGGTTTTCCCTTGGCTCTGGTGAGTTCGCTCAAGCTCAAGAAGCAACGGCGACTTTTAACGTTAAAGTAAAGCCTGAAGTTCTTCAAGAAGAGCGTATCAATATGGAACTTAATGTTACTATTTCAACCAATATTGGGACCAGTCCTCCTTCAACTCAGTCAAATAATGTCACCACAGAAGTCATTGTAAAGTCTAAAGAATCCGCGGTGATTGGTGGTATTGTCGTCAATAAGTCGAGTACGGACTACGATAAAATTCCACCAGATGAAATTGAAGGCTCTAGTCCTCTTTTTAACTTTATTCGATCGAAAGCTTTTTCAAATTCAAAAAGCCAGTTTGTTGTTTTTGTGACACCCGAGATTGTTGAGTCAGCAAGTGCAGGAACTGAAGATATCAAAAAGAAATTTAGGCGGAGGCGCCGTTAAATGGCAGGAAGCATAATAACAATTATTGGCGGAAAAGGAGGGGTTGGTAAATCTCAGGTCGCGGCTAATCTCGCTTTTGCTTTTGCTGCAGAGACGCGACAAAAGGTAATGCTTCTTGATTTTGATCAGCAAGCCTCTGGCGATCAAAACTTTATTACTGGTATAAAACCAAAAAAAACAGTGAGAGAGCTGGCTGAATTTAATGGCTCTTTTGATCCCCGATCGATATTACCCTTTGTCTCTGCTCATCCTTCAGGTGTTCAGTATATTGGTATGCCAGATGACCCTACTGCATCAGCTTCTGTAAATAGTGAAGGGTTAGGGGCTTTTTTAAAGGCAGCTCCCAATCTCTGTTCAACTACAATCATTGATGCTGGCTCTGAGTTAAACCCCTTGGCGCTTAAGGCATTAGAATATAGCACGGCTATTTTTCTGGTGGTGACGCCTGATATTCTTGCGCTCAATCAAACCAGGCGTCTTTATACTGAACTCGTCACCATGCTTTTTCCTAAAGATATGATTTTGATTATTGGTAATCAGATACAAAAAGGCCACCCTGTAACACCAGAGGTAATGGGAAAAACAATCGGTAAGCCTGTTTTTTCTACGATTCCAAAAGATGATCAAACTTGTGTCAGTGCCCTTAATCAGAAAAAGCCTATCATGGTTATTAATAAAAATTCTGCTTTTGCAAGAGGGGTGACTGAGACAGTTAGAAAGCTTATTCAAAAAAATGTTCTCAAGACACTCGCTCGACTTAATAAGCCAAAAGATGTTCAAAAGAAATCATCGGATTCGGGATCAGAGGCGTCAAAGAATGATGGGTGGACCACCTTAAAGTCAAGAATTCATCGAAAGCTCTATGAAGAAATGGACCTTAAGAAAAATGATAAAGATGATCCAAAGGCGCAGGTCATTCTTAGAGAGCAAACAAAAAAGGTTGTTGTTGATATTCTTAACAAAGAGGATACAAAGGGAATTCTTAATAGCCGTGAAGACATGAATCAAATCGTTAAGGAAATCCTTGATGAAGCCCTAGGTCTTGGTCCCTTAGAGGATTTACTTGCTGATAAAGAATGTTCTGAGATTATGGTGATAGGGCCAGATAAAATTTACTATGAACATGGTGGGAAGATAAAGCGCTCTACCATTTCCTTTACGAATGATAGGCAAGTTCTCAATGTGATTGAGAGGATTGTAGCACCTATTGGTCGAAGAATTGATGAAAAAACTCCTTATGTCGATGCTCGTCTCCATGATGGCTCAAGGGTTCACGCCATTATTCCTCCATGTGCTCTTGATGGCTGTACTATCACGATTCGAAAGTTTCCAGAAAATAGACTCACATACAAAGATCTCGTTAAGTTTGATTCAATGACGGAGAATATGGCCGACTTTTTAAGGATTGCTGTTGAAGCCCATAAAAATATCATTGTTTCAGGTGGTACAGGCTCTGGTAAGACAACATTGATTAATGTGTTAGCAAGTTTTATTCCGGCCAATGAAAGGGTGATTACTTGTGAGGACTCCGCCGAATTGGATCTTCCTCAAGATCATGTTGTTCGTCTTGAAACAAGGCCACCATCACTTGAGGGTGATGGTGAGATTGATATTCGCTGTCTTGTAAAACAGACTCTAAGAATGCGTCCTGACCGTATTGTGGTGGGGGAGTGCCGTGGTGGAGAAACGTTGGATATGCTTCAAGCCATGGGGACTGGACACGAAGGTTCAATGACTACTGTTCACTCTAACAACCCCAGAGAATGTATCGGACGTATCGAAACTCTCGTTCAGTATGCAGGAGCTGGGCTTGAGCCTAAGGCCATTAGAGAAATGATATCCAATGCTGTTCATTTGATTATTCAGCAGTCGCGTCTCGATGATGGTTCACGACGAGTGACTTACATCACAGAGCTCGGTGGCATGCAAGGGGATGTTGTAATCTTACAAGATATCTTTGTTTATCAACAAAGAGGCTTTGATAAAACTGGAAAGATTCAAGGTGAATTTCAGGCAACAGGGTTTATACCAAAGTTTATCGAGATACTCGAAAAGAAGGGATACAACGTTCCAAGAGGACTTTTTAATAATTCTCAAAATACACCTCCAGCTAAAGCATCAGCTCCTGGTGGGGAAGGAAAAGAACAGGGGGGACAAAAGGGTCCTCCGCAACAAGGAAAAAGGCCGCAGCAAGGGCAACGCCCAGCCGGTATGCCTCCCAAAAAGAAAAAGGCTTAGGTGATATAAATGGATTATGTCATTACCACCATACTAGGGCAAAAGGGAATTATCGCAGTCATTGCGATGCTTGTTTTTATCTTTTGTCTTAGGTATTCGACGAATATTTTCGATTGGATTGAGTCACAGACCCTTGGTACAAGAACTTATATCCTTGAAAAGCTAGAGCTTCTTTTTATTGAAGTTGATCCAGAGAAGCTAACAATGATCCTTCTCGTTTTTTCTCTTTCATTATTTACTTTCTCGATGCTTTTATTTGGTTTGTGGATAAACTGGATTTTAGGCTTTATTGTTGGAATTATCGTTGGAGTGCTTTCCTTTCGCATTCCCCGAAAGATTGTGGACTTTTTAGTTGAAAGGCGGATAAAGCAATTTCAAGGCCAAATGGTTGACGGTCTAACCTTGCTTGCTAATGGCATTCGGGCTGGCCTTTCGGTACCTCAATCATTGGGGATGGTGGTTAACGAGATGAACCCACCACTATCTCAAGAATTTGGTTTAATTCTTCAACAAAATAGAATCGGTGTCACTTTAGAAGAGTGTTTTGAAAATTTAGTAAAACGAGTTCCAACAGAAGATAACGAAATGTTCGTTTCTTCCATCAATATCCTAAGGGAAACTGGCGGTAACCTTGCGGAGGTATTTGATACCATTGTTGGAGTTATCAGAGAAAGAGTTCGCCTCCAACAGAAAATTGACACCTACACAGCTCAAGGGATGTTCCAAGGAGTAACTATTGCGTGTATGCCTTTTGCCATTGCTGGAATCTACGCTGCCAGTGATCCCAACTCCATTAAACTCATGGTGACGAATCCCATCGGTATTTTGTTGACTATTGCGGCGATAACTTTGGATGCCGTAGGATTTTGGGTCATCTTAAAGATAGTAAAAATAAAGACTTAGGGCTTTAGAAATTCCTAAAGCTTTTGGGAATTTAAGTCGAAAAGAAACAGAGAGAAATAATTAAGTCTGTATGAAAAAAAGGACTATTGCATGAGAGCTATGAAACTGTTGTTACTTTTACTTTTGATCCCATCGATGGCGATGGCCGGGGTGAATCTGAAAAACGGGAATTTTTATATTTCCTATACAGATATCATTGTTCCTGGTGGAGGCATGGATCTTGAGATTACGAGAACCAACAATTCAAAATCAACGGAAAAGGGTTGGTTTGGTTTTGGTTGGGGTAGTGACTATGAAACCTACGTCACAGTTTCTGCTGACGGATCTGTTGTCGTTCATGAAAACGGATCAGGTGCTTTAACGAGATTTACTCCTAAGACAGCAGTAAACGCAGAAAAGGCAGCACAAGATATTCTCTCTGCAATTCGTAAGAAATCGACATTAAGTGATAAAGCAGCAAAGACTCTATTAGATAAACTTAAAAACGACGCAGAATACAGGCAAGCATATGCTCGTAAGTTTAAGGTTCAAGCAAAAATCGCTGCTGGAACAGAGTTATTCTCAAACGTTCGTGGACTACAAAAAATCGTAAAGACGAAAGATGGTTTTATGAGAGCCTTTAATGACGGCAAAAAAGAGTATTTTAATGCTGACGGTAAGCTCGTTAAAATGAAAACCAAGAACGGCTACGTTGTAAACCTCAATTATAAGAAAGGTCAGCTTGCATCTATTAAAGATAGCCAGGCGAAGCAACTTTTCTTCGAGTGGTACACAGACGGAAAAGTTAAACATATTTACTCTTCAGGTGATAAAAAAACCGCTTATAAGTACCGTGGCGACAACCTCATTGAGTCTAAGGACGTTGCAGGAAATGTCTTTAAGTATGAGTATGACGGTAATCACAATATGACAGCTGTTGTTTACTCAGATGGATCAAAACTCAAAATCAAATACACACCAAAGACTCAATTTGTTGAAGAAGTAGTTGCTAGAAATGGTGAGTCAACAAAGTATAAGTACGAGTCTAATCCTAAGAATCCAGAGTTTCACTACTGGACAACTGTGACAAAAACATCTCCTAGTGGGAAAAAATCTGTTTCTAAGTATGAGTATGAAATTAAGACTCGTCCTGATGGATCACAGTATACTTATAGGATTGCTACGGAAATTAATGGTATTAAAACAGAGACTGTTTACTCAGAATGTTGCTCACTTCCTCTTAAGATCGCTAGAGGAAACAACACGACAACCTTTGAGTACAACGAGAAAGGGCTTCTCACAAAGAAAGCTTCTTCTCGTGGAGAGTCAGTCGAACTAGAGTATCACCCTAAGTTTAACAAAATTACCAAGGTTGTTAACAATAAAGGTACAACGAAGTTTAAGTACGACAAGCGTGCTAATCTTGTTCAAGCGACAAATGACAAAGGTAAATCTGTTATTCTCTTCTACGATACTAAAGGCCGTATCACAAAGATGTACGACAAAGATCTTAAGACTAACAAAACAAGAAAATTAAGCTTTACTTACAACTCTCTTGGAAAGCCTGTTGAGATCAACATGGAAGGAGAAGGGAAGATTAATGTAGCTTACGATAACTATGGCGAAATTAAGAAAGTAGAGTCAAAGCAAGGTCATAAAATGGCCCTTCAAGTGACTCAAGCTTTCCAAAGCCTACTAGCGATTGTTAAGCCTGCAGGTGTTAATTTAAATATGTAAAAGCGCCCAGTTTTAAAGGCACGGCTTAAAACCTTTTATTAGGTATTTAGCGTAAAAGAAGCATGATTTTAGGTAATTAAGAGTTTTAGTAGGATAATAAGGGTAACAAATCTAACAGGTGTAGCTTATGAAAGGTTTAAAATATTTGATTATGTTGATGATGGTTGCAACAGCTTTGCCCTCTATGGCCGATGATACCACTGGTGGTGATGCGGCACTCGGGGAAAAGAATGGCTGTGGTGGTGACTCTACCTGTGGAGAATGTGTCATTCAGGGCACTGGAGACAAGGATACTCTAAATCTACCTCCAGGAGCGACTGTAGACGATGAAGGTAATGTTATAGGTCTCTAATTTCTAATTAATATATAACCTAGAATTAAATAGCCGCATCCAATGGGTGCGGCTTTTTTGTTTAAACTTTATACACCCATCATTTTTTTCTTATTTTTCACATCTCTAAGTTATTGAATTAAAGATCAAATTTATGGCACATCTCTTGCTTCTATAAAAGCATACTAATTAAGAAACTCTAAGTTTTCGGAGGATGAGAGATGAAGAATTTATTTTTTGCTATTATGGCCGTTTTATTGATTAACATGTCTTACGCTGGAGAAGTTGGCGAGGACATGAAAGGTGACTGTGTAAGTGGTGTACAAAGCTCACGTTTTCAAGAGGATCTGGGCACAACTGATGCTTCAAATTCTAAAGAAGAAGTGAAAGAAGCAGCTACTGCTAAATAAAAATCAAAAGACCTATTTTGTTTGTTATAAATAAGTCCCGCAAACGCGGGACTTTTTATTTTTCCTTTTCCATTTTATTAAGCTGAGAGAGAATAACCAGTGAAATATTGGAGGTTTCTTTGAATTCAGTCCCTAATGATAATCGTATTCAATCTTTATTCAATCATCAGGAGAAAGCCTTTCTGGAAGGGGAAAATAGAACCTACCAGGAGAGAAGGGGCCACCTCTTAAGTCTCAGAAAGCTGATTTTAGAAAATGAGGACCAGATCTTGGAGGCCCTTAAGAAGGACTTGGGTAAGTGCCAATTTGAGGGAATCATCAGTGAAACTCTCTTTACCATCAAAGAAATAGACCACACACTAAAGAAGCTAAAGAAATACATGAAGAAGCGCTGGGTGTTCTCACCCCTTTTGCAATTTCCGGTATGGTCAAGAATAAGACCTGAGCCCCTTGGGAAAATTCTTATCATTAGTCCTTGGAATTACCCTTTTCAGCTTTTAATGTCCCCTCTCATTGGCGCTTTAGCTGCAGGGAATGTCGTTATTTTAAAGCCTTCAGAGGTGTCTGAGGCCACTTCTAAGGTCATTTCAGAGCTAGTGCCTAAGTACTTTCCTGAAAGCGTAGTAGGAGTTGTCGAAGGGGCTGTAGAGGAGACTCAGGCCTTGCTTTCTTTACCTTTTGATCATATTTTTTATACAGGTAATGGTGTTGTCGGTAAAATCGTCATGGAAAAAGCCGCTCAAAACCTTTGCCCTGTTACTTTAGAATTAGGGGGGAAATCTCCTTGTGTTATTATGGGCAATAATGACCTCGATCTTGTGGCCAAGAGGCTTGCTTGGGGCAAGTTTTTTAATGCCGGACAAACCTGTGTTGCCCCTGACTATGTGTTAATTCAAGAAGAACTTTATCCAAGGTTTGTGGAAAACCTTAAAAAATACATAGAGGAATTTTTTGGTAAAAACCCAAAAGACTCTTCGGATTATGGAAAGATAATCAATAAACGCCATCTCAAGCGGCTTGAAAGCTATTTTGATAAAAAGGGTGATGATCTTATTTTCGGGGGCGAAGTCGATGAGGAAAAGGATTATTTAAGCCCTACAATCTTGAGGGCAAACGTTGATTCCCCTTCGATGAAGGAGGAAATTTTTGGCCCTATTTTACCTATTATTTCGGTAGCTAATTTTGATGAGGCTTTAGGAGCAGTTCGTAGGCATCCTAACCCGCTAGCGGCCTATATTTTTAGCCAAGATAATCATTATATTGAACGTTTTATCGAGGAAGTTCCCTCTGGAGGGATGTGTATCAATGATTCCCTTGTTCATCTTACTAATCCTAATTTACCCTTTGGAGGAAGGGGGGCTAGTGGCATGGGCTCCTATCATGGATATAAGAGCTTCCAGACCTTTAGCCATATGAAATCTATCATGGGTCGCGGTACCTTTTTAGACCTTCCTGTGCGTTACCCGCCTTATAAAGGGAAAATTAGCCTTATTCGCCGACTTCTTTCTTGGTTTGGCTAAGTTCTCAAAGGTGATATTTTTTCTCTAAATCGTAAAAAGTTTGGTCATAGTATAGGAATTACACAGATTTACACTTCTAAGTGCCTGTTTATAGGAGCTAAAAATTGGCACTATCCTTGCTTCTATATAAGCATAACAAAATAGGAGAGAGATTATGAAAAAACTACTTTTTATTGCATGTATGGTTCTAACTGTTACTTCTGGATTTGCTGGTGATGTTGGTGAAAACGAGACTGGTTGTGCTGAAATGATTCAATCAAGTCGTAATGCTAATGTTGAAACTGCTACTGAAGGTGAAGTTGTTAAAGAAGTTAAGACTGAGGGTACAGTACAGTAAGACACCGCTAAAATTAAAGTTAAAAAAGCCACCTACACGGTGGCTTTTTTTATGAGTAGTATCTTGATTTAATAAAGGACTTATTTATTATCCAGAATAATATTTTGAAGCATATTTCGCTCTTCTGCGGTATAGTCTTCAGCATGGTCTAAATGCGCTTTGAGCTCTTCTTTGTCTATTGAGGATGATTGGAGAGAGATCTCGTCCTTCTTAGGTATTGTGTTGTTAAAAAGTTTACTTCCTATCTTTTTACTCTCTTTCACACCATCCAGAAGTTTATCCTTTGTTCCCGTAAAGACCTCTTTAGTTATGGGTTGGGCCCAATCATTGAGGTAATAAAATAGTGGTTGTTTCTGAACCGGTATGCTTAAGATCAGAAAGCTAAAACAAAATGCAATGGCAAACTTTAATAGTGAGAACATAGTTACATCTTCGCCCGTTCGAGCTGTATTTTCTTTACAGCATTAATAAGATCCTCAGGCATGAAGGGCTTAGCAAGAAAGTCAATTGCCCCGCTTGAGATAGATTCAATAATAATAGATTCCATATTAATGGATGACATCATAATGATGGAGACGCTCAGTCCTTTTTCCATCATAAGTTTCGCCATTTCAAGCCCCGACCTTTCGGGCATGATGACGTCAATAAGAAATAGGTTTGCCCCTGCCGAGGTTCCTAGTGAAAGACCTTCTTCCGCTGAGGCAGCTTGACCAACAACATTAAAGCCTTCGGCTTCGAGAATTTCGACGATCGACTTTCGAGAAAAGTCTGAATCATCGACTACGGCAATTCTTAATTCTTGATCATTCCTGTCTGACATGCTCACTAATCCTTTTTTCTATTTTAAAAGAAATCGTGAGCTTTTCCAGTTAAATTATGCAGCGACGGGAGGAAGATTGCTGGGCTTGCTTTTTGTCGTCTTTTTCGACTTTTTGCGAAGCTCCTTCTTTCTCTCGTCCCAGCCAATCAAGGCAATGTCGAGAACATCATCGATTGTTTTAACCGGAATCAGCTCAAGTCTTTCTCGATATTCTTCTGGAATATCAACAAGATCTTTTTGGCATTTCCAAGGAATGATTACAGTTTTAATATCCATTCTCATGGCAGCAAGACATTTCTCTTTTACTCCACCTACTGGTAGAACTTTGCCAGTCAGTGTGATTTCACCCGTCATCGCAACAGACTTGTCAATAGGACAGTCAGTAAGAAGAGAAATGATGGTTGTGGCCAATGTAATACCTGCGCTTGGTCCATCTTTTGGAATGGCACCGGCTGGTAAATGAATATGAATTTCATTTTCGTCAAAAATATCTTCTGAGATACCAAGATACTCAGCTCGGCTTCTGATGTAGCCAATCGCAGTTTGAGCTGACTCTTTCATCACATCTCCGAGTTGACCAGTAAGAGTGAGTCCCTTTCCTTTCATTTTCGTTGATTCGATATAGAGCACTTGCCCACCGTGAGCAGTCCAAGCAAGCCCTGTCGCTACACCAACTTCATCTTCGTCACGATAATCTTCTTTCGTGTATTGGGCTGGGCCAAGTAAGTCAAGAACGGTGTCTGGGATAATGTGAGTCGTGTTTTGATCACCCTTGGCAATCTTCATGGCAACTTTTCTACAAAGGGCGCCAATTCTTCTTTCTAAATTTCGAAGACCGGCTTCTGCAGTAAAGTGCTCGATGACAGACTGAAGACCTTCGTCGGTAAACTCAACGTGCTCGTCAGTGATGCCATTTTCTTCAAGTTGCTTAGGTATAATATATTTTTTGGAAATAGCGACTTTTTCTTCTTGGGTGTAACCCGAAAGATTAATCACTTCCATTCTGTCTCTAAGAGGTCCAGGAATGTTTTCGAGAACGTTAGAGGTCGCGATAAACATGACATTTGAGAGATCAAAAGGAACATTGAGATAGTGATCTCTAAATTCTTTGTTTTGCTCGGGATCAAGAACTTCAAGAAGTGCACTTGAAGGATCACCTTTATAATCGCCGCCAAGCTTATCGACTTCATCGAGGAGAATGACCGGATTGTTTGTTTTTACTTGCTTAAGAGCTTGAATGAAGCGACCGGGCATGGCTCCTACATAGGTTCTTCTGTGGCCACGAATTTCTGCTTCATCTTTAACACCACCGAGAGAAATACGAACAAACTCTCTGCCTGTTGCTCTTGCGATACTTTTTCCAAGTGATGTTTTACCAACACCGGGAGGTCCAGAAAAACAAAGGATAGGACCTTTCATTTCTTTTCCTTTGAGTTGGCGAACAGCAAGATATTCTAAAATTCT
Organism: Bacteriovoracales bacterium; assembly: GCA_030149295.1. Taxonomy (GTDB): domain Bacteria; phylum Bdellovibrionota; class Bacteriovoracia; order Bacteriovoracales; family Bacteriovoracaceae. Next base: position 41,319 of record JASBRV010000119.1, on the reverse strand, counting down.
CTCTTTAACTTTTGAGAGGTCAAAATGATCTTCATCTAGAATTTCGAGTGCGTTATCAATATCAATTTTTTCTTTGCTCGCAGCACTCCAAGGGAGGTCCCCCATCCACTCAAGATAATTGCGAACGATACTCGCTTCAGAGCTATCGGGATGCATTTTCTCTAGGCGAAAAAGTTGTTTGAGGGCTTCCTTTTCAACTTCTTCAGGCATTCCTGCTGCTTTAAGTTTATTTTTAATTTCCTCAAACTCATCTTCTACAGGTTGCTCACCTTCATCACCAAGCTCTGATTTAATGGCCTTAATTTGTTCTCTTAAAAAATATTCTTTTTGATTTTTATTAATCTCGTCTTTGGCGTTATTTTTGATCTTTGCCTGCATGGCAAGAATCTCAAGTTCACGCGAAAGAATGTCATTAATCTTATGAAGCCTTTCAATTGGGTCAAAAGTTTCCAAGATCATTTGCGCTTCAGCAACATGAAGATTTAAGTTTGATGCAACAAGATCAGCAAGGCGACCAGGCTCTTGAATATCTTCTAGAACGGTAAGAATATCCGGTGATAAAACTTTTCCAAGAGTGATGACTCTTTCCAGTTGTTCACGAATATTTCTCATGAGGGCATTGATGGCAACGTTGTCACCGTCTGTTTCAGCGTCCTCAACTTTTTCAAGTTTCGTTGTAAAATAAGGCTGAGTTTGATCAAAATCGATAATTCTAGCTTTGCTTAAACCTTGTACCAAAATTTTGATTCTTCCATCAGGAAGTTTCCTCATACGCATGATCATCGCGACAGTTCCAAGATCATAAATTTCACTTGGATCAGGGTGTTCGGCGCTTATGTCTTTTTGGCTTGCTAAAAGAATTAAACGATCACTTTTATTAAGGGCATGCTCTACCGCCTGGATGGATGACTCTCTACCAACAAAGAGGGGGAGTATCATAAAGGGATAAACAACAATGTCCCGGATGGGAAGAAGAGGGAGGTTGTCCTTAAATTCGATATTATCACCCTCGTAGTTCGTTACCATATCTGTCCTCCAACAACAGCAATTCCGTGCTAAGTCTTGTACACAAAACTTTTTCGGCCATAACTCCCTCATTCTTTAAGCTTTTTATGCAATAAGTGATGAAAAAATCTGAACAATTGGTAGAGTAAAACGATTGGAAAGCTTGAATGTTTTGTTTAAAATCTCTTAATGCTCCTAGTTATAGGGAATTAGAAAACTGGACTTTTTTGGTCTATTTTTAAAGAGATAAGAAAATAAATTAAGGAAAAAATATGACTGACAAAATTGGTGTGGCAATTTTAGCTGCAGGTCTTGGAAAAAGAATGGGGGTTGAGATTGCAAAACCTCTTATTCCTTTGATGGGTGCAAAATTAGTTGATTACTCAATAGATGCTGCAAGCTCATTTGCTTCAAGCGCCAATCTTGAGGTTCAATTTGGCATTGTTGTGGGTCACCAAAAAGAAGCCGTCGAAACACATGTAAAAGCGAAGCATACCGCTCATAAAACGTCCTTTCCTGTGCAAAAAGAGCAGAAAGGAACTGCGGATGCTTTGCGTTCTTACTTTGACGGATGTGATTGGGCAAAAGAAACAAAGTACACGATGGTGCTTTGTGCAGACACTCCTTTAATCACATCAAAAGAATTAGAGGAATTATGGAGTGAATTAAAGAATAAGAACCTCAGTGCAGTAGCGGCTTCTTTTGAAACAAAAAATCCTTATGGCTATGGAAGAATTGTAAGGGCTGAGAAAGGCTTTGCCATTATAGAGGAAAAGGATGCTACAGATGCTCAAAGGAAAATCACAGAAGTTAACTCGGGTCTCTATATCTTTGAGACAGAACTCATTCTAAATAGATTAAAGAATATTGATTCTAATAATAATTCGGGAGAGTTTTATTTAACCGATGCTTTTGAACCTAGTGGAAATGTTTCACCTGTTTGTTTTTCAAGTGAAATACCGTTTCTGGGAGTCAATAGTCCCGTTCAACTTTCTACCGCCCTACACCAGTTAAAACTGAGAACCAATGAAGAGCATCAAGCGAGAGGGGTTCTTATTTTAGACCGAGCTCATACTTACATTGAGCCCTCAGTATCTCTTGATGCTGGAGTTACCATCTATCCCAATACATTTCTTCATGGAAACACTGAGATAAAGGCGGGCTCTTTAATTGAGCCAGGCTGTATTTTAAAAGACAGTAAGATCTCTTCTCAGGTCACAATTAAGGCTTATAGTTATCTTGAAAATGCTGAGGTTCAATCACAGTGCGCAGTTGGGCCATATGCTAGATTGCGTCCAGGAACTAAACTTGGTGAGCAGTGCAAAGTTGGTAACTTTGTTGAAATTAAGAAAGCTGACCTAGATAAAAAGGTCAGTGTTTCCCATTTAAGCTATGTTGGTGATGCTGAAATTGGAGAAAATGTGAATATCGGTTGTGGATTCATCACTTGTAATTATGATGGTGAATCAAAGCACCTTACCAAGATTGGAAAAAACTCCTTCATTGGGTCTGATACCCAAATGATAGCTCCAGTTGAGGTTGGAGAATCAGCTTTTGTTGCTAGCGGCTCGACAATAAATCAAGATGTTCCTTCACAGGGCTTTGCTCTTTCTAGGGCCCGCCAGGTGACCAAAGAAAAGATGGCTTCCCGTTTCCTAAAGGGAAAATGGGCCATTGAGAAAAAAAGCTAGTGCGCCGCATAAGTTTTGTCTGAAAGTGCTTGTCGATGATACCTTAACCTTTTGAATCTACTTTTGTTATCGAGGTTAAGAAGTCTATGTGTGGTATCGTTGGCCATTTGGGCCCAAGTCAGTCAGTTGAAATTGTTCTAGAAGGTCTGCGAAGACTGGAATACCGTGGGTATGACTCCGCTGGGGTCACTTTTCTTAATCAATCAGGAAAATTAGAAACTCATAAGAAAACCGGTAAAATCGTAAACCTAGAGAAGGCCCTATCTTCAGTAAACACTGATTCTATGGTCTCCATCGGTCATACTCGTTGGGCCACTCATGGGGGAGTTACAGATTTTAATTCCCATCCTCATAGTCATGAACACCTTTCAATGGTTCATAATGGGATTATTGAAAATGCAGACTCTTTAAGAGACACCCTTCAGGGGAAAGGTTTTTCTTTTAAGTCTGAAACTGACTCGGAAGTATTTTTGATGTTGGTTTTTTCCTTGTTGGAGAAGATGCCTTTAAAGGAGGCTATCCTTAAGGGTTTTTCTCAGGTTGAAGGAAACTCTGCTTTTGTTTTTATCAACGAAAAAACGAGAGAAATTTTTGCCATTAAAAGAGCTGCACCCCTTGTCTGTGGGACACATCATACCAAATCTCAGGCAGTCGTTAGCTCAGACCCGTATGCCCTTATTGGCGCAGCTGATCGGATTTATTTTCCTGGAGACGAAGTACTTTGTCACTTGAGTCCTGCTAACAAAGATTTAATCTCATTTTATGATTCTGAAGGAAATCCGTCTGAGAATTATAAATCTCAAAAACAAGAGATGGAATATGATCCTTCTGATAAAGGTGATTTTGAACACTACATGCTAAAAGAGATTTATGAACAACCAGGCCTTGTTCGCTCTTTATGTCAGTTCTATTTCGATGGTGATGGAAAAAAGTTCTTAGAAAAGGTTAGTTCTTTAAGGCCGAATAGGTTTCATATTTCGGCTTGCGGAACCGCTTTTTATGCCGGTCTACTTGTGAGGGACTTTATCGAGGGGATTAATCGAATTCCTTGTGTTTACGAACTTGGAAGTGAGTTTCGTTATCGCAACCCCATTTTAAAAGAAGGTGATGTCGGACTTTTTATAAGCCAGTCAGGTGAAACGGCGGATACTCTAGCCAGTCAAGGTGAGTGTAAAAGTAGCTCTATTCAAACTGTTTCCCTGGTGAATGTAGAGGGTAGTTCTTTATATCGAGAATGTGACTACAATCTTCTCATTAGGGCAGGTGTTGAAATTGGTGTGGCTTCAACGAAAGCTTTTACTCAAATGGGTTTGACAGGGAGACTCCTTGCTCATGCTCTTGGTGAACATTACGGTGATGCTCACCATGAAAAAAAGTTAATTGATAAGTTTTCTCTACTGGCAGAGAGGATTGATGAAGTTTTAGCGAATGTTGAGGACATTAAAAAGATTGCCGAGGAAATCTATAACAAAAAAGGATACTTTTTTACCGGAAGAGGGATCTATTATCCAATAGCCCTTGAAGGCGCACTAAAATTAAAAGAAATCGCTTATGTACATGCTGAAGGATATGCTGCTGGAGAATTAAAGCACGGTCCCATAGCCCTTATTGACGAAGAAATGGTTAATATCGCCATTGTAGGTCCGGAGCTTAAAGATAAAACAATAAGCAATATTCAAGAAATTAAAGCAAGAAAAGGGATCATCGTAGGTATAGGTCCTAACGATAATTCTCTTAAAAAAATATCTGACTATTTTCTTGAACTCAATTTTGAGGGACTTGATGAACTTTCGCCTCTCTATGTGAACGTGGTAAACCAGCTGCTATCTTATTACATGGCAAAGTTCAAAGGCACAGATATTGATAAGCCAAGAAATCTTGCAAAGTCTGTAACGGTAGAATGATAGATTTAAAAAAACTAAATAAAGCACAGAGACAAGCTGTTGAAGAAACAGAGGGGCCTATCATGGTTCTTGCTGGGGCAGGCTCAGGTAAAACAAGAACACTTGTCACGAGAATTTCATATCTTTTAGCAGAAAAGAATATTAGCCCTTATAGAATTTTAGCTCTTACCTTTTCAAATAAAGCAGCAAGAGAAATGAGAGAAAGGGTTGCAACGGAGGTAAAAGAGGACCTTGGAGCTCTCCAAATCACCACCTTCCATGCCTTTTGCTCTCGAGTCTTAAGGCAGGAGTCTCAGTTTTTAGGCCTCTCGAAAAACTTTACTATCTACGACACAAGTGAAAGTAAGTCCGTTGTTAAGGCGGTATTGGCCAGAAGAGGAATCAACACAAAAGAATTGTCACCTTTTGAAGTGCTCTACTTTATGGATCATTTGAAAAACTATGGGTATTACTCCGGACGAGAAAATGACGACTTTGTGCCAGATAAAGATGATCCTTTTTTTGAGTATTATGAAGAATACGAAAGTGAACTTCACCGCGCCAATGCTGTTGATTTTGGTGGTCTCATTACAGGGACTCTTAAGCTTTTCGAAAAATACCCTGAAGTACTTAAAAGATATCAGGAGAGGTTTCAGTATATTCTTGTTGACGAATATCAGGACACAAATCGTGCCCAATTTGATCTTTTGAAGCTTTTAAGTACCTACAACGAAAATATCTGTGTCGTCGGGGACGAGGATCAGTCTATCTATTCTTGGCGAGGCGCAGATATAAACAATATATTAGATTTTGAAAAAACATATCCTGCTGCAAAAATTGTAAAGCTAGAGCAAAATTATCGATCTAGTAAAAAAATTATCGAAGCTGCTTCTCACGTTATCGCAAGAAACTCTATGAGAAAGGGCAAGGATATGTGGACCTCAAATCCTGAGGGAGAAAGTATCCAGATAATTGAGTGCCATAATGATAAAAAAGAAGGCGAATTTATTGCTTCGAAAATCATTGAACTTAACCGTAAAGAAAAAGTTGAGTACAAGGAGATGGCAGTCTTTTATCGTACAAATTCTCAATCGCGGCTTCTTGAAGATTACCTACGCCGATCAAATATTCCCTATCGTGTTGTCGGTGGAGTTAAGTTTTATGAAAGAAAAGAGATCAAGGATCTCTTGGCCTATTTAAGAGTTGTGGTGAACGGAAAGGACTCACTTGCTTTAAGTCGTATTATTAATGTTCCCACGAGAGGAATAGGGGCTACCACCTTAAAAAAACTGGAGAGTGAAGCCGTTAAACAAGGGGTCTCTCTCTTAGAAGCCACTGAAAATATAATGGATAATTATGCTGAGTATAAGCACCTAAGGCTCTCAGCGAAGGTAAAGAGTGCTTTAACCTCACTTGTTACGCTTATTCAAGATGTAAAAGTTCTTAATCAATCAGAGGTAATGCCAAGTGTGCTTTATGAGAAGATGCTTCATGAGTCTGGATACTGGGACAATTTGAAAGCTTCTAAAGATTACGAGTCTATGGCAAGACTTGAGAACTTAGAAGAGCTTGGTTCTGCGATAAAGCAATACGAGCAAAGTGAAACAAAGCCGGAGTTACTGGGCTTTCTTGAAACCATCACCTTAGATCAATCAAGTGAGGAAGACCGAACTCTTCCTCAGGGAGAAGTTTCTTTGATGACTGTCCATGGTGCTAAGGGACTTGAATTTACCCATGTCTTTTTGGCGGGTGCTGAGGAAAATGTTTTTCCTAGTTATAGAAGCTTAGAGATGGGAAGCCATGCTGAGGAAGAAGAAAGAAGGTTGTTTTACGTTGCGATGACTCGGGCCATGAAACAATTGTATATTTGCTTTGCACAGGGAAGAATGCTTTTTGGGCAATTGAAGTTTAATGGTCCAAGTCGCTTTATTCATGAAATTCCCTCTAAATACTATGAATGGGTTAAGGACGGAAAGATTTCCCAAGCGGGTTATTCTTGGGACTCTAAAGATCAGGATGAAGATGATTGGGACTTCAATCAAAGTTCAGATTACGAGGATGGGGAAGTTGTCTACCAGGTGAGTTCTCTAAAACCAGAAATACCTCAGAAGTTTCCAAAGGGCTCACGAGTAATTCATTCTCTTTATGGGGAGGGAAGTGTCTTAGAATGTCAGGGAGCAGGTCCTGAGGAGAAAGTTGTCATCAAGTTTAAGGATGGAGCTAGAAAGAAGTTTATGGTGAGATTTGCTCCACTTGTCATGAGTCAATAGTTCAAGGAAGAAGTGTTGAATAGCAAAAGAAAGGAAATTGTTCTTATAAGTATTGTCGCTGTATTGGCAATCGCAAGTCTTTTGATTGGTTTTAGCCAATATTATAACCAGGACAGAATAAAACAGACTTTTTTGGAAACCTTAAAGAGTACTTTCCCTAATTCACAAATAGAAATTGAAAAACTTGATGTAAATTATGGAACCTCTATTAAGCTATCGGGAAGCAATCTAAAGATGAAGGGGTTTGAGGCTGCTCGCTTTAAAGCAAGGGCATCTCTCCTCTCTTTTATTACTGGTGCTGGTTATATAGAAGTACTTCTGCAAGATTCTGTACTCGACATTTCAGGACGCTTTAAAAGTGTAAGTAAGAGGGAAATCCAGATTCCCAGTTATGTCGTCAATTCTTCGGGAAGTGCACGCTTTGAGGGGCTGAAAGTTGTCTATTCTCATCATAAGCCAGCCTACGAGGTCGATAGGCTAATTGTTAAAAACTTGGGCTTACGCTCTGTTGCTGCTTTTGAAATCAAAACCAAAGCCTCTCTTATAAAAGGTCTTTCTTCTGATAATTATGTTTTTGGAACAATTGATCTGAATCACTATCTAGAGAAAAAGATCTTACCCATCAAAGCAGAGGTTAAGGTTAATAGTATTAATTGGCGAGGGAATAAGAACGCTCTCTCTACTGTCACTGCAAGTACTGACATTCAATTGAACGAATCTGGATATTTAAAGGGAAATATCCAATTGAAACACCAGGGAAGTACAGCGAAACTTCAGGGAGATTTTAAAGAGGGAAAACTCAATATTAGTAAATTTGAAGCCGAGATTATGGGAGAGGATTTTAACCCTCTTTTTATTAAGGGAAATCTTCCACGTCAGCCGAAACTTTCTAAGTTAAATTTAAGTGGTTCACTTTTTTGGAGTGAAAATAATTTTAAGCCTGTAGTTAAGGGTCTTCTTAGCACTTGGAATATTAAGCTTTTTGATGAAACTGTAGGTGTAAGTGGAGAGGTGGCTTTTGAGAATAAAGGTTTTAAGACAGATTTAAAGACGGGCTCTGGTGGGGGCAAACAAGAGATCATTTGCCAATCAAGGCTGGATTTTGATGAAGAAGCACTTCACAAGGCCATAAGTGATTTTAATTGTGATTTAAAATTGGTTGAGGGTGAAATAGAAAATTTTCAACTCAAGAAACTTCTTCTTTCTTTAAAAGATGAAGAGGGTCACTTTATTAGGCTGCCCAAGGGAAAAGTAAATTTAGTTTCAGAGGATGCGCTTTTTCGTCGTCATCCGGTTAGCGGGAAATTGTCATTAAACGTTTCTAATGTTGACTTGGCTCTAAAGGGTGAGCTGAAGTCAGATCAAGAGCTGGTCGTAAAAATTGATGAGAGAATAAAAGTCTATGAAGACGAACTTAAGCGCAAGGGAAGCCTGATTGTCTCTGGGACTGATATTTCAGAGGTGGCAAGGTTTCTCAAGATAGATAATCCACTTGTAAAGAAAACAAAATCTTTCACTACGACTTTGGAATATGAGCAAACTCTTTTTGCTAAGGCCGGAAAAGAGGATAATAAAAAAGTGTACATTAAACACAAAGGAAAAGGGCTTGGGTTGAACGGTGACTTTCTCGTAGGAAAAATGGAGTCAGTGAAGAAAGAGCTTGAAAAATGGGACTTATGGGACTCTGTTAAGGAAGATATCAATCAAAAGAGCTTTTTTGATACTTTCCTTTTAGAGGCAAGAAGAGCTGGTGATGTTTATCTTATTAATGAGTTGAATTTAACTCGTGGAAATAAAAAGATTAAAGGAAAAGGTATTTTTAAAGAAGTTCGAGACACTTATCTAGGCAACCTCGATTTGAAAATTTTAAAAGGCAAGAGAAAGCCCATTAGTGTTTTTCTTATTAAAGATTTAAAAGGCTTTCGTCTGGACCGTAAAAAAATCTTAAAACAGTTTTAAAGGATTCATTATATGACAAGAAAAGTGAGGCCCCTTGAGTGGGATGGCGAGAAGCTAACTCTTATTGATCAACGAAAACTTCCTCATGAAGAGGTTTTTCTCTCCTACACTGATGTTGAGGGAGTACATTCGTCTATTAAAGATATGGTCGTTAGAGGTGCACCTTTAATCGGATTTACTGCTCTTTATGGAATGGTGTTAGCACTTAAGAATTTGAAAAGTCCTAGCCTTAAGGAAATGGTAAAGGCTGGAGAGTTCTTAAAAACGGCTCGGCCTACGGCGGTCAATCTAGCCTATGAAGTTGATAGGGCTTTGGACTTGATGAAGGATTACTTTGAAAAAGAATCCCATGAGGACCTTTTAAAAAGACTTATTAGTTTCTCCAATGACCAAATGGAACTTTTAAAACAAAATAATTTATCGATGGCCAAGTATGCCTTTGATGAATTGAAGTCTATCTATGGCGATAAAAAACTCAACTTAATGACTCTTTGTAATACAGGTTTTCTTGCTTGTGGACCCATGGGAACAGCGTTAGGAGTGATTGAATACGCCCATGAGCAAGGTTTCGTGAATCACGTTTATGCTTCTGAGACCAGACCATATTTACAGGGAGGACGTCTTACCGCCTATGAACTGACGGTAAATGGTATCCCCCATAGCGTTACTGTGGAGGGGGCCTTTTCCTATCTTATGAAAAATCAGTTAGTGGATGCCATTTTTATAGGTGCTGATAGGATTGTGAAAAATGGTGATACGGCTAATAAAGTGGGAAGTTCAACTCTTGCCATTGTGGCAAAGCATTATGGTGTTCCCTTTTATACGGTGGCTCCAACAAGTACTTTTGATTTGAGTTTAGAGACAGGGGCAGAAATTGAAATTGAATTGAGACCTGAAGAAGAGGTTTTGGGAGCTATGGGGCAAAGAATTTGTCCTAGAGAATCTAGAGCTCTCAATCCTAGTTTTGATGTTACAGATCATGAGCATTTAAGTGGGATTATTTGTGAAAATGGTCTCATCAAAAACATCACACCAGAGAATGTAGTGAAAACAGTAGAAGGTGAGTAATGAAACGAGCTTCGATCGATATTGGCTCTAACACGGTTTTATTACTTATTGCGGATTGTGATGGAGATAAGCTTATCAAAGAATTAGAGAATGAGTCTCGAGTGACCAGTTTAGGTAAAGGTCTTGATAAAAATGGAGTTTTTGCCACTCGATCTATGCAAGATACCAAAGAGGCTATCCTTGAATACAAGGCCATTATTGATCGGCATGACATTTTGGCAAAAGATGTCATCATTACTGCTACTGAAGCCGCAAGGGTAGCTAAAAACTCGAATGAATTTTTTGATGAATTGACTCGAGTAACTGGTTTTCATTTTAAAATTATTTCAGGGGAGGCAGAGGCTTATTACACTTCCTTGGGTGTTGTTAAGGGAAGTGAGCTTAACACTAGTCAAGTAACGATTATGGATATTGGAGGGGCTTCAACAGAGCTCATTAATATTCAACTATCACCTTTTAGAATTTTATCCACAGTGAGTTTACCTATGGGAAGTGTGCGCTGTACAGACTGGCTAGGTGATGGAATCTTTGAAAAAAAAGCTAAAGAAATTCTCAACAATTATTCTCTGGAGCAATATCAAACAGAGCATCTTTTATGTGTTGCGGGCTCGATGACCTCACTTGGAGCTATGATTAAGGGACTAAAGGAATTTGATCCCGCGGGGGTGAATGGGGTTAAAATTAGTTTTGATGACTTTTTGAAGTTTTCAAAAAAGATAAAGATGACTCCGGTTGATAAAATTGCCGAAAAATTTCCTTTTTTAGGTAAGAGAGTTCATTCTATTATTGGTGGGGCAATGTTGGGAGAAGTCCTAGGTAGTGCCCTGAATGTAAGGACCTTTGAGATAAGTACTCTGGGCCTACGTTATGGAACTTTAATTTCTGGAGGAGTCGATGAGCGCTTCTGTCGATAATTTTGAAAAACCATTATCTTTTAAAAGAGGCCAAGTCATTTTCGCTGAAGGAGAACCCTCAACTTATCTCTACATTGTCGCAAAAGGTGATGTTGCTATTGTTAAGGAAGTTAAAGGTAGGCTCTCCCCCATTTCGACAGTAGGGGAAAAAGACTTTATCGGAGAGCTTTCTATGTTTAACGATGAGCCAAGAAATGCTACGGCAATTGCTTTGCAGGACTGTGAGCTTGTTGTTGTAAAAAAGTCTGAAGTCAGAAAAGTTTTACGAAGTTGTCCTGACTGGGTCACCAATATTATGGTGACCATAAGTGATCGACTAAGAAATACGGTTGATGTTTTGAGAGAGCATCGTATTGTCGATGAACTTCACTCTTCTAAAGGGTCCATCACAGAGGACGAACTCTTTGAATTCTCTAAAAATGTGGAAGATTATCGCAAAAGAAGAGGCTTAAAAGCTAATTAAGTTTTTCTTGGCTAGAGCGAGCATCGTTGACTTTATACGATCACAGGCACGCTCAACGTCTCGTGCTTCGTTAGTTAATCTCGTATTCATCACTTTAAAAGCTTCTTCTGCATAGTTTCTTTCACAAACAGAAAGTATCTTTCTTTGTTTTGAAACTCCTAAGCTTTTAAGAGCAACACCTAAGATAGGGGCTTTAATATAAGTTAGTACTTTTTCGATACTTGGTTCAGGAAGATCTGCAAGAGATTCAAAGTTGATTGAAGTTTCTTGTAGCTCTTGAGCCAATTGAGGATTTCTAAGTTTGATATTTTTAAGAAGACGAGTTTGTTCTTGTGGAGTTAGATACTGAAACATCTCAAGTATTTGAGCTCTACCATTGATAAAAATATTTCCAGTGTTATCAAAATCCATTTAGTAACCTTTACCCAGATTCCTTCTAGGCAGTTTCAAGTTTAGCTTGTTCTTTAATAAACTTCTCACGAGCATTTTGAAGAGTTCTTCTATGGCTCTCTTTCATATTTTCAATTTCGTTTGTTTGCGATTCAGAAACTTCAGCAAGTTGATCGTTGTGCGAGGTTTTAAGGTTCTTTAATTCCTCAGCCAGTCTTTTGTTCTCGTCTTGAAGGCGCATTTCATGGCGACTACGCATAATTGTAAGTTTTTGTTCTAATTCGTTTTCGAGTCCATTGATTTTGGTTTGGTATTCTTCTCTCATGCGGCCTAGCGTATTTTCGAACTTCTTTACTTCGTCTCGGTATTGTTTTTCATTCTCCGAGCGAAGCTTCTTGAGCTCAAAGTTATGGCGCTTTTCTTCGCTTGCCTTAAATCTTTGTGCCCTTACATGGCTAATATCCGTCATTGGAAGTTCCTTAAAAACTTTGTAAATGCCATCACGGCATCTTATTATTAGAGTATCTAATTGCTTTAGCTCTCTTCAAGGAGGCAAAAAATGACGCTAAATACTATGCTAAGTAACTGTAAAGTCTTTCTCGTGGAGGGAAAAAGAACTCCATTTGGTAAATTTGGAGGCTCTCTTAAAGATATCAGCCCGGTAGATCTTGCCGTTCACGCCACAAAAGCGACCCTGGAAGCGGTAAATTTGGGTGCCGATAAGGTTGATCATTTTGTTTTAGGAAATGTTGTACCGACCACAACAGATGCACTTTATGGTGGGAGGCATTTGGCACTTAAGAGTGGAGCTAAGCAGGAGACTCCTGGATATTGCCTTAATAGACTTTGTGGCTCAGGGGCTCAGGCGATTATGGATGCAGCTCACCTTATCTTGTGTGGTGAGGCCCAATCAGTTATTGCTGCTGGTACAGAGAATATGTCCAATGTGCCCCACCTCACTTATGGTGGCAGATTCGGTACTAAATACGGTCCATTAAAGTCAGTGGATATGTTACTTGACTCTCTAACGGACAAATACGCTGGTTGTGCCATGGGAATTACGGCGGAAAACTTATCCGAAAAGTTTTCTATTACAAGGGACCAAGCTGAGGAATTTTCTGTGAATTCTCACAAGAAAGCCGTTGCCGCTCGTGAGGCAGGATTCTTTAAAGGTGAAATTGCACCTATAGAGTTAAAAAGAGGGTCCCTTGATTTTGATGAGCACGTTAGAGCTGATGCAACGATTGAAGGCATGGCCAAGCTTCGTACATCCTTTAAAGAAGGTGGGGTTGTAACGCCTGCAACAGCATCTGGTATTGTCGATGGCGCTTCTTCAACTTTGATTGCGGGAGAAGATTTTTGTTCTCAAAATGGACTGACTCCACTTGCCCAAATTGTTGATGGGATTGTTGTGGGTGTAGATCCGACAATTATGGGAATTGGACCTGTGCCTGCAATTCAGGCTTTACTTGGACGAAATAAGTTGAGTTTGAATGACATTGATTTGATTGAAATTAATGAGGCTTTTGCAGGGCAAGTTTTATCATGTGTAAAAGAGTTGAAGCTAGATCAAGAAAAACTTAATATTTGGGGTGGTGCGGTTGCCCTTGGTCACCCTCTTGGTGCTTCTGGTAATAGGATTACTTTAACTCTCGCAAGGCAGTTAAAAGAGAAAGGACTCAAGAGAGGCATCGCTGCAGCATGTATTGGAGGAGGGCAAGGTATTGCCGTTCTCATTGAGAGAGTTTAATGGTCCATGGCGAATCGATCGTTTTTTCGGATGCTCATCAAAAAAGCTTTGAAGCTTGGCTTGGGCTCAATTACGATGCACTAACTTGGCAGGGTCGCTTTGAAGCGGAATTTAGCACTTTTTGGGAGTCATTTTTTGTTCCTGATCAAAGTTTAGAACAAATGATTGAACGTTTTAATTACGCTCTCCTGCATGCGGAAATTGGACCTCTTAACTCTTGGTTTACGTGGCTTAGAAACAGTTTTCTTTGTTATACCTTTATTACTAGACCAATAACCCTTTTAGAGTTGAGTAATAGATCAAAAGTTCCTTATGATTCCTTGGCCCTTTTACTTAGGGAATACTTTCTTTCTCATCTACCTGAATATGAAGAGTATTTTTCAAAATGCTTTTTAGTTTCTAATAGAGTGAGCCCAAACCTAAACATCTCTTATCGCCAAATAAAAGAGGAGTTGAGTCTTGGTAACGAAGTTGAACAAAAGAATAATGAGTCTGTTCTTAATAGTATGGAGGTAACACTCTATCCTGAATGGAAACTCCTTAGTAAGAGAATGGAGAAGGACTTATTCAACTCCAGTTTTGATTTTTCTAAGATCAAAAGTAACCTTTCTTTCTCTAGGCAGTTACGTGTTTTTCGAGAGGTCCTTATTTTTCTTCTTATAGGGATTGGACTTGTTTTTCTCGTGCAAAAAGTTAATAAAAAATGGGAAAAATCAATCTTGGAACAAATTAGTATTTATGAGCCACAATTGAAATGGCTTGATACCACTCTCTCCTTTCAGGAAAATGAGGAAGAAACAAAAAAGGATTTTGAATTAGGCGCGAGAGAGATCGAAGAGGTCGAAACAAAAGAGAGTCGCTTTGATGCTCTTTCCTTTGATGCCGATATCAGATACGAAGAAGAGTCTGACGTTGTGCTTACTAGTTGGGATTCCCTTCCTAAGGATTTTGATACAGTTAACTTGGAGCAATCTGATTATGAGGAATTAAAAAAACGAGGCTATCGTGATAGCCGTTATGGGAACACTAAGGTTTATCGTGTTCTTATGCGTTCAGTGGATTCCAATGCTTCCAAAGATCGCCTTAATATCCTATTGAAAAAATATGAAGTAACTCGAGTTGATAATGTGAAGCCTGGTAAAAAGGTTCCTGGCGGAACTTATTACAATCTTTATGTTCCCCGTCAGTACCTCAAAGAGTTTATGGCTCAAGTGATGGAATTTGATGATGCTGTCCTTTACGAATCTCGAACCAGAACTGGCCGTAACCCTCCCGGTAAGAACAAAGTTTTTATATGGGTGAAGAATATTTAAAGCAACGCTTTAAATATTCGTATCCCAATGCATGCAAAAATATAATAAAGATGTAACCATTGGCAGCTTGTCTGCTCATGGTTACGACCATTATGCATAGGGAAGAATAATGAACACAATCCCATGCCCCTCAACCCCTTTGGTTTTGATTATTCACATTTGTCCGTCAGGAATTTCAAAGAGAGTTTTGACTTTGCGAAGAGCGATATGGCTAACCTTTAGATAGTGCCATTGACGAAAAAAACCAATGAACATGGCCACCATAAAACCGTAGACCACTCCAGAGTGAACAACTTTGGAAACCAGGTTGGTATCATGTGCGCCTCCAAGTAGGAAGGCAATTGAGCCTAAGACAAGCATAAGCATAGTCCAAGGGATGGTTTGTCTTTTACAGCGATCAGCATCTTGAACAAATTTGAAGGTCTTCTTTTTGTAAGGTTCTAAATCTTTCGGAGGCTTGTCAAAGAGTTCACCAAGATTTTCTTCATTTTGAAGAACTGAGTAAATATTGTTCATTAAGCGCGAAACGCCGATGAAATAAAACATCACAAAGGCTTGAGCAAAGATCGTGTAAATAAAACTAACGATAGCAAGTTGAATATGCCCAAAGTTAATGTCGACCCAACCAAGTGCGACGGATGTTGTCAGACTAATGCCTAAGACCATGAGCAAGACGAGTACTCTGAGTAAATATGCCATAGAGAGAAATCCTAGATAAATGGCGAACCATATTTGATTGTCAACATTTCGCGTGTTTGCTAAACCTTTGCCAAATCAAATGCACAATACTTTATGGTAGTCTCTTTTTGAAGAGAATCTTTCGGTGACATGTCTATGAGCTCAGGTGAAGTGAAAAAGAAAAAGATTTTAGAAAATCCATTAGCGAGTGGAATCGTCGTACCCATTGCTGTTGTTCTTGTGGGAGCCCTGGTTGTTTTTGGAGTGACAAAATTATTGTCTTCAGAAAGATCATACAAAGACCTTGTTCGTGAGATGCACACGAAGACCTTTGGTAATCGCTGGGTTGCAGCATTTGAACTTAGTAAACTCATCTCTAGCGAAAGAATTCCTCCTGAGGATATTCCTTGGTTAGTGGAGAACTTGTCTGAGATTTATCGAGACGCAAAAGATGCGAGAACGAGGCAGTTCACTGTTGTGGCAGCTGGTGCTTTGCGTAGCAAATCTTCTGCAAAATTACTTGAAGCCGCCATCGATGATGTTGATGACAAGGTGCGTTTTCATGCCCTCGTTGCTCTGGGAAATATGCCTACTGAGATTGAGTTTAATGCATGGCCCAAGGTGATTTCCTATCTAGAAAACAAAGATGTTGGGATGATTCAGGCAGCGGCACTGACCCTTGCTACTCATCGCAATAGAGAGGCGAAAGACCGTCTGGAAGCACTTCTTCAGCATCCGAACAAAGTCCTTCGCTACACAGTAGCCTCTGCCTTAGTGAATTACAAAAGTGAAATTGCAGTGCCGACTCTTAAAGAGATTTTATTACTAGAGCCCCAAGGTAATAAGGTTTCCTCACTTAATGAAGATCAGGTAGATGCCCTTAAACTAAGTTTATTAAATTCGCTCGAAAGAAATCAATGGCCGGTATTGAATGAACAATTATTATATGTTGCTAAGCATGACAAAAGCTTGAAAGTTTCTTCTCGTGCACAGGAAGTCTTAAATTTATTGAAAAAGTAGGCTATGGTGACGATAATTAAACTGCTGATTTTCCAAGAAAATTATGATAACTACGGTGCACGTTTTATTGTGCCAAAATTTTTGACTAACACTATTTTTTGAGTGTTCGAGGTTTAGTCTTATGAGTGATACAAGACAAAGTCTTAATAGAAGAGAATTCTTTAGCTACCTCTCGGTTGCTTGGATTGCTTTTAGTGCCGCATGTGCTGGCTTGGCTTCTTTAGCATTTCGCTTTTCTTATCCCAACGTTAACTTTGAGCCTGAAATGGAATTCCTTGCAGGCACACCTGACCTTTACGAGGAGGGTGTCGATGAGAGGTACAAAAATGGATACGGTGTATGGATGGTGAAGCTTGAAGGAAAACTTTTTGCTCTTTCTAATATCTGTACACACCTTGGATGTATTCCAAACTGGCTTCCTGCCGAATTAAAGTTCAAATGCCCTTGTCATGGATCAGGTTATTATATGAGCGGAATTAACTTTGAAGGTCCAGCTCCAAGACCGCTTGAGAGGTATGCAATTACTCTCAATGCTGAAGGGAAAATTAAAGTTGATAAAACAAAAGTATATCGTTGGGAAAAAGGTCAGTGGGATCACCCCAACTCATATCTAACAGTTTAATTAGTTTCTTGTAGTTAATAAGGAAGCACGAAATGGCACAAAAAGGTATCGCCGATTATGTAAGAGGAACCCAAGTATGGAAGTCGATTTTTCGTCACGGTCCTCCAGACAATGCACGTAACCGAGCAGCAGTTGTTGCTGGGAACGTTTTTCTTCACCTTCATCCCATTAAACTTAAAAAGTCTGGCGTTCAGCTTGGTTACACATGGTGTATGGGAGGGCTAACGTTTTTTATCTTTCTTGCGTTGACTGTGTCAGGCGTTCTTCTCATGTTTTATTACCGCCCAACAGCGGAATATGCTTTCAATGATATTATTGCCCTTCGTGAGCACGTGCCTTTGGGGATTATGCGTGAAATTCATCGTTGGGGTGCTCACTCCATGGTTATTACTACTTGGCTTCATATGTTCCGAGTCTTTATGACTGGGTCCTATAAACCACCTAGAGAATTTAACTGGGGTGTAGGTGTTATCCTTCTCGTTTTAACCCTCCTGCTTTCATTTACAGGCTATCTTCTTCCTTGGGATCAGCTTGCTATTTGGGCGATTACCGTTGGTGCTAACATGGCTAAGGCAACTCCTTTTCTTGGTCACGGTGGTCCTGGTGCTGCCCTTGCTCAAATTGGTGACTTCGTTCTTGTTTCAGACAAAAACGATGTTCGCTTCCAGTTATTGGCAGGGCGTTTTGTTGGTGAACCAGCATTGTTAAGATTTTACATTCTTCACTGTGTTTTCATCCCTCTTGTTGTTGGAACTCTTATTGCGGTTCATTTTTGGAGAGTAAGAAAAGACGGTGGTATTTCAGCTCCCCTATAATTTAAGACGGAACTTAAAAAGGTAATTAATCAGGACTAAATAGAGATGAAAGAATTAATTAACTACATGGCAGACCCGATTCGATCTTTTCCGGTTGCTTGCCTCTTATTCTTCCTCATGATGAAGTATTATCGTGTTGTAGGGACGAAGAAGTTTCTTTACTGGAGTTTGGCGTTCATTATCCCAACTTCAATTTGGTTTGCCTCTGATCCTTACTTCTTCAAAATCCTAATTTTCCCCGACAATATTCCTATTGCCATTCTTCTTGTTCTAGTTGGCTTTCTTCAATGGTTTACTTTCTATAAAGCTGCTCAAAATGATACTCGTATTGAGCAAGGTCTAGGGCCGATTGAGGGAACTCCTGAAAATAGAGAAAAGGTATGGTCATGGCCTAACCTTGTCTACACAGAACTTTTCATGATTATCGCCGCTACTTGTTTTCTAGTGGTTTGGGCAATTCTTTTTAAAGCACCTCTTGAAGAGCCGGCTAACCCTACTTGGGCACCTAACCCAGCAAAAGCACCATGGTATTTCCTTGGTCTTCAAGAAATGCTCGTTTACTTTGACCCTTGGATGGCGGGTGTTGTTCTTCCTGGAGTAGTTGTTGTTGGGCTTATCGCAATTCCTTATATTGATACCAACCCAAAGGGAAATGGTTACTACACTATCGCTGAGAGACCTTTGGCAATGTGGGGATTTCTCTTTGGCTGGTTAGTTCTTTGGGTGTACCTGATTATTGTTGGTACTTTTTTGAGGGGACCTAACTGGACTTTCTACGGGCCCTTTGAATACTGGGATTATCATAAAGTTGTCGCTGAGTATAACGTAAACCTCTCAGAGTTCTTGTGGATTAAGTGGCTTAATACGGCCATGCCAGAAAATATGTTTGTAAGAGAGATTCTGGGGATCATTCTTTCTCTTGGCTATATTTTCGTACTTCCTCCTTTAAGTGCTGCTACAAAGTACGGAAAGATGATGATTGAGAAGGTTGGAAATATTCGTTACTACATTTTTATTGTGCTTCTTCTCTTAATGATGAGCTTACCAATAAAAATGGTTTTGAGATGGTTATTCTCCCTCAAATATATTGTTGCTCTACCAGAACTTGAGTTGAACCTGTAAGCCTTAGGACTAAAGGAAGGTTACAAAGAGATGAAAAAACTAGAACCAGGCATGGCATACGATACGAATAAGCTGAACAAGTTGTTCGCATTCCTATCCATACTTTTCCTTATGGTAACAATTTGGGTTTTCCTTGATGACTACATTCGTCCTTGGAAAGCTGTTCAAGTTGAAGCTATGAAGATTAAACAACAAAAGCTTCAAGAAAAACTTGCCCTTGCTAAGGAAGATATTAATCAAGAAAAACTTAATGAACTTAAGAAACAGCTAAAAAATGCTGGTGAAGTTGTTGCTCAACGCAAGCAAGAAGTGATCAAAGTTAATAAAGAGATCACCAGGGTTCAAAAGTTGCTCAAAGCGGAAACCATTAAGAACGGTACTCTTAACTCTCAAGTTGCTGCTTATACTTTTAAATATGAGCAAGCTCAGCTTAAGAATAAAGACAATAAAGCTGTTATCTTCGCTAAGCTTAAAGAAAATAAGAGGCTCTTTGCAGAGTCAAAAGACCGTATGAAGGGTTATCAGTCTGTGAAAAAAGAGCTCATTCGCAAGAAGGATGATCTTCAAAAAGAAGTTCTAGAGACTGAAAAATCAATTGATAAAATGACTGGTACTTCAGAGCTTATTCAAAAGGCTTTGGATAAGACAAAAATGGGGCCAATCTTTGCCATTCGAAACGCTCCATTTCTCGACTACCTAGATCCAACTCTTAAAATTGAGCAAATCGTTCTTGAGAATATTACTGACGATCGTTATTTCCAACAGGTTCCAAGGGTTGATCGTTGTATTACCTGCCACACTTTCATTGATAAGCCTGGATACGAAGACCAACCTAATCCACATAGATCTCACCCTAACTTGGATCTCATGGTGGGAAGAGATTCTCCTCACCCTATGAAAGAAACAGGGTGTACCATCTGTCACGGTGGAGAAGGTCATAGGGTTAATGACTTTACCAGTGTTGCTCACTGGCCGGAAAATGAAGAGCAAAAGAAAGAATGGGTTGAAAAATACAATTGGCATGAGCCTCACCGTATTCCTTCGCCAATGCTTAAACTTTCTCAAACAGAGTCTAGCTGTATTAAATGTCACAAAGGTGTCGAGTTTATTCCTGGTGGAACTGTTGTTAATGAGGGTCTTCAAAATATTGAAAAATACGGCTGTTATGGATGTCACAAAATTGAAGGTTGGGAACATAAGAGAATGCCCGGGCCTAGCCTTGAAAAGATTGCAGCAAAGGTTGATAAGGAATTCTTTAAGAATTGGGTTTGGGATCCAAAATCATTTAATCCTCATGCAATGATGCCGCGTTTTTTTGGTCAGTCGAATAATTCCCAGCCTAAGCACATGGTGAAGAATATTGCTGAAGTAAACGCTATGGCAGAGTTTATTTGGGAAAAGTCTAAGCCTTATAAACCTTTTATGAAGTACACCGGTGGTGATGTTGAAACTGGAAAAGAGTTAACGGCTCAAGTTGGCTGTATGGGCTGTCACGGCATTCAGGGAATGGAAGAAGTATCCAACAAAATCAATGCCTATGCCGGTCCTTATCTCTACGGAACTGGTTCTAAAGTTGATCCGGATTGGCTTGTTTCCTGGCTTAAAAAACCAAGTCATTACCAAGAAGACACGATTATGCCATCTTTTCGCTTAAGCGATAAAGAAGCTAACGATATCACTGCGTATCTTCTAAGTTTAAGAAACAAGAAGTTTGAAGGTTATAAATTTGAGAGCATGGATGAAGAGGCACGTGATGACATTCTTCTTCGTTACTTCTCTGCTTTTGATACAGAAGAGGTTGCCTTAGAAAAGCTTTCTAAAATGAGTGATAGAGAAAAGACTCTAGAGCTCGGACATAGATCAATTGGTAAGTACGGCTGTTATTCTTGTCACAATATAGATGGCTTTGCGGGGCGTGCACCTATTGGGCCCGAATTAACTCATGAAGGCTCCAAACCGCTAACGCAATTTGGCTTTGGTCTCCAAAAACAGGTTGAGCATACGAGAGATGGATGGATTAAGGCTCACTTACTAGATCCAAGACGTTGGGATATCGGTATTGATAAGCCATTTCAAGATCTCACTCGAATGCCGAACTTTTACTTAACGGAAAGAGAAGCTGAAACCATGACGATTGCTATTATTGGCCACGTTAATGAGAAAATTCCTCTTAAGGGAGTGAAGCGTCTCAATTCAAGTGAGAAGATTGTCGCTGACGGAATGAAGGTCGTTAATAAGTTTAACTGTATTGGTTGCCACCAGGTTGATGGTTACCGAGGTGATATTCTTGCTAAGTACCAAGATGACATTAACGAAGGCCCACCACGTCTTAATGGTCAAGGTCACAGAGTCCAGTTGGATTGGTTCCACTACTTCCTTGATAATGTTTACCCCATTAGACCTTGGTTGAATGTGAGAATGCCTTCCTACAATCTAACGGACGAGGAAAGGAACACTATTGTTACAATGTTCCAGTATAAGGCTGATCAAAAAGCACTTGTTGACCGTTCTCAAATCGTAGATTGGGAACCAGGCGAAAAACAGGCAGCCCGTCAGCTTTGGGATGAGTTTGCTTGTGCTTCTTGTCACACTGCTGGCTTTAACAATGACGATCCATCTGCACCGAATCTTTACTTTGTTAGAAGAAGGTTGCGTCCAAGTTGGGTGAAAAAGTGGCTAAAAAACCCTCAAGCAATTCTTGAAGGAACGCTCATGCCTAACTTCTGGCCTGATGGAGAGTCTATGGCCCCTGATATCCTCGGTGGGGATACTCAGCGTCAAATTGATGCCCTTACTAAATTCATGTATGATTTTGGTACAGAGAAGTTACCAACCAAAAATACTAATTATTGGAGTAAACAGTAATGAGCACTGCCGTTAATAAAGCTGGTCATGATGGACCATTGACCTATGAAGATGATCCACAATTTGGAAAGGCTAGCCCTGGAAAAATCGGAATGTGGCTTTTTCTTGGTACGGACGCCATGTCTTTTTCGGGCTTGCTGCTTGCTTATGGAATTCTTCGTGCCCAAATGTTTGACCAATGGCCTAATCCGGTTGAAGCTCTTGGTGGAGTAGGTCTTTCTGGCTTCATGACGTTTTGGCTAATTTGCTCATCGGTGACCATGGTCTTAGCCATTGATGCTTGTAAGCTTCGTGATCCAAAGGGTATTCGTCTTTGGCTCGGTCTTACTTGTCTAGGTGGTTTGGGCTTTCTTGGGATGCAGGTTTATGAATATTTGCACCTCTTTAATGATATGGGGATGAGCTTCAATACTTATGAGAAGGGAACGGGACTTTTTTCCGCGACCTTTTTTAGTATTACAGGCTTTCATGGACTCCATGTTCTCTCAGGTACTCTTTACCTTCTTTATATGTTTAAGCTCGCATTAGATGGGCGCTTTGATAATGGTGACTACAACCTTCTTGAGATCGCGGGACTTTTCTGGCACTTTGTCGATCTTGTTTGGATTCTCGTTTTCACTTTTGTTTACTTGCTTTAAGAGGGGCTTTTAGTCCCTCTCCTTTATAATGTCCTTATTTCTATGGATGGATGAGAAAAGAGGTAAGGCCGATGAAAACAATAATTTTTGTACTTTTTTTGCTAATTACTGAACTGGCCATGGCCTGCCCGAGTTGCATGGGATCTATGGACGATCCTAAAAGTGGAAATTTAGTCTACATCTTAAGTGGTTTCATTCTCCTTACTTACATACCTTTCTATTTAATCTATAAAACCATCATTAAGAATAGAAATTTTAATGAAGTTGTTGATGATGGAAACGAAAGAAACTAATTCTTATAAAAAGCTTTGGCTTGGCCTTATTAGTCTGAGTTCTTTGATTTTTATTTTCCTTCTGTGGTGGATATATGCCAAAGAAAAGGGAGATGCTGAGGGTCTCACTTGGGTTTCTTATCTCCCTTATTTGAACTGTGGCTTGAATGCGATAACTTCAATGCTTTTGTGTTTGGGCATTTACTTTATTAAAAAATCGGAAAGGCTTCTTCATCGTAATACAATGATTGCCGCGGCTACAGTGAGTGCACTGTTTTTAGTAAGCTACCTGACGTATCATCATTTTCAGGGTGATACAAAGTTTATGGGCCAAGGGTTAGTTAGACCAATTTATTTCTTTATTTTAATAAGTCATGTCATCTTATCAATGGTGCAAGTTCCTCTTATCTTGGCAACATTTACATTCGCTGGACTTGGTAAATGGAGCCATCATAAAAAGTTCGCCAAGGTAACATTCCCAATCTGGCTATATGTTTCAATAACGGGCGTAGTTATCTTTTTATTTCTCAAGTCTTTTAATTAATTCAACCAGGAATTTTTCAAAGGAAATAAGGAGAGTGTTCTTAATGATCACTTAAAATTTGGCGACCCGATAGACTTTGTTTAGTAGATTTTTTTTAGTAATGTTAATAAGATAGCACTAAGATCAAAAAGAGGGCTTTATGAGGTTAATTGTAATTTTTACTTTTTTCTTTTCATTGGCAGCAATTGCTAATGAATGCCCTGAAGGTTTTTTGAAAGTCAGTGAGAATAAGGCTTACGGAATCGACAAAAGCTTTTGTGTAATGAAGTTTCCTGCTAAGAGGTTAGAAAAGGGGATTCCTGTTTCAAGGCAAGAAGGATTTCCCTGGGTGGATGTAAAGTATTCCGAGGCGAAGTCCGCTTGTCAAAAGCTAGGAAAGGGTTACGATCTTATTGATAATGCCCAATGGCTTACGATTGCAGATGAGATCATTGGAAATGTTAAAAACTGGTCAAGTAATGAGGTCGGTGTTGGTTATATTAATAAAGGCCACTCAGATAATAACCCGGCTAAAGCTTGTGATACGAAGCTGGATAATGTTCAAGGTGATTGTAATAAATCGGGTATGAAGTTTGATCAAAAAAGAACTCATTATCTGAAATCTAATGAAGAAATTTGGGACTTCTCCGGTAATCTTTGGGAGTGGGTTAAGTGGGATTACGAAATGAAAAAACATCCTTTTCTCGAGCAGAATAGATGGAGAGAGTTAGATCGTATTCCAGATGAGGGCCTTGGAAAAGGTCTGGAAAAAAAGTGGCTTGTATCTGCCAAGAACCCAAAACTGAACACGCTTAATATGGTTGGTGCTCTTTGGGCGGAGTGGAAAAAAGAAAAAAACCTAGCGATGATTCGTGGGGGGAGATTTCACAGGTTAAGATCAGCAGGTATTCTCACAGTAGATTTTTCTTTTGATAAAGAAATTGCCTTTTATGGATTAACCTTTCGCTGTGTAAAAAACTAATGTCCCTTTAAAACACCACCGTCTATGGCAATACTTTGGGCAGTGATGTAGCCAGCCCTTGGAGAGGCCAAGAAAGCCGCTAAATCTGCGAGCTCTTCAGGCTCACCCAAGCGACCCGCAGGGATCATTTCTTTTACTTTCTCTTCACTAAGATTTAAAGCCTGTAGCCTTTCTGTATTTGTATAGCCTGGAAGGATTAAATTTAAAGTAATTCCCTTAGATGAATATTCATTGGAAATACTACGCACCAGACCCGCAAGCCCTGCTCTTAAACCATTTGAAGTTGTAAGTCCTGGCAGCGGCTCTTTGGCCGCAAGGCTGGTCACGAGAAGGACTCGGCCGTAGTGATTGTCGGCCATTTTTGGTAGGGCGACATGAAGACTTTCAACAACGGAAAGCCAGAGGCTTTGAAAGTCTGTTTGCCATTGATCTTTCGTCACTTCTAAAAAACTGCCTTTCTTAGGTCCACCAGTATTCGTAACGAGAATATCAATCTTGCCTTGCTCTTTAATGAAGCGCTCAGTGATGTCTTTGGCGACATTTTCTAGACTGAGATCTCCGGCATAAAAACCTTTGGCACCGATTTCACGACATATTTGTTGGCACTTTTCTTCAGTTCGACCATTGATAAAAACATCAGCTCCTTCACGAATAAGGGCCTCCGCTATTGAGCGGCCTATACCGCCAGTTGAACCAAAAATAAGACATTTCTTTTCATTGAGTTGTAAATCCATTACCAAACCTTATCTGTTATGGTGTCACACTTAGGGCACTTTTTATGATCGCTATTGTAGTAACGGTCAAAGACAGCACCAAACTGAGTTTCAATATTAGAGAGATGAAAGGTTTCTTCGTAGAGTTTGTGGCAGCATTTTTTGCAGTACCACTGTAACTTATCCATGTCCCCCTCTTCTCGTGTCTTTTCTACAACTAGACCAATAGAGTCTTTCATTCTTTGGGGGGAGTGAGGAGTGCCTCTTCTGAGCATATAAATCTCACCGGCTTTGATAGGGATATCTTCAAACTTTCCTTCTTCGTTGATCGTTCTTAAGTTCATTTCACCTTCAAGTTGGTAAAAGAACTCATCCGACTCATTAACATGAAAGTCTGTTCTTTCGTTAGGGCCACCTACAACCATCACGATAAAAGTCGAATCTTTAAAGACAACTTTATTCCCAACAGGTGGTTTTAAAAGTTCGCGATGATCATCGATCCATTTTTGAAAATTAAAAGCTTTCATATTAATCCTCTATCGTAGCAATACACTTTAGTTCGATGGCTATAGGAGTTGGTAACTTGTTAATCTCAACTGTTGTTCTACAGGGACGATTATCTGCAAAGTACTCAGCGTAAATTTTGTTATAGGTTTTAAAGTCATCATCCATATTTGTAAGGAAGACAGTGACATCGACTAGATTTTCCCATTTTGAGCCGGATGCTTCTAGGATGAGGCGCACATTTTTAAATACACTGTGGCACTGAGCTTCAATATCATAGGATTCGATTTTCCCTTCATGATTGAGGGTCACTCCGGGAATTTCCTTTTTGCCTCTTTCCCTTGGTCCAACACCAGAAAGGAAAAGAAGATTTCCTACTTTTCTAGCATGAGGGTAGAGTCCAACTGGTTCGGGGGCTTTTTCAGAATTTAGTTCTGTACTCATTTTGAAAGTCCTCGTTTTTTAGTACTGTATACATACATTTTTTGGTTCAGTGAAAAATTTAAGAGCATGAAATCCGCCCTCTCTTCCAACGCCACTTTCCTTCGCTCCACCAAATGGCGTGCGTAAGTCTCTTAGCATCCAGGTGTTGACCCACACAATTCCTGTATTGAGCTTTTCTGCAACCCTATGGGCGCGCGATGTGTTTTCTGTCCAAATTGAAGCCGAAAGTCCGTAGTTAGTATCATTGGCCATGGCAATGGCTTCCTCTTCATTTTTAAAAGGAATCAGAGTCGCCACTGGCCCAAAAATTTCTTGTTGATTGGTTTCACATTTTTGGGGAAGTCCCTCAATGAGGGTTGGCTTGACGAAAAAACCTTTGTCTCCAAAGCGCTCACCTCCACATAGAACCTTTCCGCCTTCAGTTTTGGCTTTTTCAATACAGGATAAAATTTTATTGAAGTGGGCTTCACTAACAACAGCACCTTGTTGGGTGCCTTCTTGAGTAGGATCTCCCACTCTTAATTTATTCGCTTTTTCAATTAATTCAGATTTAACTTTCTCATAAAGGCTTTCATGAACAAGAATGCGGGAGCCGCACAGGCAGATTTGTCCCTGGTTGGAAAAAGCTGCTCTTGCCGCTGTTGAAATAGCTTTATTTTCATCACAGTCATCAAAAATAATAGTGGCATTTTTTCCACCCATCTCAAGGGAAACTTTTTTAAAGTGAGGAGCCGCCAATTGATTAATGGTTTTTCCTGTTTGAGTGGAACCGGTAAAGCTAACGGCTTTTATTTCATGAGAGACGACAAGTGCTTCTCCCATACGATGTCCCTCACCGTGGAGAATATTAAGAACACCTTTAGGAAGACCTGCTTCATTGGCAATTTCTCCAAGTATGCTTGCGGTGATAGGAGTGACCTCGCTCGGTTTTCCAACAACGCAATTTCCTGCGGCTAAAGCGGGGGCAATCTTCCAAGTAAAGAGATAGAGAGGAAGATTCCAGGGGCTGATGCAAGTTACTACGCCCAGTGGCTGTTGAAGAGTGTAGTTGATCGCACCTTTCATGCTTTGAGCTTCTTGGGAGTATTGAGTTATCGCTTGGGAAAAAAAACGAAGGTTTAAGGCTGCTCGAGGGATATCAACAGTTTTGGCAACGGCGAGAGGTTTTCCATTGTCTTGGCATTCAATGAGAGCAAGCTCATCAAGCCTTTCTTCAATTAGGTATGCCATTCGTTCAAGAATTTTAGACCTTTTTTCAATGGAGGTTTGTGACCAAGAGGGAAAAGCATCGGCAGCAGCTTTAATAGCGGTAATAGCATCCTTTTCGGTTGAGTTAACTACTTTTGCAATGACTTCTTCGGTTGCAGGATTGACGGAGTTCATCCATTCGCCTTTATGACCTTTGCAATATTCTCCACCAATAAAGTTTAAGACCTCTCTCATTAATTTTCTCCTGCGATTAGGATAGCTCTAACTGGACTTGCATCTGATCCTTCAATAGGTAAAGGAAGAGCAATAAGTTGATAATGTCCTGGGGAAACATGTTCGAGAATGATTCCTTCAAGGATGGCTAAGTCATATTGATAAATTGTTTTGTGACATGACAAATTTTTGCTGTCGCTAGGATCAACACTTGGGGTATCAATGCCAATGAGCTTCACACCTTTTTTCGCCAATTCTTCGACAAGTTCAGGCTCGATTGCACTAAAATCATCATTCCAATGGTAAGGATCGGGAAAACTTCCCGTCTTAAAGAGAACACGCTCACTACTTATATCAGTGGTTAAATGCTCTCGCCCAATTCGTTTAGGTTTGCCCTTAACTTCAACGACTTGGCAGTTACCAAGATAGTAATGAAGTTCTCTTTTTTCCATACCGACACCATCCTTATGATAGTGACTAGGTGCGTCCGTGTGAGCTCCTAGGTGAACGGTTGTGCGAATTGTTGAGAGGTCTAAGTGATTGTTCTTTTGAAAACTTAAAAGTTCTTCTCTTTGAAAGGGAGTGTCTCCAGGAAAAACTGCAATATTTCCGTTAATAACGGGTGAAATATCGATAATTTTCTTATGGCTAAGGTCGCCAAAGTTCATGTTTTATCCCTTTTGAAGTAGGATACTTTCTACCATTCATAGATTAAAAAAGGCAAAGCAGAGGGATAGATATGACACCTAATGATATAAACGATTGGGCCGAAACTCTACACAGGGCTCGACTTGAAAGAAGTCCTATTGAGCAAATTTCAGATAAAATTAAAGACTTCTCTAGAGATGATGCTTACTCGATTCAAGAAAGGGGAATTGAGTTAAGAGAAGAGAGTGGTGAAAAGGTTATTGCCCTTAAGATGGGCTTAACTTCGGAAGCGAAAAGGAAACAAATGGATCTTGATTCTCCTCTTTATGGAGTCCTTACCGATAAGATGCTTGTCGCTAATGGTGGGTCTTATAAAATGGCTCCTCAGATTCACCCTAAAATCGAACCAGAAGTGGCCTTTCTTATTTCAAAAGAACTTAAGGGGACTGTAACGAGAGAAGATGTTTTGGCGGCGACAAGCGAAGTTTATCCTTGTATGGAAATTTTAGATAGTCGTTACAAACAGTTTAAATACTTCTCCATGGAAGATGTGATTTCTGATAACTCTTCTTCTAGTCATTACATTCTTGGAACGCCGATTAAAGGTTTCAAAGATATCGATTTAGCTAATCTCGATTTGAAAATGAAGGTCAACGGAACTGTCGTACAAGAAGGCAATACCAAGGCGATCTCAGGAGACCCTGTGGTTTCAGTCATTCAGCTGTGTGAACTTTTAGAAAAAAGAGGGAAGTCATTACCTGCCAATACCGTAGTCTTAGCCGGAGCGGCAACAGTTGCGGCTCAGTTAGAACCTGGGATGAGGGTTGAGCTAGAAATGGAAAAGCTAGGTAACGTCACAGTAAATGTGGAAAACTAAAGAAAATAATTAAGAGAAATATCTAACGAAAAAGAGTTAACTATGATGACATTTAATGAAAAGCACAATTCAATTCAAGGGGCTAAGGAGCTCGATAATCAGGACGAGTTTTACAACACTCGAAATGAGTTTCATTTTCCCCTCACAGAGAATGGAGAAAAGTGTCTATACTTCACAGGTCACTCTTTGGGCCTAATGCCTAAAAATGCAGAAGCTTATATTCAAGAAGAGCTCAATGCTTGGAAAGCTTTTGGTGTAGAAGGACATTTTAAGGGTAAACATCCTTGGATGCCGTACCATGAGTTTTTAACGGAAAAAATGGCAAAGGTTGTCGGTGGAAAACCAAGTGAAGTTGTCGTGATGAATTCACTTACTGTAAATCTGCATCTTATGATGGTGAGTTTTTATAGACCGACTCAATCTCGTTATAAAATTCTTATTGAAAATACGACTTTCCCTTCTGATAAGTATGCAGTGGATTCTCAAGCGCGTTTTCATGGCTTTGATCCTAAAGAAGCCATTGTTCAACTTCAACCTAGTGATGGGAAAATGACTTTGACTGATGATGAGCTTGTTAGTCAAATTAAAAGTCATGGGGACTCCCTTGCTCTTGTGATGCTTGGTAATTGTAACTATCTATCAGGTCAATGCTTTGATTTTGAAAAAGTTGTTGCAGCGGCTAAGTCTGTAGGGGCTATGGTTGGTTTTAATCTTGCTCATGGTGCAGGAAATCTGAAACTTGATCTTCATAAGCATGAAGCGGACTTTGCTGTTTGGTGTACTTACAAGTATTTAAATTCTGGCCCTGGTGGTCTTGCGGGGGCTTTTGTTCATGAAAAACATCATAAAGACCCCAAGATGCCTCGCTTTGAGGGATGGTGGGGAACCAAAAAAGAAACAAGATTTAAGATGAAACCTGAATTCGAATCAATGGATTCAGTGGAGTCGTGGCAACTTTCTAACCCCCCCATTTTTCAACTTGCAGCTATTCGCGCCAGTCTCGATCATTATGATTCTGTTGGCATGGATAATTTACGTGCCAAGGGAGATAACTTAACAGGTTATCTAGAATGGCTTTTAAAAGAAAATTGCGGCAATAAAATTGAAATCGTGACACCTCCTTATGTTGAAGGAAAACAAACGAGAGGATCTATGCTTTGTGTTCGCGTTAAGGGTGACGCAAAGAATGTTGAAGAAAAATTAAAAGAAGCAGGAGCTATCGTAGACTTTCGTGAGCCTGATATTTTAAGGATGGCTCCCATACCTCTTTATAATTCCTTTGAAGACTGTTTTGAACTCGTAAAAGTTATAGGTTCTGCTGTATGAAAAAAGTCGTTGTCTCGGGTGCAGGTTTAGTTGGTTCTTTCTGGGCATTAGCCCTTAAAAAGAAAGGATATGATGTTGACCTTTATGAAAAGCGCTCAGACATGCGACTCGATGACTACGAGGGAGGTCGATCAATTAACTTGATTGCCACTTCTCGCGCTCTCAATGCTTTTTCTCTTGTTGGCGTATTGGATGAAGTGAAAAAAATTGTTGTCCCTGTGACGGGACGTATGATGCATTCCATGCAAGGGGATCTTACTTATCAGCCTTATGGTCGTGATGAAAGTGAGTGCAATTATTCTGTTTCTCGTGCTCTTCTTAATGTCACAATGATGAATGAGGCGGAAAAAGCAGGAGTAAAAATTCATTTTGAAAAAGAGCTCGAATCTGTCGATGCGAAAGAAAAAGTAGCGACCTTCTCTGGAGGAACTCAGGCTTCTTATGATCTTCTCTTTGGTACCGATGGCGCGGCCTCTCCAACTAGAAAAGCTTTATTGAAGCTAATACCTGAGGCTACGGAGAGTATGAATCTCATTGATTCAGATTATAAAGAACTCCTTATGCCTGCATCTGAATCAGGTGATTATCCTATTGAAAAGAAAGCTCTTCATATTTGGCCTCGAGGAGATCATATGCTCATGGCACTTCCTAACTTGAAAGGAAGTTTCACTATGACAGTTTATCTTCCCAAGTCTGGAGAGAGGAGCTTTGAGCAACTAAAAACAAAAGAGGATGTAAAAAACTTCTTTAAAAAATATTATGCGAGCTCAATCCCTCATATGCCTAACTTTGCAGAGGAGTTCTTTGAAAACCCTCAGGGAGTTCTTGGCACTGTGAGAATGAGCCATTGGGTTTATCAAGATCAAATCGCCCTCTTAGGTGATGCAGCCCATGCGATCGTTCCCTTTTTTGGTCAAGGGATGAATTGTGGAATGGAGGATTGTTCTGTTCTTCTTTCGCTGATGGATAAGTATTCAGATGATTGGAGGAAAATCTTTAGCCATTATGACAAGCTTCAAAGACCCAATGGTAATGCAATTGCCGATATGGCCCTAGAAAACTTTGTCGAGATGAAAGATAAAGTAGGTGATGAAAGATTTCTTCTTAAAAAAGCTATTGAGCATAAAATTGAAAATGCCTTTCCTGAAAAATATAGAGCTCGTTATGGAATGGTGACTTATACTTTAATTCCATATCACCTTGCTCAAAAGGCTGGTCTTATTCAACAGGAAATACTCGAAGAATTAGCGAAAGGAATTAACTCCGTGGATGAAGTGGATATGGAGAAGGCCGCGCTTCTTATCAACGAGAAATTCACTCCTTTTGTTAAAAAACATAATATCGACCTAAACCGTTACCAAGAGGGAGCGGCAAAACTTGATTTCCTTGGATGAAAAAGAATCTTTTCATTTTTTTGGGGATTCTATTCTTTGTGACGGTTCAAAAAATAGTTGCTTCAACACCCCAAGACTTTCTTTGGAAAAATCGTCTCATCGTAGTTGAGGAGTCTAAGGATATTGAAAGGCAAATGAAAGTTTTTAAAGACTCAATAAAAGGTTTTAATGAGAGGAAGCTTATCGTCCTTCATTATCCTAAAGTTCTTTTAGCACGTAAAAAAGATTTTGCTCTTTTAGGACTTGATGGAACGATTAAAGCTCAATCGAATAAGCCATTTACAGAAAAATTTCTTTTTAAGTTAATTGATTCCATGCCAATGCGACAAAGCGAAATCAACTCTCAAAATTAAAATTCAAACTCTTTTTAATTTCTTCAGGTAGCTGGGGAAGTTCCTTTCTCGAAATGAGAAATGTCGAAAGATTGAAGAGGTCTTCATAGACACGATTGTTCTCCGCTGCCATTTTCAAGTAGTGGTGACCAGAAGATCCCCCTGTGCCAATCTTCGTACCGAGCATTCTATGGGCCATTAGAGCGTGACGATAGCGCCACGTTGTAAAATTTTCGTCGATATCCATAAGGCAAGTAAGAAGGCGATAGGGAATATGAAGAAGAGGCTCTTCTCTATAAAGAAGAATGAAAAGGGCATTTAGAGTGGCCTTTTGGGAGAGTTTTCTTTTACCGTCCTCCACGAGCTTTTTGTGATCTTCTGCTTTAAAAAGAGTGGCAAAAGTTTTCTTTGTGGCTTCAATATTGGCAAGGTTTGCTTCTTTCGCTTTGGGAGGGAGGGTCGCTAGATTTTTCTCAATGGTTTCTAAATCACGCTCAAGCATTCGTGTGACGATTTTTTCGTATTCATCCCAAAAGTTAAAATTCTTTTGTTGGGTGAAGGGCATGCGCTCTAGCCATTCTCCAATAAGTTCTAATAAGGACTTATCTTCCTCAACGGCTAAGATATGGTTTTTGTCTTCTTCACTTAGGCGCCCGAGAAAGTAATTGCGATCCACAGCTTTACGGTTATGAGTTCTTAAACCCATACGCACTTCTATCTCTCTAAATTGAACAGATTGAAAACCAGAGGCGGGAACAAGAAGATCTCTAAATTCAAGAAAATCCATGGGACTCATTGTTTCCATGACGGGAAGTTGGTCCAATAAAAGATTTTGAATTTTTATGATTCTTTCCAATCTCGTGACAGCAGTTGCAATAGAATTTTCTGGAATCTGGTTTTGTCTAAAGATGTCCAAGACAGAGCTGAATTCATGAATGATTTGTTTAAACCATAGTTCATAAACTTGATGCACAATAATAAAGAGAGTTTCGTCGTGGGCTTCATCGCCAACTTCGGCACTTTTTGGCTTTTGAGTCGATAAAAGGCTCTTTAACTCGAGGTAATCACCATAATATGTGCCTTCGCTTTTTGTACTCATTTTCCCCCCTGAAACTTTACCGTTTGACCGGATTTTATTGCGATAGCCAATTGAGATGTGTATAAACCTCAGAAATAGATTTTCTTATGACACGCGCAAGAACTTATAGTCTTATTACCATTGTGTTCTCGTTTGGGCTATTGCTCCTTGGAGTGATGGTCCATTATTCGAGCAATTCGCTGGTTTGTACCAGCTGGCCCCTTTGTTATGGAGCCAGTGAGCCTATGGACTTTAGTCTCAATAAAGGTCATCGCTTTTTGGGTCTTATCGTAGGAATGCTCACCCTTGTTTTAGCCTTTGTTCTCAAAAAAAATGAAAAGGATCATGAAACCCAAAACTTAAGTCTATTAGGTTTCTTTGCCCTTTTCCTAGTGGGTATCCAGGGTTTACTTGGAGGAATCACGAGCTTTTATCGACTGCCTACCATTGTAAACACGAGTCATTTTGCTCTTTCCTTATTTTTTGTTACGACCCTTATTCTTATTGATCATCGAATTTCTTTAAAATCCTCTCTCAAAGAATGGAGTCTGACACCTAGGCTTTGGGGTGGGCTTCAACTATCTGATGGCCTTGGTCTGCTGGTTTTTCTTTCAGCTTCAACTATTGTTCTTGGAGCTTTTGTTCGCCATGCAGGGGTTCTTAATGCGTGTGGTCTTGGATGGGAATCTGTTCTCTCTTGCAACGCCAGTACTGGTAGCAGCTTGTGGCCAAAAGGTGCTCCTGGGCAGATTCATATGTTTTATCGCATTGTTTCCTTTTTTACTTGGGCCTTTGCCGCTATTTGGATTTTTCACTTAAATAAACAGCAAATGAGCATTTCCTTAAAAAAGGTAGCAGCTTTAGCTTTTATAGCTCTTTCTCTTCAGCAGATTCTTGGCCTTTTGGCCGTGGCTTGGAAGCTCTCTCAGCCGTGGACGATTTTTCATTTTACCAGTGGCGTGCTTTCCCTCGCACTTCTTTGGAAGCTTAATCTTCAGGTACGGGCGGTAGAAAAGGAAAAATTGGCAGAGAAAAGGTTTTCCTTTTGGAGCGACATGTTAGAGATCACAAAGCCTCGTCTTGGAATGCTTGTGATGTCGACGGTCTTTGTCGGCATGATGTTAGCTCCGAGACCTTTGGATTTCTTCTTGGGACTAAAGGGCTTTTTCTTTACTTTTATTCTGGTCATGGGAGCTGCAGCTTTTAATTGCTGGATGGAAAGAGATATTGATAAGTTGATGGACCGCACAAAAGAGCGTCCACTTCCTGCGGGGAGAATGAATCCGAAGACTGCCCTTTTCGCTAGTAGTTTTCTTATGATCGTGGCATTGGCCGGTCTTTATTGGACTGTTAACGGTTTAACTGCTTGGTTGGGCTTTATTGCTGCTTCGCTTTATGTTTTCGCTTACACGCCCTTAAAGCAAAAAAGTGTTCTTGCCCTTTATGTTGGCGCCGTCCCTGGAGCTCTGCCTCCGTTAATGGGCTGGACTATTGTCATGGGTAAAATGACAGAAATGGGATGGGCCCTTTTTTGGATTCTCTTCGTTTGGCAGCTTCCTCATTTTCTTGCCATCTCCATTTATCATGCTAAGGATTATGGAAAAGCAGATATTAAAGTTTATCCAAACTCTTTTGGGCTTACTTTAACCAAATGGGGAATATTTAGCCTGACCGCGTTATTGGCTTATGTCGCTCTTTATCCGTGGATTTACGATATTGGAGTCACGGATCTTTACGGTTATTTTTCTGTTTTCCTCAATTTCATTTTTTTATTGGTTTCTATAAAAGTTTTATTGGTTCCCAACCAGCAAGAAGAGTTGTTGAGAAAGTGGGCGCGAATTTATTTTTTTGGGTCAATTTTTTACCTTCCTTTGCTGCTGGGTTCTATGATTTATCTAAGCTAGCGTGGAAGCAAATAGATTATAGTAAATTGTGAAAATTATTAGTACAATGCCGAGTAACTCAGACATTTAAAGATACTCTTAAACATTGGGCTTTTAGCTTAAGGGAATATAACGATGAAAAACAAAGTTTTTACGGAACCGATCTTAAAGAACACTGAAAAGCTTGGTTTCTTTGAACAGATTGCTCCACCTGAAGACATTTCAACTCATGGTCACCTTATTGATTATCTTTTTAATTACACGACCACGTTGAATCTTTTCTTCTTTATTTTAGTTTGTATCGGTCTTTTTGGTTTCTCATACCTTTACCATCAAAAGAGACACCCAAAGCCATATTACACTTATGGAAATAAGAAGACTCACATTCTTGTTGCGACCATTATTGGTATCGCTGTTTTTATTGGTATTGACCTCAATATTACGAGAATGTCGAATAATGACTACACCGGTATCTTTATCAACTGGCCTGACGAATCCAAAGAGGATGTCGTTAGAGTTCAAGTTCTTGGTCAGCAATGGGCATGGAACTTTCGTTTGCCCGGACAAGACGGAGTTTTCAACACCCAAGATGATATCGTGACCCTTAACGATCTTCGCTTACCAACCAATAAGAAAATTGTTTTTCAAATTCTTTCCAAAGATGTGATCCACTCACTTTACTTTCCTAATGCCCGTAGAAAGACAGATGCTATTCCAGGACGTATCACGAGAATGTGGATTGAATTTACTAAGCCAGGAACCTACGACATCGCTTGTGCCGAAATGTGTGGAACTTATCACTACAGAATGGCTGCGAAGCTCACACTTTATAATGAAGATGACTACTCTCACTGGTTAGCTGAGGCCGGGAAAATTCATAGAGCCGTCAATGATCCAGAAGACGCTGACATTTACTGGGGTTGGAAGTGGAATCCTACTTCAAGCACCAAAAAAATTGGAATGACAAAAAACTAGAATTAATTATTAGGAGATACAGAGATGGCTTTTTACGAACAGCACATCCACCCCAAACCAACAACATTTCTATCAAAGTACATCTTTTCGTATGACCATAAGGTCATTGGGAAGCAGTTCCTTTGGTACGGAATCTTTTTCTTGTTTGTCGGTGGTTTAATGGCCCTTATGATTCGCTGGACCTTGGCTTACCCAGGAGCACCTTTTCCAGTGATCGGTAAGTTTCTTTTCCCAGAAACAGGAGGAGCTGTTCCCCCTGATACCTACGCCATGCTTTTTACTATGCACGGTACAATTATGATTTTCTATGCCATCACACCGATTCTTATTGGTGCTTTTGGTAATTTCTGTATTCCGTTGATGTTAGGAGCGCGGGATATGGCTTTTCCTCTGTTGAATATGCTCTCTTTTCACATAGCTGTGATCTCTGGAGCTCTTCTTCTGGGATCCCTGTTCACGCCTCTTGGTGCGGCAGCAGGCGGTTGGACTTCTTATCCTACTCTTTCAACTTTGATTGGTTCTCCTGGTGTTGGGCAAACTCTTTGGACACTGGCGATTTTTGTCCTTGGTGTTTCTTCCACAATGGGAGCTGTGAATTACATCACGACCATCATTTGTTTGAGAGCACCAGGTATGGGTTATTTTGATATGCCTCTTACGATTTGGGGCCTCGGATTAACAGCAGTTCTTAATGCTATCTTCCTTCCTGTTCTTGGAGCGGGTTGTTTACTCCTTATTTTTGATCGTGTTTTTGGAACGACTTTCTTTCTTGCTGGAGCCGCTGCAACAACAGGAACTGGAGACCCCGTTCTTTTTCAACACGTTTTTTGGATTTTCGGTCACCCAGAAGTTTATATCCTTATCCTTCCTGCTTGGGGGATTGTTTCGGACCTTCTTTCTTTCTTCGCAAGAAAACCTGCTTTTGGCGCTAAGGCAACTGCCCTTGCAATGACTTCGATCACCATCCTTTCAACTCTTGTTTACGGTCACCATATGTTTACAACTCAGATGTCACCACTTCTGACTCAAACATTTATGACTCTTACTATGACCATTTCAATTCCTTCGGCGATCTTTTTCGCCAACTGGCTCGGAACTATCTGGAAAGGCTCAATCCGCTTCCATAGTCCCATGCTTTTCTCTCTTGGAGTTGTTTTTGTTTTCGGCCTTGGTGGTTTGACTGGTCTATATCTTGGTACTGTGACAACTGACCTTTATCTTCACGATACTTACTTTGTTGTTGGTCACTTCCACTACACGATGGCCGCTTCAGTTCTTCTAGGAGGATTTGCAGCGACTTATTTTTGGATGCCAAAGATGTTTGGAACCATGATGAATGAGTTTTGGGCCAAGGTTCACTTTTGGATCACGATGATGGGCCTAAATGGTGTTTTCTTTGCCATGATGCTTGTTGGATATGGTGGTATGCACCGTCGTATCTTTAACCCATTCATCTATGAATTTACTCAAAAGCTTATCCCACTTAATATGTTTGCCACTTGGTCCGCAATTATTATGGGATTCGCTCAAATCATTTTTGTGGTTAACTTTGTCCACGCTGTTTTCTTTAAAAAGCAAAAAGCATCGGACAATCCTTGGGAAGTTGGAACTCTTGAATGGACTATTCCTTCACCGGCTCCTCATTTCAACTTTAAGGAAATTCCAGTTGTGAAATGTGGGCCTCATGAGCTGGGT
The DNA here is from genome assembly GCA_030149295.1 of Bacteriovoracales bacterium. Taxonomy (GTDB): domain Bacteria; phylum Bdellovibrionota; class Bacteriovoracia; order Bacteriovoracales; family Bacteriovoracaceae. The sequence goes on along the minus strand of JASBRV010000119.1, from coordinate 3,785 downwards.
AACCCCAATCTTCAAGGTAAAGACTTTCAATATCAAACTGAAGAATTAGCTTAGGAAAGAAATGGCAACTGCTGTGGCAAATGACTATAAAGTAAATGAGAAGAGAGAAAAGATGACTTCGTCCATTGCGATGGTCATGACTCTCGTTTCATTTTCAATGTTATTTGCCACTCTTATGTTGGGATACATTGCTTATCGTTTTACTTCTGATGTTTGGCCGCCTGTGGGAATGCAAAGAGCAAACCTGGGTTTGCCAACCATAAGCACGGTGATCATTCTTATCAGTTCTCTGACTTACTTTCTTACTGAGAAAGCAAATGAATCTGGAAACTCTAAAGGGGTTGTTCGTTATTTTGGACTGACTTTTTTTCTTGGTCTTGGTTTTATGGTGAGTCAGCTCTTCTTATGGAGTGATTTGAAAGCAAGTGGAATCTTTGTTGATACCACTGTTTTTGGTTCGATTATTTATGCCTTCACTTGGGTTCATGCAGCTCACGTAGTTGGAGGCATTATTGGTTTAGTGTTACTCATTCCTTCCATCATGGGAAAGAGAGACGAATTAAGAAATCATATATGGTTTAAAAATGTCGGTCAGTTTTGGCACTTCTTGGGAATTGTCTGGGCCATTATTTATTTTAGTATTTTTGTTTTTTAAATATTTTCGAGGAATATTATGAAAAGGTTTTTGACATTATCATTGGCTGCACTTTCGGTTGTGTCTTTTGTTGGTTGTGAGCCGACTGAGTTTAAAGAAGGCGTTGTTATGGCCGGAGGCCAATACGTATCAGCTGCCACTCTTAACAAAGGTAAACAAATTTACCAAGAGTATTGCATGGCCTGTCATGGTGTAGATGGTGGTGGTGATGGTGTTGCCTCAAAAGGGTTGCAACCACCTCCTAGAAATTTCAAATTAGGAATTATCAAGTTTGGTAATGTCGTTAGTGGTGAACTTCCCCATGACGATGCTATCTATAAAGCGCTTAAGCATGGGCTTAATGGATCAGCGATGCTTCCATGGGATCTTAAGCAGGATCAAATGGTTGCCGTATGGCAATATATTAAAACTTTTGCTCCTGACACTTGGATAGGTAAAGATAAAGAGCTTGGCAAAAAATTTGATCGTGAAAAATTTAAGGATCCCTTCACGATTGCTCGTAGACAGCAAGCCATTGAGTTAGGAAGAAAAATCTATCACGTTGAAGCGAATTGCCAGTCTTGTCACAGAGGCTATGTTACAGAAGCTGAGATGAATCTCATGTCAAAAGAGCTTACTGGTGATGAATATGGTGAGCTTGAAGAGGATTTTTATAAGCTTAAAATACAAGAGTCTGATCACGGATATGCGGTTGTTCCTCCTGATTTTACATGGCATGAACTGAGAAGTGTTCGCGCTGATAAAGCGGTAGAGGATATTTATGTCAGACTCCTTGGTGGTGTTGGTGGAACGGCTATGCCAGCTTGGAAAGACACTCTAGAAGATCATAAAATTTGGGCTCTTGCCTATTACATCGACTATTTAAGAGGATATAAAAACTCTGCGAAGAGACAAAACTTTGTCGCTCGCATGAAAAAGTAATCGATGAATACAGAGTCCCTAAACTACATTAGAGAAGAATCAGTGGTAGAAAGGCTTGTTCGCAACAAGCTTTTCTGGTGCTTATTTTTCCTCGTCACATTTAGTTATCCGATCTATCGTTCGATTAATAGAGAACTTCCTCCGGAGCTACCTCGTCTTGGTAAGGTTCCAGAGTTCACTCTGACAAATGGCTTTGGAAAGCCCTTCGGATCAAAAGATTTAAAAGGCCGTATCTATATGGCATCTTTTTTCTTCACCTCATGTCCTACGACATGCCCAGGGCTTATTGAAAGAATGAAAGTGGCGCAAAAAAGAGTGAAGGGTCTCGGACAAAAAATTGCCATGCTCTCTATTACGGTTGATCCGGCTTACGATAATCCAGAGAGGCTTTTTAAGTATGCACGAAAAAATAAAGCCAATCCCTATGTCTGGCACTTTTTAACAGGTAAAAGAAGTGAATTGAGATCTCTACTTATCGACGGTTACAAAGTACCAATGGGTGAGAAAGAACCTGTTGAAGGCGTCTTGGGGGAAGAGACGATTACCTTAATGGATATTGTTCACACAGAAAAGCTTGTTTTAGTTGATGAAGAGGGGATGATTAGAGGGTATTACTCTACTGACAAAGTAGGGATGGATAAGCTTATGATCGATATTGGTTTATTAGTTAATCGGAAATATTCTGGAAGTTAATAATAAGATTAATATAGTTTTTGAGATTAAATAATTAGGAGCAAAAGATGGGTGCAGACACTCAGGTTTACCACAGCCATAAGAAAAAATATTTTGCCATTTTTCTGTTGCTTGGTGTTCTTACAATTTTAGAGCTTTTCGTTGCTGATGGAATGGAGCTTACCTACACGTGGAAAGCTATATGGCTAACAGTACTTGCGTTAGGTAAGGCTATGGCCGTTGCTTATTGGTATATGCACCTTGAAGATGAAAAGTTTTGGCTTAAGTTTATTGCGGCAATTCCTATGAGTGCTTTTGTTTACGCCGTTGTTGTTATTTTAGAATCGGTTAACAGGTAGGAGAGTATTATGCAAAAGACATCTTCCATTGTTGATAAAACAGTACAAACTCCTCAGCCGGACCAGTTCATGATGCCGACCTGGGGAATTATCATCGTTCTTATCATTGCACTTGTTGTATTAAAGTCTTTTATCTACATAAAAGACGGCGACAGACACGGAAAGTAATTACTTTTTTCTTTTAAAAATCATACTGATTATGACGTCATCTTTTTGAATCTGATTGATGACGTCTAATCCATCAATCACTTGTCCAAAAACAGTATATTTTTCATCTAGGTTAGGTAGTGTCGTAAGGGCAATATAAAATTGGCTATCGGCACTATCTGGATCTTGTGTTCTCGCCATAGCCACTGTTCCTTTTATATGTTGAATGTCGTTAAATTCAGCTTTGAGTTTTTTTCCAGAGCCACCTGTGCCTGTTCCAGTTGGGTCTCCTGCTTGAATAACAAAGTTGGGATGAACTCTATGAAACTTAATTCCGTCATAGAAACCGTCATTCACTAATTCGATGATTCTTGTCACTGTGTTGGGGGCTTTCTCTGGATAGAGTTTAAACTCAATGTTGCCTCTCACCGTTTTAATCACAATAGAATCATGGGAGAGCCCATTTTTATCTCTCGCTAAATCTTTAGCTAGGATGACATTTGAGTCGCCACTACTCGGCTTAGCCGTCTTTTCTTTCTCTTCTTTGAAGCAAGAATTTAAGCCTAACATGAGGAAGAGTAGGGTCGATAGGGTGACTAAGTTTTTCATGGTAAATCCAAGGTTTAAATAAAATTTAAGTATTTAAAATTGTTACTTTTTTATTATGACGAATTTTTTTTCAAAATGGAAAATTTAAAGTTGACAGTAATACTTAAAATAACTAAATTACCCCTCACCTCAGAAATATACAGGTCCTCATCAAATGGGGGTGTAGCTCAGTTGGGAGAGCGTCTGATTTGCATTCAGAAGGTCGCTGGTTCGATCCCAGTCATCTCCACCACTTTTGTTACGGGGATTGGCTTTGTAGCTAACTGTATACTGATGAGTTTTTTTGATCTTTGACATTCGAATAAGAAAATAGATTTTACCGCTTCGGCGGTGAATTTAAGACGAGAAAGATAATCGGGCATTTTAGACAGACGATAATCTGATGTAACTAAATCCTCCTTTAGTAGAAGCGAAAGTAGAAG
>JASBRV010000008.1 GCA_030149295.1 Bacteriovoracales bacterium | reverse complement strand
CCAATACCTGAAGAAGTTTTTCTTACTCTGAAATGTCCTTCAAGATCACCCTTTTTCTTTACAGAAATAACAGTTCCCTTGAATTGCTGAATACGACTTTTGTCACCTTCCTTAATTCTTGTGTGAACGTTAACCGTATCACCAGATTTAAAGTTTGGGTGTTTTTCAGCATTTGGATTTTGATGATCAGCTTTTACAACATCTACAAGATTCATCATTTTCTCCTGTGCTTCACGGAGGAAGCTAATTTTCTAAGCTAACCAGAGGGTCACAAAAGGTGACCTTAATTCAAGCTTTGAGTTTCTAGACTACAGAGGCCCATCAGTTAGAGCGCGTAAAGCGATCCAAATAAATGGCCACAGCAGATCTCACAGAAAGGTGATTATACCCATCAGAGCTAGCTCCGAAAATAGGTTCAACCAAACAATCAGCAAGTTCTAATGCCTCGGCGTGCAGTCCCCAGCCTGTACCAAATATCAAGAAGATAGGCTTTTTGTCAATAAGTGCCCTCTCTTTTACCTGGTCAGGATTTAATTCATACTCTTTAAAGTTAGCGCCTGTGGCACAAATGAGGGGCCTTACCCCTTCCCGCTTCTCTATTTCATCAATGCTTTGGGACAGGGAGTAACTTGCCCTGGCCACGGCCAATGCATCTTGTCGATCTGGATTGTAAGCTCCATTTTCATCCCTCTCCCAATGGCCAAGTATTCGATCCATTAGGCCATGCTGGGCCTCCAGAGGAGTAATAATATGATATTCAGTAACCCCAAATGTACGACAGCTACGACTGATATCGTGAATATCCATATTTGTAACGGAGGTCGTAACCTTTTCACCTCTTTTATTAATAATTGGGTGATGCACAAGGCCTAGATAAAGTTTCATTTCTTTTCCGCCAATCTTAAAAGGTCAGGCCGATACTTTTTGGTCATTTTAACTCTTTGATCTTCTCGCCACTCTTTTATTTTTTTGTGATGCCCGCTTAATAAAATTTCTGGCACATCTTCTCCACAAGCCGTTTGTGGCTTGGCGAATTGAGGAAACTCTATCCCTTTCCCATCGAAAGATTCTTCCATCGCACTAGATTCATTTCCCAAAACCCCGGGCATTAAACGAAAGATACTATCTAAAATTGGAAGTATCGCCAGCTCTCCACCAGATAGAACAAAATCACCGAGACTTAAATGCCTTGTCACATATTTATTGAGAAACCTCTCATCGATGCCTTCATAACGGCCGCAAATAAAAACAAGTTCTTTAGAGTTTTCTAAAAAATTTTTACTAAAATGTTTTGCTATTTCTTGATTAAAAGTTTTTCCCCTAGGACCTAAGTAGATGACTTCAAACTGACTGAGATCTGAATCTCTTACTATTCCTTCAAGCAGAGTCTTCTCCAGCACATCAGCTCTCATGACTTGCCCGGCACCACCGCCATAGGGAGCACTATCGACCCCCTTAAATCCTTTTTCATTATAATCACTCGGATTTAAGACTTTCAGTTTTGGTAAATCTCCTCTTTCCCCTCGCAAAGCAGAGCCAACCACTCCTGTTTCAAAGAGCGGTTTAAAGAACTCTGGAAATAAAGAGATCACCCAAATATTTTTCATATATATTCCGGAAGCCTTACTATCACTCGGTTGTTAGTCATATCGATATCCAAAACAAAGGAATCAATAAAGAGTATCTCCAACTTCTTCTCTTTCCCTTTGATAATCAGAATATCCTGAACGCCGTTGAACCCAAGGTCCACAATCTCTCCCACTAGGTCTCCGTTTTCTTCATAGGCTTGAGTGCCTATAAGATCAGATAAATAAATTTCACCATCATCAGTTTCTGGAAAGTCAGAGCGTTCTGCAAAAATGGTAAACGGAAGCATAGCTTCTACTGTATTTCTATCCTTAACTTCCTTGAGGCTCGCAATTATTTTATTACCGAAAGAAATAGAAGAGATTTCAAAAACTTTGCCCATTTTAGGCAGAGAGCTTTCTGGTGCTAATGGCCTTAAAGTTATCTTAAAACCTTTTTTTAATACTGAATCTTCACGATTGTGTAGATGAAAGGAAAAAGCTCCTTTTATACCATGAGGCTTTCGACAAAAACCAAGCTCAATTAAGTCCACTTTTCACTCACCTCATTTCTGAATTCAAAAAAGGTATCACGCACTTTTTTTAACATCGTTTGCTTCAGGCACGAAGTACCCGAAGGTACATCACGCCTTAGCGAGCGCAGCTCGATCAAGCGAGTTTTCTTCAGAGTTCTTTTTTCGTATCATCGCTTGCCAGTCGGGTCCTGAAGAAGTTTCACTTCTTTGTCCCCTCCTTATCGCTCTACACTACTTTTCAAATATCTCTGCTAAGCCCTTCACAATTTTAGTGTGAAGTTGCTCAATTCCAAATTGCTTTTGCAATTTGAAACTGGCAAAAAAAAAAGCCCTACCGAAGTAGGGCTTTCTATAAAATTGGAGCATCTTGCTATTCTCACACTCAGTCTCCCGAGCACTACCTTCGCCGATGTTGGGCTTAACTGCCGAGTTCGGGATGGGATCGGGTGTTTCCCCAACGCTATCGACACTCCAAAATTGTATTTAAATTTTATCCATCTAGGGCGTCAGCTTTGAGTCTCGTTCAGTCCGACGTACATTGAGTACGTCTCCCCTCACTCGCTCTTCGCTTCCTACTAGCTGAATCAAATTAAAAACAATTCATTCAGCATAGTCCTAAACTTCTCGCACTATTTCTAGCACGATCTTTCGTACTTTCAAAACAGAATTAGTAGCAAAACAGAACCCATGTAAAATAGAACAAAAGCAAAACGACAAATTAGTATCAGTCAGCTCAATACATTACTGCACTTACACCTCTGACCTATCAAACTCGTAGTCTACAAGTTGTCTTAATAGAAGTCTTATCTTGAGATAGGCTTCCCACTTAGATGCTTTCAGCGGTTATCCCTTCCGAACTTAGCTACTCGGCAATGCAGCTGGCGCCACAACCGATTCACCATAGGTTCGTCCATCCCGGTCCTCTCGTACTAAGGACAGATTCTCTCAAACTTCTTACGCCCACGGAGGATAGAGACCGAACTGTCTCACGACGTTCTGAACCCAGCTCGCGTACCGCTTTAATTGACGAACAGTCAAACCCTTGGGACCTGCTCCAGCCCCAGGATGCGATGAGCCGACATCGAGGTGCCA
>JASBRV010000093.1 GCA_030149295.1 Bacteriovoracales bacterium | reverse complement strand
CCGCGCAGAAGTGAAAAAAGATGAGGAAGCTGCGGAAAATGAAAAAAGAATGCTCGATTGGGCCCGTTATTTTTTCACCTTTCACAACAAATACGGAGAAAGGTTTAAGACCTGTTCTAGGTTTGTTAGACCAGCAAATCCTAAAGAAGACAGAAAAAGGTTTTGGTTCTTTGCTTATATGATGAATTGGTTTCAACTTGAAGATCTCAATTACTATTATTTATGTGACCGACGCACATGGGTAGAAAACACGCGCACGGCCAATGGTAAAAGGCGCTATGATGTCAATGCCCCGAGACGGTGTAGTTCACAAGAGCTCGATCAATCCTTTGAGATGGCCGTTACGGTTATGAGCTCACTTGGAAACTCTAATAAGCCTCATTATCGCTTTCGGGAGTTTGATAATGGTATTGGAGGCTCTCATAAAGAGATTTTTGCTTGGAACTTCAGTAAGGGAAAAACATTAGGTTGCAACGCAAGAAAACTTGAAGAGAAACCACCTATTTTTCCCATTGATATTTCATGGGACAAGTTTTCAGGAAATATCAAAAGAGGTCGTTACGACGTGATTCGTTAGGTTGTCATCCCTCGTGGGGGGACCTAAAATACCAAGATAATGAACAACACTACCACCTCTGCTCAGGCAACAGTTTTAAATTCGAAAACCTTTTTGGCCCAATTGCGCTCTTGGTCTCGAGCTGAACTTATGAACCCCTTTGTCATTGGGGGAAATTGTTGTGCTAGGGAGTTGGCCAGATTAAGTGGTCCTAATCCTCAGGCAGCTAACATTAGAGAAGATTTTATTGATAATAAGAAAGTAGAGTCTTGTGATGTTCTCGTGGTTTCAGGTGTTATCAATAATTATAATAAAGCCTATATTCTAGAGGCTTATTCTTCATTAAAAAGTCCTAAGTATGTCATAGCTGTTGGTATGTGCAGTGCTAGTGGAGCTCTCTTTCAGACAACACCTTTAAGTGACTTATTACCTGTTGATATTGTTCTTGGTGGTTGTCCTCCCACTTTAGACGCTTTGAAAGAAGCCATCAAAAGTCTGAGATCTCTTGTGAGAAAAGGGGAGTCTAAGGAGGCCTTGATTGAGTCTTAGAGACGAGCTTTTTAAGAGATTTGGTACTGAGTTTTATTCCTCTTTTTCCGATAGTGGTCATCTAACCTTTCAATCTCCCGAGGTCTTTCCCTTAGATAGAGAGGGATGCATTCTTTATGAGGATTTTTTCTTTCATTTAAAAGATGAGTTTGGCTTTATTATGCTGCTCGATATGACGATTGAGAAAGAAGGCGAGGGAAGAAGCCTTATTTATCAATTGATCAATCTGGAGTACTTTTTTCGGCTACAGGTCAAAGTCTTTATCGGGGAGAGTTTGTTCTTTCCTAGCCTTGAGGGACAATGGAAAAGTGCGAAGCCTTTGGAAGAGGATCTTTGCCATCGCTTCGGTCTTCATATCAATAATGGCTTAATGTCTGAACAACGAAAAGCCTTAGAAGAAAAAGAAAGGGACTTTAATAAGGTTAAGGAGGTTCCTCATTATGAGCTACCCCTTAGACCAATGGATCACGACTTTGAAAGAAAGTGGCAAAGGTTCGGGCCTTATACGAGTCCTCTTAATGGCAAAGCAAGGGTCGACTTTTTACATGCTCAAGGAAGAGTTTTTGATATCCAAACTGAAAGGGGATTTCATTTTAGGGATTTTGAGAAACTCCTTTTAAATAAAAATCTTTTTCATCTTACTTATTATTTTGAAAGACTTTGCATGAAGGATTGTGTCTTTGCTCCTCTTCTTTTTGTCGAAACGATGGAACAACGACTAAAGATCGATGTCCCTGATAAGGCCAAAGCCCTCAGAATGGTCTGGATGGAATTAGCGCGTTCAGAGAACCACCTGCATTTTCTGTGGGAACTGACCCATGAGCTAGGCTTCTTCAGTGAAGCCAGTGTTTTTTGTGAGCTTATGGAGCAGATTTTTCATCTATACAATTTATTTTCAGGTAAATGCCAAAAATTCTCACTATTCACCTTTGGGGGAATGCTGCATGAAACTCCTATAGGTTGGGGAACAGAAAGTCTTGAGGCAGCGAAATATATTTTTAAAGTTTTAGAAGATGTTGAAGGCGAGCTATTAAGAAATTCACGTTGGATGAGTGAAACCACTGGATTTTCCATGAGTGCTACTGAGGCGATTGAATTAGGCATTACTGGACCTAATCTTCGCGCTTGCGGAGTCAATTTTGATTCTCGTAAATCAAAGCCTCGTTATTTCTATGATGATGTGGACTTTGAAGTTCCTTTGGGAATTGATGGAACCACTTATGACCGCTTTCTTGTGCGTCTACATGAACTCAAGCAAAGTCTTCGTATCATTAACCAGGTTCTAGATCACTTGCCGGCAGG
>JASBRV010000089.1 GCA_030149295.1 Bacteriovoracales bacterium | reverse complement strand
AAAGAATCATGTAGATGGACTTATTGGTGGAGATGGAGGGGATACCTTATGGGGTGAATACTTTCCTGTCGCCGAATACCACCGTTATATAAAGAATTTGCCACAAGGAATGAGAAAGGCCTTTGCCCAATTTGCCAAAGTAGCAGTTAAACTTACTGACTGGGAAAGATTTTGGGAACTCCAACACGTCTCAGAGCTTTTTACTAAGAAAAACTATTATGAGAATTTTATGATGGATTTATGCACCTACCGTCACTTTTCTCCAGAATTCCAAAAACAACTCTTTGTTGATGAAATAAATAAAGCAACAATACCCAAAGCTAGTTACCAAGTCCCCTTCACCAAAGATAACTTTAGAGATGCTCTTATTTCGGGAAAGCTTTATAATGCCTTTTACACCTATCAAAGCTTCTCTACCACTAGGTCAGTTGAACACTTTGGAATCAATTTCTACTTACCCACCATTAATAAAAACCTCATTCACTTTATCAATTCCCTTCCCTATGAGTGGGTAAATGGAGGAACAACCCTCCATCGACTTACCAATAATAAAACGATCAATCGGCGCTTTCACAAAATGGCACTTAGCCGTTACTTGAAAAAGGAAGAAATTTATAATCGAAGTTTTGATATTCCTTGGTATAAAATATTAAGACCAAGAACCTCCGTTTTAGAAAAGCTTCTCAAACGCTTAAAAGCGCGTGGTTGGTATAATGCAACCTTTCTCGATAGTCTCTTCGATGAGTTTCTCGCTCAAAAAGTAAAAGATTATGAACTCTTAGAGCTTAAGCATCATGGTTATCGAATCTTCACTCTGTTAAGCTTAGAAGTGTGGTGCATGGAGTACCTTGATGGAAAGGGCACCTCAAACTATGACAATGGTATCAATTTAGAAGAGTACCTCTCTCTTTAAAGAAAATTTCTTCAATCTTTGCTACAATTAACCCATGTTATTTCTTATTGTAGCGATTTGTTCTTTTTTCATTGGCATTTTCTGTTACCGACTTTATCAAAGCCGTCTGATCAGATTTTTCCCTGAACAAAGTGAGCTGACCATCAATGCATTTTTCTCAGAGCTCTCCAACAAAAGAGGTAGGCTTCAGTTAGTCGTAACAATAGAAAATAAAGGAGACAAGGTTGTCCACTTAGATAGCTGGTTTATCAGAGTCCTAAATCCAAGTGGCTTTTTAAGACAAATCTTTTACTCTCCCCAAAACTTAGTTCATACTTTAGCACCCAACGAAAAAAAGAGTATTGATATAAAAGATATTGAATTTCTCAAAGGAAAAACTCTCTATACGATAGTTTTAAGAGATATTTATGGCCGAGAATGGTCTTTAGAAAAAAGTAAAATTCATCACCTGAGGAAAGATCTTTACTGGAACTCTCTCACTTAATTCCCCTTGTTATTACTTAGTGGCGGCTTTTTCCAGTCTATTTTCAATACTCTCCCATAATTCAATTTCTTTAGGTGAGAGATTTTTTCGAGATTTGGGTAAAATAAAAGCTAACCCCTTATAACCTACAGGCAACTTTTTTTGCATCAACATATAAAGTTCTCGCGCACTAACATAGGGATCTTGGTTAAGCGCCAGAACTAAAAAGTCTTTTGGTAAACTCTCACCCTCTTCAAAAACACTAAGGGGATGTTTAGGTGAATAATGAATCGCAAATTGCCCTGGGGCCTCTACGGCCTTTTCAAAAGCATTAGCTGCTAAGCGAAGCTGATAATGATGTTTTTCCAAAAGGGGTTTAAGGTCTTCCTTTGTTATTAATCCAGGTCTCAGGATTTCTAGAACTGACTTCTTTTCATTAAGACGAATGATCGTAGATTCAATTCCTCCACTACTCGGTGGTGATGATAGAACACACACATCCTCATTGGAAAAATTCTCTAAGACATGTTCCTGCTGAGTTGGACTAGTCCTGGTAAATTTATTAGCACTTGGTGCAGCTAAAGGCCCACCACAAGCTTCAATAAGTTTTAGTGCTACTGGATGATTTGGCATTCTTATACCAACTGTCGAGAGTCCTGAAGTTATAAGATCATTTATCTTTTCACTTTTTTCTAATACCAAAGTCATAGGACCCGGCCAAAAGGAGTCCGCCAAATCCTGGGCCATAGCTGGCCAATGACGACAACATTGCCTGGCTTGCTCAATCGAATGAACATGGACAATAAGAGGATCAAAAAAAGGTCTTTCCTTAAAAGAGAAGATTTTTTTTACTAACTCTAGGTTACCAATAGGGGCAGCAAGACCATAAACGGTCTCTGTAGGCATCGCCACCAAACCTCCATTTTCAAAGGCCGATACGGCTTCCTGAATATCATTGCTCAAATAAGAACCCATATGCTTCACTATCACGCTTTTAGAAGGCCAACAAGAAGTTTGCCAAAAGGAGCTAATCTCTTCAAAATAAAGCCATGAAAATATTCCTAATTCCTTTATTCTTATTGCTGATTGGCTGCTCCTCAAACTCAGAAAAAGAGAAAAAAGAGTGGGAGCCCAAGGCCGATCAGATCTTTCGCGACAAATATGGTCGCATCAACTTTGCCCGTATTCACTATCCCCTTGCCCGGACAGCAGCAATGAACCGTGCTAGAAATCGAAAAACTCTGGAATTAATGAGGGAAATTTGCCAACCGGGAGTTTTTAAAATTTCATCAGATAAATTTAGTCAAACTGACTACATTACTTTAAGAGAAGACTATAAATCCAATATTCAAGTTCGAGTTTACGAATTTTCTTGTGTAAAAGCTAAGTAATACTGGCCAGGATTTCTTTTATCATCTCACTAGTCAATTCCTCATCAAAGGATAAACCCATTTGAATTTTTGAGACTTCCTCTACCTTGGTTTGTCTTTTGTAGACGATCTCCAGAGAAAGTGGAGGAGCAAGAATATTATCGCCCACCTTTTCTAGAAATAAACAGTCTCCCTTTTCAAGGAAGTGCCCCTGTGATGGGAGCATGGCCGCACCAATTCCTTTTTTACTTATATTCTGGCATTCCATAATAAGGTTAATGCTATCATTCTTTTCTCTTAATAATTTCATCGACAAAGAAGGAGGAAACTGGGGAACAAACCTTTTTGCCTCTCTATCTTCACGAAAAAATACCCTATGAGGAATATTAATCCTTACTTGATCATCACGAATAAGATAATCCCCTCCCTCAGTTTTAAAGAGAATATCTTTTTCTTCACCTTTAAAAAATAGGTCTTTATTAGATTCGATTTCCTGAAGATCCAAGCACATAACGGAATCTTCCAAGGGAATTTCTAGGTCACAGTCTACTGAAACTTCTAGGACTTTTTGATTCACATCAAAGTTTCTGACCCGCACTGGCCACAGTCTTCTTTCCCCGCCCAGATTTTGCCACAAATAGCCAGGCCCTTCACTAAAGGAAAGTTTGATTAATCCTTGAAGGATTTCTTTAGGCCTTTGACAATTCCTTAGCCCAGAAAAGGCCATAATCCCCTCTTTCTTTCAAATAATATATATTTATCAAACTTTAACCTCTATCTGGACTCTTTTCCAGTTAAAAATAATTAAGCCTTTTAGCTTAGTCCCAAACTCAGCCAAACAAAGACTGATAAATATAGTTAAGTTAATACCATTGCCAAGGACAGATCCCTTTTGATAAGAGATAACAAATTAATATCAAGGACTTCTTATGTTTAAGCCATTATTCATAGCTCTTTCACTCATGCTTATGACCCTTTCTAGTTTTGCTGAATTTACCCATGAAACAGAGCTTGGCGTGGTCGTAACTGGTGGTAACACCGAGGTTGAAGTCTATAACGCAAAAACTACTAATAAATATGCATGGGGGAAAAATAATTTCCGCCTTGGTGGTCATTATATGTACGGGACCAGTTTCGGAGTTGAAAACTCGAGAAATTGGGATGTAAACACAAAGTATGGACGAACATTTACGAAAAACCTTGGTGCTTTTACTGGCGTTGTCGTTGAAGCGGATGAGTTTGCAGGAATTGAATTAAGAACAAACGGAGACCTTGGTGCTTCTTATACCATTATAAAAAAAGAGATGACTACACTCTTATCTGAAGTTGGTTATAGGTATCGTCAGGAAAAAAGCACTGATGGAAATACCTTACGCCAAAGCCAGGGTCGTCTATACCTTGAGGGTGCCCATAAGACGAGTAAAGAAGTTTCCTTAAAACTCAATGTTGAATACCTTCCTAACTTTACCTTAGGTTCTGACTGGCAGCTCAATTTTGAGCCCAGTTTTCAGTACAACTTTCACAGTAATCTTGCTCTTAAGTGGGGCTATCAAGGCCGCTATGACAATTTGCCAATTGCGGGCAATCGAAAATTTGACTTCACTTACACCACCGCACTATTAGCAAACTTCTAAATCTAAACTCTTTGGCAATTGAGCTGTTAAAGATTTTGGAACTTGAGACACCCACTGCCCTCTAGAAAGCAGGGCTATACCAATATACTGATCTTTATAATAGACAAAATAATATCCCGGATGAGTTTCTTCACTAAAATCTTTTTCAAGAGGCTCTCGAAAAAGAAGTTTTAAGGCGAACTCCTTACTCACATGAATCTTTCCCTTTTGAATGAATGAGCCCACAAAAAGAGGAAACTGATGAGTGACTTTATAGGGGAAGTTCTTTCCACTAAAAAGCCTAAGTCCCGCCGTGTCATATGAGTTCATTTCAAAAAGCTCTTCAATAAATGAGCGATATTGATTGGGTATCACCCAAAGGCCTTCTTTGCGCTTAAGAAAAAGAAAATTAGTCCAAAAACTAACAGGCACGCCATAGCGATCCAAGCAATAATTGATGAGCTCTAAACTCTCTTGCTCGTTAAGAATTTTTTCGAATTTTTGCGACATAAAAACCTATAGAATTAATGAGGTGGGGATAAACCCTAACAGACTTAACGAGATCAGGATGAAACTCTTCCCCTTGATATTGCCTAAGTCCTTGAGCCATTTTTTCTTTCAGCGGTAAATCGATATCCACAAGTTTTGCTTTGGCTTCCTCATTGAGAAAATCACTAATAACTTTTTCGTTTTCGTGAGGGTCATAAGTGCAGGTGGAGTACACTAAAGTACCTCCTGATTTTAAAAATTTAAAACCGTGGCGTAAGAGAGAGGCTTGTTCCTTATGAAGCTCATGTCTAAAAGGTTCATTATATGTTAGATAATTAACCTTTCTTCTTTTTCCCCCTTTAATTGTATCGTGACGAAAGGTTCCCTCGCTAGAGCAGGGTCCATCAAGAAGAACCTTATCAAATACAGGATGAGTAAAGTCTTGATCTTGGGCCTTTCCCTCTAGGACACAAACATTGCACGCTCCCATGCGAGTAAGATTGGCCTTAAGCACTCTTCTGCGTGAAAGTTCTGGCTCACTGGCCAAAATAAGGCCGCAGTTATCCATAATCTGGCTCAAGTGACTTGTTTTCCCCCCTGGCGCGGCACACATATCCCAAACGATATCAGTGGTCTTTGGAGCGAGGGCCAGGACTGGAAAAAGGCTACTAAGTGCCTGGATAAAATATCCACCGTGATGATGTAATAACTGGCTACCCCAATATTTTCTCTCACCACTCACTTGGATAAAAGGCATCTCTGGGGCTGGTTCAATGGCATCCCGCTCATCAAGACTCAAGATTTTTTCTTTGGCGGCCTTACTGTAACGCAGACCAATGGGAAAAGGCGTCTCAAGGGCTTCAATAAAGTCAGAAAACTTAGGGATAATCTCTTGATACCTGTCGGTAAATAAATTCCAATCCATACCAAGCCACTGTAAAAGAAAGGCTTAACTGGTGTCTAGCCTAAAAATTTGGAAAAACCGAAAAGAGGTTTAATTCTCTCAATGACCTAGGACTTCCTTAGTATGATGAGCTGTGGAGGGTAATAATGATGACGCAATCAACTCATACATCTATTCAATTGGCTGGCAAGACTGCCTTTGACCAAAGGGGAAAAAAGGTCTTAGTTAATAATACGGGGAAGGCCTTTGCTATTGATGAAACTATCGAAGAATTGTGGAAAGAGATTGAGGGTCTTGTTTCAAGCCACTCCCACCAAATAGAGAGTATCGATAGTCTTGCCCATCAAGTAAAAACCAAAGCACCTACTGGAGAAATCAAAAAAGTTCTCCACAAACTTCAAGAGCACGATCTTCTAATTTTTGAGTAAATCCTCACTCACTTCATTTACTTCGATTTGATAAGTGTGATCAGAATAATTTGAAGGAACACTTTCAAGTTTTGAAGTAATGAGATCCTTTAATTTTTTTATACTGATCAAGTTTTCCTTTTTCTTAGGCCAAAGAGCATAGAGGTTAACTCTCAGAGATTTTCCTATAGAAAACTTTTTCAGTCCCTCATACTCCTCTAAAGGATTGTCTACGGTCACCATCACACAGCGACCTCTCTCACATAATTTTCTAATATATTCTTGATGATCTGATTGGATATTTTCCTTTGGTTGGATATCGTATTCTTTGAGAAAGTTATTAATACTTTCATTAATATTGGTATCCCAACTGACCTGGGCAAGTGGAATATTTCGTAAAATATCTTCCTTCTCTATGAATTCATTGTAGAGGTCTTCATGGCAACAAAAGACCAACTCAAAAGATCCAATTTTCGAGTAATCAATAGTTTTTCTCGCCGGTGGTCGCAAAGAAATACCCCAATCAATATTTCCACTATTTAAGTTTTCCACCAATTGCTGGTGCTCATACTGGCGAGCTGTATTGACAGTGCCAAATTGAGTGTAAAAATCCCAATACTGTGAGCAAAACTCTGCGGCTACAGAATGACTCAAGGTTTCTTCGATACCAACTGTGACAGAATAGCCTCCCACATCAGAAATGGAGACATCGTCAAGAAGCTTAGAGCCCGCCTCAAAGATCTCTCTGGTATGCTGAAAAAGTTTTTCACCATCTTTAGTTAAGATAAGTCCGCGACTTGAACGATGAAAAAGCTTTTGACTAAAGGTCTCTTCCATTTTCTTTATTTGCTCACTAGCTGTAGAAGAGGCCACGCCTAGGACCTTTGTTCCGTCCTTTAAAGACTTGGCCTTGGCGACTTCGTAAAAACAATAAAGATGATTCCAATTAATATCTTTGAGTTTCTTAAGCATAATTATGCCCCTTATTCAGTTAGCTATATTCGAATATATTCTTCCTTTTAACCTAAACCTAATTGGCCATGACATCAAGTCATTTAAAAAGATGAAACCTAATAAAAGCCTCATCAAACAAACCTAAATACTTGTTATCATTATGATATCCTTATTCCTTTCACCTATTCCAATTAGGTGAAACCGAAGTCTACAATCTTAACCTACCCAGCTCTAAAGAAATTTCCGATGATAGTAATGTTCTTAGCACCAATCATAAATACAGGAGCAGATTCATGAAAAAGAGGGATTTTCTTAAAATTAAACCCGCCTCTCAAAAAGATATGGACACCATTGCTGAATTCATTCGATCAAGTGCGACCTGGTATGAACCCTTCCTAGAAGAAAAAGATCTCAAAGAACATTACGTCGATGATGAGTGGAAAGAAGAAAACTACAAGAAGCGTGACTTCTACATTGGAAAAACAGAAAATGAGGAATCCGTCGGCACTATTAGCCTTCAATTCTTCGATGACGTCACTTATTTAGGATATATCTATTTACACACAGACCATGTAGGTAAAGGGTTCGGTCATAAGCTGATGGATCATGCTAAAGATGTGAGTCTGGAAAATGGTCAAAAAGAAATGGTCCTTATCGCTCACCCAAAAGCACAATGGGCCATTAAGGCCTATGAAAAATACGGATTTGAGCGCTACCTTACTGACAGAGAAAAGATTGTAAGTTGGAAGGATGGGTTACTTGAAACCTATTATGAGGAAGGTTTTCACCTGTATCGATATCCTTTATCTGCTTAGTTTTTAAAGTTACAATGGCTTTATGAAATTAAATGCATTTTTTCATAAAGATCAACTTGAGTTTCACCCAAAATATGAATGGGCCCTCGGTAATCGGATAAAACACCCTGAAACCACAAAAAGGGCCGAAAACATTTTTCGCAGCCTCAAGTCCCAAAATTGGATTAATCTCGTTGAGCCAACGAGTATTCCCCTAAAAGCGATTCGCGACAATCATAATTATCAGTTGGTGACATTGTACAATACGGCCATGGCACTGGAGGATGAAACCACTTTTTACCCAAGTGTCTTTCCTCAAAGGGGAAAAGGAAAACCCGACCCTACCAATATTCATCATGCAGGATTCTTCTGCTTTGATTCAGGCACCCCTTTAAATAATAAAACATGGCAAGCGGCTTCATGGTCTGCTGCCAGCTCCTACTATGCTGCTAAAGATGTACTCAATGGAAGTAAAGTCTCTTATGCCTTATCAAGACCCCCAGGTCATCATGCTTCTCGGGATACTTATGGAGGCTATTGTTATTTTAATAATGCTGCTATCGCCGCCAAAGTCTTTGCTAAAAAAGGAAGGGTGGCCATTGTTGATGTTGATTTTCACCATGGAAATGGATCCCAAGAAATTTTCTATAAAACAGATAAGGTCTTTGTCGCTTCTATCCACGGAGATCCTAGGGAATACTTTCCATACTACATGGGATTTCCTGGAGAACAAGGTACAGGAGATGGTTTAGGCCACAATATGAACGTTATTTTGCCAACAGGAACAAAGTGGCCTGCTTATAAAAAAGCACTCACAAAAACAGTCCTAACAGCAGTCAAGCGTTACGAGCCCGATTATTTGGTGATTAGTGCAGGTTTTGACACCTATAAACACGACCCTATCGGTCGCTTTCAATTAGAGACTAAAGACTACACTCTCATGGCAAAAGAGTTTGCCAAATTAAAACTCCCCACTGTTATTTGCCAAGAAGGCGGCTATTTTACCAAAGACCTTGGAGCTAATGTCATAGCCTTTCTTGAAGGATTTAGAAGCAACTTATGATTGATCTCAATTTTTCCATATATGCCTCTCTAGTCTCCGGAATTCTCGCCCTTATTTATATAACACTCCTGACCCTGATGAAAGGAGTAGAGAGGAAAAAGCGGAAAGTTCTTGAAAAGAGAAGAACCCTTGAATCCATGGAAACACAATCACCTGTGGATGAAAATTATGAAGAGTCCCTCTCACGAGGACTTGAAAGTATTGAGACTCGTTTTGGTTTTTTTCGAAAAGTCTTGCTTCCTCTCACCTTAGGTCTATGGATTTTACTTCTAGGCCTTCCTTATCTTGAGGGTGCCTCACGAACCTATACCTCCATAATCATTACAATCATCACTGTATTTCTCTCAATCGCTGCCAAACCCTTTGTTGAAAATCTCTTTGCTGGTCTTGTTATCAGCTTTAGCGACTCTGCTAGAATTGGTGACACTGTGGAAATTGATGGCATGTATGGCACAGTAGAGGAAATTAATCTCACCTACACCACAATTAAGGTTTGGGATTGGCGCCGTTACCTCGTTCCCAATGCCAAACTCATAAGTAAAGAGTTTCTTAATTACTCACTTAATGACAAATACGTATGGGCCTGTATTGAGTTTTTTATCGAACCCGATGCGAATATTGAAAGTATCGAAAAAGAGCTTATCGAAGAGACAAAAAAGTCCCCCAACTTTAACAATTACCGCTATGAAGATCCCCAAATTTGGAATATGGGGATGGAAAAAGATGCTGTTAAAGTTTGGCTAGCAGCTTGGGCAACCAACCCCACGACAGGCTGGAACCTCAAGTCAGATATGCGAAGGATTGTTTTGAAAACCTTAAAAAAGCACAATTTGAAACCACAATTATCCCATGTGGAATACAAACACTTTAATCCGTTTGGCGATGCCAAACCTCTCTCTGAGGAAAGGGAAAATTGAGACCTGTTTCATCAAATCTCTTTTTCACTCCTTCCATAAGATCAAAGTAAACTCCCCAATAATCCGCTTTATTTACCCATGAACGAGAAACAATATTCACACTATTGTCTCCTAGGGAAATGACTCTAACTAGTGGAGCAGGATCTTTGAGTACTCTTGAATCACCTTCAATTAGAGAAAGGATTTCTCTTTTTGCCTTCTCAAAATCGTCACTATAAGCAACACCAAAAGTAATATCAACCCGCCGGCGCTCTTGAGTCGAATAATTGGTCATAGTGCCATTAAGAAGGGATCCATTGGGAATGATAATCGTTTTATTGTCTGGAGTGAG
The DNA here is from genome assembly GCA_030149295.1 of Bacteriovoracales bacterium. GTDB lineage: Bacteria > Bdellovibrionota > Bacteriovoracia > Bacteriovoracales > Bacteriovoracaceae. Next base: position 8,224 of record JASBRV010000089.1, on the reverse strand, counting down.
AAGGATCGTTGAGAAAAGCTGAATCTCCTTCACCGTACCAGAAGTCCCCGCTCCTTCAATATAATCTCCCACACGAAAGGGACGATACCACAGAAGAATAACACCCGAGGCAAAATGAGAGAGACTATCTTTAAGGGCCATACCAATCGCTAGCCCTGCTGCACCTAAAATGGCGATAAAGCTCGTGGTCTTGATCCCGTAATGAGAAGCCAAACTTAAAAGAAGGGCTATCTTAAGGGACAATTGAATCATCGTCGTCACAAAAGGAGAAAGGGTAGGATCAACCCCTCTTTTGTCAATGGTTCTCCCAACCATACTGGTAAAACTATTGATTACAATCCATAAAATGACGAAGACAATAAGACCAATGAGAATCCCTGGCCCCTGAGACATAATGATTTCTTTAAAATTTTCCATAAGGGCAATATGAAATAAACATTCCCCTTTGAAAAGTCCCAAATCTTTGATTACTTAACTAGTGCCTTTTTTTCTATTTCCTCAATAGCAGGCGCTCTCTTGATAACTTTACCCGGCTCCCTCTTTAAGTCCAAAATAGGCTTTTGACCCATTCTGCCTGCGATTTCCGTCGGCATATGGACTTCAATAGGTTGACGACCGGCCATGAGATTCTCATAGTTCATCCACTCAAGACTCAGTCTCTCGCCTTCAGAGGCCATTAGGGAATGGGATAAAATCAACATAAAGCAAAGTACAGCTTTCATAACGTTCTCCTCTCTCTTAATGCCTATATTAGGTGCGAAACTTATGCCAATGAATACCTAACTTAATAAAAGTACTTTCAACTACTTAGACCATGTCTTTATTACAAGGACTGTCGTATATTTTTACGGCCTTCAAACTTTAGTCAGTGTTTGACTAATCAAACACTTATGAATACAAAGACATTTCAACTAATTGAGAGCGGATTTTATGGCTAGCCTTGCAGATCTTACCCCCGGTCAAAAGGGAAAAATCATTAAATTAAGTGAAGATCCCAACGTCCGCTTTAAGCTCATTAGCCTGGGACTCTTGCCCGGTGATACCTTGGCAGTCATTACCTGCGCCCCCTTTGGTGGACCACAGGTGATTGGTCATGGTGACCAATTACAATTTGCCATTCGAAAAGATGTTTCACGCCATATCGAGGTAGAGCTTTGCAAGGCATAAGTAATTCATCCGCAAAAGGTAGACTCCTCCTCGTTGGCTTGCCAAATGCTGGTAAATCCACTCTTTTTAATGCACTTACAGGAGGTAATAGAAAGGTTTCCAATTACTCTGGAATAACCGTCGATGCTGCTGTTGGTGACTTTCTCACTAATGATGAGACCAAAAGATCTTATGAAATAGTTGACCTACCGGGCATTTATAACCTCAATCCCACCAGCCAAGATGAAGCCGTGACGGTCGCTACCCTTCTTGGACTTTATAGACCTTGGAATAAAGTTATTGTCCTTTTGGACTTTCAGCGTTTAGAGGCATCTCTAAGTCTCGCCCTGACCATTAAGAAATACATATCAGATGACCTTCTGGTGCTCATAAATAAAGATGATGACAATCAAATCAAACCAGAAAATCGAAAAGAGATGCAAAAGAAGCTAGGGGCACATATCCTTACTCTCTCTGCCTTATCTACAGATAAAAGCATTATTGATCATTTTATCCGTCAACACGTAACGTCCTTTCCTGAATCGAGTTCCTCTACAAAACTGGATTTACCTATTACACCTTTAGCAGCTAGTTTTTTTCCAGCTCCAAACCTAAAAGAAACACAAACGCCGAAAAAAATGTATCAAATTGTTGAAGGCCAAAAAGGAGAAGATGTTGTTGCTAAGTATATCAATGATTCTTTGGCCATGGCCCGCTCACTTTTAAAAGATTGTTTAAACGACAATCACCCCATGCAAAAGATGGCAAAAATCTCTCAACGCCTAGACCGTGTGGTTCTTCACCCCTTTTTTGGTGGCATCATTTTTGTTGCTCTCTTCTATCTTATCTTTAACAGCATTTATACTTGGGCTGGCCCCCTTATGGACTTTACAGAGGCCCTAATCATCAACCTTGGTGACTTCATTGGTAACTATTTACCTGAAGGGCTATTTAAGAGTCTTGTGATTGATGGAATTTTTGCAGGTACCGGGGGAGTCGTCATCTTTCTCCCCCAAATCATGGTGCTCTTTTTCTTGTTAAGCCTGTTAGAACAATCGGGTTATATTTCGCGTGCCGCTCTTATCACCGATCGCTTCATGGGACTTTTTGGCCTTAATGGCAAAGCTTTTCTTCCTTATATGAGTGGATTTGCCTGTGCGATCCCGGGCATTATGGCAGCGCGAACTCTCACGAATCAACGGGAGCGCTTGGCGACCATAATGACTCTCCCCCTAATAACATGTAGTGCCCGACTGCCTGTTTACATTCTTTTAGTTGGAACATTTGTCCCAGAAAAAAAGATTTGGGGCATATTTAACTCCCAGGCCTTAAGCTTCTTCTTTCTTTATTTTCTAGGGTCTTTTGCTGCGCTCATTATGGCTAAGGTTTTACGTTTAACAACCTTTAAAGGAGAAACAAGTAGTTTCCTGATCGACCTTCCTCCCTACCAAAAACCCTCACTCAAAGTGGCCTTAAAACAATCGTGGTTTAAAGGAAAAAGCTTTTTAAAGAAAGCAGGAACCATTATTCTCGCCCTCTCTATTGTCATATGGACTCTATCGACCTTTCCCCATATTGATAAAGCTAAAATTGAAAATCTTTCACCTGAGCAAACCCAGGCCCTGAGGTTAGAAAACTCTTTTCTTGGAAGAATGGGAAAAGGTGTCGAGCCAATCATCGAACCTCTTGGGATGAACTGGAAAACAGGCGTTGGATTACTTGTCTCCTTTGGTGCCAGGGAGCTATTTGTCTCGGCCATGGGAACTCTCTATGCTCTAGGCGATGAAGTCGACGAGGAAAGTGAAGGACTGAGAGAGAAGCTTCTAAACGAAAAAGACCCCATTACAGGAAAACCGGTCTTCGACCTTGCTACTGCGTGGTCAATTCTCATCTTCTTTGTCTTTAGTTTGCAGTGCACTTCCACGTTGGCCATTTTAAGAAAGGAAAGTGGGGGTTGGAAAATCCCCTTAATGACCCTTGCCTACACCGTAGCATTAGGCTACATCGGTAGCTTCCTTGTCTACCAGTTACTATCCTCATAAAAAAACCCACCTTTTAGGTGGGTTCATTACATTTCTTTATTTAAAAAAGATTGACCTATTTAGATGCCTCATAAATGGCCTTGAAACCATCAAAATCACGAGCAGCAATCTCTGAAAGCATTTTTCTGTTAAGACCAATGTCCTTCTTCTTAAGGTTACCCATAAACTTTGAGTATGATCCATCAAGAAGTTTTGCAGCAGCTGAAATACGAGTAATCCAAAGTCTTCTCATGTCTCTTTTAAGAAGACGACGACCGATATAACGGTAGTGTAGAGCACGCTTTACTGTTTCAGCAGCATGGTAATATTTTTGACGTCTTGAAAAGTGAAAACCTTTTGCAAGTTTTAATACTTTGTTTCTTCTTTGGCGGGCCTTGAAACCTCTTCTTGCTCTTGCCATTTTTTACTCCTTCAACGATCCATTGGGGGGAAAACCTCTTAAGCCCAATGTTCAGTTTGTATTAATTAGTTATTTGATTATTTAACGCCAGGAAGACAACGCTTCATACGAGCTTCATCAGCAGCATGTACGTAGTCAGTCTTTACGTTTCTTCTCTTTTCCTTATTCGATTTCTTTTCAAGGATGTGACGAAGATTAGCTCTTTTTCTCTTTAGTTTACCAGTTCCAGTTACTTTAAATCTCTTTGCAACGGCACGGCGAGTTTTCATTTTAGGCATTTTGCTCTCCTATATCTTTTCTTCTGCATGAGCTAGCGCGAGCATTAGCAGCAACTTATACACTCTAGGTTATTTCAAAGACGCTATATGTATCAAAAATTGCCCGTCTTTGTAAATACTTAAATTGAGGTGGGAAATATTTTGACAGGCTTAGGCTTCTGAAGCATTTTCTTCTGCTTCTCTTTCCTTTTTCTCTAGCTTTTCCAAGCGCTTACGCTCTTTTGCCCTCTTATCAAGCTCTTTTTTATTGGGAGCGAGGATGCTAATGATTCTATTTCCCATCATTTTACCAGGAGATTCCTCAATGGCACCATAATCACAAATACCTTGTAGGATTTCCTTAAATTTCTCAAAACCAGCGTCTCTATAAGCCATTTCCCTTCCGCGAAATTGCATCACCATCTTGACCTTATCTCCGGCTTCAAGAAAGCGATAAACTTTTTTGAGCTTAGTTTCGAGATCGTGAGCTTCAATATTGGGACGCATTTGAATTTCTTTAAGCTGAGATTGCGCCTGTTTCTTTTTTGCTTCGTTTTGCTTCTTTTGCTGATCATATTTGAATTTGCCGTAATCAATAATCTTTACAACAGGAGGTTTAGCATTGGGAGATACTTCAACAAGATCTAAACCCTCATCGCCTGCAATTCTTCTCGCTTCATCGAGACTAACTACTCCATAGGCAGTTCCATCTCCACCGATGAGACGACATTCTGAAATGCGAATTTGATCGTTTACTCTAGGGCCTTGGGGGCCTCTCCCTCTTCCTTGTCTGCGGTTATTAATAGGATACCTCCAACAGTATTTTTTGTAGCAAACCGTAAGTAATTAAAACTGCGCCCTACCATACTCTAAAAAGCCGCTATCTGACAAATGAAGACGGTAAGGGATATAGCAGTTATTTTAAACCAATTTATAGAATTGAAAAGAGGCATTCGTCGGGTTTGTGGCCCCATTCAAGCCTTTTTCTATATCCAATTTTAAACGCCAAGTAGGAGCAAGGGCTTCCCCTGCGAGAGTTCTAAGTTGACGCTCAGCCTCAAATACCTGTTCATCAAGAAGCTTAAAGGCATGATCCCCTGAGAGATTCCATTCAAAAACCTCACCTTTGAAACTGTCAAAGCTATTTATGTCTTTAGGTAGCTGTGATGTATGGCCAATCACTTCTCGGCCCACCCATGCTTCTTTTGCTTCTGGACCAAAAAAGTAGAGAAAAAACGAATTGTGGGCAAAATGAAGGCGAGGATGCTCTTCTACAAAGGAGTCAATTTCCTCCAAATACTTGGGCCAACCTGACCACAAACCACTAGGTTCATCGCTTATCTGATAAAAAAGTCTAGCGTGGGGCACGATCTTTAATTGAGGGCCCTCAAATGGTCCAATCAATGCTTTACCGCTCTTATGCTGATAGTCATCAGGTCGTTAAGGTTTTTCTCAATTCTTTTATAAATTTTTTCAAAGTCTTCAGTCCTAGTCACTTTAATAGTCCCTAAAGAGTTCTCTACCGTCCCACTGTGAGAATAGTATTTAAGGGCAGTTTTAGTAAGAGGAATGGAATAGCTTTCAGGATAGCGAATAAGCCGCCCAAGTTTTCGCTCTTCTTCATGAAGCTCTTTAACCATTTTGTTGTAGTCATCAATTTTAAAGCCATCTGGATACTTTTGAGAAAGAGTATAAATAGCCCTTCCAGCTACCAAATAAGCTTCCATAATATAAGTCAACGCTCTATTAAATAAGCCCACTGTAGAGGCAATAGCATAGAGCTCTTTATGACCAAGATTCATCAGGTCTTCCAGTGTCCCTACTCGGCGACCAATGCAATCGCTAACAACCTTAAGAGTTCCGTAAAAGAATTCTTTTACAGTAGGAAGATAGAATTCATATTTTAATGAGCGTCTTTGAAAGAGAAAGAATTCTTTTAAATCTTTAACGTCATTGATTTGACCACTGAAAAGATTAATCCAAGCGTCACCAATAATGGCAGGAATCAAAAAATGATGAACAATTGTGTTTTTAAAATAGAGAATCTCGGTACGACTCTCCTCTCTAATGGAGTAGTAAAGACTACCATGGCTTTCTCGTCCGATAACATCCACTTTTCCATTACCTATTAAGATGTCCATGGCACGCTCTAGGCTTTCACCTGATTTTTCGTGGTTCAAATTTTCAGTTTTAGGAACATTAAATTTTTCACAATAATCCAAGATGGCCTGGGCCTTAGTAAATATGTCTTGCCACAACATAGCCCCTGAAGGCTCATCTAATAAAACCATGGCCAAAAGACTAGTTGGTGTCACCATCATACCGCGACCAACCTCGCGAAAGCACTTGAAAGCTAAATCTTGGGTGTATTTTTTTAATTCTTCACCTTCTTCAATTTCAGAAAGTACTTCGGCTTGTACTTCAACAGGTTTTCCAAGGCGCATATGAATGGAGCCAAATTGATAGGCAAAAAGCTTAAATAATCCTAAAAGCTGACCAGTCGATTCTTTTTTCTTTTTCGCTCCCCCTAATTCTTTTGCGAGGGACTTTTGTTCCGGCACATACTCATGAACAATAGAAACTGGAATAAACAGCAAAGGAGTTTTTCTTTCTTGAGACAGGGCCCTGTGAGCATCGAGAAGCATTCCATAAAGACCGTAGCGCGGAGGTAGAAGCTTACCCGTTCTCGACCTTCCCCCTTCAAAGAAAAACTCAATTGGTCTTCCCATTTTAAGGAGGTAATAGAGGTAGGCTTCCAGAGTTAATTTATAAGTCACATCGTTGGCAAAAGAGCGACGAATAAAAAAGCAGCCTGACTTTCTAAAAAGTTTTCCAATGGGAAAGATATCTAAATTCACTCCTCCTGCCACATACAGTGGAACTTTATATGTTTTATAAAAAAGATAGTTGATTGCTAGGTAGTCCGCATGGGACTGATGGTTGGGAACCAAAACCACACAATTGTCTTTGAGAAGTGACTTTATATCCGCATGGGTATCATCGAAATTAATCGAGTCGTAAAGTTTATGCATGGTTGTATCGAGAAAACGCTGAAAGCTTTTGATCGCAGCTGGAGAAAAATCAGCCCTAATCTCGTCGAGATTTTTGAGCGCTTTTTCCTGTTCTTTTTTGGGTTCTTCGCGATTATGGATTCTCTCCCTCAGCTTTGGATAGCTGAGAACGATATCCTGCATTTTCGTTAACATCATGGCCTTAGTTTACCCCATGAGGTCGACTTTCGCTCATGCCACTAGCACTCATTTCCATGAAAAGTGCCGCCTCCCGCATCTGGCCGACAGTTTGAGCACCAAGATAAGTCATACCTGAGCGGATACCTCCGGAAACTTCGTGCATCACATCTTTCACCGAACCCTTGCAGGAAACATACGTGGCCTCCCCTTCAGCGGCCATGCCCTGCGGAAGTTCTCCCCGCCATGAGACTTGGGCACTCTTTGAAGCCATTCCTCGATAAAGCTTTCTGCCCCCTTTCATTTCTCCAGGAGTCTCCATAGTCCCACTTACAAGTGAGCCAACCATAATGGCAGAAGCTCCAGCGCAAAGGGCCTTAACCATATCGCCACTATTTTTTATACCACCATCGGCAATAACCGGTATACCATGAGGAGCTGCAGCTTCCGCACAAAGGGCAATCGCTGTCAGTTGAGGCACACCATGGCCAGTGATAATTCGGGTTGTACACATTGAACCTGGTCCAATTCCACACTTCACAGAATCAGCTCCGGCATTTATAAGTCTCGTCGTTGCCTCACCCGTGGCCACATTTCCCGCTATCACTTCGATATGGGGATGGGTTTTCTTCATATATTCAAGAACCTCAAGCATCATAATAGAATCACCATGGGCAATATCAAGAGTGATGACTTCCACCCCAGCATCGACAAGAGCATCTCCCCTTCTCATCCCTTCTTCCTTAACCCCAATACTTGCAGCAATGGGAGTTTTAATGCCTTTAGCGTCATGATGAGCCCGAATTTCTTTGACCATTTTCACCTGATCTTCCATGGTGGCAAAACGATGAAGAGAGCCAAGGCCACCAATTTCGGCCATTGCACAGGCCATAGCCGTCTCTGTCACAGTATCCATATTGGCCGTTACAAGTGGTAATTCTAGAGTCACTTTTTTGGTCACATGACTTGTGAGATCTGTATTTCTTCTTGATGAAATTTCAGAATGCCTTGGCACCATTAAAACGTCATCAAAAGTTAATCCTTTATTTCGCGTCAAAATGTCACGACCACTAAACATTAAGGTCATGGATACTCCTTATAAAAATTGGGCTACAGGCAAAAGTACCAAAGAGACGCTTGCTTGCAAAGCCCAACCAGGATTAAGATAAAGTGAATGAGAATTCTTAAGAT
>JASBRV010000088.1 GCA_030149295.1 Bacteriovoracales bacterium | reverse complement strand
CGTCTAGCGTGTAGGACGTCATTAGCATGAACTCCGTTAAATAAGGTACTGAAAAGCTTCAAAAAGTTACACGAATGTTAACATATTGGAAACATTTTGAAATGGCTTTTTTACTGGACTTAGACTAGAGATAGAGACGAGGCAAAATTTTAAATAAAAGGTTATTAGACGCAATGTATTTCACTACACTTGCCCAGCGCATCAAGGAAAGTCTTCAACAAAATAAAGAAACGCCAGTTATCAAAGGTCTTGGCGCGCCACAATACTTCTATTTTTTTAAGGAAGCCCAGAAAGATATTTTTTCCCAAGAAGCAAAGAATCACCTATTCGTTTTTGATACCCAAGAAAAGGCAGACTCTTTCTACGAGCTTGTCAAAAGTGCTTTAGGCAGAGAGAGTGTTTATTTTTTTCCAGGCTTTGAACACTCACCCTATGGTGGCCACATAGCCTCAGAGAGAGTTGTCACTGAACGTTTTTTTACTCTTAACCATTTAGCCACCGAGTCAAAAAAGGGTAGTTACATCATCACCACACTTGATGCGTTGCACCAAAAAAACCCATCTTTAGAAAGCTTTAAGACTGGCCAACTCAAGCTAGAGGTCAGCGATATTGTTAGTCCTGATCAACTAAAGTCTAAATGCCACGAAATCGGCTATGAAAACTCTACAACTGTTGAAGAGCCCGGGACCTTCAGTCACAAGGGAGAAATCTTTGACATTTATCCCTCCAATCGCGGCCCGATCAGAATTCACTATTTTGATGATATGATCGAAGAGATTTTTGAAATAGACAAAAATTCCTTAAAAACACAACGAGACAAACCACTTGATTCAGTAAATTTAGGCATTTCACCCCGAATGTTTTGTCGGCCAAAGTTTTCACAAAACCTCAGGGCTCAAATTCCTATGCCGCCTGCATCACAAAAAGGAAAATTTGATCGAAGGAAAAAGGTTTTTAATCTTATAGGTGATGGATTTCTTTTTGATGGCTTTGCTGCTTTTATGCCTCTCTTTACTGAAGAAGCCAGTTCTTTATTTGATTTTCTTAACCCCAATTCCTTTGTCTTACATATTTTTGATTATTTTTCGACCACCGAAAATTGGTCATCTTTTTACGATGAGATTAATGAAGAGTTTCAATTTTCAAGTGATGATATTCATAACGATAATATTCTCCCACAACCTGAAAAACTTTATTTTAAAGACATAGTCAGTGAAATAAAGCCAGAAAGCATTATTCAAATTAACGAAATTGATATTTCCGTCGATCTCAATAAAGAAGATAATGTAGTTCAAATCCATCTTGAAAACTTTAGCCAGTATTTTGATAAAGCTATCGCAGGGAAAGTCAATAAAGGCGAGTTTTTAAAGGCTGTTTTTGAAAAAATAAAAAAAGAATTTGAGCACAGTGGGGAGATTGTTTACTTCTACAGTACAGAGTCAAGTAAAAGAGAATTTGACCACCTTTTGGAAGTTTTTGAATTTACAAGTGATTTAAAAAATCGAATCCGCTATGAAGACTTCAGCCTTGAGCGAGGTGGCTTCTATAAAAATGAAAAATTACTTTTATTAACTGAAGGTGACCTTTTTTCTATTAAACGCAAAAAGGTTAAAGAGGTAAGTCAAAAAGACCTCGATCTCTTTGCTGAACAAATTTCAACCCTTACAGAGGGCGACTATGTCATTCACAATGAGCATGGGGTGGGAAAATATCTTGGTCTTCAGTCACTTGATCTAAGTGATGATAAAGCTGACTTTTTAGTTATTGAATATTCTGGCAAGGATAAGGTTTACGTTCCTGTATACAAAATGAACCTTATTCAAAAGCATGCGAGTGGCATTAATAAAATAAGTCTTGATAGCTTGAGAACAAACAAGTTCTCTGCTTTAAAAAAGCGAGCTAAACAATCCGTAAAGAAGCTTGCCTTTGACCTATTGAAGCTTCAAGCCGAAAGAGAAAGTGTCAAAGCCTATAGTTTTTCTCCTCCTGATCATGACTACAGAGACTTCGAACTAGCATTTGAATTTCAAGAAACACCTGATCAAACTCGGGCAATTGAACATGTATTAGAGGATATGCAAAAAAGTCGACCTATGGATCATCTTGTTTGTGGGGATGTAGGGTTTGGTAAAACAGAAGTTGCAATCAGAGCAGCATACAAAGCTGTATTGGATAAAAAGCAAGTTGCTGTTCTTGTCCCAACCACGATTCTAGCCCTTCAGCACTACAATAGTTTTCAAAAACGCCTTAAAAAGTTTCCCGTTAACGTTGAGTTTATAAGTCGTTTTAAAAGTCCTAAAGAAACTAAAGAAATTCTTGAAAAACTTTCTGAGGGAAAGATTGATATTTTAATTGGAACTCATAAACTTCTCAGTGATAAAGTAAAGTTTAGCGACCTTGGTCTTGTCATTGTTGATGAAGAGCAACGTTTTGGAGTTAATCATAAAGAAAAACTCAAGCTTTTAAAATCTAATGTCGATTTTCTTACACTTACGGCAACACCTATTCCTCGTACTCTTCAACTAAGTTTTCTTGGATTGAGAGACTTATCTTTAATAAAAACGGCACCTCCCAAGAGACAATCCATCAAAAGCTACATTATTAAAGAAGATGGACTCACTATTCAAACAGCAATTAGAAAGGAGCTCAAAAGGGGAGGGCAAGTCTTTATTGTCCACAATAAAGTCAATGATATTGAAGAATATGCCGGTAAAATCAAAGACCTTGTACCAGAAGCTTCTTTAGTTATTGGCCATGGTCAACTTCCAGAAAAGGAACTCGAAAAAAGAATTCAGTCTTTTTATAGTGGTGATTTTCAAATTCTTCTCGCGACCACAATTATAGAATCAGGCATTGATATTCCCAATGCCAACACCATGATTATCGATCGTGCTGACACCTATGGCTTAAGTCAATTACATCAGTTAAGAGGACGTATCGGACGCTCTGACAAAAAAGCCTACTGCTATTTTGTCATACCAAGTGATCGCAATTTATCTAATGTTGCCGAAAAAAGACTTAAAGCGCTGCAGATGTACGCAGAGATGGGTAGCGGTTTTAACATTGCTTCAAGCGATCTAGAAATTAGAGGTGCCGGTGATATTCTTGGAGCAAGTCAATCAGGACACATTGAAGCTATTGGACTAGAACTCTATATGGAGCTTTTACAAGATGCCATACGAGAACTTAAAGGTGAGAAGAGGGCTTTTAATAAAAATATTGAAATCACAGCACCCTTTCCAAGCTATATCCCCTCCCACTATATTGAAGATTCTTCAGAAAGGCTTAAGCAATATAAAACCCTGTCTAATACAACCAATATTAAACAATTGGATGAAATCTTAGATCAGCTTAAAGATCTTTATGGACCCCATCCCATTGAGCTGCAAAACCTTAGAGTTTTATTAGAGGCAAGAATTATTCTCATTCACTGTGGCATTCTGTCTGTTCAACTCAACCAAATGAGTATCAGCATTCAATTTGATAAGCCTTTATTGGATAAAAACCCGGAGCTTGCAGGAAATGTAGCAAAGACCTTCTTAAGCAAACCAAATCTGTATCATTTTAGTCCAGATTACAAAGTCCTTTATAAAAGTAAAAGGCAACTTAACCAGGAAGACTTTCTTAGTTTTTGTCGAGAAATTGCCGAGCAAATTGTTCCATGTTAGCGTTTTTACGTACTTTTTTTATTTTTTTGGTATAATGGTAAAAAACTTTCAGGGAAGATACTTATGCGCAAAAGAATTGCCTCCTTAACTGGTTTACTAATCCTTCTTAATTCACCTCTTTATTCTCAGGGAAATGATCCCGTTGTCGCTACTGTTAACGGTGTAAAGATTAAGAAGTCCGAATTTGATAAGCGTTATGCTCAAAACCTCCTTTTTGTTTCGGATAAAGTTGTCACTAAGAAAAGTGTTATCGATGACATGGTTAACAAGATCTTAGGAGTTCAAAGGGCTAAAAAACAGGGAACAGACAACAATCCCGTCGTAAAAGAAAAAATGAATGACGTCCTTTACCACGCACAAATCTCAAAAGACTTAGAGCCTGAACTTAAAAAAATTGTTGTTACAGATGATGAAGTCAAAAAATATTATTCTGAGAATCCCGAATATCGAACGGCCCACATTCTTTTTAGAGTGAGAGCTCAACCCAGTAAAAATGAAGCCGTCGCCGCTCAAAAGAAGGCACTGGAAGTTTATGAAGCCCTCAAAAATAAGCCCGATAAGTTCGCTGAACTTGCCAACAAGTATAGCCAAAGCTCAACTGCGCCAAATGGTGGAGACATGGGATTCCAACCAGCAATTAGAATGGCCCCTGAATATTTTCGAGCAGTTAAAGGTAAGTCTGACGGCTTTATTACTCCACCAGTGAGAACACAATTTGGCTATCACATCATTAAGGTACTCGCTAAAAAAGATTTTGAATCGATCAACACTGCTCTTTATAAAAAGATTGTTTACGATAAAAAGCGTGATGCTATTTTGGACAAGTATTTTAACAACCTACAGAGCAACGCATCAATCAAGATTAATGAAGAATATCTAAAGGCCGACCCTCTTAAATAGGCGCGACGCCCTTGTCCCAATGCAAAAAAATGACTAATCTAAGCCCACTTTAATAGTGGGCTTTTTTATGAAAATCTCTATCGTTTTTTCAATTTTCTTTTTATCTCTAACCACACACGCAACACTTTTAGACAAAATTGTAGCTGTAGTTAACGATACTCCCATATTGCGCTCTCAAATTAATCGGATGAAATCCAATGTTGAAGCGAGGAGAAATATCTCTCCACAAATTTATACGAAATCTAAGTACAACACCAAAGAACTCATTGAAATAAAAATACATACACTTCTTCTTAGAGATAAGCTCAATGAGATGGGCTATATTGTTAGTGATGAAAGAGTTGAATCACAGATAAAGAGCACCGAAGACCGATTAGGTCTTAATAGACAAGCTCTACTTAACTTTTTAAAAAATAATGATTTTGCTTTTGATGAATATTTTGAGCTCACAAGAGCTTCGATTGAATACAACTTATTTCTAAGTCGAATAATCCAACCACTAGTGAGCATTACTGAACAAGATGTAAAAAGAGAGTATTTTACTAAATATTCAAAAGGTAAAAGACTTAGCTTTGAATACGAGCTTGTTGACTTTACTTTTCCTAAAGAAAAAATGACAAAAAGCATGTTGAAAGAATTTAAAAAGACGCTTGAATCCTTTCAAAAAAATGGGATATTGCCTGAGAAGTTTGCCGCTGTTGAAACAAACGACCTCGGACAAATTAAAGAGGACTCACTCAACGACTCAATTCTTAAGCAATTAAAGAAGACAAACGAAGGATCATTTAGTGAGCCTGTATTGTTGGGCTCTTATTACCACTCTTTTTATATAAAAAAGAAAGATCTTGTTGAATCTGATGATTATCTTAAGAAAAGAAATCAAATCAAAGGCAAGCTCTATCAAGAAGCCATGATTTCGATGGCAACAAATTGGTTTGAATCTGAATCTCAAAGAAACTTCATCAAATATATTGATTAGCTATGATACATGTTTGCCAGGGCCACGAAAAAGGTGTCGGTACAGAAGTTTTTCTAAAATCTCTTTTAAGACTACCAAGTGCTGTTACTAATTCTATTAAGTTTCATGGTAATGAGTCCGTTCTCCAAGAGAACCTTAAATTTCTTAACGTTCCTTTCTTAGTAGAAAATGATCATTTCATCATTGGTGGAAAATCGATTTCTTTCAAAAGTGTTAATAAAAATAAAACTACTCTCTCAACAGAATCCCTTCTTTCTGCTTTAAAAAATATTAAAAGCAAAGATGTACTTGTGACATTGCCAACATCAAAAGATCAGCTTATTTCTGGTAACACACAAAGAGCTGGCTATACTGAGTTTTTTAGGCATCATTTTAATAAAAATGATATCTGTATGGTTTTCAAGGGACCTCGAGACCTCGTTTTATTAATCACTGATCATATTCCTCTAAAGAACATCTCCCAAACCATTACCAAAGAGTTTTTACTAACAAAACTGAAGGTTTTTTTAAATCACTACCCTCAATACTTTCATTCAATAGATGAGGTCCTTTTAGCTGGACTTAATCCTCATGCGGGCGAAGGAGGAATACTTGGGAACGAGGAGAACACGCTAAAGGAATTTTTTTCCAATAAAGATGTTGTCGTTAAAGGGAATAGTTTTTTACCTGGAGACACTCTTCATTTTCACAGAGATCCTAAAAAAAATCAGCTCTTTGTCTATCTTTATCACGACCAAGGACTGATAAACTTTAAAGACAGAAATGGATTAATGGGAATTAATATAAGTCTAGGCCTGCCCTTTTTAAGAATGAGCGTAGATCATGGCACAGCTTTCGAAATTTATGGTAAAAACAAAGCAGATTGTATTGGATGCTACCATGTTCTAACAGAAGCTTATAAGGTCATTAAACATGTCGATCAATGAAATTACCGTAACTAAGTCAAGGGTACACAACCTAAAAGAGGTAAGTGTTACCATTCCCAAAAACAGTCTCACTGTTATTACCGGTCCAAGTGGTAGTGGAAAATCTTCTTTAGCTTTTGATACAATTTATGTTGAGGGACAAAGAAGGTATATAGAATCACTATCTAGTTATGCCAGACAATTCTTAGGTCAATACCAACCACCAGATGTCGAATCTATAACCGGCTTAAGCCCTGCGATCGCAATAGATCAAAAATCAACAACCAAAAACCCAAGATCAACTGTTGGAACGATCACAGAGATCTATGATTACCTTAGAGTTCTTTTTGCTAGGGCAGGAGATCTGCACGATCCCGCTAATGGCCAGATTCTAAAAAAATATACTCCACCCCAAATAGTGCGCGAACTTATGTCTTATCCGATGAAAACCAAAGTTCAGCTACTTGCTCCTATAAAGAATGACTCTGCAACTATAGCCAAAAAGGAAATTAAGAAATTTTTGGGGATGGGTTATAGTAGAATCAGGGTTCATGACGAAATTGAAACTTTAGATGAAAGTATCACCTTTTCCAAAAATGGACCTTTTGATTTTGAAATTGTGATAGATCGAATTCTTATAAAAGAGGGTGTAGAAAAGAGACTAACAGAAAGTGTTGAACATACACTTAAGCTTGGACAGGGAAATATCCTCGTATTACTTAATGAGGATGAACAAGTTACTTATAGTGAACATTTAATCTCAGAAGAAACTGAGGAAATGTATCCGGAGCTTGAACCCAGACTCTTTAGTTTTAATAGTCCCATTGGAGCTTGTCCTAAATGTAATGGACTTGGACAAAGTAAAGAATTTAGCCGTGACTCAATGATTTTAGATGACTCTTTAAGTGTCCTTCACGGAGCCATTGAACCTCTTACAAAGAGAAATAATTTTATCTATAAAATGGTCGAGTGCATGCTTAAGGAGGAGGGAGTTAATCCTAAAACCCCTCTTAAAAAAATTAAAAAGAGTACTAGCAAAATTCTCTGGGAAGGGACGGATAAGGTCTATACCTATGCATTTAAATCCGAAAATAGTCATTTCGAGTTTTCAAAGCCATTCCCAGGACTACTAAATTGGTTTGACAAAAAATTTCACGAGACAGGCTCTGAAAAAGTAAGAAAAAAGCTTGAAAATTATATGGTTATACAAACCTGTCAAAGCTGTGGAGGTAAAAGACTTAATCAAGCTGCTCTTCACACACTCATTAACGAAAAAAACATAATGGACATTTCTTTAATGAGTATCGAAGATGCTGCATTATTTTTCAAAGATGATTTTCTTGAAGGCGAAAAAGCGATTATTAGTGAGAAGTTATTAAGAGAGATTCGTTCTCGCTTAAGTTTCTTGGTCGATGTGGGGTTAGGTTATCTTAGTCTAAACAGATCAGCTGCCAGTCTTAGTGGAGGAGAGAGCCAACGAATACGCCTTGCCACACAAATAGGTTCTGCATTGAGTGGAGTTCTCTATGTCCTAGATGAGCCATCTATTGGTCTCCACCAAAGAGATAATACAAAACTTATCAAAACTCTTAAATCTCTTAGGGATCTCGGAAATACTGTTCTAGTTGTCGAACACGATGAGGAAACTATGCTTGAGAGTGACTTTCTTATTGACCTTGGTCCAGGTGCGGGTCGCCATGGTGGGGAAATTGTTAACGTAGGTCCAAAAACCAAATTTCTTAAAAATAAAAATTCATTAACAGCAAAGTTCCTCAATCAAAAAGAAACAATTGATATCCCCAAAGTTAGAAGAAAAATTAAAAAGAGCATTCATTTAAAAGGGGCTACCCATAATAATCTTGAAAAAGTCGATGTAGAAATTCCCTTGGATGTCTTAACTTGCATAACTGGAGTTAGTGGAAGCGGAAAATCCACTCTTCTTCACGAAGTTTTCGTGCCTGCATGTAAAAACTACTTAACTCCTATGGGAGGTCTTTATCATAGAAATAATTATCACAGCATTAAGGGTCTTGAAGATATAAAGAGTATTATAGAACTTGATCAATCACCAATCGGAAGAACCCCTCACAGTAACCCTGCAACTTATACCAATCTTTTCGATGATATTAGAAAGATTTACTCTAGAACTCCTGAATCTCAAATTCGCGGATATAAGCCCGGACGATTTTCGTTTAATGTAAAAGGCGGAAGGTGTGAAGACTGTGAAGGAAATGGCGTCAAAAAGATTGAAATGCACTTTCTTCCCGATGTTTATATCACTTGCTCAGAGTGTAAGGGAAAAAGATACAATAACGAAACCCTATCTGTTCTCTATAAAGGTAAGAACATCGCTGATGTTTTAGATATGACCATCGAGGATGCTTGTGCATTTTTTAAAAACCATCCCAAGTTATTTAGAATCCTCTCCACTCTTAAAAACGTCGGCCTTGGCTACATGAAACTGGGTCAACCTGCCACCACCCTAAGTGGGGGAGAGGCCCAAAGATTAAAATTAAGTAGAGAATTAGCTAAGAAAACTAAAGGAAAAACTCTTTATATCTTAGATGAACCCACAACTGGTCTTCACTTTAAAGATATTCAAATTTTACTGGTAGCAATTAATGACCTTGTTGATCAAGGTCATACCGTTATTATCATCGAACATAACTTGGATATTATTAAATCAGCTGATCATATTGTGGACCTTGGGCCTGAGGGTGGTATCAATGGTGGCACTATTGTGGCTAAAGGTACTCCTGAGGACGTTGCTAAAATTAAGAAGTCCTATACAGGAAACTACCTTAAGAAGGTTCTGTAAATTGATAAAAAAACTATCAAGCCTTAAAGAAAGTAGTGATTATATTTCTGTTGATAGCATCAAAGTTATTAAAAAGTTTCTTAGTTTTAGTGGTCTTAAACCTTTAGAGCTTTTTATAAGAGAAGATTTAAAAAGCCTACTAAACTGCAATCTTTTTGAAAGCGTCACTTATTTAAAAGAGCAAGACTTCAGGAACATAAAAGGTGAAAAATTTCATAAAGGGGCAATCGCTTTTTTTGAAAAACCTAAATTTTATAATTTATCTCAACTCGATGGTAGTACCATTATTTTAAATGGTGTAACTAGTCCCGAAAATGTTGGAAGCATCGTTAGAACCATTAGTGGACTTGGTTTTAAAAACCTCATCATTGATAATTCAACTTGTTCTCCTTATTTAAGACGAGCGATTCGTGTATCAATGGGCAATATCTGCTTCCTTAAGGTTTTTAGAGTAAAACAACTTAGTGATTTCTTAAAAGAAAGACGGTTTCCTGTTTACGGTACTGCTAATACTAAAAGTGCTACCTCTCTTTACGAGTGGGAGCCTCCGCTAAATTTTGGTATTTTGATTGGCAGCGAAGGACATGGAATCTCAAAGGAGATAATACCTCTATGCGATGGCATCTTAAGAATTCCCATTAGAGAAGAAGTCGAACACCTAAATGCAGCAAACGCCTGCGCGATTGCCGCATCTTGGGCCCATTATAGCTTACTTAATCGTTGAAAGAAGAGTAGACATTTCAATGGCCGACATCGCTGCCTCCCATCCCTTGTTTCCGGCTTTTGTACCTGCACGCTCAATTGCTTGCTCGATATTATCAGTAGTGATAACTCCAAAAATAACAGGTATATCTGTATCAAGTGAAATCCTAGAGACTCCTTTTGCTACCTCGGCTGATACAAAGTCGAAGTGCGGGGTACTTCCTCTAATTACTGCACCTAAACATATTATTGCATCATAATTTTTTGTTTGAGCCATTTTTTTGGCGACTAAAGGTATCTCATAAGCTCCTGGCACCCATGATACAGCTGTATCATTTAGGTTAGCATGATGCCTCTTAAGGCAATCAAGAGCTCCGCCTAAAAGTTTACTTGAAATAAATTCATTAAAACGGCCAACAACTATTCCGTAACGTTTCCCTTCTGCGGATAGATGACCTTCAAATGTCGTTGTCATAATTTTCTCCAATTATTTAATACCTTTTAAAATATGTCCTAATTTATCTTTCTTTGTTTTCAAATAATCATAATTAACTTCATTCGCGTCAAACTCAAGAGGAACTCTTTCTGTAAGTTCTAAATCAAAACCTTCTAGGCCCACAATTTTTCTAGGATTGTTAGTCATGAGTCTGAATTTTTTAACATTTAGAGCTTTTAAAATCGTTGCGCCGACACCGTACTCTCTTAAGTCATCTTTAAAACCTAACTTTTGATTGGCTTCTACAGTATCGTAACCCTTGTCTTGTAGGGCATAAGCTTTAATTTTATTTGGTAGCCCTATACCTCTACCTTCTTGCCTTAAATAAAGTAAAACACCTTTTCCTTCCTTAGCAATTAACTCCATAGCAGACTCAAGTTGCTTACCACAATCACAACGTAAAGAGTGAAAGATATCACCTGTAAAGCATTCCGAATGAACCCTTACGAGAACTGGTTCCTCCTCATTTATTTCTCCCATTGTTAAAGCGATATGATGTGGCTGCTTGCTTAATGAAGTCTCAAAAAGATGAAGGTCAAACTCCCCATACTTATTTGGAAACTTAATAGTCTCAGTTAATTCAATTTTTGGTCCAGCTTCTTTAAAGTCTGGTAGGGGATGACTGCGTCTAAATTCAATTAGATCTTTTATAGTAATACACTTAAGATCCCATTCTTTAGCAAGTTGTAATAGACGATCCCTTCTGGCCATGGTGCCATCTTCATCCATGATTTCACAAATTACACCAACCGGCTTAAAGCCCGCTAAGAGGGCTAAATCTACAGCTGCCTCAGTATGACCAGCTCTTTGTAATACGCCACCTGGTTTTGCTATCAAAGGAAAAATATGGCCTGGCCTTACTAAATCAAGAGGCTTGGTATCATCACTTGTTAAAAGCTTTATTGTATCAGACCTGTCTGCAGCTGAAATACCCGTTCCGCCATTCGCCGCATCTATAGAAACGGTAAAAGCCGTCTCATGAACGGAATCATTTTGATTAACCATTAAGTTCAACTCAAGACGGTCGGCATTTTTTTTTGTAATAGGTGCACAAATAATACCTCGCCCTTTAACGGCCATAAAATTAACGGCGTCTGGGGTTACCTTTTCTGCAACCATTACCAAATCGCCCTCATTTTCACGGTCCTCATCATCTAAAACGATAACCATTTTTCCTTCTTTGAGGTCAACAAGAGCATCTTCTATTTTATCAAACATATTTATTCCCAAAACCCATGAGACTTTAACCAGTCTTCACTTATCTTACTTTCTTTCTTTTCTGCTTTATTTTCTCTGCTGTATAAAAGGAGGTTTTCCACATATTTCGCTAAAACATCGACTTCAATATTTATGCTCTCTCCAACCTTTGCAAAAGAAAACTGTGTATTGTTCCAAGTATGGGGAATTATAGAGACTTCTCCCTTATTCTTCCCTTTTTCTAGGTTAGCTACTGTTAAACTAACTCCATTAAGAGTTATTGAGCCTTCGCCAACTACATACTTCATAAGGTCTTTAGGGATGGAAAAGCTTAATAAATAATTATCACCGATATTTTTCCAACCTAAAATTTTACCAACACCATTTACGTGGCCTTGGACCAGGTGGCCCCCCAAGCGATCAGATAATCTTAAAGCCAATTCTAAGTTTACTCGTGAACCCAGTTTTAATTCATTAAAGTTTGTTTTCCCTAAAGTTGTTTCAACGGCCTGAACGGTGAAGCTCGCTTGATTATGTGAAACCACCGTTTGACAGGCACCATTTATGGAGACTGAGTCATCTATTCTCACATTACTTGATATACTTCGTGAATTTACAGTGATCAACAAACCTTCGCTATTGCGCTGGATAATCGACACCTCTCCCACATCTTTAACAAGTCCAGTGAACATTACCTTTTTACCTCCAAGACTATCTCTCCAGAGCTTAAATTTCTCCAAACGCCATCAAAGATCTTTGCTTTGGACATTTTCTTATTTTTTTTACTTTCGAAAAAAGAAGGTCCATTGCCTATGATTTTTTGAGTTATATAAAAGGTGAGCTCGTCATAAATATCTTCTTCAATTAAAGAACTTAAAAGAGTTGAGCCCCCTTCCGTATAAATCGAGACTATTCCAGCATCAAAAAGGTTCTTTAAATTATCTTTCCAGTTTTTTGTATTCTTAATTGATAGTATTCTTGAATCTTTTAATGAAGTCTTATTAAAAAGATTAATAATCTCCGCTCCACTTGAAAATAAAGAATTATCTAAATCTTCTTTTCTCAAGTCACCAACAATGATCTTTTTATTTTCTTTAACAACAACTTTACCCATCCTTGTGTTAAGACGAGGATTATCTTTTCTTAATGTATTTACTCCGACCATAATACTATCGTACAAAGCTCTATCTCTGTGCACTTCAGCTCTAGCTTCTTCAGAACTTATCCAATGGCTGTCTCCATCTTCAGAACTCATTCTTCCATCAAGCGTAATAGCACTTTTGATTTTTAAATAAGGGAGGCTCTCTTTCATATTTTTAAAAAAGATTCTATTTTGCTCTTGAGCCTCTTTTTCTAAAACTCCACTTAAAACTTTTATTCCATTTTTTTCTAGAGCTTTCACACCCTTGCCAGAAACCTCAGGATTAGGATCCAAGCTTGCAATAACAACTTGAGAAAACTTTTTTTCAATAATGAGGTTAGTGCAGGGAGGAGTTAACTTATTGGTATGACAGCATGGTTCTAATGTACAATAGAGAGTAGCACCTCCTAAATCACCAGTGGAGTTTTTTATTGCGTCTACTTCTGCATGGTCACCGCCCTTTTTTGAGTGGTAACCCTCCGCAATGATAGTACCATCTTTAACGATTAGCGCTCCGACAAGAGGATTAGGAGCAACTGTCATTGCCCCTTTAGCTGCAAGCTGAAGAGCTCGCTTCATATAATTAACGTGATCACTACTCATTGCACAAACTTAGTTTTTCTTTGGATTTTGACATACCTTGTCTATGGCTTAAAGACAAGGTCTCAAGCGCATTAATGAGGTCTTAAAGCTATACGGCCAAGTTGACACCAATGGCTTAAATAATTCTTACTTTAAAAAAAGTTTTTCGTATAAATAATAACTTATCTTTCACTAGGACGCACCACGGTGTGATTAATCATCACGGGGATTAGTAGGAAAAGAACAACACAAAATTTAATTCGGGAGATTGTATGAAACTCATTTCAATTTTAGCTATGCTTTCCTTTTGCCTGAGCGTATTCAGTGCACCTCAGGAAAGCATTATTTATCGTGGCCAAGAGAGCGATAGGTTTGACCTCGACATGATCAAAAAGGTTACCCTTTATAGAACAGAATACAGGGACTCTACCTGTACTAGAAGGATACCTTACACAGAGCAAGAGTGTGGCTATGAAACTCGCTATAGACAAGAATGCCATTGGCAAAGTGGTAGAAATGAATGTCGTACAGAATACGACACACAATGTAGAACGATAACTCGCTATCGCAGAGAGTGCCGTAGGGAGCCAGGGCGCAGAGTATGCCGCAACACTCAACCACGGCAAATCTGTCGTAACGGCAGATGTAGAACTGAGCCCTCAAGAAGAATTTGTGACACGAAACCTGGAAGGGAAGTTTGCCGTCAAGTTCCCTATACAGACAGAGAATGTACCAGGGAGCCAAGAAGAGTATGTAATCGAATCCCTGGTAGAAACATTTGTGACCAAGTTCCTTACCAAGAATATATTTGTCGTGATGTGACTCGCTACAGAAGTGAAACTTACGCCTGCAAAGAACCTGTACAGATTCCATATCAAGTAGAGAAGAATGTCAGATCACAAGTTTCAATTAACTACAATGATCAAACAAAGGGTGCTACAGCAGAGCTGAGTTTCATACTCCTTGAAGACGGTCAGGTTAAAGTTGATGCTAAAGATCGATCTGAAGAAAATACTCTTATTAGTGTAGATAGAAGTTTTGACTTCACTAATGATGATGGAAATATTGAGTCAAAAGCCCAATTTGATATAGGATTTCTACCTAAAGAAAAGGTTTTAGCTCCAATTAAGAAGCCTATTACGTCTGGTGGCTTAACAAAAAACTCTGCATGGTTCTCAATAGGGAAAGTAACAAGGCCTGAGAGTATTAAAGTTAAAATTGAAATCACTCGCACTACCATATTTGGAAATGTAAGAACTCCGTTTAATAGGATTCTTACTGCGGGTGACTTTCAACTTCAAAACATAAACAGTGGCACCAAGGTCTATGTTGATCTCTCTAGGTTTGGCATAGAGCTTGACGACAAAAAGTGGAGAATGAATGTTGAAGTTTCTCTCGAATTTGAAAGTGACATTATCAACATGACTCGTACACCACTAAAAAGATCTCAAAGCTTTGAAATTAGAGTTGATTAATTCTATAGATCAAAATTAGGATCAATATTAAAGGGGGCTCATAGGAGCCCTCTTTTTGTTTGTCTGGAGTTGTTCGGCGTCATGTTCCTGTGGTATATCCGAACCAAAAAAAAGGCCCCCATTTTGGAGGCCTTAAATATCTAATTAATTTATCTATTAATTAAACAAGGAAGATAGTGATCAGAGTAAAGATCACAAGTGATTCCATAAGTGCAAGACCCAGAATCATAGGAACAAAAAGCTTATCAGCAGCAGCTGGGTTACGGGCCATACCTTCAAGAGCTACAGAAGCAGCGGCAGATTGAGCACGTGTACCAGCGAAGGCAGCGAAAGCAACAGCTAAGAAATACATAGGAATCTTAGTGTATTCATTCATTGGGATAAGTGTAGTCATACCACCATCTTGAGCGAAAGCAGCAGCAGAAACGAAAAGTGCGATAACAGCAAGTAAAGCTTTGTACATAACCATTCTCCTATAGAGGTTAAAATATTAAGGTCTAAATTCTAGTGATGATCCTCATCATGATCGTGATGAGCAACAGCCATTTGAATATAAACCATTGTTAAAACTGTAAAAACATATGCTTGAATGAGTGAAACAAGAATACCCAAGATCATAAAAACAATTGGCACTACAGCAGGCGCAAGATTTGAAAACTGGGTTAAGACAATATGGTCACCCATCATATTTGAACGCAGACGAAGCGCTAAAGAAAGTGGGCGGATAAAGTTTGAAATGATCTCAATAGGGAAAATCAAAAAAGAAAGATACCAAAGTGGACCAGCGAAGTGCTTAATATAGTTCCAAGTTCCTTGCTCTTTACAACCTTGAACATTGTAATAAATAAAAACAAAAGCACCTAGTGCTAAGGTAGTTGAAAGATACTCTGTTGGAGGTAAGAAGCCAGGAACCAAACCGATAAGGTTAGAGATAAAAATAACGATAAAAGTTGTACCAATAAAAGAGAAATATTTTGGGCCCTCAT
Source organism: Bacteriovoracales bacterium (assembly GCA_030149295.1). Taxonomy (GTDB): domain Bacteria; phylum Bdellovibrionota; class Bacteriovoracia; order Bacteriovoracales; family Bacteriovoracaceae. Next base: position 21,581 of record JASBRV010000088.1, on the reverse strand, counting down.
GTTCACCAATGATTCCTTTACACTGTCCATAAATAAAGCTTCCATAAAGCTCTACAATATTTCTAAAAGTTATTCCATGATCGGGAATAACAACATTTGAAACACCTGCGATTTTAGATCTATAAAGCACTCCAATCCCAATTAGAATAAAGCCAATCACTATAAAAGTAAGAGTATGACTTGGGATATGGAGAGAGTGTGCAATTCCACCCAACCAAGTAAAACCAGATGCCGCGAAGGCACTTGATGAGGCAGATAATAGCAGAGCTAGTAAAATTTTTTTCATATTCACGAACCCAACTGACACGATCGTCAGCAATCATTTAAGATTCTTGCGAAGACCAACGCCAAGCACAAAAATCTGAACTACATAGTTAATTACGGCAATTATTATCCTATTCCCCATGAAATGTACACCTATACCAATAGAGCCAAAGAGAAAAAGCACATGAAAAAACATATATGTAAATAAACGAGATTTTTTTATCTTTCCCGTCGCCTTAACTTCGGGATCCATTATGAGGCCATGGAGGATCGCCATTAACATAAACAGACTAAGGAGCGTAGCAATATAGACAAATATGACTGAAAAAACCTCAGTCCTACCTCGTGCAAATAAACAAAAGACTAATGTTGAAATAAGCGATAAGGGCCAAAAGAGCTTATGATCTATCTTTTTTAGTAATTCCATTCCAAACCAATAAAACAAAACTATTGATAATGACACCTAAAAAGAGCATGACTCCCCAAAACTTTGACAAGTAACCCCACTCGACTAACTTCATACTCAACCAAGCAATGACAAGAATTGTTGATGGGATTGACATGGCTATCCCCATAGCTGCTAGCCAATTTTTCGGAATTTTCAACGCTTCCTCGCCACTCTTCGCTCATAAATGCTTTTAAGGCGGTTCTTAATTACCTCAGTATTGGGATATTCACCAAGGATGGAATAGTAAATATTATAAGCGGCTTTTAACTGCTCCATAGTTTCGAAAGCGTTCGCCATTAAAAACTTTGTCTGCACAATATTATCTCGTCTCTTTTCTCTTTTTAAATAATCTTTCCATATGGCGACAGCATTCTTCCAATCTTCTTGTTGAAAATAGATTAATCCCTGGAAATATAGTGAACGATCTCTGTATTTGTGGTTTTTTACGGATTCAATTTCTTTAAATAGCCGCATTGATTCAGTATAGTTACTAATTTTTAAAGTACTCAATGCGTACCTAAATTGATAAAAATCCTGATTCGTTAGTCGTGGCTGAAACAAACTTAACTTTTTATAAATTTGAGCGGAACGAAAATAATTTTTCAAATACGAAAAATTTATTTCACCTAATCTATCTTGAGTTTTTACCAACCAAAGAGGGTCTTGGCTTATCTTCATAATTTTTTGATAAAAAGGCAGTGCCTTTTCATTTTCAGATAAGTAAATGGAGTACAAATCACCAATTTGATAATTGATCTTTACTTGAATCTCAATTGGTGGATTCTTTTTTAAGATGGCCCGATATTTTTTTATCGCTAATTCATAGTCCTGCTGAATAATTGCCTGTTGAGCATGAAGAATTTCCTTGTTTAAAGGTGGAGTAAAATCACAACTAAGTAAAGTTACCCCAACTAAAAATAAGAAAATCTTATTCTTCATCTTCCTCTACTATATTTTCAACAGCTACAACTTTTTCACCATCTTTCAATCTGATAATGCGTACGCCTTGAGTAGCTCTACCCATAAGACTAATTCCAGAGATTTTTGTTCTAATAACCTGACCTTTATCGGTGATAATCATAAGATCCTCATCCTCTGTAACAGGTTTAATCGCACAAATTTCTCCATTTTTATCAGTAAGCCTCATAGCAAGAATTCCCTTCCCACCTCGAGTTTGCTTTCTATATTGGGAAGCTGAAGTTCTTTTTCCGTAACCATTTTCAGTAACTGAGAGTATTTCAACATTGTCATCAATGATTTCCATACCAATGATTCTTTCATCATCATCAATGTTTATGCCTTTTACACCCTGTGACACTCGACCCATGGCCCTACAGTCCTCTTCAGAAAAACGGATAATTTTCCCTGCAGAAGAGCAAAGGAGAACATCATGCTCACCAGTAGTAACTCTGACATTTAAAAGGTTATCGCCATCAACAATCTTGATAGCTTTAAGTCCGCTTTGCTTAACATTTTTGTAATCAGCCAAAGCACTCTTTTTTACCAATCCTCTTTCAGTGGAAAAGAGTAAGTATTTACCTTCAATATCTTCATCATTGGGAATACAAATGATCTCTTTAATTTTTTCACCGCTTGGTATCTGAATAAGGTTTGCTATATTTCTTCCCTTATTAGTTCTTGAACCTTCAGGAATTGTATAAACCTTCTTAGAAAAAACAGTGCCTCGTGAAGTAAAAAAGAAAAGAGTAGAGTGAGTATTTGCTGTGAAAATACTCGTAAAAAAGTCATCGTCACTATTGGCACCCTTAACACCTGTACCACCACGCTTTTGTGTCTTGTAAGTGTCGATTGCCATTCGTTTAATGTAACCTTTATGGGTAACAGTCACAATGACTTCTTCTTTTTTTACTAAATCCTCAATTTGAATTTCATCAGCTTTAGCAACGATATCTGTTTTTCTTTCATCACCATAAGTTTCTAGGATTTCTTTAAACTCATCTCTAATAATTCCCTTGATGAGATCTTCACTTTCAAGAATTGCTTCAAGACGAGCAATTTCCTTCATTATGGCTTCATAATCTGCAATTATTTTATCTCTCTCAAGACCAGTAAGTCTTTGAAGACGCATATCCAGAATGGCTTGTGACTGAATAACCGATAGCGAATAGTTAGCCATAAGCTTCTCTTTCGCCTGAGCTGGACCTTCAGATTTCTTAATCAGCTCAACAATTTCATCAATATTCTCTACAGCAGTTTTTAAACCTTCTAGAATATGAGCTTTTTCCTTCGCCTTCTTAAGTTCAAAAACAGTTCTTCTGATAACGACTTCTCGTCTATGATCAATAAAAGCATTTAACTGTTCTCTAATATTCATGACCTTTGGTGAACCATTAGAGATACTTAAAAATATTATTCCAAAAGATGTTTGGAGTTGTGTATGTTTATAAAGTCTATTTAGTATTACTGAGCCAATCTCGCCCTTTTTTAGATCAAGTGCGATTCGTATACCTTCACGAGAAGACTCATCCCTTATATCGGAAATACCCGTAATTTGTTTGGCATTAACAAGGTCTGCAATTTTTTCAATGAGCTTAGCTTTATTTACTTGATAGGGGAGTTCTGTAACGACAATTCTTTCTCTATCACCTGATCTACCATGTTCTTCAATATCAGTCTTTGCCCTTATTTGAAGTACACCTTTTCCAGTATGAAAAGCTGATTTAATACCTTCCGTACCATGAATTGTTCCTCCTGTAGGAAAGTCTGGTCCTGGTATAATCTTCATCAGTTCATCAATTGATGTTTCTCTATCATCAATCAAAACGAGGAGTGCATTCATAATTTCTGTTAAATTATGAGGTGGAATGTTTGTGGCCATACCAACCGCAATACCTGATGAACCATTAACTAAAAGGTTTGGTACTTTAGTTGGTAAAACTTTAGGCTCTTTTAAAGAGTCGTCATAGTTTGGTTGCCACTCTACAGTTTCTTTATCTAGGTCACGAAGCATTTCTTCCGCTAATTTCTTCATGCGGATTTCTGTGTATCTCATTGCAGCCGCACTATCTCCGTCAATTGAACCAAAGTTTCCTTGGCCATCAACAAGAGGATAGCGCATGGAAAAATCCTGTGCTAATCGAACTATCGTATTATAAACAGCTGAATCACCATGTGGGTGATATTTACCAATAACATCACCAACAACTCTAGCCGATTTGAGAAAAGGTTTATTGTGGTAATTCCCTAGAGAGTGCATGGCATAGAGAGCTCTCCTATGCACTGGCTTTAGACCATCTCTCACATCAGGAAGTGCGCGCCCAATAATGACCGACATCGCATAATCGAGATAGCAGTTACGCATTTCATCTTGGATAAAGATAGGAGCAACATTACTTGGTGTAGGTGTCTCGTTATTATCACTCATTGATTTTTTTCCTTTCTATCAAGCCAAATTAAACGTCTAAGTTACGAACGTTTAGAGCATTATCTTCAACAAATTGTCTTCTCGGTTCAACATTATCTCCCATTAAAACAGAAAAGACTTGGTCTGCTTCAATACTATCTTCAATTTTAACTTGAAGAAGTGTTCTGTTATCTGGATTCATAGTTGTTTCCCAAAGCTGCTCAGGATTCATCTCCCCAAGACCTTTATATCGTTGAATATAAGCCCCTTGTTTTCCATCTGCGATAACGTAGTTTGCAAAGTCTTCTAAATTTTCAAAAGTCTTTACTCCTGATTTGTCTTTTTCAATGGTGAACTTGGCTTCCTTATATTTTTTGATACCTTCCCATCCATTGAGAAGATCGTGAAATTCAGAACTTTCTAAAAAATAAGAATTTAATTTTAATCTTTTAGTCCTAGCTGTTGTTTGGACAAAGACTTTAACCATAAAGCAGTCATGCTCTTTATCTTCTACTCCTTCAAAAGTGTATTTTTTTAAGGTTTCATTTTCTAAGGTTTTGAAATAATCAGAAATCTTGGCTACTTCTTTTTCAATAGTGTCTCTATTTTTAAGAGTCTCATTTCTAATATCACTCCATTCAATAATTGTTTTCAGAAGAAGAGTATCGAAATGATTATCATAGGAGTTTAAATTCTTATGATAGCTCGTATATTTGTTTATCAGTTTTTTGGTTTCTTCATTATCAAACTCTTTTGCATCGACTGTAACCGTTGCACCATCAATAGAGTTAATAATCAGAAAAGACTCAAGTAATTTCTCGTCCTTTAAATACCTTTCGACCTTTCCCTTTTTATATTTAAAGAGTGGTGGCTGAGCAATATAGATATAACCATTTTCAATTAACTCAGGAAATTGACGATAAAATAGTGTAAGAAGAAGAGTTCTAATGTGTGAGCCGTCAACATCAGCATCGGTCATAATGACGATCTTGTGATAACGGAGTTTTGAGATATCAAACGTTGTCTTACCAATCCCAGTTCCAAGTGCTTGAACAAGCATCTTGATTTCCGCATTACCAAGCATCTTGTCATATCGAGCTTTTTCAACATTTAAAATTTTACCCTTAAGTGGCAAAACTGCTTGTGTCCTACGATCACGACCTTGTTTTGCTGAACCACCCGCGGAGTCACCTTCCACAATGTAAATTTCACATTGAGCAGGGTCTTTTTCCTGGCAATCAGCCATTTTACCAGGAAGACCACCTGACTCTAATACAGACTTTCTTCGAGTCAATTCTCTTGCTTTACGAGCTGCTTCTCTTGCTGCCGCAGCATCTACAGCCTTTCTAATTATCGTTTTTGCTGTGCTTGGATTTTCTTCAAAATAACTTTTTAAACCGTCCCCGACTAAACTATTAACAATACCTTCAACCTCAGAGTTTCCTAGCTTATCCTTCGTTTGTCCTTCAAATTGAAGTTCCGGAAGTTTAACAGAAATAATGGCAGTGACACCTTCTCTCATGTCATCACCTGTTAGGTTGGTTTTTATTCCTTTTAAAAGATTGTTGTCCTTAGCATATTGGTTAAGAACACGGGTTAATGCTGTTTTAAAACCAGAGATATGGGTACCACCTCCAGGTGTAGCAATAGCATTCGCGTAACCTGATAACACTTCACTATAAGAGTCTGTCCACTGAAGTGAAATCTCAACTTCGTAATCTTCTCTGGATTGGGAAATGTAAATTGGTTTTTTATGGACGGGATTTTTTGCTCTATTTAAATATTCAACGAACTCAACCAAGCCACCTTCATAATGAAAAGTTTCTTTTTTCTCAGTCCGCTCATCTTTAAGTATGATTTTAAGACCTTTATTGAGAAAGGCCATTTCACGAAAGCGGTTAGCTAAAGTTTCATAGTTGTATTCAAGTATTTCAAAAATTTCAGTATCCGGTTTAAAGGTAACTGATGTACCAGTTACCTGATCTTCTAGCACACCCACTTCTGCTAGGGGTTTGATAGATTTTCCTCTTTCAAACTGAACAGCATAGACTTTGCCTGCTTTCTTAATTTCAAGTTTAACCCATTTTGATAGAGCGTTTACAACTGCGGCACCTACACCATGAAGCCCGCCGGAAACTTTATAGGCTGAACCTTCTTCATTAAATTTTCCACCAGCATGAAGCTTTGTATAAACTAGTTCTGCTGCAGAAATTTTTTCAACTGGGTGCATATCAACAGGGATGCCGCGGCCGTTGTCTATAACTGTAACAGAGTTATCTTTATGTATAAGAACTCTAATTTCAGTACAATAGCCAGCAAGGGCTTCATCAACTGCATTATCTACAATTTCATATACACAATGGTGAAGACCTCTAAACGCAGTGTCTCCAATATACATACCTGGACGTTTACGAACGGCCTCAAGTCCCTCTAATACTTTAATCTGATCAGCGGTGTATTTTTCACCAACTTTTGAAATAGATTGATTTTCCAAAAAGAAACTCCCATGTCTCCAGTTCTGACCTTAGTAGGCCATCACATCCTATCTACAACACCAGAAGAGACGTAAAGCTTATTAGCGTCTTCTAAAGTGTTTAAAACCTCTTTAAAACTATCGTTTGCTGTAGTGATAAGAACCTGAAATTTTCTTTCGTTCAGGTAACTTACCAGGTTATGCCATCTCAGCTTATCTAATTCACCTGAGACATCGTCTAATAGCACGATAGGAAAAGAGTTAAATTTATACCTAAATAGCTCTATGTAAGCAAATAAGAGGCTCAGATAAGACATTTTTTGTTGGCCGAGAGAGCAGTAATCAAAAGAGTTTAATCCATCAAAGAGAAGCACGTAGTCATCTTTATGAATTCCATAATGGGTGTGCCCTATAATTTCATCTTTTTGAAGATTATTTTGACACATTTCCAAGTAAGCATTTTTAGTGAAGCCACCCAGTTTTGTGTCTAGCATAATTTCTAAATCATGCTCTTCAGAAAAAAGATCATTAAAAGCCTTTCTTATTAGAGGTCTAATTTCTTCAAGAAACAATTGACGCTGAGTGGTTAAAAAAAGGGATAACTCAGCCATTTCTTCATCTATGGCACGAATTTGCTTTAAATAGCTAGAGGGCTTGTTTGAAAGTAACTTATTTCTAAAACGTAGTGATTTAGTGAAGCGCGACAAAGCCTTTTTATACTGATCATTGATTTGGCTTAGGTGATCATCAATCCAGGCCCGTCGCGCGGAAGCAGAATTATGAAAAGATTGGCTATCAAAAGGATTGATAAAAACAATGCCAACCTGGAGCTTTTTTTTGACTGACTTGTTTGCTAGGTACCATTGAGATCCGGTTTCGTCCCATTTACCCGAGAAAGATATATTAGCCCCCATCTCCTTATCAAAAAATAAAGATTGAAAAGATATTTCCGGATTTTCCCCATCTATTCCCAACATTTGTGGAAAACTGGCATTTTTACGAAAAGATTTTCTTTTAACGATGTAATAAACAGCTTCTAATATATTCGTTTTGCCATTTCCATTTTCCCCAAAAATACAATTTATCCCATGGGAAAAATTAATAATCTGCTCTTCAAGATTTCTAAAATTTTTTACCTGAAGTTTTTCGATAAAATAGGGGAGCATTCATTACAACTTAAGAGGCATAATAATACCGAGCATATGAGGTATCGCAGGTGATTTTATGACTACGGCACTAAATTCGTTATTAATTTCAAATTGAATTTCACCATCATCAAATGTAGCAAGGGTATCAATTAAGTACTTTGCATTAAAGCCAATTTCCATTTCCTTGCCGTTATAGTCTACGGCTAACTTTTCTCTGGCATCTCCAAGAGAAGGGTGATTTGCCATGAGTACAATTTCTTTTTCAGTAAACTTAACTCTTACACCATTACTTTTTTCATTTGACATGATTTTAATTCTTCTTAAAGCATCAAATAATGAAGCCTTATCTGCACTCATGGAAAAAGTAGTTTTTTGAGGAATAACAGCTTGGTATTTAGGGTATTCTCTAGATATCAACCTAATACTTAAAAAATATTTTTCGTCACAATTCACATACATGAAAGAGTCATCCACACTTATGTTGATAAGTGACTTAGGGTAAGTCTCAGCGACTCTCTTTAATTCATTGACGCCTTTTCTTGGAATAATGATTCCATTGATTAAGTTATCAATGTTGTTGTCGTCTATTTCAGTGTCTATCATTGAAAGTCTATGACCATCAGTTGCGACTGCTCTTAATTTGGAATCAATTTCTTGAAGATATATGCCATTGAGAAAAAGTCGTGTCTCATCTGTTGAAATAGCATGCTGAGTTTTAGAAATTATTTCTTGAAGTTTTTCACTTTGAACACTGAATTCATTGCTTTTATTTTGGAAGATTAATTGTGGGAAATCTTCATTTTTATATATAAGCAAAGTAAAATGAATATCTCCACAATCAATTTTTAAACTATTCTCTTTTTCATCCAATTTTAATTCTAAATTAGAATTAGGTAGCTCTCTTAAAATATCACTAAAGTTTTTAGCATTTACACAGAATGAACCTGGGACTTCAGTGATGGCATCAATTTTTATTTTAGCTGAAACTTCTAAATCTGTTGCTGAAAAAGATAATTGACCTTCGTTAGCTTCAACTAAAGTGTAAGCAAGAATAGGCCTTGTATTTTTCCTATCGACGACCGAAGTGACTTTTGTGATCGCTTCACGAATTGATTCAGTACTTACTTGAGCATGCATAGTTTTTCCTTGGACCCTTTAGTTCTATCTTAGTTTTTAGGGCTTAATCAAGCCATGCGAATGAGGGTTTTTCTTTATATGTATATATATATTTAATATTAATATTTATTATAAGATGTTGATAAGTGGATAAACGTCAAAAACCAATATTAGTCGGAGTTTTGACGTTTTGGCTTTGGTAGTCTTTGTGGGGAAGTCGATTATTTGCGCCTGCTCAATACGGATATTATGCAATTTGAATGAAAAAAATGACAGTTTATGACAGGGTTTTCACAAGTTATCCCCACAATAAAATCTTTCGATATAAGTATTCTCAATTTCTCTTAAAATTCTTTGTTTTTTCCCCAATTTTATCAACATGGGGATAAGTTTTTTTCCCCATTGGGGATTTGTGGATAAACTGGTTTTCCACATATGTTAATTTGGGGAAAACTATTTTAAATAATGAATTCTTTAAAGCAAAACATGTTAATTTTTTGGGGAATTTAGTGGAAAACTAAAATAAAAAAAGCCGGCGATTGCCGGCTCATAACTTTGGATAACCATGGTTGGCCAATTTTAAATATTATTTTCTAAGAAGATTAGGTCTCTCGAAAGTTGGCTATCATTTTTAAGTTTCTCTGTGATCTTACTCACACCATGCATAACAGATGAATGATCTCTGTTGCTGTAGTACTTTCCTATCTCCATAAAAGTAGAGCCGACGATATTCTTACTTAAGTACCAAGCAATATGCCTAGCATTCACTATATTTTTATTTCTTGATTTAGATCTTAGGTCAGCTACTGGAATTTTAAAATATTGAGAGCTGGCTCTACAGACGCTTTCAAGAGTGGCAGCCGGCTTGTCATTAAGCTCTTGAAGCTTAAGAATGTCCCTTGCCATTTCAGTGTCAATCTCTGCTTCCATTAGCTCTGCATGAGCCTCTAAGCGAATTAGGCTGCCTTCTAATTCTCTGATTGAGGTCTTAATCGAGCTAGCAATCAAATTAAGAACATCATCCTGAATAAACAAGTCGAGTTCAATGGCTTTCTTTTTAAGGATAGCAGTTCTTGTTTCAAAGTCAGGCTTTTGAATATCAACAACAAGTCCCCATTGTAGGCGAGTAATGATCCTCTCTTCTATACCGGTGATTTTGTCGGGAGACTTATCACTAGTAAAAATAAGCTGCTTACCTTTATCGTGGAGGAAGTTAAAGATATGGAAGAATTCTTCTTGGGTGGAGTTTTTATTTTTTAATTCATGGATATCATCAATCATAAGAACGTCGATGTTTTCCGTATATTTTCTTTGAAAATCCGAAAGAGTCTTGTCTTTGTAGGCATTAATAAGCTCTTTCATAAAGTCTCTTGCAGAAATAAGACAAATTCTGAAATGAGGATGATTTTCATAAATACCGTTGGCGACAGCATGAAGGAGGTGAGTTTTGCCAAGTCCTGAATCTGAGTAAATATAGAGGCATGGATACTTGCCAGACTTTCCAGGTGACTCTGCTACAGCACTAGCTGTCGCAAAAGCTAAATTATTGGAAGGTCCTACAATAAAATTATCAAAATTCTTTGATTTATCGATGACAATACCACTTGGAGTTTCATTATCCATGTGATTGATAAAACGACTCTCGACTTGGTTTTGGAGATCTTCTTGGTTTGGACTGAGGTCAAGGGTAAAAGATGACTTTGTTTCTCTCTTCTTTTCTTGAGGTTGATCAAGAAAACCTTGAAGAGATTTGGTTTCTTGAGTTGTAGAAGAAGGCTGCTCATTTTCTAGTTCAAAAGTAACCTCATAACTTGTGCCCATGAGGTCTTTTAGAGAATTTCGGAAAAAATTAAGGAAGCTTGATTCGAGCGTCGACTTAATAAATTTAGTCTGAACCTTAAAAATAGCCTTATTATGCTCTAGATTGCTTAGATAAACTTTATTTTTAATAAAGGTATCAAATTTTACTTGGCCCATCTCATTGAGGAGGAGGTCTTCTAGGGCTTTAAAAATGGGCTCGAATGCACTTTCTTGAGCCGGATTCTCTTCTTTTTTAGACTCTAATTGAGAAGAGTCTGTTTCAAAAATTGATTTAAGTAAATTATTGTTTTTATTGGTGCTCTTTGTATGCGAAGGGGGGGATTTAAGGAATTTATCGAAAGGAAATCCTTGAGTCATCGTTCGTCTCTCCAACTGTCTGTTGTAAAAATTTTTTGTGTGTCCTGTTTATGTGGAGCAAATTTGTACATGAGGGGATCGGAAGAATCAATATTACGCATAGTGCAATTATTCTGAACTCTTCTTACAAAACGTCGAAAATTTGGCACCCATATTTTTGCCATAGGCCATTGATTTTTTATGGATGGTTTTGTACATTGCGCATCTTGAATTCAGATTATCAGAAGTTAATGTGACTAGTTCCGTGAGGATGTAATGAGCAAAAGAACTTGGCAACCAAAAAGAAAGAAGCGTCTCCGTGTACACGGATTCCTAAAAAGAATGTCCACTGCTGGTGGTAAGAAGGTCATTAAAGCCCGTCGTTCAAAGGGACGTAAGCAACTGACTGTATCTACTGGTAAGAAATAGGGTCATTTAGGGTATTGCTGTGACTTCCTTTCCAAAAGAGTCGCGCCTACTCAAACCTGTTGATTTTAATTATCTACGTAGGGGTGCTCGCTATGCGAATACCCCTTTTTTGCGTTTGTATTATAAAATCTCTCGCGTTGAAGACAATAATGCAAGATTGGGCTTGAGTGTTTCCAAGAAAGTAGGAAATGCAGTTCAAAGAAACAGGGTCAAGCGAATCCTTAGAGAAGAATTTAGAAACAGCTCTGTTAGATTTTTGAATTTAGATATCTTGGTTGTGGCCTCTCCTAGGCTTAAGGCTGGGTGGTCTGACAAGAGTAAAAATGCCTCAAATGTTCGTGAAAGCTGGCAAATAGGCGTTGAAGCTATAAAAAAGCATGTTTAAAAAAGTCGCAATTATCCTCATTAAGTTTTACCAAAGGGCAATTTCTGTTGTCATGGGTCCGAGGTGTCGCTTTTCTCCTACTTGTAGTAGCTATTCAATAGAGTGCTTTGAATCCTTTCCAGCCCCCTTAGCCTTGTGGTATTCAGCTAAACGTATTTGTAAATGTCACCCTTTTCACCCGGGCGGGTTTGATCCCGTTTCCGATTTAAGGTCACCAAAAAAGGATTAATTCTATGGCATCAGAACAGAAAAGATTGTTCCTAGCCCTTTCTTTGTCAGCTCTTGTTCTCTTTACCTGGCAAGCTTATTTTGCTCCCAAAAATAATTTTGATGCAACAATTGGGAGCTCTAAAGAAGAAAAAAAATCGACAGTCGTTAATGAAAATAAAGTTGATATTGCTAAAAAGGAAAGCTCCTCGAAGGTTTCTACTCAAGACACTCAAAATGGTTCTGGGTTGGCTCCAAAGGGTGAATCTAACGGTTTTGAAGCAAAAGAAGGTTTAGTAAGTCTTGGTGATAATCGAGTCAAGATTTCTAATAAGTTAGAGATTTTTACCTTCGAATCAAGTCTTTCTAATGATCCTTTTTCTAACGTTGTAGGGGAGAGGCGTCCCTTTCAAATTTTTACTCTCAATCAAGGAAAACCTGTTGAAATTAAGCTTGATTCCTTTTCCGTTGAGGGCTCACAAGTAAGTGGGAGTGACTCACAGAGAGGGATTCAATTCAATGGGGAGGTAAAAGAAGATGGAATATTCTATTGGTCTCTTTCCTCCTCTCAACCAAATCAGTTTTACTTTTTACTACAATCAGAAAAGAAGGAAGGTGAGGCTCGTCAGGTTCGCCAATTCCTAGCTAATCTCAAAGAAGTTGAAAGAGCCAATATTGACGATGAAGAGACTTATGAAGGATCTCTTAAATGGTTTGGAGTAGATTATCACTACCATCTCTTTGCCACAGTTTTAGATAAAAAGAATGTATCTTCTGTAAGAATTAAAAATGAAGATATGGGTGTAAAACTTGTGGAGTCTACGACGAGGCTTAGTGGTTACACTCTTTACTCAAAGAAGAATTACGACAATCTCAATAAAATAGGGGATAACCTCCATTTATCTATTGATTTTGGTGTTTTTGGTATTATCGCTGTTCCTATTCTTAAGGGGCTTCAGTTTTTTTACAAATATGTACCAAACTACGGTCTCGCGATTATTTTTGTGACCCTTCTTATTCGTACTCTTTTGTTTCCTTTGCAGTTTAAGAGTTTTAAGAGCATGAAAAAAATGCAAAAGCTTCAGCCAGAGTTGGCAAAAATTAAAGAAAAGTACGGCGATGATCCCCAAAGGATGCAAAAGGAAACAATGGAGATTTTTAAGCGAAACGGTGCCAATCCCATGGGTGGCTGTTTGCCTCTAATTCTTCAAATGCCTGTTTTCTTTGCTTTTTACCAAGTGCTTTTCAATTCAGTAGAACTTTTAGGGGCTCCGTTTGCCTTTTGGATTCATGACCTGTCAGCCAAAGATCCTTATTACGTCCTACCAGTTCTTATGGGTGCGGCTATGTTTGGTCAAACCAAACTTAATCCTTCTACAACTGCAGATCCTACTCAACAAAAGATGATGATGTTTATGCCCCTCATTTTCACTTTCTTTATGAAAGACTTACCTGCAGGACTTAATCTTTATATCTTTGTATCAACGGTCTTTGGAATTGCTCAGCAGTTGTTTGTGTATAAAACTGTCGATTAACCATGAAAGCGTATTTTTCCGATGAAACTATTGTTGCGGTCAGCACTGGCACCTCGGAAAAATCCGCACTCGGAATAATTAGAATTTCAGGTTTTGAGGATTTAGATTTCATTAAAAACCTTTTTCATAGAAAAAGGGAACCCAAGAGCCATAAAGCTTATTATTGTCGTCTGTTTGATGATGAAAATGATATTTTGGACGAAGGGGTCTTTACCTACTTTAAAGCACCTAAAAGCTTTACTGGCGAAAATACATTAGAAATTACAGTGCATGGTAATCCTTTTAACCTGGAAAGGATTGTTTCTTTTATTAGGGAGAAATACGGCTTTCGAATGGCTGAGCCTGGTGAGTTTTCCTATCGTGCTTTGAAAAATAATAAATTGAATTTAACCCAAGTGGAGGGGCTTGATGTTCTTCTTAATGCCTCTAGTGCTTATGCTTTAAATAGTGGTTTAAAGGCCTTAAATAACGAATTACACCAAAGCTATATGGATTTAAGATCTTCGCTGCTGGAACTCAAGGCTTCAGTTGAGCTTCTCATTGATTTTTCTGAAGACGTCGGTGAAGAAGGGGTCTTAGCCAAGATAAACAAAGAGTTTGCCTCTGTTAAAGCTCTAATAGATTCGCTTCATGACCGTACCAAGGGAGAGCTATCAGAGTTATTAAATCCTACAGTTTCTTTAATAGGTCCTACTAATGCTGGGAAAAGTACTTTTTTTAATAAGCTTCTCGGTAAAAATAGGGCTATTGTAAGTGATATTCATGGAACAACTAGGGACTATATTTCTGAATATTTCTATTTAGATGGCCAAGCCTTTAGGTTGGTAGACACCGCTGGCCTAAGAGAGGGTGCAGACGATATTGAAAAAGTCGGAATTGAGCGAAGTTTGGAAATTAACAAAAGTAGTTTTTTCAAAGTTCTCGTTATCAATCCCTTTGAGGATTTAACTGATAACAAAGTTAATGGGCTCAATGTCGATGCGGTCGTTTTAACTCATTCTGACTTAGAAGGCTTTAAGGAGAGGGTAGACTCAATCTATAGTAAACTACCTGATACCTATTTTTTTGAAAGTGGTCCCATAGGGGCAAGTGAAAAGGGTGGTCCTATAGGACCAAAATCTGAAAGTGGTCCTATGGGGGCAAAAAGTGAAAGTGGTCCTATAGGGGCAAAGTTTATGTCTGGTCCTATAGGGGCAGATACGGAAGGTGGTCCTATAGGACCGGTATCTTCTCTTGAGGAACTCATTTTATCGAAATATCAGGTACTTACTAAATCAAACCCTATTACCATTCAACGTCATCGTCATGTAATTTCAAGTATTTACACTGAATTAAATAAAATATATTTTGATGGTCTAAATCTTGAAGACGCGGCGATATTAAGCCATCACGTCAATCTTCTATCGGGCATGATGGATGAACTCATAGGTATTGTTAGTCCACAAGAGGTTTTAGATCACATATTCGCCAATTTTTGTATTGGAAAGTAGTATTTACAACCCCTTATGTCTTTTCTGGACACGAGGGTAAGTTAGGAGTTAAAAGTTCCACGTGGAACATTCTAATATTTTTGATGTCATTATTCTTGGTGGGGGACATGCTGGAGTTGAAGCAGCATGGGCCGCTCATCAATTCAACTTAAGGGTCGCAATTGTCACAATGCCTGGGGTTGGCTTGGCTAGCGCGCCCTGCAACCCTGCAGTTGGTGGGGTGGGCAAAGGTCAAGTTGTAAGAGAAATTGATGCCCTTGGTGGCATCATGGGTAAGCTTGCTGACTTGGCTGGGATTCAGTATCGAATTCTCAACGAATCCAAAGGCTTTGCTGTTCAAAGCACAAGGGTTCAGATTGATAAAGAAAAGTATTCATATTTTGCAGAAAAGATTATAGGGCAATCCTCTATTAGAGTTGTAAGGGATAGAGTCAACAGGGTTTCAAAAGTAGCCAATGGTTATGAATGCAAGGGTGGCAAGGAAGTTCTCATCGGGAAAAATCTTGTTGTTACTACAGGTACTTTTCTCAATGGTAGACTCCACACGGGTCCTGAAGTTAAGTCTGGTGGCAGGGTTGAAAAAGAAAACTCACCTGGACTTGGAGACCTTTTTGAAGAGGTATCGACCCTGAAAAAACGCTTTAAGACAGGCACGCCTCCAAGGATTAAGCGACACTCTATTAACTTTTCCGCTATGGAGGCACAACCATCTGATCCTGAGGCGCTAAACTTTCACTATGCCCACGATTGCCATGCAAGAAATTTGGATCAAGTGGATTGTTATCTAACCCGAACTAATGAAAAAACTCTAGGGATAATAAGAGATAATAAAGAAAGTAGCCCCATTTTTAATGGTCAAATTCAAGGTGTAGGTCCTCGTTATTGCCCCAGTATCGAAGATAAGGCCTTCCGTTACGAGGACAGAAACGTTCATCACGTTTTTGTTGAGCCAGAAGGACTGGATATCGACAGCTTTTATCCTAATGGGATATCAACTTCCTTGCCCAGGGATATACAAAAAGAATTTCTTAGAACGATAGATGGGCTTGAGGACGCTGAAATTGATGTATATGGCTATGCTGTAGAGTACGATGTTGTTGATACCCTACAGTTGGGTAGAACATTGGAGCATCATTCTTTTCCCGGTTTGTTTTTTGCTGGGCAGGTTTGTGGGACTAGTGGTTACGAGGAGGCTGCTGGCCAGGGCTTGGTAGCCGGCCTCAATGCAGCTTTAAAGGCCCTTGAACGGGCACCCTTTATCCTTTCCAGGGATGTGTCTTATATTGGTGTAATGGTAGAGGACCTCGTCAGCAATGAAAGGGATGAGCCTTATAGGCTTTTCACGGCACGCTCTGAAAATAGGCTCTATATTAGAGAAGATAATTCAATTGAGCGCCTTGCGCCTTACAGGGAAACCTTGGGCCTAGATTTGCCTGTTGATCGATCCAATCAGAAGTTTATTCAGCAGGTGGCCTTTATAGAAAAAATTTGTGATGAAACCCACTTTCTTCCTAATTTGGCTAATAAGAAATTGTTTCGAGAGGTTGGGGCGGGAAGCTTAAATGAAAAGACCAACTTGTCTGAGGTTTTAAAGAGAAGTCAGCTGAACCCAGTTGATACGCTCAAAAAGTTTCTCTCTGAATCTGGTATAAGTGTTGATGAGCGAGTTGTTCGAACCGTTGCCATATCGATAAAATACCGTGGATATATCATTAGAGAAAAGTTTGAAAACCAATCCTTAAATAGACTTGAAAACAAAGAGCTCGATTGGAAAGCTCTTCTTGAGAATTCAAACCTAAGTTTTGAATGTAAACAAAGAATAACAAAGATTAAGCCTGAAACCTTTGGTCAGCTGAAAAGGATTGAGGGAATTAGGCCCGCCACCCTGGCCTTTGTGGCTTCCACGCTATGATGAGAAAATTTTCCGATAAATACCTAAGTCTTCTCAATGGAGAATATGCGAGTTTAAACCTAACTCGGATCAATGAGCCTGAAGAGTTTTATCAAAAGCAAATAATTGACTCTATTTTGCCACTGGATTTATTTAAAGATTTTCAAAACGATATTGAAAAAGGTCTCCATCTAGATATTGGTTTTGGTGGAGGATTTCCCTTGCTTCCTTTGGCTTACAAATTTCCTAGCACTCAATTTGTGGGTTTCGAGGCAAGGAGAAAAAAATCTGATGCTGTAAATGAAATAGCCCAAAAACTGGGACTAAAGAATGTTAAGACTTTTCACTATAGAATTGAAACAGTACGTATCGACAGGCCTTGCAGCATAAGCTTCAAGGCAGTGGGAAAAATAAAAGAATTTCTCAAAAAAATAAACCTGGCAGAACCTGCAACGGTTTACTTTTACAAGGGTCCTAGTGTGCATGAACTAGAAGAGACCTCAGAGAAGATAGCAAATTTTAGAAAATTCATAGATCAGCCCTACGGCCTGTCTGGGGCACAAGGAAGGACTTTTGTTGCTTATAGGAGTGATATTGTTCCACGTGGAACAAAGAAACCGCTTGTCAATTTATCACAACTTCTTTAAAAATTTTATCAGCATAACAACAATATGGAGCATATAAATGGCTAAAATCATTGCAATCGCCAACCAAAAGGGCGGTGTAGGCAAAACAACTACGGCAATTAATCTTGCGGCGTGTCTAGCAGTAGCTGAGAAAAGAACTCTACTAATTGACCTGGACCCCCAGGGAAATGCAAGCGTAGGCGTGGGTTTAGATAAAAGCGATTTTGAAGACAATAATATCTATCACGCTGTGATTGGAAGAAAGTCCATTAAAGACTGTATTTTCAAAACAGAATTGCCGTCTTTTGATGTTTGTCCCGCAGATCAAAATCTTATTGGCGCAGAAATTGAACTCGTAAGTGAATTTGCACGCGAACATAAACTTAAGAAGGCCCTTGAGCCAGTCATGAATGATTATGATTATATTCTTATTGATTGTTTACCAAGTCTAAACGTTTTAGCTGTAAATGCTCTAACTTGTAGTAGTAGTGTCATAATTCCTTTGCAAACAGAATATTATGCAATGGAAGGGCTCGCACAACTTTTAAACACAATAAGACTTGTTCGCTCCTCTCTTAATCCTTCATTAAATTTAGAGGGGATTTTGCTTACAATGTTTGATTCAAGAACCTCTTTACACAAACAGGTTTCAAGTGAAGTCCAGGAGCATTTCGGTGATAAAGTTTTTGAAACGATTATTCCTCGAAATGTAAAAATCTCTGAGAGCCCTTCTTTTGGTAAACCAATTATCCTTTATGATATTGAATCCAAGGGAAGTCAGGCATATCTCAATTTGGCAAAAGAAATCATTTTAAGAGAGAGAACAGAAAAGCCTGCTAATCAACCAGAGTTAAACTTCACTGTTCCGGAAATACCTGAAGAGCATAGAGACCAATTACAATAAGAGGATTAGAGAAATGGCAAAAAAAGTAGCACTAGGTAAAGGAATTGCGTCTCTCATTCAAGAAACGCCAAATGAAATTTTAAAGGCTTCACTTAAGGAAGAAGGTCAAAAAACTAAAACAGAACAAAAGCCGGATCTTAGTGAGCATGGACCAATGCAGATAGCGATTAGTGAAATTTATCCTAATCCTAATCAGCCACGAAAAATTTTCAAAGAAAAAGAATTAACAGAGTTAAGTGAGTCCATTAAAGAAAATGGTATCATTCAGCCTTTGGTTGTAATTAAAGCAGAAAAAGGTTTTGAGCTTATTGCAGGTGAAAGACGATTAAGGGCAGCAAAGCTTGCAGGTCTTGATAGGGTTCCCGCTGTTGTAAAAAAACTTACAGATAGAGAGAAAATGGTTGTCTCTATCATTGAAAATGTTCAGCGTAGTGACCTTAATTGTGTTGAGGAAGCACTTGCTTACTATCAGCTCATGAATGAGTTTGATTTAACTCAGGAAGAGGTAGCGAAAAGGCTAGGAAAAGAAAGATCAACGATTGCTAATTTTCTTCGCATACTAAAGCTTCCTAGAGATGTTATCGAACTCCTTCAAAAGGAATTAATGAGCTTTGGTCATGCCAAGGTTTTAGCAGCAGAAAAAGATCGCGAAAAATGCATTAGAGTTGCAAACCAGGCTGTAGCTGATCAGTTGTCTATTAGAGAATTAGAAAAGTTACTCAAAAAGAAGACTACTGTTTCGGAAAAAAATAAGACACAGGATAACCTTTTTAATGACAAGCTGGATCAATTTAAACAGAAGTTAGAACAGCGCACAGGCTATCACTTTAATATAAAGTCAAAAAAAGCCGGAAAAGGTGAATTTGTGATAAAATTTACCAACGAAGCCGAATTTAACGACATATATGAATATTTGTTAAAGAGGTAATGGTCCTATAGGACCAAAACTGTAACGGTTTATTAGATTTCTGGGTGGTCCTATAGAACCACCCAAGTACCAAGGATTTGTGCAGTGAGACACAAGGGTGAAATATCCGCCATCATTGAAGAAGGCTGTAAATTTGAAGGCAACTTAAGTTTTAACGGTGTAGCGAGAATCGCTGGTATCGTTAATGGCTCTGTCTTTTCTAATGACACCGTTATTGTTTCAGAGGGTGCCGTGGTCAATGCTGACATAAACGCCAATGTTATCCTTATAAGTGGAACTGTTAAGGGTAATGTAAAGGCAAGTAGTCGGGTTGAGATTATTAAGCCTGCCAGGTTCGAGGGAACGATCACAACTCCAAGTCTTATTGTTGAGGAAGGCGTTATTTTTCACGGAACTACAAAAATGCGCGAAAGGGAAAAAAATCAGGCCCCTTCTCTTCACCCATCTAACCCATAATTAAAGCCTATTTAGCCCATAATTCGCTTTGACAATTCCACTCCAGATGAATACATATAAGGTTCATTTTATAGCGCTTATCTATCTAAAAAAACCACTCCTAATCGAGTGCTCATGAGGATTAAAGTTTTATGGACATGATCATTGGAATTTTCCAAAAGTTAGGTGTCGACCAATCAATCTTTTATCAATTTGCTATTTTTATTGTTCTTTTTGCAGCTCTTAAAGCCGTCTTTTTCAACAAGCTTCTTTTTGTCCTTCAAACGAGGGAGTCTAAGACTACAAAGTTAGATGATGAAGCTGGTGATAAATTTAAAGAAGCAGAAAAGCTATCCGAAAAATTTGATACTGAAATTCAAAAAGCGAACGAAGAAGCTCATCAAAATATGAGTGAAATGAAAAACTCTAATCTTAAAAAAATTCAAGAAGATCAAAAAGAAAAAGAGTTAAAGGTTCTCGCCAACTATGAAGAACAAAAGAAGGCAGTGTTGGCCGAAGTGGAGGCCAAAAGAGACTCTGTATTAAAAAACTCTCAAGAGCTATCTGAAAATCTTGTAAATAAGCTAGTAAATTAATTTAAGGAAAACTTGATAATGAAAAAACAAGTAACGATTCTTTTTACTTTGGTGACAGCAACGACAATCGCAGCTGGAGATGGTGCAGGCCATGGAAGTGTGGCTGATTTAATGTGGCCGGCGATAAACTTTTCACTCCTTGTTGGTGGAATCATTGTTTGGCAAAAAAACAACATCAAAGAGATGTTTGATAAAAATGCTGAGGATGTAAAAAACCTTTTTGAATATGCTGAAAAGAAAGACAAAGAAGCGAATATAAAACTCGATATGTTTAAGAAGAAAATGGAAAATCTTGAGTCAGAGAAAAATAAGATTAAAGAAAACGCTAAAAAAGAAGCACAAGAATTTATTTCTAATGCCGAAAAAGAAGCACAAGAATATATCGCCCGCTTACAGAGAGATACTGAAAGTAAAATAAAGCATGAGAAATCAACCCTAGAAAATGGGCTTAAAGCTGATTTAGTAAATGCTGTCATTTCAGAAGCTAAAAATAAGATTTCTTCAAATAAAGATTTAAATAATAAAGCAACCAGTAAACTTATTTCCCAAATTTAGGAATTAAAATGAAAGAAGCCATTGTTGCAAGAGCTTACGCTCAATCAATTTATCAGCTCGGGGAAGAGCAGAATATTGCAATCACGGATGAGCTTACAAAACTGACGGAAGTTATTAACGAAAATAACGACCTTGAAACAGTTCTTTTCTTGGATGTATTTAACATTGAAGAAAAGCAAGCCGTAATGAAAGACATTTTGGAAAAGATGAATTTGAGTGGTCTTTTAAAGAATGTCATTAGCTTTCTAATGGAAGAGAAAAGAATCGGAATTCTACCTCTCATCTTTAAGGAAATGGTTGTTTTGGATGACCACAAAAAGGGCTTCATGAGAGGCATTATTGAAGGTAGAGAAGATCAGGTCGATCCTAACTTTGAGAAAAAGATTCATTCTTTTTTAAAAGAAAAACTTGGTAAAGAACCTGTTTTAAAATACTCAAAAAATGAAAATGTTACAGCGGGGTTTCGTGTGACTGTTGAAGATCTTCAGTTAGACGCCACTCTTGATAACCAACTTAATAAACTAAAATCGGAAATTCTTAATTCCTAATACAACGAGGTAATGTGATGTCCATTAATCCAGAAGAAATTTCAAGCATCATTAAGGACAGAATCTCAAACTTTGAAAACCG
>JASBRV010000087.1 GCA_030149295.1 Bacteriovoracales bacterium | reverse complement strand
CCCCCTCATTCATTAGACAAACTTAACACCTTTAGCTATAACCTAAAACTCTTAAATGCGTCGGGATGTAGCGCAGGGGTAGCGCGTTCGTCTGGGGGGCGAAAGGTCGCTGGTTCAATTCCAGTCATCCCGACCACTTTTTTCCTCCGCCTAATTGCCCATCATTCCAACTTCGATTCACCCAGATTTGGTCACATACTTAATGTATGTTCCCGGCATCTGTTCTCTCTCAGATGAAAGCATGGGCAATTTTGCGGGGTAAAAAGTATTTGAGGGTGAGTGGAATTGAAGTGAGGAACGAGCTCGTCAAAAGGCGAACGAATAGTGAGCGTTTTGAAGAGTCAGGTCAAACACGATGTTTGACCTAGTGACGAGCCGGGCCGAATCGACTGAGCGTGAAGCGAAGGAGACCGAGGCCAATTCCAGTCATCCCGACCACTCATTTTCTACCAATAAGCTTATTGGTTATTTCAATTTCTAAATTTTTAATTTTATTAACTACAAAGATTCCAATCGTTAACAACTCTTTTTGTCATCCTCGTTACATAGAGTTACAGCCAATAACTCTTAATGCTACATTTTGGTGACCCTAATGCTACCTAAAGAAGATTACTGTATCATAAGGTTTAGTAACCTTGTTCCTCCAAAAACTCCCTTAATTCTTGCCTACGACCTGATAAAGGTGGGTAACTACCATTGTCGGTTAACAAAACTTCTGATTCTTTTAGGTAACCAAAAAGTTTAATCATTTTTTGGAAAATGTTCTGATTTAAAGCAGCCCTTTTCCTAAGATCTTTGAAAAAAGAATTCAGCGAGGTATTAGACCAAAGAGCAGGTAAAAACCAGTTTAGTTGAATCGCATTAGCTTTAAATGAACTTGAATCGAATCGAATATTTGACCTTAGTGGAATAAGGAGAGCTACAGAGCTACTCTCTGTTATCTGGTTAATTTCCGTGACAAATTCATGTGGCGTCAATTCATTTTCGAATAAACTACAAACTCTAGGATCAACTATAGTTCTGGGATAATCCGATAAGCCTTCCATTTCATAGGCTTGAACGTAAGAGGGTCCAACTAATAAGTTTTTCTTTTGATCAATAAATAGATCTCCACCAGAAATACCTCCTCTTATCAAGATATTCGCTCTGGATGCCAATCTCGACTTGATTATTGCAATTGTATTTAAAAATCGTCTAAAAACATCCATTTTTTCTTCGTCATCACCTTCGAATTTCACTGATAGAATAATAGAATCACTAATTGTAATTTTTTGAAAATCATCAGCCAACGCAGCACTCTGGTAAAAAAGTTCTTTCTCTGTTATTTCTTCATTTAAAACATTGTAAAAATTCTCCAAGATTTCCTTGGGTCCATTTAGCATTTCTTGAAACCCCATAACATCTAGGAAAGCTACAAGACGAGGACTATATTTTATTTTGATCGACATTAATAAGGTCCCTTAAAACTCTCATTTTTTGCCCATAGGACCTTACCATCAACTGTGACAATATCCTCAACGGCTTCACCTTTAAAAGTGATCGTTTCGATTACTTGCTTATAGAAATAATCAGAGCCGTATTGCTTTGAAAATTCAATAAAGGCCATGTCTGAAATAGACATTGTCCGAATCGGAACGGGTTCGTCTGACCGTAAAAATCGATATCCATCGCCCGAAGCTATTCTGATTACACTTAATGGTCCTTCATTTTCAGATTTGGCGAATTTAAAACCTTTGACCTTTAACATGACATATCGATTAAGCTCATCTCTCTCTACTGATGTCATTACACTATCATCACCTGTAAACTTCTCTAGAAGGAAACCTCTTAGTAATTTAAAACGATCAATCTCGGAGAGATTTCTGCCATGTTGTTTCAAAAATTCTTCGACTTCTTCATCGAGGTTTCGAGATGTCCTAACAAGTTGCCAAGCCTCCAGCCTCAAATCACCTAAGTTTACTTGCATCCCTAGCATGTGACAGATATTGAGAAGTCTCTCGACAGATACTCCACTTCTACCTAACTTAAGCATTTTGTCGAAGTTTCTTTGGTCATAGCCCATTGACTGAGCTGCTTTGCTTATTGAAATCCCTTTCTCTTCGATGGATTTTCGGATCTTTTTCCGAAGGATATCTTTTGCGTGGTCATCGATTGTTTTCTGAATATTTTCCATAAGGCTTCCCTGCTTTTATCAATTCTCTACATCTATTTAACCACATATTAATACACGTAACAAATTTCACGTAAGGACGGTAAAGACTACCAGTTTTGCCTGACTAGCACGGTCAGTCTTATGAAAAGATAATGTCGCAAAGAGGCAAAAGTAGAATGCTACCTAGTGCTACTCTACTAGAACTGAGACCTATGATTACAAAAGGTTAAGGCAATCCCATCGGTCCGACCACTTTTAATCTCCCTTGGCTTTCATGATATAATGCTGATTAGAAGCCTCGCCGTCGGTTTCGCCTTTGGGTGTCTCGCGACGGGTCGCTTCTTATCTTAGTCGCAGGAGAGGAGCGTCGGTGACATACAAATTATGTGGGCCTAGTGAATCTCCTGGACTTCCTTTTTTACTATAATCCACCACCAAAGTTTTCACTTAATTCGATTTCATTTCCATCGGGATCACTGACGTAAAGCGAGCGACTGTTTTGATGATGAATCTGCCCGCCATAGAGAATTTTTATATTATTTTCTTTAATGGCTTCTAAGGTTTGATCGAAGTTTTCGACATGTACGCCAAAGTGATTGAATTTCTTTTCATTAATTTTCTTAGCCCCCTCATAAAGGCAAAGAAAAATCTTCTTTGATATTCCGATAATGCTATAAAGGTTTCCACTAGAACTCACTCCCTCTTCAAAACTCTCCATACCGAAAAGTCTCTTATAGAACGATTTGGATTCTTCTAGGTTTCTTACATAAAAATTAAGATGGTCTATATTGGTCACTTGAATCATTGTTTTCTCCTTGTTTTGTTGATTTCAAGTTAAACCATTTGCCGATAAATAAAAATAATTAAAAACCTACCCTTCGATAGGGAGAGGCTATAGGAAATCAAATAGCGTCAATAGAAAACGATAGTAATTTTTTAAAAGTCTCTGTTATTCTTATTTGATGAGCGTAGATATCATTATTAGTTCCTTTGTTGTACTTTGGTCAGTTATCGATCCTATTGGGACCATTCCAGTCTTTATTGCGGCCACGAAAAATCACTCGGAACAAGAAAAGAATCACATTGCAAAAGTTTCAAGTTTTGTGGCCTTCTTCATATTGCTCTTCTTTATGGTTGTTGGAGAAGTTCTACTCCGTCGAGTGGGGGTTCCCCTCAGTGCCTTTCAAACCTCGGGTGGGATCATTCTCTTTGTCTTTGCTATGAATATGATCTTTGGAAGTTCTAAGCCAGAAGAAGAACTGCAACTCATCAAGAATAATAACGAAGTTGCTATATTTCCTTTAGCCATTCCCTCCATTGCTAGCCCAGGAGCAATCTTGGCCATTGTTCTTTTGAGTGAAAGTGGGAAGTCGACCTGGGTAAGCCAGTCCATTTTGGGTCTTCTTTTAGTGCTCATTCTACTCGCCAATTATCTTCTCATGCGCTCTTCGAACCGGATTCATGCCAAAATTGGCAATTCTGGAGCCATTGTTCTTAGTAAGGTCATGGGCCTCCTTTTAGCCTCTATGGCGGCTAATAATGTGCTTTTAGGTATCAAAGCCTTCTTCAAATTAGGCTAAGAATATCGCTTACCTTCGTGTACAATTGAGATATGTCCCAAAGGAAAATTCGAGTCGCCTTTGTTTGGCCCCCAGGCTTTCTCTCGGCTTACTCACTTCCATTGCCGTTTGCTATCTTAAAAAGCCAATTAGATTTGGACATCACAGAGGTTCGCCTTTTTGATTGTGTTCTCAATCATTGGAATGAGAACTCTAAAGAGCTCTATTTGCAATTAAGTAATTTCCAACCAGACATTGTTGCTCTTAGCACCTGGTCTCCCATGTTTCCAGAATCCCTCGCTATCTTTAAAAAAGTTAAAGAGCAAAACCCAAAGTGCTTAACGATTATTGGTGGTCCTCATAGCTCGACCTATTGGAAGAGGACGATTGAATGTGAGCCCATCGATATGATTCTCAGAGGCGAAGCTGAGTTTGCCTTTTCTCGTCTCATCAAAAATCTTTATAACGATCACAAAGTTGAAAATGGTGTTCCTGGTCTCGTCTTCAAAAGAAATGGTGAGGTCATTTCCCATCCCATTAACTATGTTGATGATCTCGATGAAATTGCTCCCCCCGATTTTTCTTTTATCAATCTAAAAGAGTACAACCAACTTGGTTACCGATGGAATAGTCCTCCCGTTAATAATGCTCCTTTGTGGATAACAAGAGGCTGTCCTTATCGCTGCCAGTATTGTGCATCCCCAGACCTCAATGGCAAAGTCATTAGAAAACATAGTATCGACTATATGATCGATCACATCCTCGATCTCTATTACAACCACGATATTCGCTGGTTTAATATCATTGATGACAATTTCACCTATGATGTGAAGTTTGCCAAAGAGTTTTGCCGCAGAATTATCGCCCTTAATTTACCCAAGCTTGGTTTTGGGACTCCCAATGGCATTCGTATGAGTCGAGGTGATCTCGAGCTTTGGTCTCTTATGAAGCAAGCTGGCTGGAAGCATCTTATTGTGGCACCAGAAAGTGGCTCTCAACATACTCTCGACCTGATGAAGAAGGACTTGAAGTTGGGAATAGTTGAGAAAAAAGTATCTGAAATTCGAAAAGCGGGTCTCAAAGTTCATGCTTTTTTTATCGTCGGCTATCCCGGAGAAACCGTCGCTGACATAAAAGAAACTTTCAAACTTATTATTCGCTGCAAATTCAATTTTATCTTCATGGCGAACTTTCATCCATTACCAGGAACCCCTGTATATGATCAATTGGTTGAAGAGGGGAAAATACCTGATGGTCTTCTTCCTCAGAACTTTTCCGATGGTCTGAGGTCTTACACACCAGAAAACTTAAAAGGCTTTAATTTTTCTCTTTTCTTCTTTAAGACCCATTTTATGATGTTGCTCACCAACCCCAGAAACGCTCTCTATCACATTCGTGTTGTGATTCGCCAGTATCCTATGAGGCTCATTCTTGGAAAGCTCTCGAAAACTATAAAAGCGGCTTTTAACAAAGAAGAAGTTTCTTCACGCTACTTTGACCAAGCAATGAATTCTCAATCACAAAATATTCCCTAAGCTCTATCTCTCTTTGGAATCAAAGCCTAGTTCATCAACATTATTTTGATAAAAGTTACCAAAATTAAGTGCCTTTAAAGTATCAAAGAGGCCCTTAAAGGCAGATGGATTGGTCGCAAATAGAGTCAACAATGAAAGTAATGGTGAAGCTTTTATCGCAGACGGTGCGGACCATACTCGGCAAGACGCCCCTATCGAAATGGAAAGATTCTCTACATAATGCCAATGAAATGCGGGAATAAAAAGAACATCACCGGCATCAATATCGGCGATATACCTTTCCATATGGGGAAGAGCACTCTCAACTTTTTCAAGATCATCAAAGTCACCCGAGCTCCTAAAGAAGGGCGCTCTATCAACTGTCGGTCTAAAAACACTACTGTATCGAGGATGAAAAATGTGCCATCTCTTCTTTCCGTAGATTTGCACAAAATAATTATTAATAAAGGCCGAATGAGTAAAGGTACTTCCTCCCGCAGGTCCCATAAAAAGAATGTAAGCAGTCCAAAAGTCGAAAAAACGGTTAAAAGGTTTTAATTCATCTAAGTGAAAATGCTTTTTAAGATGGGGAAACTCATGAATAAGAGTACCAAATCGAAAATAGTCTTTACCACCATTTTCAAGAGATTCGATATACTCCCTCATCTTATAGTTTTGGACAACTTGACCTCGATTTCGGTGCTGGCTATAGGTTTCAAACTGGTAGTCTGAAAACTCATTTTTAAAGTAGTTCGGAGACCAAACTTTTACCGCTTCCCAGTCTTTAGCAAAACCTTTAAGGATAATAGGCCTATTTTTATAGAGATAATCTTTCTTAAATTGTTCAATGCTCACGCCTTCAATAGAAGGAACATTAATTATCCCTCCAACATCATCACTCGAAGCTAGAGCATCGAAGTATTTCTTGTGAACCACCTTCCTCTTATCAGCTACTTTTTGTGCCAAGGCATCATGAAAACTAAAATGTTCTAAACACCAAAGAAATTTATAATAACTTAAAAGGAAGTCTTTATTCATGTCATCATTTTGAAGAAAAACTAAAACTAGTCAAGTCAGTTCGTCCCATCACCATCACCATCGCCATCTCCTAGATCACTAGAAACTGTCCCTCCATCCTGATCTTTCTCAACAACTTCTGATATCTCTTGAGAGCGCAACACCCTAACTCCATTAAGCTTTCCAGCACAATCCTGTCTTTGAGGAATATTTCCGACTTGTGAGCTAAATTGGCCAAGATAGACATAGCCATCAAGACCATCAGGCTTGATGGAAAACATCCCTCTTGAAGTATGGGCTTTGTCTTGAATATTGCGCCAAAAGTCAGGTAAATGCATTTGAGTCGCCAAGGAATGATTA
Source organism: Bacteriovoracales bacterium (assembly GCA_030149295.1). Lineage (GTDB taxonomy): Bacteria > Bdellovibrionota > Bacteriovoracia > Bacteriovoracales > Bacteriovoracaceae. The sequence continues at coordinate 3,509 of JASBRV010000087.1, read as the reverse complement.
TTCGTCATCAAGAGGTCATTTTCCATAAAAGCTTTTTTCATATCCTCTGGATTAATATTCTCAGGTAGGTTTTTAAGCCTTTCAGCAAAATTCGGCTCGTAATCAAAAGAATCGCCATTCTTTGAAACACGTAAACCACTTCCCTCGGGAAGTCTCTCTACATTCATGCCCATTTTCTTTAACTGTGTCTCTGCCAAAGTGAAATATTCATCTTCCACTATTTTATAAAGTTTTGGGTCAAATCTTTTCCCCCTCAATTTTCTTAAGTCTTTTAAAAGGGGCTCAAAGCCTTCACTAATATTATCTAAGCGCATGGCATAAGCACGTGCTAACTTTAAGGTATTGCTGCCACTGCCTGCTTTGATGAATTTTTCATTCATCGCTTTAAAGGCATTTGCCTTTCCTCTTTGGTATACGAGGTTATAAGGCATAGTCACAGGAGTCGCTGCAATAAGACCACGAAAGCTATCACCGACTCCAAGAATAAAGCGAATGTCATCTAGACTTGTCCTAAAAAATTGGGCGATGGGACGTGTATGGCGAGCGGCATGAAATCGAGCTGCTTGTGAAGTCTTTTTTACCTGATTTAACATGTCACCAATGGAGGCTTTGGTCATCATTTCATTGACGGCTTCAGGTACTAAGTTAAACTTACTCGGTTCACTTCCAATCGTTCGCTTAACTCGACTCATCTGGGCCAAACTATTGCCCATCCCTAAAATTCCCCCCATGACAAAACCGGCGCCCAACTGACCTGCCAATCCACAAGAAAAATTCAATAAATGATCACAATTGGGACATGACCAGTTCATTTTCTTTAAGCACTGCGAATTAAAAGGAACACCATTCCATTCGGTACAACCAAGAAGCTCTCCATAAAACTCTTTGATTTGACCAAAGAATTTAAAAAAATTCTTTTTTAGATGCTCATAAAACTTGGGAAGATCCCAATTTGATAAAGCCGTTGCCATATCATCTGACATGACACTTGAGAGAAGCATGGAGGTTGATTGCTCCTCTTCTTCACCAAAGAAATAATTCCATCCGGCGCGTCCTAAATTAAAAGCTCCCTTGGGGAGATCGTAAACAAATAGCTTTAGCGTTTGATAGAGGGAATCGATAACCGTTGATAGAAGATTGGATAAACATCCCGTTTCAGTTTTTCTATCGTTTGAGACCTTAAAAATACTCACAGCATTTTTGAGGTCCCTTTGAAAGTTTTCAAATACTTGATCAAGGCAAGACTTATCCCTCTTGGGACAACCCCCTTTATAACTTTTTACAGCGTTTAGAGTATCCTCAACAAAACTAGACTTTACATTTGCCGCAATCGCCACCTCATCAATGCAATCCCCATTTTCTAAAACTTGTTCATTTAAATGAGGTACGAGGTCTTCTGCTGTTGAAGCTGTGGCCGATCCACTTTCATAGCACTGGATAAATACAGGAACAATAAAGCCATCGGATTCACGTCCTAAGAAGTAAGCAAACTTCTTGGGTTTACTAGGTGTAGGAGTATTTCCATCAACAAGAGCAGGGTTTTCGGGCTCACAAATATTAGCGGCCTCACAGCGAAGGAATTCATTGTTACGATAAAATGTATCACCAAGATTTTCCTCCGGGTTTTTAGGAAAATAGCTATAGTGGCGACCGTCAAATGAGGTAATTCCTTGGGTAAAGCCAACGGAAGGAGCAAGCATGCCTAACAAACAAAACACAATGTTGAAGACTTTAGTAATTTTAATGCTCTCTCTTTTCTTCATACCCATAATCGTTTTTGCTCAAGATAAAGAGACTTACAAATGGAATGATCAAACAATCAAACTTCCTTTCCCTAAATCTTGGCTTTCCAAAAAGCCTAGGGAAAATCCAAAGGATCCTCTTGTTTTCATCGATACAGAAACTTCCATGCCTCGTATCATTGGAAGGCTCTACGCCACTTCCTATGATATTTCCCTAGAGTCTTTATCGGACTTTAAGAAGGAGTTTCTGAAGTCAAAAAACCGCTGGATGAAGGAAAATAAAGCTGAGCTCAAGAAGCCACTTTCCTTTGAATTTAGAAAAAAGAATCTCACCCTTATTTATGACTACGATTTTTCAATGACTTATGGAGAATTCAGGGAAATAGGTCGATTCGAAAAGTGTTCTAAAGAATACTCGCTGGGCCTGAAAGTCCTCATTCCTATATCTAGAGACGAAAAGGCTAAGAAATTGGAGCTCGAAAAAGGTTTAAGGGCCGCCTCCCTTTGCCCATAGTAATCAGTCCAGTATAGGAGTTAGGTCCAATTCTTTTGAGAACTTCACACCAATGTGATAGGAGCGACTATCAGTTTCGAGGTCATGAAAAAGGGTTTTGTGAACAACCATCCCATCAACATTAGAGAGAAAGCTGTGCTTATCAGAAATCTTTATCTTTACAATATCACCCTTATAATAGCCATCAACTCTTCTCTCGGAAATCTCAAACGCTGCTCCCATGGAAGAAAGATCTAAAACATCTCCACGATGCTCCATCAGCTTTCTCAAGCCCTCTTCTCCATAGGAAGAAATCTTCATCTCCCTAGCCTTTATTTGCTTTTTAAGCACAATTCTAGGGCTTTTACGAAGGTTAATCATTTTTAAAGAATGTGGAATTTCAAGTGTGACCCACTTGTTTCCGTGATTGGCGATGACTTTTGTCTGAAAAGAAATATTATTCGACTCATTAACACAAGAGATAGTTTCACCTTGCTGACAGAAAAAACGATCCTCACTGATAGGGACAAAAGAGATTTCTCCATTTCCATCGTTAATATTTTTTATCTCGCTCACGACTCTTTCTTCACCATTTTCAAAGATAAAAAGAGAGCCATACTTTTTACAGCTAAGGAAATAATCAAGCGCATTTAATTTATCATCTTTCACGGTCAAAAACTCGTATCTTTTAGGTATTTTTTTATTCACCACTATTGTCTTTGATCCCGATGTTTTATTCAACCCTTCCTTAAATTAAGTTTTCTTTACTCATCTGTTGAAATTTTAGACAGTTTTCAGCTTTCTTAATTAACAAGAACAGGCACTTAGGTGGGAAAAAAGTTGGTATGGAAAATGCATCTAGTATGCAGTGAGAGACTCTAAATGAGGATAGAGATATGATTAAGATTCAAGTTTTATTAACCCTATTTATCTTAGCACCAAGCGCCTTAGCCGGTATAACTTGTGAAACACCAAGAGGGGCAAAAGTTCTAGAAATTAAAGAGCGCAGTGTTTCTGTTCAACACCCTTTTAAGGTTGCGGCCCAAAGGGCAGTCGCTTCATCTTCAAATGTGAGAACAAAAATTCAAGGTGATGGTTACACGAAAGTACTTTTTCATCAGGGTGAAAAACACATCATTCACATTGAAGACAAAAATAGTTTTTCAGAATTAGATGACTACCTCATCATTCGCTCAAAAGAGGGTCATGAAATGACTTACCCTCTTCATTGCAAGAGCTAATTTCCAAATTTAAATTTCTTTACAGGATCTTGG
>JASBRV010000085.1 GCA_030149295.1 Bacteriovoracales bacterium | reverse complement strand
TTGGCCATATTAACGAGCTCCCTTACCAAAAGAGAAATTGATTAAGCTGCCCTTGGTATTCATTTTAAGATTCTTTAAACCAGAGTTTTTCAAATAGGATGAAAGTTCTTTAAGGGATGATTCATCCTTTGCCTTGAAGGTCCCTGATGAAATGTCACCGTCTGATTCAAATAAGGTTAGTTCAAAGGTGTCTTTTGCTTTAACAAAGTTAAAGAGGTCAAAAAGGGGAGCAAGGGCATTGACGTCTTCAGAGGACTTTAAGGCGTCAAGTTCCTTTTCTAAAGATTTATTCTTCCTTTCTATTTTCTTACTTATAGTGCTTATGTAGCGATCGAGTCTTCTTCTTTGCGAAGCCGTCACATCGAGTTCTTTTTGCTTTAAAATGGCGCGAAGACTGCGATCAAGTTTCTTTTGTTTGCTTTGTTGAAAGAAGATATCTAACCCCAATATTAAACTAAAAACCGCGGCAACAATCAGGACCCTCTGTGCATAAAAAGCAGCAGAGTAAAGGGGAAGAGTTAAACTTGATCCATGGGAAAAATCTCCTTGGAGAAAGTTACCGGGTTTATTCTTTTGGCCTAGATTGATCGCCATAATTCCGCTGAGAAAAAAGGTGCACTCCTTTCCCGATAACTGCTCATCATGGTCTAAAAGACTCTCTGATAACACAGTAAAATCCGTTGGAATCTCGACCTTCTGAGCAAAGAAATTATTGATGTTGTGGATATTAGAGGAGCCACCACTGATAAGTAATTGCTCTACGGGAATACCGTACTTCACTCTAAAACCGAGCAGCCATCTTTTGACCTCAAGAACGAGAGGGGTGAGGGTTTTCTTCATCAAAAGAGCAAATTCCTTTTGATCGTCAGAGACCTCATCATATTGTCCATCTGTAAGAAGAAAGCAGTTTTGATGCTTATATGTAATCGCATCTTTTAAGGAGATATTATAAGTTTCACTGATAACCTCATCGATAGCTGCACCAGCACAAAAACTAAAGTGGTGGGACACAACTTCACCTTTATAAATGAGATAGCACTTTGAGGTTCGATGACCGATATCTAAAATGGCAATGGGGCCACGGAGCTCTTTATTTTGGGCATGGGCATGGATGGAGCCAAGCTCGGTGGTTAAAACCGTAGGAAGAACGTCTTCATAATAATTAAAGTACTCTTCGAACTCACTGCGTTTGGTGACATTAACTAGCGCGCTCGTGGAATGCTCTCTCTTTATTTGCTGAGAAAAAAAATGAGCTTCTGAGCTGGTGTAAGGGAGAAGTTCATCTAATTGAAAGGGGATCATCATATCCACTTTCTTTTTTTGAGTGACGGGAAGTTCAAGGTGGCGAGAAGTCACCATTTGATTGGGTACTTGATATATAATTTTCCCTTCAAAATCTTCTGGAACGATATTTTCAAGTAATACCTTTTTGAGAGATTGAATATCTCCATCGGGATCCATCTCTGCTTTGAGATCATCAAGGATAAATTCACTCGAATCAAGAAGCGTCATTTGCTTTCGCTCTAGCTCCAAGAGCATTGTTTTAATGGAGTAAGTGCCGAGGTCAATCGCCAAGTATTTCATAGTGCTATTCTACCAGAGCTGGGGAAGTTTTGTTGACTAAAATAAAGTAAACCGTTCTTGTCGGTCATTCGACTTTGAACTCTATGATTCGAGGTAACATGAGTTCAGTTTTAAGCTCCGCTTTTTGACCTTGGCCTGGTTGTCCCTGTGGGTTTTGGGGGTCTTGACCTTGTGGGTTTTGTGGATCTTGTCCTTGAGGATTTTGAGGATCTTGTCCTTGAGGGTTCTGAGGATTTTTTGGAGCCGGTTGGGGCTTGACGGGCATATCGACCCAGGCCTTAATGGTGACATTTGCGGTATTATATTTGGCGACACTCTCAATGAAATAAAGTTTACCGGCGACGCCAAAACGAAGATTAGCGGCCTCAAATTCTTTTTCTCTTTCATCGTAATCATTAGCAGAGACTATCGCTAACTGGTTGACCACTAAGGTCTTGAACTCATCCACTGTTTGAAAAGGTTTTGGATCTTCACCTAACTCTGGGTCACCATCACGATAGCGAAAGAACTCTTCACTTTGCTCTGGAGTAATATTAGGAAAAATAAGCCTTAAGGTGTTTTCAGTTAGATCATTAAGGCTGATGTAGCCAACTTCATGCACAGTGAGACGGTCCTTAACCATATTGATGATTTCTTCAGGCCATCCTGCAAGAGTGTAGAGCTCATCAATACTAGACATGGGGGCGTGTTTGGCCATGATGCCCGCGTCGTTGTAGATTGCCTGGATTTCTGGCATTTCTGGATCGTCGACAGCATTGGGATTGTTTACATAATATTTAAGTTCCTTGACCAAAAGTCTAGGCTGTAAGGTGGGGTAGAGTTTATCGAAGAGGTTGTCTCGCTCTCTTTTAAGGCGAATTTCTTCTTCTAACATTTCGAGGAGTTTTTTCTCTGTAATTTCCATGGGGGACATGGTCTGACCTTCTTCGCGATCTTGATCTTGTCTAGTTTGCTGCTGTTGTTGACCCGGTTGGGGAATAGGAATTCTTAAATTATTGGGGTTAAGAAATCCAGAGATTTGTCTCATGGAAACGGAAAGCGTGCCTTTAATGACAGTTCCTTCTTCAAATTCTTTGAGGGCATTTCGTTGAATCACACTGGCCTTCGCACCTACAGGAATAGGATAGATAAAGGGCTGGGTAAGGACTCTTTCAATTTGGCTTGGTTTGATAAGGCCCTGAGCATTTTTATTATTTTCTAATTTATTTCGCACTTCCTGATAGATTCGAAGTTTTGCCAACGAAAAGTGAATTCCTGCTTCCGCAGTGAGACGTGCTTGCGTCCGATCTTGGGCATTATAGGATTTAAGCTTGTTGATATTAGTCTCAAATGCAAAGTCTGCGGCTAAGAAGGTAAGGATAGCAATTGAGCTGATGACCATAAGCATGGCCATTCCTTTTTGATTATGAATCAATTGCCCCTCCCTTGGTTACCGTCTTGTGGGTTGCTACCTTGCGAATTATTTCTGGTGGGGTTTCTAGCGGCTTCTCGCTCTGTTTGATCTTTGACAGCATCAAAATAAGGCCAAAGGGGACGAAAGACTCTCAACATTGTGCGTTCGTTTTGATTTTGATCGATCCATGTAAGAATCACACGAACCGCACGAATGGTATCACGTTCTTCAGGTGGGAGTAGTCTAATATTGTCGACCCATTTTAAATCTCTACGACTCCAAAATTCAAAGGCTAGTTCTTTAACGCCTCTTAAGAGAATCTGAGGTTTCACCTTAGAGAAATCTAAATTGGGATCAAAAACACTTTCTGAAATTTGCTTTCGCACTAAAACAGA
>JASBRV010000082.1 GCA_030149295.1 Bacteriovoracales bacterium | reverse complement strand
CTCGTCTCTATCTCTAGTCTAAGTCCAGTAAAAAAGCCATTTCAAAATGTTTCCAATATGTTAACATTCGTGTAACTTTTTGAAGCTTTTCAGTACCTTATTTAACGGAGTTCATGCTAATGACGTCCTACACGCTAGACGTATACATGCCGATTATTATCCTAATGGGTTTTGCCATTGGACTTGTTCTTATATCGGTTTTTGTTGCGCAAATTCTCAGGCCATTCAAACCCAATGCTCTCAAGGAACAGGCTTATGAATGTGGTGAAGAGCCAGAAGGTACAGCTTGGTCAAATTTTAACGTTAGGTTCTATGTTGTCTCCCTTATCTTTATCGTTTTTGATGTAGAGGGTGCTCTCATGTTCCCGGTCGCTGCAGTTTATAGAAAGTTTGTTGAAATTGGTGAAGGCGCAGTTCTTGTTGGCTCTCTACTCGTTTTTATATCTGTTCTTGTTGTTGGGATCGTTTACTGTTGGGCCAAGGGCGATCTTGATTGGGTTAGATCGTTTCAACTTAGCGAAGAACAAGTTAATCAATTGAAAGGTGTTGAGGAGAAGGCATGAGTCCCTCTGTAAATGATTATGTAAATCAATTTGAAATTCATCAAAAACTAGTGGCTACGGTTAGCGAGGTGCTTGGCTTTGATGCCTCAGGTTTGATGACATTTTTGGTCTTTGCTGTCACAGCATTTCTCATCGTTAATGTTATGGCGTTAATTGGTGGTCTTGGAACATATGCTGAACGAAAAATTTCAGCTGATATTCAGTTAAGACAAGGCCCAAACAGGGTTGGTCCTTACGGTATCCTTCAGTTCTTAGCTGATGGTGTGAAGATGATCATGAAAGAAGATATCTTTCCCGCTCAAGCCGATAAAACTCTTTTTAACCTGGCTCCTTTAATGGCGCTTCTTGGTGTATTTGCTACTCTCGCAGTGGTTCCTTTCTCCTCTGGTTTTACTCTGGCGAATTTGAATGTGGGCGTATTCTATCTCATTGGTGTTGGCTCACTTGTTGGCGTTGCCGTTTTTCTTGGTGGATATTCAGCAAACTCAAAGTGGTCCATGCTTGGTGGTATGAGAGGGGCTTCCCAAATTATTAGTTATGAAGTTCCTGTTACGATTACAACCTTAAGTATTGTTCTTCTTTCTGGCGGACTTAGTTTTGGAAGTTTTGTTGAGAGTCAGGGTGGGCTTCCCCATCAGTGGTTCATTTTTCACAACCCGTTCACCTTTATAGGCTTTTTTGTCTTTTTTGTGGGAATGCTGGCGGAAACCAATAGAGCTCCTTTTGATCTTCCTGAAGCAGAATCAGAGTTAGTTTCTGGTTATCACACAGAATATACAGGAATGAGGTTTGGACTATTTGCTCTTGCTGAATACATAGAAGTCTTTGTTCTTTGTGGTGTGGCAGCAGCAGCTTTTCTCGGTGGATACAAGGTTCCTTTTGACCTTGGTTCAGGTGTTCTTTTTGTTGAGAAGCTTGGCCTTCCTGCCGTAATCGGAAAAAACATTGGTCAAGTCTTACAGCTTGGATCTTTTGTGACAAAAACCCTAGCTCTTTATTACGTTGTCATTTGGGTGAGATGGACATTTCCAAGAATTAGAGTTGACCAGGTAATGACGATTTGTTGGAAATATTTAACGCCACTTGCATTGTTTAATCTCATTGGGGTAACGCTGTGGATGTTTATTTTTGATAACCAGTCACTTTGGGAAATTTTAAGCCATCTCGGTGGTGGATCACATGGTGGTCATCACTAAGAGCGGAGTCAATTATGTTTGATAATACTTTTTTCTTTCTATCAGCGGCATTAACCATAGCAGGAGCTATGGGCGTGGTTTTTTCAAAGAACTTAATGCATGCCTGTGTATTACTGCTTGCAACACTTTTTGGGGTTGCTGGCTTGTATGCTTGTATCGGTGCAGATTTTCTTGCTGCTTCACAGCTCGTTATATATGCAGGTGGCGTTGTTATTCTTATGCTTTTCGCTGTCATGCTCACTGGCGGAAGTGCGGATAGCACAAACAAGTTTGGAATTGAGAAGATTCCAGGAATGGGGAGCACTAAGACTTATGTTTTTGCTGCCTTAAGTGTCGTGGTTATTTCTTTAACTGTTTTAAAAATCATGGCCAATTTTATGAAAACTTTTGAGCAGGGTGAGTTACCACCTTTTACTTCTACAGTTGAAGAAATTGGAACTCTGCTTGTTACGGATCACGTTTTAGCATTTGAAATATCATCAATATTACTTCTGGGAGCTCTTGTCGGGGCTGCTGTGATTGCAAGACCAAGAAAAGGATAGAGACTACTATGATTTCACTACCTTCTTATCTCTTTCTCTCCTTCGCCCTTTTTGTTGCCGGCATTGCTGTAATGGTGGCGAGGAAAAATATTATTGCGATCATGCTAGGAATTGAGTTGATCCTTAACAGTGCCGCATTAAACTTTGCGGCTTATACGAGATTTGCCAATAATAATATTGATGGTCACTTAATGAGCCTTTTTATTATCGTTATCGCCGCCGCAGAAGCTGCTGTTGGCCTCGCTATTGTAATTAGGTTCTTCCAAATAAAAGAAACAATTCACATTGATGACGCTGCTCAATTACAGAATTAAGGAACAGGATAGAGAATGGATTTTACAATAAGTACCGTAGCCCCCATTGTTCTTCTGCCTTTTATGGCCTTTGCCATAAATGCTTTTATTGTGAAAAGATTTACTAATCTTGGAGTACTTTTAAGTTGTGCTTCAATTTTAGGTTCTTTTTTCTATGCAGCGAGAATCTTTTTTCATTTTCTCAATGTCTACAATACAGATTATGTAGTTCATAAGACTTTTACCTGGTTTGATCTTTCTTATGGAAACTTCCCTTTCAAGCTAGATATGGGAATTTACATAGATAATATGACAGCAACCATGCTTTTTATGGTTACAGGGGTCGCCACATTAATCCATATTTTCTCCACATATTACATGAAGGACGATGCTCGCTATGGGCGCTTCTTTGTTTATCTTTCACTCTTTACGAGTGCAATGCTCGCCCTGGTTCTCTCTGAGAACCTTCTTTCAGTATTCATTTTCTGGGAGCTTATGGGATTTTGTTCTTACTCTCTCATTGGTTTTTACTATGAGAAAGAAGGTGCGGGTAATGCAAGTATAAAAGCCTTTATGACCACAAGAGTTGGGGACGTTTTCTTCCTTTTTGGAATTCTTGCCATTTGGTCTGTTGTTGGAAGCGTATCTTTTGTTGATATTTACGCTGCTATTGGTGCTGGTAAGTTCAATGGACTTTATGCTCTTGGTATACCTCTTGCCACGTTGGCAGGCTTATCGGTCTTCATGGGGACAATTGGCAAGTCAGCTCAATTTCCTTTACAGGTTTGGTTGCCAGACGCGATGTTTGGACCAACTCCTTGTTCGGCCCTTATTCATGCAGCCACTATGGTTGCAGCGGGGGTTTACCTTTCATTACGCTGTTACCCATTGATGGAAGCAGGTCATCTTACTTATTTTATTGCCTTGATTGGTGGGATCACAGCCTTTGGTGCAGCCACCATCGCCCTCGTGCAAACAGATATCAAGGCAGTGCTTGCTTATTCCACAATATCCCAACTTGGGTATATGGTCCTAGGTGTGGGTGTCGGCTCCTATAACGCTGCTTTTATGCATCTTATAACTCATGCTGTATTTAAGGCATGTTTGTTTCTTTCAGCTGGCTCGGTCATTCACTCTCTTCATGATCATCATACACATGCCCATGTTCAGGAAATGCCGCGAATGGGTGGCTTAAAAGCCAAAATGCCTTTCACTTTTATTGCAATGATGTGCTGTACTCTTGCTATAGCTGGAATTCCTTTTTTCTCAGGCTTTGTCTCAAAAGATAGAATTTTGGGAGATGCTCTTTTAATGGCAATAGATAACAAAGCTTATTGGGTACCTACAGTTTTAGGTTTTGGTGGTGCCCTTCTTACAGCTTTTTATATGTTTAGAATGATGTTCTTAACTTTCTTTGGTGAGCCAAGAGATAAAGAACTTTTTGATCATACTAAAAAAGAGACTTTAAGCTGGAATAGAAACGTTCCACTCTTAATTCTCTCTCTATTTACCTTGGGAGTCTTTTTCTCAGGCTCTCTCACCGGTCAGGGAATTGTTAAGGTCACTCATGAAAAATACGAATGGTTTCAAACGTTAATTCATGAGCCAGAGGTTTCAACCTTTCAAGCCATGGCACCACAAGCCTTTGGCTGGTCTGATGAAGGATCAATGGCACTTCCCTCTAAAACTCAATACGACCCCAATCATGGTTATAACGAAGAAAAATATCACCATGTTCATAAGTGGCACGTTGTAGGCGCACTCATTTCTATAGTGATTGCTTTTTCTGGTGTGTTCATTGCGATGATGATGTATTTGTGGCGCAAATGGAATCCGGGCTTTTGGGTTTCTCTACTATCTGGCTGGTATAGAGCATTACAGAATAAATATTACTTTGATGACTTTTACATCAAGGGAATTATTCAAAAAGCTTTATTGCCTTTAAATAATCTTCTGGCTTATATCGATATGGGACTTTATGACAGATACGCTATCGATGGCTGGGAAAAGGTAAATAGGGCCTTGTTTACGATGTCTAAATGGTTCGACAATATTATTGTCGACACTGTTGCTGTCGATGGTACAGGTGCCAGCGTAAGATTTTTTAACGTTATTTTGAGAACGATTCAATCGGGTAAAATTCAGTTTTACTTCATCATGATCATTTTCGTTTTAACTGGATATATTTGGACTTTAAAATTTTAACTTGTTGTATATAGCAGAGAAAGGAGAAACTCCGTGCAGTCTTCATCAAACCTTTTAAATTGGATTCTTTGGTCCCCTTTTATTGGAGTCATTGTCACCTTATTGCTTCCTAAAGCTAAGGAAAATATGATTCGTTATTGGGCGCTCATTAACACTGCCGTAACTTTTATTATGAGCTTGGTGCTCTATTCAAAGTTCGACACTACAGTCCCGGGAATGCAGGAAGCGTTTAATGTAAAGATTCCTTGGATTAGCAGCTTCAATATCTTCTATAGCTTGGGAGTTGATGGAATTTCATTACCAATGATTGTCCTTACCGGACTTCTCTTTTTTCTATGTATTCTTTCTTCCTGGACTGTTACGAAACAAGTTAAGGCTTATTTTGCACTATTTCTCTTTCTTCAAGCGACAGTTTTTGGTGTTTTTCTCGCCTTAGACTTTTTCCTTTTCTATGTTTATTGGGAAGTAATGCTTATTCCTATGTTTTTCCTCATTGGTATTTGGGGTGGAGAAAACAAAGAATACGCTGCGGTTAAATTCTTCCTTTATACCTTTTTTGGTTCAATCCTCATGCTTGTCGGAATGGTTGCTCTTTACTATGCATCAGGACAAGGTGTTGATAGCTTTAGCATCCTAGCTCTTCAGGGTGGAAAATTTCAAAGTCTTCAACTTGAAATGTTTGGTACTACTTTTAGTTTTGCTAAGCTTTTCTTTGTATTTCTCTTTATTGGCTTTGCCATTAAAGTACCAGTTTTTCCATTTCATACTTGGTTACCACACGCTCACGTTCAAGCACCGACAGCAGTTTCAGTTATCCTTGCCGGTGTTCTTTTGAAAATGGGAACTTATGGATTTCTAAGAATTGCCTATCCTATTTTTCCTGGGGCATCTGTTTATTTTGCTGATGCCATTGCTTGGTTAGGTTTAATTAATGTTATTTATGGTGCCTTTTGTGCAATGGCGCAAACAGACGTGAAAAAGCTCGTTGCCTATTCCTCGGTTTCACACATGGGTTTTGTGATGCTTGGTCTTGCGGCAATGACAGTGACGGGAATGAATGGTGCTGTTCTACAAATGTTTAATCACGGTACATCAACTGCAATGATGTTCCTTCTTATTGGTATTCTTTACGAGCGTTCACATCACAGATGGATTGTTCGTCCAGATGGCTCTAAGGGTTTTGGTGGTCTTTATACGCAGTTACCAAGGTTTTCCATTGTTTTCATTATCGCGATGTTTGCTTCAATGGGACTTCCCGGTCTGTCAGGCTTTATTTCAGAGGCGCTTATTTTTCTTGGCATTTATGAAAAATACACAACAATTACTGTTTTAGCTCTTCTTGGTCTCCTATTGGGTGCAGCCTATCTTCTGTGGATGTTCAAAAGAATGTTCTTTGGAGATGTCATTGAGGAATGTAAGTCCTACACGGACATGAATGCACGTGAAGTTGCCTATATGGTTCCTCTTTGTATTGCAGTTGTTGTTTTTGGCGTTTACCCAACACCAATTTTAAATGTTATGAGGGCTTCTGTTGGTAACCTTGTAACCTTGCTTTCACAGTATTAATAAAAAGAAATAGGACTAAAAAATGGGTGCTAATTATCTCGCAAGTTTAAGTCATTACATACCGGAGCTTTTAGCTTGTTTGACTATGTTTGGCCTAATCCTCATCGAGGCCACATATAAAGACGAAGAAAAAACGAGAAAGTTCTTTTTTCTTTCTGCGGGTCTCGGTATGGCCGCAATCTTTACGTACTCACTTTTTAGTCTTGGTAAAGAACCTATTGCTATCTTTACAAATAGTGTCGTTATCGACTCATTTTCGTCCCTTATGAAGATGATTATGGTTTTAGGAACTCTTGGAGCAGTACTTATTACTTACTCCAGTAAAGATATTGATGAAGAACTTAAGCCTGAGTTTGTTATTATGGCAACAGGTGTTCTCATTGGCGGTATGCTGCTCTCGAGTGCAAATAATATGCTGATACTCTTTATCGGTATTGAAACACTATCTATCCTTTCTTATGTATTAGCCAGTTTAAGAAAAGGTGATGAGAAAAGTTCAGAAGCTGGATTAAAGTATTCTCTCTATGGTGGTATTAGTTCTGGAATTATGCTTTTTGGAATGAGTCACATCTTTGGTGTTCTTGGAACTATAAACTTCTCTGAAATGGCTGGATTATTAAAGGCTGTAGATAGTACACAGGTCGCTATTTTGATGCCATCTTTCCTACTCTTCTTTGTAGGTCTTGGTTATAAAATCGCTTGTGTCCCTTTTCACATGTGGTCACCTGACGTTTATGAAGGCTCACCACTTCCCGTTACAACTTTCTTTAGTATTGTTCCCAAAGTCGCAGGCTTAGCTGCCATGATCAGAATTTCACACGCCTTTTTTGCAAACCCAGGTGTATTAAATGTCGGATGGGTTGGCGTGTTAAGTATTGTAGCAGCCCTAACTATGACAGTCGGAAACGTAAGTGCAATAGGTCAGAGATCTGTAAAAAGAATGTTGGCTTACTCCTCAATTTCACATGCTGGAGTAATGCTTCTTGGTGTTCTTGTGATTAACGACATTGGCACGAGGTCAGTGGTATTCTATTCCATAACTTATCTATTTATGACTTTAGTTGCCTTTTACGTTGTTGGGCAGGTAGCAGATAAATATGGAAATGATCACTTTGAGCGTTTTAATGGCTTAATTTACCGCTACCCACTTATGGCAATCGCTCTATGTGTCGTAATGTTTAGCTTAGCTGGCATTCCACCTTTAAGTGGGTTTGTTGCGAAATTTCATATTTTTTATGCAATCTTACTTAAGAAATACTATGTTCTAGCAGTCATAGCAGGTCTTAACTCTGTGGTCTCACTTTATTACTATTTAAAGCTTGTTCGCTTGATGGTTTTAAAACCAGCTGAGAGTGAGGATTCTATTTCTGGCTTCAATTACTTTAATCAAGGGGCTGTATTGGCCCTAACCTTTCCTGTTGTGATTTTAGGCCTCTTTTGGGAGAAGATTCTCCTTGTCGCTGATGGCGCAAAAGTCTTTCTTCAATAAATGACTTTAAGCCTAGCGATAGTAGTTCTCTTTTTACTGTTGGCGTTAGGCTTAGTTATTTTAGTTTCTGCTCCTAAGGCAAGAAAAACAACTCTGGGCAGCACTGGAGAAACCCTCACTCCCCTTTTATTCACAACCCCTCTCTTGTCCTGGCTTGTATACGTAAAGTACAATGAAGTGGAAGCATCGCTTTTTGTAGCAGTTCCTGTGAGTGTCATTGTTGTGATGGTTGCGGCCATAGGTCTGTTATTTTTTAATTTTAAAAAATAAGGGAAAAAATTTTGTCTGAAGTTGCTGAATTGTTAAAAGCAGCACATTTTTTATTTTTTATCGGATTTATCCTTATTTTATCAATCTGGATAAAAGAAGAGTTTATTACCATTTTTAGCAGAAAGAAAATCGGTGGTTTTGGTTTGCTCAAGGTCTTAATTCTAAAAACTCTTAGCGATGAAAATGGTTACTATATAAGAGCGAGGAAAATTGAGGAATCGTGTCTTTACGTAATTACAGTGTTGGGTGCTATTTTACCACTTGCCTTTTTCCAGATGTCCGATCGATTTCCCTTCGCTAGTGATGAGTTCTACTTAGGTTTAATTTCCAATGAGAACTCATGGTTGTTCATTTTATTTACCTTAATGATTGGAGAGCTTGTAAGAGGCTACAACGAAAACAATACTCTTAATATATCGATCAAAATACCACTTCTGATTTTATTTTTACTTTCCATTCAAGAGGTAATGTCATCTTTCTCTGTCGAACAAGCTATTGTTTACCAAAAAAGCTTTAATAGTTCTGGCTTGCGGAATTATTTAGTTTTTAAAAATCCCTTTGGTCTTTTTTTCTTTTTAAGTCTTATATATCAAGAAATTAAAAACCCACACGAACCTTTTACATTAATAAATCACTTATATTTAAATACCTATCTAGTAATTTTTGTTTTTGCTTTTTTAGGGGGTTACGGTCTCCCGTCAATTCTAATAGAGGATGAGGTCTTTTCTCCACTCAAGACTGGATTATTGCAGGTGATTAGTTTAATGGCTAAATACTTTTTTTGTCTAATCTTGGTTTGGGTCTTTAGATATAGCTTAATTAAAGGTTCAAGAAAGGTTTTGAGTAATGTTTAGTGAACTTTCAGTTTCTATTTACATGGCATTAATTGGATTGATCACGGTTTTGGCAAAAAAAATGTCCCCCTTTGTTAAGTTTATGTTTTTGATTACCTCAATGTCACTTTTCATAACCATTGAAAAGAGTTCACTTTTCGGTCTAGTTTTCTTTTTAACCTTTTTTCCAGTTGTGTTAATGCAAAGAGTGAGAAAGCATACTTTGAGAATAAAGTCTCGCTCTACAATCATACAAAAAATACTTGGTTATTTAGGAGTTTTGCCATTATTTGGGTTAGTTTTCATTTTTAAAGAGAATGTTGAAGTCTTGTTTGTAAATTGGAGTTTTCCAAATAGTGCACTATTTCCACTAGAGGTCGGTTTAATAGTTATAACAGTATATTGGACTATAGAGTGGACACTTGGAAACAGGAGAACTAGGTTTTGATCACACTGATAGCTGCCTTTTGGATAACCATCTTTAGTGTTCGTGCCCTTATGTCACAAGAGGCATCTCAGGTAATAGAGTCAATAACAATAGCGTTTATATTTTTCGCATTTCTAATGTTTTATAAGCTAGATGTTTTGGCACTTAATTATTGGATACCTTTGTTGATGATTATGACCTTGTCACTAACGGCCTCGTTTCTTTATAAGTTAAAAGGAAGTGGAAACTAAATGATCCTCCTTTTGTTGAGCCCACTTATATTGAATTTATGTTTAGACTATTTTTGGCAAAGATGCTCATTTACTTGCGAACAGAAAAACAGTTTCTCGTTTATCATGCTCTTTTTTGTAAACACTCTTTATATTGGTCTTGAAATTTTTGAACCATTAATTTGGGTCGCAAGCTTGGTAGTTGGAGCAGTTTTACTCAGAAAAGAACTTGATTCGATTAAAAAACTACTTGTAGGCCTGGCCATTACTCTGCTTCAGCCTTTAGTTGGGTTAGCCTTTGGGTATGGTGCGATTGTATTAACCTTGGTGTTAACCTTTTCAGTGTACCTTTATTTGAAAGAAAAGAAGTTAAGTAGTTTTGCAATTGTACTATCTTTCTCCTCGGCCTTAACACTCTTTGATATTCAGCCTCTAATTATTTCTTTATGTTGGAGCTTATCCCTATTTTCTTCTTTATATGTATTGATTGCCAATTCAAATAAAAATGAAGCATTCCTTGCAACCGTTGTTAGTCCTCTCTTTATACTTTTTTCCCCTGTGGAAACATTTTATAATTCTGAGCTGCTTCGAGTTTTGATAATTCTTTTAATCCTACTAAAAAGAGGCAAAAACGATTTGTTGATTAGCCTTGCTTTGTTTCTCTTAATCCCAATTAACGTAAATGAAAATCCCTCCTTTGTAGGAATGTTGTTACCCACACTTTTCTTCACAACAAATGCTTTTAATGTCATTTTAAACCAGGTTCTTGGGTTAGAGCGCAATATGGATGGAAGATTTGTATTTAGCGGATTTGAAATTAGCTTGTTGATATTAACAACTCTTTTTCTCATCGGTCTCCCTTTTACACCTGGTTCTTATTTGGAAAATATTTTATCGACTAATTTCATTTCCCAAATAGGTTTAGTGTTTTTTATTTTGATAAGTACCTTAGAAACTAATAAAAATCAGTTTAAACAAAAGGATACGAATCCAACTTGGTTTTCATTTATTCCCTTATCTTCCTTCGTTTTTTATGCTTTCATTACATACTTGAATGAAAGCTATGCATTTAACTTTTACTTTCTCGTTTTATATATAATTTTGATAACAATTGCTTTCCTTGAAAAAAAGAATCACTCTTTAAAGAAGTTTAGAGATATAGCACTAAGATTTTTTGAGTATGACTATCCAGGTTTTAGGTTTTACAAATCACCTGATTATATCTATCAAAACAAACATCATTTGAGATTAATAGATGTTAAAACGACGCCAGTTCGAGACCCTATTTTTATAGTGATAAGCACCTTAGGGTTCTGTATGTTTATATGTTGGAGGTTGTTATAATAGTTCTTGGCCTTTCTCTATTGTTGGCAACCAGTTTTAGCAAAAGAGCTCCATCTTATCTGGTGGGCGCCATCCTTATCATTGGCTATCTTTTAGGTATTTACGGTCCTGGTTTTTTACCAATGGCAAGTATACCTAGCTATGTTTTGCCAATCGTAATCCTCTCTTTTCCCTACTTTTTGATGAAGCTTTTGAATAAGCAACTTTGTTTTCTTGATTCTATATTCTTTTTATTAATAGTCGGGCTTTCCATCTTAGCTAATAGCTATAAGGCTCCCTTGGCAATTTATGCTGGATTACTTTGGATAGTGATGTTGGCTTTAGCACCCCATAAACAGCTAGGCTTGGATTTAATTTTCTTTCCTGTGGTAATGTTTTTGTTAGAAAAAGTTAACGTTTTATTTTTGGGAACGAGCACGGAAGTCCGAGATTTTCTTTTTTATGCAAAAGGACTAGATTATCTAGACTACATTTTATTTTTTCATGGTGTTCTTCTATTCTATATTTTTGTGACACTATGGAAAAGATCTCATGGAGAAAATGGCTTTGTTATGATGTTAGCTTTTTTGAGTATAAGTAACAGCATAACGAATGTGTTAATAATTCCTGAAAAAACTATTCAGGCAGTAATACTACCGGGTTTAATAGCCTATTTTCTGTTGGCTTATATAAGAAAGTCTCTTCCTTCAATTAAGGGACCGGCGGTGATTATTTCTTTTCTGGTGCATCCTTATTTTCTCTTTTTTTTCTTGCTGGACGATGTCGACCGAAAGTGGTTTGTGAATGTATTTGAGAAACTGAAGATTTTCGCCATTTTAAAGCGTAATTATGAGATGTTGGCTTCTCTTGCTTTCGCTTTAGGTTTTTTTGTTTTGTTGAAATTTGAAATATCACTAAATAAAAAGCTTGTATTTTTAATCCTGTTTAAGATTTTTTTAATAAGAAACATTTTTTCTAGGAAGGTTGCTTGATGTTATCTGTTGTGACCTTAAGCTTTACTTTTATTTCATATCTCTTAAATATAAGATCGTCATTGACGATACGGTTTGCAAAATTCACAAGTTATTTAAATTATGGTTTGTTTTCACTGATTTTAATAGACTGGCTTGTTTCACAAAATATGGGAAATAGTTGGTTGGGAATTGAGCCAATTCATATTTTCTTATTTTTAGAGATATTGGTTTTTCATTACCTTAAGACTAAATTAACTTCAAACATTGAGCGGGTCGACTACCAACCACTTTTACAATTTACTTTTTTTACAATTCTACTTAATAATTTTAATGTAGATCTCTTTGGTATCTATCTTATTGGTGCCATTTTTCTTGAGTTTTTAATTAAAGTAAAAACAATGGGAAGGTCTCTTGCTTGGAATGAAATAGTATTAATCTATTTTAGCTCAATCCTAGTCTTTTTTTTCCAGTTTAATGATCGCTTAGAAATTACTGTACCTCTTCTTTTGTTATTGTATTTATTTGTGGCAAGAAGATTTCCTGTTATCACTGAATCTGAGGATATGAATCCTTTTTTATATCCAGTTGTGGCAAGAACGGTTGTTTATGGAGTTTTGATAGGTTTTTCAGCAGGTGAAAAGGATAAGTTACCATGGATTTTGTTACTGGCCTTCTTTGTCATTATGTATATCTTTTCTCAGTTTTTTTCTCAGTCTAAATATGGAAAGTGGTCTTTGTATAATAAATCGATTGAACTGACCTATCTGATAATTTTTATAGCCTTTGGTAAAGTCAATGCTGGGAGTTCCAACTTTTTACTATTCCTTTTCTTGAGCTTCGCCTCACTTTTTCCATTGTTTGTTATACGTCTTAATCAAATTAGGCCCAGAGTCTCTTTGTTTTTAGGTGGGCTAGGCTTGTTCTTTCTTTCGGGCTTAACATTCGGCCCTAATAAAAAATACTTGAGTGGTCTTGTTGAGAAAGTTATTTTTCAGGGTAACACATCCTATTTAGGAGCTGTTTTGATTTTAATTTTCCTAACAATATCATCCTATTACCTACCTTTTCTTTTGGGCAACGGAAAAAAATCTGTAGTAAACTAGTACCCAATGGCTAAAAAATACCGCATACGATTAAAAAATGATCGAATCGTCGGCCCTTTTGGATTAAAGCAAATTGGTGAGCTTTTCTTTAAAGGACATATCGAGGGTGATGAGAGTGCACAGACCTTCCCTGACGGTGATTGGAAGGAGATATCTTCATTTCCTGAAATCAAAAAAGAAATTGCCGCGAACCTGAATCGACCACAGGGAAATGGGTCGGGGGACTCAACTGTTGTTCGCTTGAATATTGCGAAAGAAAGGGATATCGCCAAGAAAAAGGACATTGAGAAAAAAACGGAAGATAAGAGAAAAGAACTTAAAGACTTAGAGATAAAAACCAAAAAATCTGAACACCAAGAGTTTAAGTTTACAAGAGAAGAACCACAGGACCTCGTAGACTATGACGAATTAGAAAAAAAATATAACGAAGGCAGTAAAACAAATATTGAAACCAATCAGCCTAGACAAGAAGGCGCGGTTGAGAAAACAGTTGTTATTAAAAGACCAGCTTCGATGAATGTTGATAAAACTCAAGTTAATCCTGAGGCCCTAAAAAGGCTAAGAGAGCAACAAGAGAGAGAGCGAGAAGCTGAAGAGCGTAAAAAACTTAAGGAAGAGGAAAAAAAGCAAGCTGAACAAGAGGCACTAGAAGAAGAAATCGATTTTGAAGAAAGTACCCAAATGATAGACAGTGGTATTTTAAAAAAAATAAAAAAGGAAGCTTCTCATCTTGAAAAAGAAATAGTTGCTGTTGAAAAGGAAGCGAAAGAAAAAGAAAAAGAGAAAGAAACCACGGAATTTATAGAGTACGAAGAAGAGGAAGAGCCTAAGAAAAAAATGAAACCAATTGTGGCCTTTGCTTTTATTGTACTTTTATGGCTCTTATTGGACGATGATCAAAAAGACAACCCTTATGAGCCCCGTTATTTAAGAGTTATAGCTCCCATTACACATGAAGTAGCAAACCCCTCAAAAGCTAAAGAGTTATTGGAAAAGGGAATTCGTTCCTATGAGACTGGAACATATCTTGGAAAAGTAAAAGCAAGTGATTTTTTTAGGCAGTCTATTGAGTATCAATTTCGAGATAACCCTGCCCTTGGTTATTTAATTTTGACTCATGGAGAGCTTTTTTCAAATGTCTCTAATAGATCAAAGGGCGCGGCCATCCTTTTTAATCTTATTAAGATTACAAGGTCAAAGGTCTATAAAAATAAAAACATAGCGATGGGAACGGCTTTGTTTTATAGAAATAATGGTAAAGTTAATAGTGGTTTAAACTTAATTGAGAACTTCTTAAGAGTTGGTACTCCCTCGTTAAAGGTATTAGCCCTCTACTTAGACTTCTCAATTGACATTGGTGATCTCGTCAATGCGAAAAAGATTTTAGAAAAGATAAATAAATATCCAAACCTTCCTCTGGAAGCTTATTTAGCGATGTCTCGCTATCACACACTTGATGAGGACTACGCTGAAGGAAAAAGAGTTGTTCTCAAGGGATTGCAAACATTCCCGTCAAGTGTTGCCTTGATGCTCGCTTTTGCGGAGTATCAGCTACGAGAAGAAGATTTGAGTGGATTTCATAAAACTTTAAAAAAAATAGAGGCATTAAAGTTTGAGGGCTCACCAACTTACTATGCTCGATACTTGGAGTATTTAGGGATTTTATCTGCCTATAAAAAAGATACGAAGACCGCAGCGATTCTGTTTAAAACGGCATTAAAGATAAACGACACCGATAGTTTACGTAGTAAACTCGCAGGCCTAGAAGTCGGTGGAGGTAAAATGGCTGAAAACTTAATCTTAGAGTCAAAGGCTATAGATCTAATGCGAAGGTCTTTGAAACTAAGAAAGGAAAAAAAGTGGCAATTAGCTTTTACATCGGCAATTGAAGCAGTGGATCTTCCGATTACTTTTCTTCCTGCTAGTTTAAACCTTGTTAATCTGCAAATACAAAGAGGTTTTTATGAATCCGCAATTGATACTCTGAAGTTTTTGAAAAAAGATCATCCTATTCATCCAGGAGTAAATTTTACTTTAGTTCGGGCGCTATATGAGGCCAATAAAACAGATGATGCTCAGGTTGAAGTTGGCTACATATCCAACTCTGTTTTAAGGAAACATCCCCTTTTTGAGTCAGTTGTGGGTCATTTTTACGCAGAAACAGGTCAAAGCACATTAGCCGTTAAATTCTTAAATGAATCTGTTAGAAGAAACCCTCTACGCGATCAAGATTATTTTGCGATGGCTAAAATATTTAACAGATCGAGACAATATAAACAAGCAAAGAGCAAGCTTGCAGAAGCGATAACATTAGATCCATTGAATATTGAGTATAAGTCACTTTATGGAAATATTTTATTTGATTTAGAGGGCGCCGAAACAGCGATTGGTTATTTAAAGTCAGAACTTGAGGTTAATAAAGACAATCCAAGATTGATGGGAGACATGGCGACTTATTTTTATAAAAATGGTCAGATTGCTCAATTTCAAGAAATAAAAAAACAAATGGAAGACTTACGCTCAGAAGATCCAGCCTTTTATGAATTTATGATTAGGGCAGCGGAAATTGAAGGTGATAAAGAGTCTGTTATTGAGTATGGTCGAAAGTTACTCGAAGTTAATCCTGGTGATGTTGAAGCGCGAATGAATCTAGGTGTAAACTTAGCCGCTATCGGAAAGTATCAGGATGCCTTGAGGCAATTTAAAGAGGTTACGAAAAGACTCTCTGACTACCCAAAGGTCTATTACAATATTGCGAAGGTCTACATCAAAATGAAGGACTACAAAAGTGCGATAGCTGCGGCAAAGAAAGAAGAGGAAAATAATAAAAATATCTATAATGGTTATTATATTTTAGGTGAGACTTACCGCTTAGCCGGAAAATACACAGAGGCCATAAAGAAGTTGGAAAAGGCGATTTCTTTAGCACCTAAAAATGTAGAGTCTCTTATGAGCTTAGGTTGGATTAAATCTAGTCAAAGGGACTTTGAAATAGCGAGAGAGCTTTATGATAGAGCGAAGCGTCAAGCTCCGGCTAACCCAGAAATTCGCAAGCAGCTTGGTTTTATCTATCAGGGAGTTGGCCAAAGTGGGCTTGCGATTGAAGAATTTAGTACTTATTTAAAACTATTTCCTAATGCTCCAGACCGTAAAAAGATTGAAGCCCATATAAGGGCTCTTTCTCGCTAATTAATACTTCTCAATATTGTCATCTCATTAATATCACACTATATTAGGAGCCTCGCGGAGGATTGGCTGAGTGGTCGAAAGCGGTGGTTTTGAAAACCATTGACCTTAACGGGTCCGCAGGTTCGAATCCTGTGTCCTCCGCCATCTTTTATGATGGAGATGTGCCCGAGTGGCCGAAGGGAGCACCTTGCTAAGGTGTCGAACGGTCTGACCGTTCCGTGAGTTCGAATCTCACCATCTCCGCCATTTCTGAACCCGACAGAATTTATCTATGGGTATAAAATAAAAGAGGAATTTCAGATAGCTAGGTTTGGAGCTCTTCTCTCTCGGTTTCGTAGGGTACGTCATGTGCGAAACAACAATCAAAGTAAATTTAAAATCCTACTAGGATAAGGATTCGATTGAGCATTTTTTGTAGCTGATTAATTTGTGATTGGTATAGAATTCAAAACAATAATTTAGAAATTAATCCAACTGACTTTACTACTCTTCTCAATTCTTTTTTGAAAGACAGAATGGGTGAATTTGATTGGCATAGACTTCGGCGTGATGTTGAAAAACAATTAGAGATAATTATTGACTCCAAAGTTGGCGATGTTAGAGATTGTAAACATGCACTAGGCTCTATTCGACAGCAAGTTTAGACCAGCTAAAGCTACCATCACTAAATCCAGATTTAATTTTCTTCTCCACCGTTTCGTAGGTATGCGCGCACTCAGTAAAGACTTAATCACTGACATGTCCCATCCAGTGCTTGCAAAGGTCCTATGACTGAGTTTGAGATTAGAAGAAGTCCACGAGTATGTCTGTAATCGTGAGGTGTTTTATATTCAAAGCCACAGTTTTTATAGGCATCTATATGGGTGAGTCGAGATGAGCTCTTTGTTAATTTATCCAACTCAAAGAGAAGAAACTTGTCCTTTTCAGCTTTTGTTTTCCTGGCCATAATCACCTTTTTTGCATCTCGTACAAATAGTGTGACCAGCTTTGATACGGTGAGTCCATTTTTGTCTAAAAAATAAGAGTTTGTATTAAATCCAAAGGATTAAAATATTTACGCGATGACGCGTGGCCGTAAGTAATTGTAAGGATTGAATTTGGGCCAAAATGAGGCCCCATGTCATAAAATTTACCATATTAGAATAGTCGTCCACTGACGGACACTAAAAAAATCATGGAGCCGATATGAGACACGGTTTAGCAGTATTACGACACACACCAGCGCAGTATGAGTACGAGCAGCACACCACACTTTTTCATTGTTTGAAAGAAGTTGGCAGAGACCATTTTCACCACAGAGAAGGCATCAAAGATGATATGCCTTTCATTTGTTTGGTGAAAGCAGACTTTTCTTCCAGGGACTTTTTCTTTAGGGGTCACATTGGGGGAAGAGATGATGACTTCATTAGAAAGTCAGAGCTAGTAGATATCAAATTCTCTGTTAGGGTTAATGAATTTGGGAAGCTTATTATTTCTATTGATTCTTCTGATCGAATAACTAGCTACGAGCAGTCTATGTCTCTTATTTTGTATTCAATGAACGAGATGTACAATAAGCGTGCTGATCTTGGGAAGGATAGTGGTGGAGGGCCTGGTCGTAAAGGTTTTTACCCTCAATCTGCTATGAAAACAGGTCGTTTCAAGACCTTTGATAAGTGGTTTGAGAAAGCAGAAGAAGAGCTTGTTTTACCAGAGAGTATAAAAGATACATTTTTAGAAATGAATTACAATCTAGTTTTTGTATCTGGTGAAAAGAAGACTAAGAAGCAGAAACTATCTTAGACCAAGCATTTTTACTTTCATCTGTAATTGGAGTAAAAATGGCAGAATTAAATTTTTTGTCACAACCGTGCTCTGGTGTTTCAAAGCCAGCATAGCCTTTCATTATAATGGGTACGGTTGTCTCAAGTTCTTGTCCACAGCAAGCACAGACCTTTTTCTCTGGAATTAAGCCGTATTTTTGTGACCAAGTTTTTAGATTTGTCTCAGGGTAGATCATTTTTTGTCTCCGCTAAGAATATACCGAATATGTTGTGCGATGTATTGGCCATTTGCGTCACTTTCTTTTCTCTTCGGTTTTTATACAATTAATTGAAAAATCAGTTATAAATTGTCGGTTTTTTTGGCAGTTGATAGAATATATGGATATTTTGTTTATAGGAGAATTAGATGGCGAACTTACGAGTAAAATACGGCTTAGGTCATGGAGAACCTACTGTTCAGCAAGAAAAGAAATGGGCAGAGAGAACAAAAGAGTTGATTGCTCAAGGTAAATCACCTGAAGAAGCAGGGGCTATCGCTGCAAAAGAGATATTCAGAACATACGAAACTTATAAGTATGCTAGCCAAGCAGATACTATTCACGATTTACTACAGGCGATTAGTAAGAAGTAGTATGACCGCAGATCAGTTTAAGATTTTTATTCTTCCTTTTATTACTTTTATTCTTGGGTTTATTGTTAGGACGTGGATTCCGACTAAGAAAGAAAGGTTTGATATTGAATCAAAGCGTGATGAAACTTCAGAAAAGTTTAGAGCTGAAAGAGAGGAAAGAGGTAGCCACTTTACCCAAGCTCTCTCCTCAATGTATTCTCTCAAGGATCAGGGTGCAGACGAAAGAGAAATTATGAAAGGATATTGGGCCCTTAGGTCCTCTGGAGATAAATATTTTTCTACTTTAGAGTCGATTGCAACTTTTATTAGCAATGGAAAATTTGATCGAGCTAGTAATGAAAGTGGCCATTATGATGAGATTAAGAAGAATGCAGAAAAAACGATTCCACTCTATTATAATTTTATAAATGATGTAGCTAAGGAAAATAATTTTCCTCTTACAGATGAGTTAAATAGAGAAACATTCAAAAATATACTTGCCTTGTTAAAAGGAAGTTTACCACCAGAAGAGTATCAAAAAATTTTGATTGCTTGGAATATTAGTTAAATATAGCGGCTTGAGAAAATTAGTATGAAGAAAGAAAAAATAATTTTAATGATTTCAATACCTGTTTCATTATTTATCACCTTCTTTTTTTATGAAAAGCTCGGTGTTATTGGCCCATTGATCGGAGTCTTGTTTTTGGGGTGGTTGGCTGTTGAAGCTTTTGCTGAAAGCATGCAAAAGAAGTTGAATAAGAACTTGGGAAAACGTAAATGGCTTTGGTATATTTTAGGGTCTTTTCTTTATTCTATAGGGTTATATTCTCTTTTTACTGAAACAGTTTTAAAGCTTGCAGCTATATTTGGGAAAGCAAATTGACACAGCTATTGCTATTGAGTAGTTTTTCTTTCCAAGTGTGATTGGAATACTGGGTTAATCTTCGACCTTATTTTGTGTTTAAGGTATCTTTTTTAGAGAGGAGGTGCCCTTTAGGACCCGCTTCGCTTTTACAGAGAAATTTTGGGGTTCGCAACTCACCATCTCCGCCATTTCTCTTTTATTTGATTGGTTCTTTACCCCCTGCTGGGCTGAATAACGCTTTTAAATCGATGGAAATTTTTTGCAGCTCTCTATCTTTACTCTTTCCTTTTAAAATCTGTAAGAAAGAAAAGAGAGTGTTGAGTAAGAAGCTAAGAAAAAAGAGTATTCTTAAGGAAAATAATCCCAAAATACCAAAATGTAATTTGTAGTAAAGAAGATTGCTTCTTCGGTGCTGTAAAATAGACCACTCGCTAATCCTTGAAGCTGAGCCACCACCTAGGTGGATAATTTTCGGATTATGTAGATATCGAATAGGTTTAAAGTCATTGATTCGTTTACACCAATCTACATCTTCTAAGTAAAAGAAAAAGGTATCGTTTAGCCCTCCAACTGCCTCATAGGCTTCTTTTGAAATAAAAATACAAGCGCCAGAAATATATTGGGCATCAAAGTCTTCGTTAAATTGTTCAAGAGGATAATAATTTATAGATGAAGGTAAAAATAATCGAAGAATATGGGTGTAGTGAATAAAGGTATGAAATGGATGAGGAAACTTAAATGCCGAAACTTGCAAGCTTTTGTCGTCATTAAGTAGCTGACATGAGCAAGCACCATATTCAGGATGGTTTTCCATAAAATTAATCATATCGATAAGGGCATTTTCTAAAATAATCGTGTCACTATTTAAAATCAGGAAGTACTTTCCTTTTGCCACTTCCATCCCTTGATTGTTGGCGGCGGCAAAGCCAGAGTTATTCTTGTTCTCTATGAGGTTAACTTCTGGAAACTGATTCCTGATCATATCACAGCTACCATCGTGGGAATTATTATCTACAACAATAACTTCGGTTTGCTCAGGTAAATTTTGATAGATGGATACAAGGCAGTTCTTGGTAACTTCCTTGGTATTAAAACTTATGATAATAATTGAAAGCTTCACATCTTACCTTTTCAAAATACCCTTAATTCTTCTTATCCAAATAACTTGCTCTTCTTTACTTAAGAAAATTGGTAATGAGATGAATGCCTGTAATAGCGCGAACACTCCCATCAAGGGTAAAAGAGTAAACCAAGTATATTGAAGTTGAAATTTATCTTTAATGTAAAAGGAGAGAGGTAGTGTGATGAGCAAAATAGAAGAAGGAAGGATAATTGAAATAACCTGCTCAAAATAAGAAATCCGAAGTTCCTTTTTAAGAAACTTAATACTGTAGTAGGGATTGATAAAAAATAGAGAACAAATAGAACCGATGATGGGTCCTATGATTCCGTAATAATAAGTTATAATAACACTGGTAACGACATTAATAATTGCCCCGATTACTGAAGGAAAGGCTTGTGATTGAATATGGCCTAAGGATAAAAAGAGAACGCCCCAGAAGCTATTGAGACAATTGAGGAAGACGAATAGGCAGCCAGCGTAAGTAAGAAGATCACCGCCATAATATTTAGCCCCAACCCACAATTCGATAAAGTTTTGATTAAATAAGATGACAGGTAAGAATAAGATACAGGCAGCGATAGTAATGACTTTATTGACCTCCACCACCTTCTTTTTAAGAATATCGTGCTCACCTTTATAGTAAAAATCAGCAAGTCCGGCCCAAACAGAATTGCTGAAAGCAAAGAGAACCGTTTGAACGGACATAATAATTTTCATTGTTAAAAAGAAAGGTATAATTTTTTGAGGAGAGATGAATAACCCAATAATGAGATTGTCAGTGTAAATACTGATTTGCAGGCTAAAGTTGAGAACGGTGCTTGTAATACGGTCTTTCCAAGAACAAATTAAGTCATGGCTCTCTTGGATTTGATGTTTTGTGATCTCAGTAAGTCCACCCGAACCACTTCTTCCGTAATAAAGTAGAAGAGCAGCAACAAAAAAGGATGCGACAAAAAAGGAAAACCCCTGCCCCCAAAGGCCAAGCCCCATATAAGCAAAAATAAGATTTAGTGGAGTAAGAGTTAGAAAACGGACAAGATAAATTAGGTTAGCGATGTCTTTTCTTTGGCTAGCTGATAAGTAGTGTTCAGATGTTTTTGAGGGTAAAAAGAAAAGAGTCAGCGTTAAGAAAAAATAACACCATGCCAGCTCTGATTTAGGAATTGAACCTAGTTCATAAAGTGTTGGTAAAAAGAAGTATAAAATTACGGCAGCGACGATAATAAGAGGGAATGTATAGATATAAAGTTTTGCTCCGAGCTTAAATGCACTCTTGATAACGTCTTTATCTTTTGTTCCCACAGCTTTTGAGAAAATGGGAATGAGGCTCATGGAAAGACCAAGTTCTAAAAGGCCTAGATATGCAACACTTTCCTCAATCATTTTAAAAACAGCTAGCCTCTCATCTCCAAGCCACCGTAAAAGCAGAGGCGTACTAAAAAAACCAATAAGCATTTTTAAAGGTGGGCTAACCGATGCCGTTATAAAATTGATAACGGACTGATTGAATTTGTTTTTCACTTCCAATCGAGATCCAAAAAAGTAAAGGGTTATAGAGTGCTTTTCGGTGAACTGTGCTATCTATTTAATTTCTCGATAAAATTATAGCGGAGTAAATCACTCTCTCATTAAGAACCTTTTTTCTCCTCTTAGGGTAAAAGGGCCTTAACCCCTATAATAAGGACATATAATCTGATTAGGTCACAAAAATGAATAAATTTAGTCTTGTTATTATTACGTTGAATGAAGAAGCTAACATCGAAAGATGTATAAAAGGCGTCCCCAATGCTGATGAAGTCATCGTTGTAGACTCAGGTAGTGAAGATAAAACGGTTGAGATCGCAAAGGCTGCCGGTGCAAAAGTTATTCATCAAGAATGGCTTGGTTATGGAAAACAGAAGCAATTTGCTATCGATCAAGCTAGAAATGATTGGGTCTTTTTACTTGATGCTGATGAGTTTATCAATGAGGAGATGGCAAAGAGCTTAGATAGGAATATGAATCAGGATTACTATCACGCTTTTAGGATGCCGCGAAAAGAACTTTTTCTTGGAAAGGCATTAGGACACGGCCGAGGTTTTTCCAACCCGGTTAGGTTCCATAGGAAGTCTTCAGGTCGAATGGATGATGAAGAAATTCATGAGCAATTTATAACGGACAAACCTATTGGAGATCTAGACGGATTTGCCTTACATCCAAGTGCTCCTACAGTTATAGATAGGCTTAATAAAATACTTCGAGATACTACTCTTGAAAAAGCTCATCACTCGGTTGAAATAACATGGACGAGAATATGGTTGGATCCGATCCGTTACTTTTTAAGTAATTTAATAAAGAGAAAGTCATACTTAGATGGGAAGGAGGGGGTCGTCCTTCTTGCTCTATATTCATTTCAAATGTTTATTCAAAATATTGCATTCTATGAAAAAAACAAAGGCTTATAATGAGAGGAGCTCTTGGTACTTATTAAGTGCAGGTTCCACTGTCTTGGACCAGTTAAATTTTGTGCTTAATTCGAGGCAATCTTTTTGGCATTTTAAGTAAAACTCATTGTCGCTTGAAAGCTTCAGAATAGTTTCACTCATTTTTTTAATATCGCCTCTATCGACAAGAAGATGTGATGGTAAAAGGTCACTCGGCCCTGGAACATTGTATGCTACGCAGGGAATCCCTCTTTGAGTAAGCTCTAATAAGCCAAAGCCAAAGGACTCAAGGTAACTTGGAAAAACACCTATACCTATTGAAGATAAAAGTGAATCAAGGTCTTCGCTTTTAAAAGTAGGTTTAATATTTAGGTTCTTATGAAGTGGTTTTGGAAAATGCTTTAGGACTTCTTCTTTAGTTTGAAACCTTCCCTTTGTACCGTAGAGATATAATTGAAAGTCTGGTTTATCCTTTGTGAGCCTTTCTAAAATTTGAGGTAAATCATAACAGCCCTTTCTAGGATCAAAAGTAGCGATATATCCAATAGATATTTTGTTGGGCTTTGTGCTGATCACTTT
Source organism: Bacteriovoracales bacterium (assembly GCA_030149295.1). Classification (GTDB taxonomy): domain Bacteria; phylum Bdellovibrionota; class Bacteriovoracia; order Bacteriovoracales; family Bacteriovoracaceae. The sequence continues at coordinate 65,617 of JASBRV010000082.1, read as the reverse complement.
TGGATTTAAAAAAGATCCATAAGGAGAAACTATGATCTTATCCTTTCCAACTCCGGTCAGGACAAGCCTATCTTTATCTAAGTTATTAGGAACATTTACAAGGTCTGAGTAAGAGATAGTTTTGTCTGCAGCACGCAGTCTCTCTTTGAGTAAATACCTCTGCTTAATTCTTTTTAAAAAGTTTATAAAGGGATTTCCATGGGCTTGAGGAAGATGAAAATCTAAGAGGTGGTGTTCTAAAAGAACAGAGCGTGCTACAAAAAGAGTCTTTTTAGCTTCTTCTGGCTTTGGGTAGGGCTGGTAAAGGTATTCATATTCTACTACGTCGAACTTATGAGCTTCTCGCTGGAGATGGTCTCTCAGCACTTGGCCGAAGGTCTTGATTCGTTCATTAAGAGGGAGGTGACTGACCTTTTCTCCTAATTCGTCACAGCCTAAAAGAGTGACATTATGACCGTGGTTTTCATAGGCCTTAGCATTTTCAATATAGACTTTAGAGCCGCCAAGTTTTGGGTCGATAGGCAAATGGCAGCACATGAGTATTTTTAATGGCATGCAGACAATTTTATACTCCACAAAGGAATTTTTATACAATTTGCTCATTTTGCAAAGCGTTACCAGCTTATGTCTTGAAAGATTTGCACAAACGGAGTAAGGTACGCCTTCAATGCACCCTTAGCTCAGCTGGATAGAGCATCTGACTACGGATCAGAAGGTCGGGCGTTCGAATCGCTCAGGGTGCGCCATTTTTTTCCAATCCAAATTAAGAAAAAGTAAGGCTAATTTTTTGCCCGACCTTCGTAGACTGGGCTGATGAAACATGCCAGTGGCATGTTTCAACTATTTTGTGCCAAGTAAAAAGGTGAATTCTGACTAACGAGCTCAGCCCAGCGGGCGTGGGTGCACCACTAAATTTTTCGAAACACATAATTCCCCTACTCGAACCGTTTTCTTATCTCATGTACAATGTTGTCATGAAATTAAGTCTGAATAAGTTAAAGCTTAAACAAGAAATCGACAGAACAGAAATTCTCAACTGGGGAATTATGCTTTTTGTGCTCTTGGGCTATTTTTACGAAGCGGCTCAAGAGAGCTCATGGATTGGCTCAGCTCTCATGTGCGTTTTGGTTGGTTTGTACTTCGGACTTTTGAGTAGGCTGCTAAAAAGATTGTATTATTCTTTTTGGACCTTCTTGGGTTTGTTTGCTGTTTTTATTTTATTCAAAATCTTTGGTCATCCTTTTTGGACGATGTCTTTTGTCGCTTTTTTTGCAGCATTGGTTTTGGTCGGTATTCAAGCCTATTCCTTGTGGAGTCCCATTTTTTATCCAATAGTTTCTTGGTGGGAATATGACTTTCGTTATCGCGATGACTTAAGGGTTAGAGTTCTTTATCGTGAGGAAAAATCAGAGGGGCGCTTAACAGACCTTCGTCGTGGTGCTGGCTGTATAGCTTCTTTTAAAAATTTCAAACTTGGTGATGAATTGGAGATTGAACCATTTGATGAAGTTCATCATATGGCCTTTAAGGTTGAGATTATGTCCAAAAGAAAGTACAGCATTGGACGACCTTATACATATGGTGTTCGCTTTCAATTAGATGAGAGTGGTGACGATAGTTTGTTTCGAAACTTCGTAAAGTTTTACAAGAGTGAAAGAAAAATTAAGCAAAGAAAGAAATTTAAAAATGAATCAGCTTAAATTTAGTGATTATGAATGGGCAATGGGTGAAGCTCTTAAGTTCGCAGAAGCTGCGGGACGAAAGGATGAGGTGCCTATTGGTGCATGCTTAATTGACTCTCAGGGAAAAGTTGTCAGTGGTTCAGGTAATGAAAAGGAATCTGTTAATGATCCTTGCGGCCATGCTGAAATCATAACGTTAAGAAAGTCTGCTGAAATACTTGGAGATTGGCGACTGGAAGGATGTACATTAGTGGTCACTTTAGAGCCTTGCCTGATGTGCATGGGCGCAATGTGGCAATCAAGAATAAAGACTCTCGTTTTTGGTGCTTATGATCCAAAAGGTGGAGCTCTCTCCTTAGGTTATGATTTTCATAAAGATAAGCGCCTCAACCACACATTTGATGTGATTGGTGGAGTTAAGCATTATGAGACTTCTCGCCTTTTGAGTCAGTTTTTCAGGCAAAAACGCGGACAATATAACTTCAAAAAGCCTAATTGATAGACACAAAATTCTCGGTGTGTTAGAAATTTGTCTTTCCCTATGCGGATGATGCTTCATCCGCTGTTGAAATTCGTGGAGGATTGGCCGAGTGGTCTAAGGCGCACGCTTGGAAAGCGTGTAAGGGGCAACCCTTCGAGAGTTCGAATCTCTTGTCCTCCGCCATTTTTTCTATTTCCCTTATTTTCTAAAGACTTACTATCCCTAGAGTTTTGATAGGTGCTAAATCAGTGCTAATTAATCATTTGCCTCGGTGCATTTATAGCGAAATTCAGACCTTTGAGAGCAATAGAACTTCTTGTCTTTGCAATAGGCTGTATAAGTAGCAATGCCACTCATGACCTCATGTTTCCAAGACTCTTTATCAACCTTGAGGTTTTGCTCACTGCATCCTGTCTCAATGGCAGTATTCTTTTTTAAAAACTCACTATCGGCTGAGGCGCACCCATAAGCTAGAAATAGAACCACCAGTACCTTTTTCATATTAATCTCCTTTTTGGAATATTCTAACAAACAAAGGCAATTAGTTTATTACCTTTAGGTTTGGGCAAATTTCTCCAGAGAAAGAAACTACATTGGCCTGTTCTCTTAAAAAACTTGGGTGAAGGTGTGCATATGACTTTTGTGTCACATCAACAGATTGATGACCAAGTAAGTTCTTGAGGGAGTAAATATCCCCTGAGGCCATCATAAAGTTAGATGCAAAAGATTCTCTGCACTCATGAAAAGTAATTTTCTTAACACCTGCCCTCTCTATGGCTCTATAGAAAACTCTTTGAGTAAAGTGAGAGTAGCAAATAGGCTTACCCTCTGGAGTTGTGAAAACATACTCAGATTGAAAGGCTCTATTATTTAAAAGACTCTCTAGAGTTGTCCTAACAACAGGGTTCATTGCCAGTACCCTAGCCCTGCCATTTTTTGTAGATGGTCTAAGGCCATACCGATCTAAGGAATGGTTAATCTCAATTTGATTATTTTCAAAATCAATTTGTGAGGTCTGCATTCCTAGAACCTCGCCTTTTCTTAATCCAAGATTTAAGGCCACAACATATAGCGGATAATAGTGGTCACTTTTGTTAGCTTTTAAAAATGCCTCTATCTCATGCCTCAACCAGTAGTTTCTTTTCTTGGGTTTGTCTCTAATGAACTCAAGGGCTTTAAAGGGAGAGGTCAGCAAGTAATCAAACTTGACCGCATCATTGAACATAATCTTTAGATGATTCAAGATGTTGTTAGTTCTTCTTATGCTAAGACCTTTCTTTGTCCTAAGTGAGTTTTTGAGCCTTTCACCATGAAGTAGCTTTGTCTCAGATAGCTTTAAGCGGCCAAGCTCTGGCAAGATGTGATTCTTAAAAGTGCAGTTGTAGGAATCAATGGTTCTCTTGGCCTTCTCAGCCTTTCTTGAAATGAACTCAACATAATACTCACCAATGGTGACATCAATATTTTGAGTAATCCCAAGGGAGAGCATTCTATCTCTTTCTTGAAGAGCCCTTTTTTTCCATGCTTTTGCATCTGTTTTTCTATCAAAGTAAGGGCTTAGTTTAGGCTTACCATTTATATAAACCTTTTCCCTGTACTTAAAACCAGACTTTCTTTTTACTTTTTCCATAAGTCACTCCTTTGTGCAGTGACCCAAAAGCAATACCCATTATTTGAATGTAAAAGAACATTAAAGGTTACTATTACCAAAAGAGTGTCTGGAATCATACTAAAGGGTAATGCTTAGGGTGAAACTTTCATGGCCTCAGTCTATGCCATCAATATCGAGGTTTAGGTCTAGAGGCTCAAAACTAAGCTCTAGCGGTTCTAATTTTAGCTCCAAAGGCTCAAAGCTAAGGTCAAGTGGTTGATAGTCTAGATCGAGGTTAAACTCCTCAAAAACAAGTTTTTCTAAGCCTTTTAGGTCGAGATTTTTAAGGTCTTTGCTCTTAAGGGCTTGGTTTATGAGGTCATCTGGGTAGTCTTTCATTTTTTATACCCCCCCCCTTTTATGGGTGACATCACCAAAAACAGCCTGAGAACCCTCGGACATATGAACATGCTCAACTTTAACCTTTTGCTGACCATTGTTGCGGTATCTAGTGAGGGCTTTAATTTGATCTAAGAAAAGCCTAGAGAGTTTTGTCATGTTCTTAATGTGGCTATCAACTCTATCAGGATTTTGACCCTTGATGTTGGCGATAGTGCTACACTTTTCAAAAAGTTGATGTGTCATGATAATTTGAATAATCAACTCTTTCTCTAGTAAGTCCTTTGGCCTAAGGTTGCTTACTAATTCAAGACAGCTATTTATATTTGTATCAAGGTCTGAACTACCAAGATCAGCCTCACAAAACATTGATAGCGAGGTCATCATTTTTTTAAAAGTGTCATCATCATTTATGCCAAAGTGTTCTTGAATATTACTCCAGTTGGAGACTTTGGATTCAATTATGTTACCCTGCTTTTTACTTTTAACACTCGGCCTTTTGTTCTCTATTTTATTTACTTCACCCATAGTCAGCTCCTTAGATACTTTGTTAGATCATTAATATGTTTATTAAAAAGTCTGTTTGTAAGATCGGACTTTGTTAGATACTTACCCATTGTTTTGTGAAAGTTGTTTTCCTGATTAAAGACCCTAAAGGCATGACTAAACCCAACCTCTTTAGAAAGTTGCTTTAGATAATCAGCCTTAGCTCTACTCTGCGCCCTAGTATTGTCACACTCAACAAAGTCAACAATCTCAATGTTACTAAAAGGGTTAAAGCCTTGGTATTGGTGTAAGTCACTCAAAGACTTATAAGGAAGTTTATTGCCTCTAAGCCTTATTTCTATTCTTGTTACCTTACCCAAAGGCTCACCCTTTACAGGGGCTAGTTTGAACTTGTTAAACTTGGCTAGTTGTCTTGCCTTGTCATATACAACAATGACTTCATTTCTAGTGCCAAAGTAAAAGCCTGTTAGGGTATTACCCTCCTCAAACTCACTTCTTTTTCTTTTGAACTTAACCCTCAGTCTGCTTTGGATTTCACCAATAGAAATAGGTAGGTCTGAACATAGGTCTAGCCTGTTAATGCTTATCTCATTACCAAGAAAGGACTCACTTATTTCTAGGACTTCTTTGTGGCCGCTAAACCTTGAGGGGTTAATTAGAATAGCAGTCTCTTTTATGGCCGATACCCTTGGCCCTGTCTTTAGCCAGAAAAGGTGATTCCCTTTTTGTGAGAACATATAAGATCGACAATAGTTCTTATCTAGAACAAGGTTACAGTTAAGCTCTAGGGCCTTCTTTTTTTGTTCGATTTCTTTAGGGGTTATTACCTTATCTGAGACAAGGCCAAGCATATCAATCATGTGTCACCAATATTATGTTCAAGTTGAGTAATTTACTGTTTGTTTGCACTTAATATTCGGACAATGTTGTAGGGGTATTTCTCCTTACCTGTTGGTTCAAGCTCTAAAAGAAATGGTTGTCCCTCTGCTTGGCGCTCAACTTCCTCTGCCAGTAGTGAGTGACTTGATAACAGATAGGTTGGAATCTCTAATGACATGTCTCTGAGAGACTTACCTAAATGAGTCTTAGGTGTAACTTTTCTCGGTAGGTTAAAAGTCCTTGGTATTAAGCCATGTTCTTTTGTGGTGAAGGCCATGATTAAACCAATGGAGTCATCATAGTTTTTCCGAGTAAAAATAGTTACTTCTTTTAGTGTGCCAATAACTGTTGTGTTTTTAGACATAATTCTTCCTTTACCTTCATGAGAGGAATAAAAAATAAATAGCTGTTGAAATAGAGTTAAAGGAGAACTAATCTAGAGTTGCCACAAAAGATTAACTCACCCCTCTACACTCTCTCAGTCAACCTTGACTGAGTTTTCTTCAAGCCAGTTGTTAATTTCTTCTTTGCTAAACCTTAAGTGGCGGCCAACTTTGGTGTGCGGAATCTTTTTGGTCAAAACCATTTTCCTCATTTTTGAGTCTTTGATTTTTAAATAGTCGCAAAGCTCGCTTGCGCTTAGATAAGGTTCATTACTTTTTAATGATAGTGTTGAGGTGTGAATGTTTTTTAGTGCCTCAAGAAGGTCATGAGTTAATTTCTTTAGCCCAACTTCTTTTTGCATGTTTTCTTGATACATTCATTCTCCTTTAGTGAAGAGTTGATAAGTGTTAATAACAACTCTACCTAGAGAGAACTTTTTTAAGAATTAAAAATGGAGGTTCAGATTTGCTGATTTGGGCAAATCTGTTTACTGATTATGCTTTCTTTTATTACAGAGCTTTGAACAGTGTTGCATTGAGGTGTCGGACTTTACAAAGTAGCGGCCACACCAATCACATTTGCCTATTCTTCTTATAAAGAAACTATCTCCAAAGATTTGAAGCCACCTCAAAAGGTCAATTTTTGCCAAAGAATAAACTGTGTTTTGGAAAAGACCATCTTTTGCAAAGGTGTGATTAAAACTACCTGTATTGGAAAATGCTAGTTGCATCTTATATTGATTGATTTCCATGTAATGTTCTTGTTCATCGAGGCATTTCTTATCTATGAGTTCATCTAAAAAGGCTTGGAACTCTCTTATGACCTCTACAAAAATATTTTTGAACTCTTGTGGGTTATCTTGAAATTTCACTATTTCCCCTGTTTTGATTAAATTTAACTCAAGCTCCTCTATGTTTGTTTCATAGATAACTTGAGATTCAAGCATGGGGTGTAAAAAGCCATCTAATGCTTGGGTAGTTGGGATGAAATAAACATAGGTCTCTTCGAACCTAGGGAAGGAATAGAGAGGAGCTTTAATGCTAAGCTGCACTTTGTTGATAACTTTAAGTAGTTCCTCGGTGTTTATATCTGAGCTATCCCTATTCAGAATGTTGGCGAATTCAATAAAAGGGAAATGTTGCATATTGCTGTTTGTAAAAAACTTAATCAATGAGACTTTGTTTTTGGAGTTAATTGACCTCTGTTTCTTTAATGATCTTTGGATTCCATCAAAATACTCCTGTAAGTTCTCCATTCTCTTTTTAAAGTCTAAAAATCTAGTCAACTCTTTCTCGCCTTTTGTGGCATAGTGCTTCATTCCATTTTCATAAATAATGGGGGTGAGATTGTCCTCTTTTTTCAAATATGAAATTAACTCTTCATTGGTCGCCATGAGCTGCCTTGTCTTTAGGTGCTAAAAACAGGGCTACAATAGGTAGCAATAAAATGACAATGGGTATTAGCTTTTGGGTCAGGTATTTAGTTGAATTGTTAGCAATTAAGCTCTTTTGGGCTCAAAATCATGCAAAACTTGAGTAGGCTTTAAGTGGCGGAATCAAATCTCTTGTCCTCCGCCATTTTCAACTTATAAATTGATCCTATGTATTACTCCGATACGGCTGCTCTAACGTTTGCCAATCCAACAGAAAGCTTGCGCTTTCAGTATCCTCCGCCATTTTCTCTTTTCATTGACAGCACCACCCCCATTTCCTATATTTGGCGACGGTAGTCAGGTCGTAACAATCGCTTTCTGGGTGAACCCCGCCAGGCCCGGAAGGGAGCAACGGTAGCCAAAGAGGCAATGTGTTATTGATCTGACTGCCACCTATCCAAAACTTTTGCCATCCCCTTTAAAAGCTCTGTATTATGGGAGCCGAACGAATAAAGGATTTTAACGCGTGGCATATCAGGTATTATCCCGTAAATATAGACCTAAGAGATTTCAAGATGTTGTAGGTCAAGAGCATGTTACTCGCTCTTTTCAAAATGCAATCGCTAAAGATCGTCTTGGCCATGCTTATATTCTCACGGGCACGAGGGGAATTGGGAAAACGTCTGTTGCTAGAATTTTTGCCAAAAGTTTAAGGTGTTTAAATCGTGGTGAAGACGCTAATCCTTGTAATTCTTGTGAGGGATGCAAAGAGTTTGATGCTGGCAGTTCCATGAACGTTTTGGAAATAGATGGAGCCTCAAATAACAGCGTGGATGATATTCGAGAGCTCGTTAATAATGTTCAGACCCTGCCTACCTTCGGTCACTACAAAGTTTATATCATTGATGAAGTGCATATGCTTTCGACGAGTGCTTTTAATGCCCTCCTTAAAACACTTGAAGAACCACCAGAGCATACAGTCTTTTTGCTAGCGACAACTGAACCACACAAACTTCTTGATACGGTTTTATCACGCTGTATTCGTTTTGATTTTAGAAATGCTTCAGTAGAAACATTGTTCACCCATATTAAGACCATTGCTAAAACAGAAGGGATCGTTTTTGAAAACGAAGAGCTTATCAAGATCTTAGCCCAGCAAGGAAATGGATCTTTTAGAGACACTTTGTCTCTAATGGACCAGGTCTTAAGCTTTAGTGATGATCAAAACGTTACAGAAGATGTTTTATCTGTGGCGCTTGGATTGGCAAAGGTTTCTGCGATTAGAGAGCTTGGTGAATCAATTCTTTTGGGAAAATCTGAGGACGCGGTAAATACTTTTAGGAAAATGCTTTTTGAAAATGTTAGTGTCTCCAATATTACAACGGGCCTTTTAGACTTTTATTACAATGTTATTGAGAATGTGGATCACCTTGAAAAAGTTGAACTTTCGTCTGAGGCAAAGACTTTCGTTGAGAATGCTACAATAGATGAACTTTTTTGGGTGTTTGAGTCCCTCTCAAGAGATTTTTCTTGGGCGATTGATTCGATCTCTCCAGAAAAAACAATTAGTGTGGTTCTTCAAAAACACGCAAGAAGAGGTGATATCTTAAGAGGAACTGGTCTAAGTGTTTCGGATACATTAAAAAAAAAAGAGTTAACTCCTGAGGCGCTCCCACCTCCAAATACTTTAGAAGACAATCCGCCACCTGGTTTCATGGATGGTCCGGAAGAGATCAAGGAAGTTCAAGAGGTAGAAGAAGAAAGAGGGCAAGATACAGGTGCAAATACGAATATAGATAAAGAAAAAGAAGATGCAACACCCTCCCCTGTTTCAAAAGGAAATACTTGGCAAGATTTTGAACTCTTTTTAAAAAAGGAAATCCCTGCGATTTATGCTGAATTAGAGCAAGGAAATGTTCTTGAAGAGCTCGAAATTGGTGATGGCAGTGCTTATATAAAATATGGCTTCTCTCACGACTCGAAACTTTTTTATGACCACTTGGTTGATGGAGAGGGAAAAGAAAAAATAGAGGGGCTAATGAAAAGTTTTTTCGCAGTCCCCGAAGTTAGGCTGGAACTAATTCTCATTGAGTTAAATGATAAATCAGATTTTCTCTCTAAATCTGAGATTCGTGAAAAAAAGAGGCAGCAGGCCTTAAGTAGCAAAGAAGAGCAGTTGCGTTCACACCCCATTATAAAAGAGGCAGAACGTTTATTTGGAAGACCAATTGATAAGGTAAAAATAGAAGAGGAGTAAAAAATGGCAAAAAATATGAATGCACTAATGAAGCAAGCACAGCAAATGCAACAAAAGATGGCAACACTACAAAAAGAGTTAGAGTCTAGGGAGCTAGAAACATCGAGTGGTGGCGGGATGATTAAGATTAAAATCAATGGTAAGCAAGAAATCCTTTCACTTTCTATTAACCCTGAGTGTGTTGATCCAAATGATGTAGAAACTCTAGAAGAATTAGTTCAAACCAGTGTTAATCAAGCTGTAAAAGAATCACAAGACATGGTTTCAAGTGCAATGTCTAAGGTTACTGGTGGATTAAGTATTCCGGGGCTTTTTTAGAGATGGAATTACCCGACTCTCTCAAGCATGCAGTTTCGCAAATGACAAAAATTCCCGGAGTCGGGGAAAAGACTGCTTTGCGCCAAGTTCTCACAATTTGTCGGTGGGATAAAGCTCAGTTGGGGGCACTGGGGAATAGTTTGATCAGTCTTGGGAACTTAAACTCTTGTGAGGTTTGTGGGTTTTATACAGATCAGTCACAATGCCAGGTTTGCTCAAACCGGGATAGAAGAGAAAGTGATTGTGTGTGTGTGGTGGAAAATATCACGGACTATATTGCGATTGAAAATAGCAACACCTTTAAGGGAAGTTATCACATTCTTGGAGGGGTTCTTAACCCCCTACTTGGAATTGGCCCAGATGAATTAAGAATTCCCGAATTGGTGGAGAGAATTACAAAAGAAGATAAGAAAGAAGTCATTTTGGCGGTCAACCCATCAGTTGAAGGAGATGCAACCTGTTCTTATATTCATCAAGAATTGCCTGAAGATATTAAAGTTGAAAGAATAGGCTTTGGAATTCCAATGGGTGGCTCTTTGGAGTACCTGGATTCCCTTACAATTACTAAGGCACTAGAAAATAGAAAAAGGCTTAATTGAACTTATGACGATACATGAAAAAATAAGTGGGCATTTTAAATCCTTTTCCAAGCACGAATTCTTCTCGGAGGTATCCATTATGGTTTTGACTAGGGATGGACAAGTTCTCTCCCTGCTTGGAAAGAAAATGAACAAGAATGAGGCTCAGTCTTTAGGTGCTCTTATGGTGGGGATGTGGCAAGCTTCACAAGCCGTGGCCGATATGATTCATGTTGATGGTACGACAGATACAGGTTTGAGTTACCAAAATAGCCAAAGTGGATTTTTTCTTTTGCAGCCAACTGAGAAAAACCCAAAAGTTTTTTGGTCTTTTATTTTTGAAAATCAGATTAATCCGGGAAAGATAAAAAACTACGCAAAAAGCTTAAGGCAGTTTTTTGATAAAATTGAGATATTTGATGAAGCGGATGAAGCAATTCAAACATCAGAGGGTTTTCTTTTTGAAAATGTAACAGCAGAGGAAGTAGACGACCTCTTTTCTTTTGCGGGGATATAAAATGTCTTTTGTTAATCACAATAAAAAAGAAGTTAATTGTAAGATCGTTTATTACGGGCCAGGCTTAGGGGGTAAGACAACGAATATCCAACATGTTTATAAAAAAACCTCAGGAGAAAATAAGGGAAATATTATTAAGCTCAATAATGAAAATGAACGAACCTTATTTTTTGATTTTCTTCCTCTCGAGTTGGGTGAAATTAGAGGTTATAAAACCCGTTTCCATCTTTACACTGTTCCAGGCCAAGTTTTTTATGAGGCATCCAGAAAACTGATTTTACGAGCAGTAGATGGTTTGATTTTTGTCGCCGATTCCCAGCTTGAAAAAATGGATGCTAACCTAGAGAGCCTTGAAGGGTTAGAGAAAAACCTAACAGAGCAAGGCTATGACATATCTAAAATACCCTTAGTTTTGCAATGGAATAAAAGAGATTTACCAAATGTTACTTCTGTAGAGGATTTGGAGAAAAAATTAAACAAGTGGGGCGCCCCTTCTTTTGAGGCTTCTGCTGTTTCTGGTGAGGGTGTTTTTGAAACCTTAAAAGAAGTATCAAAGCTCGTTCTAATGAATCTTAAGGGTGGACTTAATTAATTTAAGAGTCCTAAATAATTAAGAAAAACAATATGGGCTTCTATCAGGGCTTCTTGAACGTAATCGGAACTTCTTGTTCCGATTAAATGGTGACCTTTTAAAATCCCAAGATTAATTCCCTGAAAGTATTCAGGATAGAGAGCTCTTTCAGCATCAACAATTCCATCATTTATTGAGGGGGATTGAAAGAATAGCTTAGTCAAAATCATCCAAACATGACTTTCGTACCAATTCGCCTCTAAGGCAAGTGCTGTGTAAAACATATTGCGAGGCAGATAAGAAAAGTTTTCTTGAAACCATGACTCTTGAAACTCAGAACTTAGACTTTTTTGAAAATCTTTAAATAAAAAATCAAATTGGCGGTCAAAGTATTGATAAACTTTATTTTCTTCCAACGAATGAATTGAGTTAATAAGCTTAATAACTTTATGGTTAACTCTTTCGCTACCAAGTATTGGGCTGGCAACGGTAGATAAACCGGCTACCGATTGTTGGCATTCACCAGAATATTCTTTTAAAAAATGAAGAACGTCGATACCTCCTTTTGAAAAAGCAAAGAACCATACAGGACGATCTTTACTTTTTAGCATATCAAAATGCTCTTTGATCATTTTGGAGTTTTCTTGAGTAGTTTTGGTACCTGAGGTAGGACAATAATCAAAGTCGATATCATAATTTTCTTTGATGTACTTTGCTCCTCTCTCAAATGCAGGAGTCGTAAAAATTTCATTTAAAACACCGCTAATGAGTAGAACAGATGTGTTTATCTTGGGGACATTTAAAACACGCTGATAACTTCTGTCGAGATGACTAATTTCAAAGTCATAAAATATAGTTTTAAATATCTCAGAATAGGTACCTCTGTGATGACTGATGGTTTTCTTTTGAGCAATTGCTTTGAGAATGTATTGAGCTTGTTGGCTTTTTAAATATTCTACTTTTTCTAAATAGCTCGGCTCGATCGGTCTAAATAATCGGAAAGTCGATTTACCAAGCCAGGTAGAACTATTGAAAAGAACCTTGGATAGTTTGGTATAGTTTGAAAGGTTTGGTTTTTTAAGAAAATCTTCAGCACTTTTTCTTAAGGCTTTAGAAGATTCTTTTGAGGCACTCTCTAAGACTTCCAGACGTTTTCTTTTCCTCTCAAGAAAGCCCTTTAACTTAGAATTTTTGCTCAATTTTTTCATTGCGTATGCTATACTCATCACCTTAGTCGCTAAGAGTCATTATTATATTAAAAGGTAGAAAGCTTTATGCAAAGAGGAAAGATTGGAATTATTGGTGGGAGTGGAGTTTACAATATTGATGGTATCAAGCTTGTTAACGAACATAAAATTGATACGCCTTTTGGAAGTCCAAGCTCTGAAATTATTGAAGCTAAGTTAGCCGATACAGATTTTTATTTTATTCCACGTCATGGAAAGGAGCATAGCTTTCATCCCTCTGAAGTAAATTACAGGGCTAATATTTTTGCTCTAAAAAAGCTTGGTGTTGATTATATTATTTCAATTTCAGCAGTGGGATCTTTAAAAGAAGAGCTACCTCCCACTACTTTTGTCCTAGTTGATCAGTTCATAGATTGGACTAAGGGAAAGAGAGCGAGAACTTTTTTCGAAAATGGAATTGTTGGTCACGTAAGTTGTGCTGATCCAATTGAGAAAAGTTTACAAAAGATTTTAGAGGAAAGCTGCAAGAAGACGAATTTAAAATATTCGGTTGGGGGTACTTATATTTGTATTGAAGGGCCACAGTTTTCATCTCGGGCAGAGTCAAATCTTTATAGAAGTTTTGGTGCCTCTGTCATTGGAATGACAAATGTACCGGAGTCTTACTTAGCCAAAGAGGCAGGCATGGCCTATGCCACCATTGCCATGGTGACGGATTTTGATTGTTGGAAAGATGAGCACTGTACAGTCGATGAGATTATGGCAGTAATGAAAACGAATAACCAAAATGCACAAAAGCTTCTTCTTGATGCACTCCCTAGGCTCCGAGAGAGTAAGCCAGATTTTCCAAGAGAGAATGAAATAGGTATTATGACACCAAAAGAGAGATGGTCTGCGTCTCAGTCTGAAACATTAAGCGTATTATTGGATAAATAAAGCGTGAACTATGGTGAGCATTTCAGTGTTCAAAAAGAAGATATACTTAATCTCTTAAAGAGTAATTTCTCTTTAGAGGGTGAGTATAATTTTTCGGATTTAACCTTCGGGGCCGGTGGTCACACTCTGGCCATCGCCGAACTCTTTCCGAAATCTCACATCTATTCTTTTGATCAGGATCCTGATGCACTTTCAAATGGTCAAAAGATTTTGAAAGAAAATTCTCTCGAAGAAAGAGTAACCCTAATTGACTCTAACTTTGAGAACTTCTCAAAAAAAATTCCATTGAATGTAAAGCTTGATGCCGTTTTACTTGATGCCGGAGTGAGCTCTCATCAGTTTGATACAGGTGAAAGAGGATTTTCATTTCGATTTGAGGGTCCTCTCGATATGCGAATGAACCCTAATGCTGAAACTCCTAATGCTGCAGACATTTTGGCAACCTATTCTTTGGGAGAGCTACAAGAATTATTCAGTCTCTATGGTGAAGAGAAATTTTCAAAAACAATTGCTAAAAATATTGTGGAGAAGAGAACTCAAGAACCCATCTTAACCACAAAGCAACTCGAGGATATTTGTTTTCATAGCTATCCGAAAAAGCTTCGCTTTGGAAAAATTAGTCCTGCAACTAAGGTTTTTCAGGCCTTAAGAATCAAAGTAAATAGGGAGTTGGATGTCTTATCGGATGTAATTGGTCAGGTAATACCAAGACTCAATTGCAATGGCCTATTTATGATCATTTCTTTTCATTCCTTAGAGGACAGAATTGTGAAGCATAGCTTCAAAAGTTGGAAAGATGATGCTTACCCAATTGAAGTTTTAACAAAGAAGCCAATCCTTCCCTCTTCTGATGAGATTTTTAAAAACTCTCGCTCAAGAAGTGCTAAACTAAGAGTAATAAAAAAGGTCAACGAATGGCCGAGCAAGAACAAATACGCCAAAAAGGAGTAAGTGTTGGCTACAGCGACAAGAAGGTCAAAGAAAATTAATCCATTCCAATCATTCAAGTCTTTTATTTTCTCAAACCAGGTCTTTCCCTTCGTTCTTACTTTTTTTATTCTAGGACTACTTTTTGTTCTCTTTAGAATGAAGGGAGTTGAGCTTGATTATCAAATTACAAGTGTTAACAAGGACATTGAAAAAGTCACACTTGATAATAAGGAGCTTAAAGCAAAGAAAGCACGCTTGCTAAGTGTGAAAAGGCTAAGGAAAATGGCTTCTAAATACAATCTTAAGCAACCAAGACAAAAACAAATTATAGTATTACCAGATTAATGGAAAAAAACTTACGTACCAAGGTCATTGTTCTTTTTTGTTTCTTCCTTATAGGTTTTTTACTTATCCTTGGGAAGGCACTGAAAGTCCAGTTCGTAGACCGAGCTGAACTCATTGCAAGATCCAAAAGCCAGGTCTTTAGGGAAATCACAGTCTATCCTAAACGTGGAAATATTTTAGATAGAAATGGAAATCCTCTAGCAATAAATATTCAAACCTACAGTATTTTTACGATTCCGAGAAACTTGCAAAATGTAAGAGCTTCTTTGCGTGAACTTTCAAAAGCAGTGCCTAAATTACAATTTAATAAGCTTTGGAAAAAAACAAAAGGGAGAAGCCGTTACACCTGGCTTGCCCGCAAGGTGACTCTTACTAAGGAGCAAGTAGAAAAGGTAAAAAAGATAAAAGGAATATATATTGATTCTGTCCCCAAAAGGCTTTACCCAAACCATGAAGTTGCTTCCCAGGTTCTAGGATTTGTCGGTATCGATAACGTGGGTTTGGCCGGAATAGAATATCTTTATAACGATGAGTTAAAAGGAAAACCTAAGGTTGTAAAATATGTAAAGGATGCCAAGGGAAGACCTATAAAATTTGAGAGTCAAGACCTCGGATCGGACGCAAAGGATATTAACTTATCAATTGATAAAGACCTTCAAGCAGCTGCAGAAAGGTATCTAAAAGAGGCGATTGAGAAATACGAAGCCGATGGTGGTGGTTTTGGGGTTATGGATTCTAAAACGGGTGAAATTTTGGCAATTGGTAACTACCCTACTTTTGATCCAAATCGCTGGAGAAGTGCGGATGGGAAGGCACGAAAGTTATCGTTCGTTACCGATCCCTTTGAGCCTGGGTCAAACTTTAAAACAATTACTGTAATATCTGCTTTTGAAAATAAGATTGCTACATCTGATACTAGTTTTTATTGTGAAAAAGGTCGTCTAAAAGTAGATGACCACATAATTTCTGAAGCAGAATCCAAGAAAAAATATGAATGGCTTACTGTGGAGGAAATCCTAAGGTTTTCATCTAATATTGGAACAACAAAGTTGGCTTTTGATTTAACTTTTCCAAAACTAAAGAAAACGATTGAAAAGTTTGGTTTTGGTAGAAAAACTGGAATAGAGGTTCCTGGTGAATCTAGAGGTATTTTTACAGATGATCAAAACGTCTCGCCTTTGAGTCTGTCTAATATAAGCTTCGGTCAAGGTGTTGCAACGACTGGAGTTCAGATGCTCGCAGCTTATGCTGCCATTGCCAATAAGGGTCTTTATATAAAGCCTACTTTGATTAAGGGGGGCAATGAAACTGAAAAACCTCAACCCTTAGTTAAAAAAGAGATCGCAGAGGAGACAGAAAGAATTTTAATTGAAGCTGTGGAAAATGGAACAGGGCCAGCCGCGAAAGTTCCCTTATTTAAAATCGCGGGAAAGACCAGTACGGCTCAAAGAGTTTCACCAGAAGGGGGCTATAGAGGATACGTCGCAGGCTTTATAGGTTATCCAGCTAATGTTAAAAACCCCTTTATCGTTTATGCTTATGTCGATAACCCTAAGGGAAGAATCTATTATGGTAATACAATAGCTGGTCCCATTTTTAGAAAAATCACAGAGTATTTACTTTTTAAGAATAAAGACTTTTCAAATCTTGCTCTTGAAGATGAGGAAACAATTAACAAAATGGATACAGTTAAAATTAAACATTCCTCAACGAGGGTTGTGACCAAAGGAAAGGTCCCGAACTTTATAGGTTTGGATAAGAGATCAAGTGCGACATTGGGAAAGAAAACGAAAACTAAACTTATTCACCAAGGTATGGGAGTTGTCTTTGAACAAGAGCCTGCACCGGGTGAGGCCCTCAAGGAAGATAGTGCCGTTGTTTTAAAATACCGACCACCATCTTTATGAAAAATAAAATAAAAGAAAAAATCAAATACCTTTCAAAATATACAGGTGTATCCAATGTAATACAGACAGTGGGTGAAAGAGAAATACTTTTGCTTCCTTGCAAGGGCAATGATCAACAAAATGACCTTTTAAAAAAATATTTACCGAGTAATTTTAAGGGGATGATTGTTTCTCCTTTTCCCTTGTCGAGTACATATGACCATACACTTTTGCCTCTTGGTGAAATTAAAGAGCTAGAGACAGAACTCATTAATTATTTTTATCCTTTAGAAAAGGAGGTGGCTTTCTTTGGCGTTACTGGAACTAATGGTAAAACAAGTGTGGCGTGGTTAATTTCCGAAATTCTAAGGTGTAATGGCATAAATGCTCTTTATATGGGTACGCCCGGAGTTTTCTTAGCTGGTAAAAAACAAGATAGAGAGGTTTTGACCACAACGCCAAGTTACCTCGATATACGAAAAGCTCTTTATTACTATGGTCAAAAAATAGAGGCTATCTCTTTAGAATTAAGTAGTCATGCTTTGGAGCAGGGTCGATTAAAGGACTTAAAGTTTGATGTTGTTGCTTGGACCAACTTTTCTCAAGACCACTTGGATTTTCATAAAACAATGGAAAATTATTTTGAAGCTAAGGCAAAAATTTTAGATGTGTCGAAAGAAAAAAAGATCATTGTTCCTAAAGAACAAAGCAGCCTCGTGGCTAAGCTAAAAGATAGAGCAATGGTTGTGGAGACGAGTTTAGAGGGTAGTTATCCTGTGCCGAAGGTTTTTGAAAAAGGCTTTGCAAGAGAAAACTTTGCTGTGGCACTAGAGATGGCCAAGACGGTTTTTAGTTTAAAGACACCAATGAACATGAAAGGCATTGTTGCACCTCCAGGAAGAATGCAGGTTTTGGAAAAAGAAAAGGCAGTTTTCGTTGTTGATTACGCACATACGCCCGATGCTATTGAAAAAGCGATTCGCCAATTGCGTGAAATTTATCGTGACTACAAAGTGTGTACCGTTTTTGGGTGCGGCGGCGATCGTGATAAATCGAAGAGGCCACTTATGGGAAAAGCCGCTAGCGCTTTTAGTGACTCCATAATCATCACTTCTGACAATCCACGAACTGAAGATCCGATGGACATTATCAATGACATTATTCCAGGTGTTGTCTCCGACTACGAGGTAGAGGTAGATAGGAGGAAAGCAATTGAAAAATCATATGAGAACGTTCTAGGAAAAACAGTCATATTGATTGCAGGAAAAGGTCATGAGAATTATCAGGATATAAATGGAGTTCGTCATGCTTTTGATGATTGTGAAATTGTAAGGAAGTTAGGATGATTCTTTCTGATGATATTAATAAGTGTAATACTTTATTAACAAAACCTTTGCCGAGTGCTCTGCGCTTGTCTGTATGTAGTGACTCTAGAAAGCTTAAAGAGGAAAACTGCTTCCTTTCTTTGTATGGTGATAATTTTGATTCGATTAATTTCTTACCTGATGTACTGGAAAAGGGGGTTGAAGTTGTTTTGATCGAAAATCGAAATGATAAGCTTTTATCAAAGATAAAAAAAGACTTCCCTAAGGTTTGGTTTGTTGAAGTTGAAAATATTTTTTCTTTTATATTAGAACTTGGCAGAGTGCGATCAGATAGGTTTCAAGAAAATGGTGGTGTAATTTTTGGTTTAACAGGATCGAATGGAAAGACAACGAATAAAGAAATTCTAAGGTCTCTACTTTCTCTTTTGGGTGAAGAGAAGGTTCATGCCACAGAAGGAAATTTAAATAATCAGATAGGTGTCCCTTTAACGTTGTTTGAAATTAAGGATGAGCATGAAGTTGCGGTCATAGAGATGGGAACGAACTTTCCAGGAGAAATAAAGGTACTCAGTGAGTGTTCTCATCCGCAATATGGTTTCATTACCAATGTTGGTTATGCTCATATTGAATTTTTAAAGAGCTTAGATGGTGTCTTTGAGGAAAAGACGGCCTTATACAGAGAGGTTAAAAACCACCACAGTGGTTTATTTCTTATTAATGGTTTCGACGAAAAGCTTAAAGTTCTAAAAGGTCAGGAAAAAACTGAATTTTTAGGGCATGAAAATCTTCAATTAGAAGAGGATGGCTTTACATTAAAATGGAAGAACGGCCAATACTCAGTGACTAATCCTTCTCTGTTAGGGGATCATCAGAAAATAAATATGGCGATGTGCATGGTACTAACTCTGGAGGCTTTTCCTTTTATGGCCGATAAGATTGAGGAAAAGGCGAAAAGTTATCGAGCTCCAGAGATGAATAGGGGCGAGATTAGAGAAGTTTTTTCAAAAAAAGTTTATCTCGATGCTTATAATGCAAATCCAAGTTCTATGCGTGCCTCACTTGATACATTTATGGAGTATCTCAAGAGACAGGGAGTTTCTCCCGAGAATGCCCTTCCTATTCTTGGAGACATGAATGAGCTTGGAGAAAGTGGTGATTTACTTCATCAAGAGATTGGGAAGCTTCTTGCTCAAAAAGGTTTTAATGAGGCTTACTTTGTGGGCAGATTTAGTGAATATTATGCAAAGGGTTTTGGCCACGCATCAAAATCTTTTAAAAATGCGCAAGAAGTTAAAAACATTTTGCCTAGTGTCGTAAATAGCCACGAGATTCTCTTTATTAAAGGTAGTCGTTCTTTACAACTCGAGTCAATTTTAGATATAAATGGGTGATTAACCTTAATAACGGCTCTTTATGCTCTACCATATACTCTACCCTCTGAGTCAGAGTCTCTCAGCATTCAATCTTTTTAAGTATATTACTTTTCGAAGTGTCATTGCTTTCTTGTTGGCCGCCTTTGTTTCCATTTGGTGGGGAAAGAAATTTATTATCTACATGAAGAAAAAGCAGTTTGGACAAGTTGTGCGAGATGATGGTCCTCAGACTCACTTAAAGAAAGCCGGAACACCAACAATGGGTGGTGTTGTTATATTGGGTAGTATCGCCCTAACCATGGCCATATGTGGAAACTTCTCTTCCCTTCCAACTCTTATTACTTTGTTTGTCATGATTAGCTATTTTATTTTGGGATTTATTGATGATTATTTCAAAGTCTTAAAAAAGAATAGTGATGGTGTTTCAGCAAAGGGAAAGCTCTTATGGCAGTTTGGCACAGCGGGACTTGCCACGTATGCTATGCTCCACTTTGATGTAATAGACTCAAAGCTATACCTACCCTTTCTTAAAGAACCTCTTTTGGAATTGGGATGGCTTTATGTTGTGTTCGGATCGATTGTTATTGTTGGCTCATCTAACGCTGTTAACTTAACAGATGGCTTGGATGGCCTTGCCATTGGTCCTATTATGACAAGTGCTGCTAGTTTGGCTTTGTTCACTTATGTCGCTGGTCACACTGAGATCGCAAACTATCTATTCATTCCCTACATAGAAGGGAGTGGTGAACTGTCGGTTTTATGTTTGGCCGTAATTGGCGCAGGTGTAGGGTTTCTTTGGTATAACACCTATCCAGCTCAAATCTTCATGGGAGATGTGGGCTCGTTGTCTTTAGGTGGAGTCCTCGGAACAATCGCAGTCCTGAGTAAGAATGAGTTTCTCTTTGTTTTAATTGGAGGCATTTTTGTTATTGAAGCTGTCTCGGTTATTTTGCAGGTGGGCTCTTATAAATTGAGAAAAAAACGAGTTTTTAAAATGGCTCCTATTCACCATCACTTTGAATTGAAGGGTTGGCCTGAGCCTAAAGTTATCGTTCGCTTTTGGATTATTAGTATATTTTTTGCACTAATTTCCTTGGCGACTCTTAAGATGAGGTAAAAATAAAATGGATAGATTCAAAAACAAAAAAGTTCTCATTGTTGGAATCGGTAAAACAGGGTTCACCTTAATAAACTTCTTTAATCAGCAAGAATGCGAGATTAGAGTAACGGATATTAAGCCAATCTTTGATCTTAATAAGGCAGTTAAAAAACTTAAGAAGATTAACCCTCCTATTCAAATGACATTTGGTGAGCATAGAGAAGAAGACTTTCTCGATGCGGATGTAGTTGTTTATTCTTCTGCTGTAAACCCTGAGCTTCCACAGCTTGAACTCGCACGCCAAAATGGAAAAGAGGTTTATTCTGAGTTTGGCTTAGCAAATAAGCTTTGTAGAAAACCAATAATTGCAGTTTGCGGTAGTTATGGAAGAACTACGGTTGCCCATATGATTGGTTTTACTCTTAAGCTTGAGGGTAAAAACGTCTTTGTCGGTGGTACGAGTGAAACACCATTCATTGAATATGCAATGATGCCTAATCATGAAGAAATCGATTATGTCGTTGTTGAGGTTTCTGCTGTTCAACAGAGAAGATTAGAAAACTTTCACCCAAAACTCGTAGTTTTTACTAATATTTCTGAAAGATATCCTGAGTCACATTTTAATTCAGTTGGTGAGTATATTGAGACCAAGCTTTCAATTATTAAAAGCTTGTCTCCAGATGATACTCTTGTCGTAAACTTCGACAAGCTTGCTTCAAATACTTTTTTTAGAAATGCAAACTGCCAAACCTATTGGTATTCACGAAAGTCTTTTGTGAAAATGGGTGTTATGAATGAAATTCAGGGGACTCATTTTCATGAGAGAAGAATTCATTCCAATATTAATTACCACTCAGAATTTAGAGTGAAAGATATGAGAATCATCGGCCAAAATAATAGAGAAAACCTCCTCGCAGCAACAACTGCATGTAAGGCCCTTGAAGTTTCAGACAAATCTATCCAAAAGTGTGTAGAAAAGTTTCCCGGCATTCCTCACCGTCTAGAGTTCTTAATGGAGAAAAATGGAGTTTGTTTTTATAACGACTCTAAAGCAACAGATATGGGTGAGATGGTTAATAGCCTTAAGTCTTTCAAACAATCAGTGATTTTAATCGCTGGGGGTAAGGATATTGAGGAAATGGAGTATGAGCCTTTTGCCCAAGAGGTAATCGACAACTCCAGAGTTCTCGTTCTGGTTGGTGAATCCAAGGAGAGAATGAACCGTGCGCTTCAAGAGCACCCACAGACCTATATTGTGGGATCATTTGAGGAGTCGATTCTTTTTGCTTATCAAAAGTCGCGAACAGGTGACGTTATTCTCTTGAGTCCTGGTGCACCTGCCACAGATTTTTTCAGAGATTATGAGGAAAGAGGAAACTACTATAAGAAGCTAGTGTATCAGCTTTAATATTAGTAGAACCTTTTAATTCACTTTGTTAGAATAATGTCATGGACGACATCAAGGAAGTTATCGACAAAAATCAAAAGTTCTTTTTAGGAACGATTAGCGCCCTTGTTGTCCTTGGTATAGTGATGGTTTATTCCTCTAGTTATATCTATGCTAGGGATATCTACAATAATAGTGCTCATTACTTTTATCGCCAGTTGTTCTTTTTAGGGACAGCACTTCCGATTTGTTGGTTGATTTCCAAAACTAAGGTGAGCTTTTGGCTCAAGTATAGTTGGTTTTTTCATCTAGGAGTGACTCTTCTACTAATTGGCACTTTTATTCCTGGCTTAGGTAATGAGGTAAAGGGTGCCAACAGGTGGCTTTATTTAGGCCGTTTTGGCCTTCAGCCGGGTGAGTTTTTAAAATATACGAGTATTTTGGTTGCGGTTCCCTTCTTTGAGAACTTTTTTAAAATTTCCCCGCGAGAAAGAGTTGCGCAAGCGGTTTTTATTTTCTTTCCAGTAGTTCTCCTTCTTATTCAACCTGACTTCGGATCATTTTCAATTTGCATAGGTCTTATTGCTGTTGTTTGTTTTTTGAGTTCATTTCCTCGTAAGTATTTTTATTCTTCCCTTGTGGGAGTCGTACTTTTGATTATCCCCATATTGATTTCTCAACCTTATAGGGTAAGAAGGCTTTTTGCTTACCTAGACCCGTGGAAAAATCCTCAGACGTCAGGTTTCCAAATAATTCAGTCTTATTTGGCTTTTGCTAATGGTTCTATTTTTGGCACAGGTCTTGGAAATAGTAATGAGAAGCTTTTTTATTTACCAGAAGCACATAATGACTTTATTTTTTCTGTGATCGGGGAAGAATTGGGATTTTTAGGTGTGTTTTTAGTTGTTTTTCTTTTTCTCTCTTTGATCTTTTTTGGATTTCGTCTTGCTACCAGACTAGAAAAGAAATCATCCGCTATTTTAGCGACATCCATTATTTTTGCTGTCGGTCTTCAAGCAAGTCTTAATATGGGAGTTGTTTTAGGATTGTTGCCCACCAAAGGGCTTAACCTGCCTTTTATTAGTGCCGGGGGTTCTTCTTTATTGGCAAACTTCTTTGGAATTGGTCTTTTTCTAAGTGCTGTGACGGAGCGCAAGAAGTCCATACAGACCTTTAGTCAATTTGAGAGTTTTTCAACTTCTAATTCCTCTTATATAAATGAACCATCCCCTTCATTTGCTAAGCCTCCTGTGAAAGAGGGGCAGGGCGAACTATTTTAAAGAGGACTTGTTTTGCGAAATAAAAAATCAGACGTCATTGTTCACGTGATTGGTATTGGTGGTATTGGAATGTCAGCTATTGCTGAGGTTCTCGTACAGCTAGGTTTTAGTGTTCAGGGCTCAGACTTAAATGATTCTGCAAATGTTCAAAAGCTTCGGGATCTTGGGGTAAAAGTTTTTATCGGCCATGATGAAAAAAATATTGAAGGGGCAACAGTTGTTACTCACTCAAGTGCTGTAAATGAACTAAATCCAGAATTTAAAAAAGCCCAAGAACTAGGACTTCCTTTATTAAGAAGGGCTCAGATTCTGACAGACATTATGAACTTGAAAAAGGGTATAGCCATAGCGGGAACCCATGGCAAAACGACAACAACAAGCTTGATGGCAACACTTTTAAAAGAGATTGGTGCAGATCCAACTTATATTATTGGAGGGATTGTTCATAATTTGGGCGGTCACGCAAATGTTGGTCTGGGAGAATATATAGTTGCCGAAGCTGATGAATCAGATGGAAGCTTTCTAAGTTTAAATCCTGTAGCCTCTGTTATTACCAATATAGATAACGATCATATTGAGCACTATGGCAGTGAAGAAGGACTTTTTATTGCTTTTAACCAATTTGCCAATAGGATTCCATTTTTTGGAATTTGTGCTTTAAACTTTGAAGACTCAAGGCTTAGAGAAATAGCACAGTCTATGGATAAACCCTACGTCAGTTTTTCGGCACACCCAGACTATGAAGACGTAGACTATTATGCTTATGACATCGATCAATCACCAAAGGGTGTAACTTTTAAATTAAAGGTTTTTGGTGAGAGTTTAGGGCAATTTAATCTTAAAATTCCAGGTCGTCATAATGTTCTTAATACACTTGGAGCACTCGCCCTTTGCATGGAACTGGGTTATGGGGAGAAAGATTTAAAAAAAGCACTAGAGAAATATGAAGGAGTTGGCCGTCGCTTCCAAAAAGTATTTTCTGAAAATGATTTCGTTGTTATTGACGATTATGGCCATCATCCGACTGAAATATTAGAAACAATTAAAACAGCTAAAGAAGCCCATAAAGAAAAAGAAATTATCGTTATTTTTGAACCACATAGGTTTACGAGAACGAAAAACTGCTGGAGTGAGTTTCTCCATTGTTTTAATTCAGCCGATAAGGTTCTGATTGCCCCTATATACCCGGCTTCTGAGGAACCCATTCTTGGTATAAGTTCAGAAAACTTATCAAATGATATCAATCAGCTTCATCCAAACTTAACGGAGAGCTTTGATGATTGGAAAATAGTGAGGGAAACAATTAAGGCAGCGAAGAGTTCAAAGTCTCTTATTTTATCTCTTGGGGCTGGCTCTGTCGGAAAAAAGGTAAAAGAAATTGTCTCTACTCTCTAGCTCTTCTCTAGATTTCTTTTCGGGCTTAAATGATGTCCTTGTTTTACATGATAGTGAAGTTACTAAGTTCTCAACCATGAAGCTTTCCTCGCAAGGAACTCTAATTAAAGTTTCAACAGTAGATAGTTTAAAGGATGTAATCTTCCATTTAAGAGAAAAAGGAACGGCTTATCGTGTGATTGGTTGGGGGGCAAACTTCATTCTTCCTGAAAACCCTGATTTTGTTTTAATCAAACTAGATCTTCCTTTTGATAAAAGTTTAATTAAAGAGAATCAAAATAGATTTTATCTACCTGCTTCAGCACCCTTGAATGTGCTAACTTCTTTAGCGCAAAAGTTTAATTTTTCTGGCTGGGAGGTTTTTACAGGTGTTCCGGCAAGTCTTGGTGGTGCCATTGCAATGAATGCAGGGACGAGTTTAGGTGAAATATGTGAACTGATTAACTATATAGATATTATGCGTTCAAACGGAGATATTGAGCGCCATAAAGTAAATGAAAGCTCCTTTTCTTATAGGACAAATCACTTTTTGTCCGAAGGGGATATTATCATCGCTGCGGAAATCTTTCACAAAGGAAAGGACCCTGCAGTAAGCGAGCTTATAAAAGAATATTTGAGAAAACGAAGTGAATCTCAGCCTTTAAGGGAAAAGACCTGTGGCTGTATGTTTAAAAATCTCAACTTTAATGTCCAAAATCAGACTTTGACTTGTCGTGCCGGACTTTATCTAGATATAATGGGAATGAAAGGTTTAAGTGTCGGAGACATGCGGATAAGTCCTAAGCATGCAAACTTTATGGAAAATCGCGGCCGAAGTGGTAGCGAAGAAGTAAAAAAGCTTGTTAATAAGGCCTTATCTGAACTAGAGCTTCATTATGGAGTAAAATTTGAGACAGAAGTCCACCTTCCCTAATTCTACCGCCCTATCACGTGTATTACTTGTCGTTGGATCCTTATTGTTCATTTATTCATTAACCCCAGAAAGAGGGATGTCTGCCCTAGGTCCTAAAAGTAAGCAGAAAATCAAATACCGCACCAATTTTGGCTCTTGCCCTTCTCGCTCTGCTGGAAAGATGACTTTAAAGTTAATTAAAGTCTTTGAAGAAACTGGCAGCCTTAAGAATGTTAAGGAAGAAATCGCAAAGAGGTCATTGTCTCAACGTCACTTCGTTAGTGACTATAAAGTTAATTATGATCCCCTAAAAAAGATGCTTTTTTTCCGACTAGATTGTCCAAAACCTTTGATGAAGGTTCAAATTTACAAAGAAAATGGAATAGACTCTTACGAAGCCATCTTGGTTGATAGCGGTGAACTCTTTGATCCCACTTATGAAGTGTTGCTCCGTACAGAAAAAAAGCTTAAAGGCCCCCTACCCTATCTAGCGTTACCTGTAGGTGAGTTAGAGGCAGATAAGAGAAAGACGATTACGCGTATTGTCGATGAGTTTGGCATCGATTTTAGAAAGAAGGTTTCTGAGGTGATCCTTGATGATAAAGGGGATTTAACTGTTATTTTAAGCCTTAAGGGTAACCCAAGCTCTGTCTTTTTGGGTAAGGATGAGTGGGGGGTTAAAGCCTCTAAGTTAAAGAAAATAGTAAAATATATGGAATCTAAAAAGAAGATACCTGCAATTATAAACCTTACAAACTCCAAAAAAGTGGTTGTCAAGTTTAATAGCAATCTTTAAAATTTTTATGCATGCTGCGTAAACGTAGTTTTTGCCTACGTGTTAGAATGATTCTAACTGGAAAAGTGAGGAAGGAATCTCATGGAAAGAAATATCATCGTAGGGCTTGATGTAGGAACAACCAAGGTTTGCACAATCGTTGGTGTTCAACAGCCCAACTCAGAATTAGAAATCATAGGCATTGGTACGCACCCTTCTCATGGTCTTAAAAAAGGCTCAGTCGTAAATATTGATAAAACGATTAAGAGTATCCAAAACTCAGTAGAAGAAGCAAAACTAATGGCAGGAGTGAATATTTCATCCGCGACAATTGGTGTAGCTGGCTCTCATATTTATAGTTTTAATAGCTCGGGTGTTGTTGCCATTAAGGAAGGTGAAATCACTCAATACGATGTTGACCGAGTTCTTGAAGCAGCAAAGGCTGTTGTGATTCCTTCCGATCGCGAAATCCTTCATGTTATTCCCCAAGAATTTAAAGTCGACAATACTGGTGGAATCAAGAATCCCATTGGTATGTGTGGCGTAAGACTTGAGGTTCATGTTCATATTGTAACGGGCTCCATGAGCTTAATTCAAAACTTAGTGAAATGTGTTGAGCAAACAGGTATTGAAGCCAAAAATATCACTCTTCAACCTATCGCCTCTTCTCGATCAGTATTATCAACAGAAGAAAAAGATATGGGTGTTGTCCTAGTGGATATTGGTGGAGGAACAACTGATCTTGCCATTTGGAAAGAAGGAAGCCTTATCCATTCACAAATCATTCCTGTCGGTGGAAACCATTTTACGAATGATCTTGCTGTCGCTTTAAAAATTCCTCATGCAGAAGCAGAAAGAATTAAAATTAACCATGGGTCAGTTTTAGCTGAAAGTCTTAATCAGAATAGTCATATAACAGTTCAAGGAATTTCTGGAACCAAGGCGAGAGAAGTCCAACTTAGTTATGTTGCCCAGGTTCTAGGGGCTCGCGCTGATGAACTCTTTACTTTGATAAAAGAACAGATCGAAGATAAAAATCTTATTGATGATATTACAGGCGGTATTGTACTTACCGGCGGTGGTGCTCTGATTAAGGGACTCCCAGAATTGGGTGAGTATATTATTGAGAGGCCAACTAAGATTGGTTATCCTGCTCCTTTTGGAGGAATGACTAATATTATGCAAAATCCAAAATATTCAACTGTTTTAGGCTTACTCCTTGAATCTAAGGGAATGCCAACGAAAGAAAAAAATATTAACCAAAGTTCTAACGAGGCTGATTTAATGGGTCGCTTAGGTGATTCTCTTAGATCAGTATTCAAGGAAATTTTTTAGTAATTCAAGGGGGAATTATGTTTGAAATTTCAAATGATGAAACGAATGCCTTTGACAAAGGCGCCAAAATTAAAGTCATCGGTATTGGCGGCGGCGGATGTAACGCTGTAAATACTATGATTAAATCAGGCTTAAGTGGTGTGGAGTACATTGTTGCGAACACTGATGCTCAAGCTCTTCAGGCTAATCATGCACCGACTAAGGTTCAACTTGGAGTTGAGATTACAAAAGGCCTTGGTGCAGGTGCAAATCCAGAGGTGGGAAGAAAAGCAGCTTTGGATGAATACGAAAAACTAAGTGAAGTTTTAGAAGGTGCTGATATGGTTTTCATTACTGCCGGAATGGGCGGTGGTACGGGAACTGGAGCAGCTCCAGTAATCGCCAAGTTATGTAAAGAACTTGGTGCTCTAACTGTTGGTGTGGTGACAAAGCCTTTTCTTTTCGAAGGGAAAAAGCGTTTTAAGCAGGCTGAAGCTGGAATTCAAGTCCTTGAGGAAAATGTAGATTCGCTCATTACGATTCCTAATCAGAGACTTCTATACATTGCCGGAGATAGTCTATCTTTAGTTGATACGTTTAAAAAAGCCGATGAGGTTTTATTAAACGCAGTTAGAGGCATATCAGATCTAATTAATTACACGGGTCATATTAATGCTGACTTTGCCGACGTTAAGACGGTAATGAGTAATAAAGGTCTTGCACTTATGGGAACAGGTGTAGCCACTGGACCAGATCGTGCCATTAAAGCAGCGACTGAAGCTATAAGCTCACCTCTTCTTGAGGATGTCACGATTGATGGGGCGACAGGCATTATTATCAATATTACTGGAAATAGCTCCCTTACAATGCATGAAACTAATGAAGCTGTGACGTTAATCATGGAAGCAGCCGATGAGGATGCGGAGATTATCTTTGGTACGGTAATTGATGAGGAAATGGAAGAAGACATTAAGGTTACAGTTGTGGCCACAGGTCTTGGTGGTTTAGAGAGGGTAAAAACAACTCACAATCACACAATGGTCAGTCCTCAACTTACGCCTGAATCAACAGAAAGAACTTCGGAGGCATCAGCAGCACCTATAAGAGAGGAGCACCCAGAACCGGCAAGAGAAGAGTTTCGTCTAGAGCGTGAAGTAAGAGAAGAGCCCACAAGGGAGACAGTTCCTACTCAAGAGAGAGAATCTTCACTTATGGATTCAATAAGAAGCGCGGCGACACAATACTCTTCTTCTGAAAATAATGAAACATCTTCGGAAACGACCAGAGAATACCGTGAGCCTAAGCGTGAAGAAAGAAGAGAGTCTTGGGAAAGTAGCAAAACCTCAAGTAGAGCAAAGTCGATTGCTGAAAAATTAGGCTTTATTAACTTTGATGAAGAAGAACTCGACACTCCGACTTTTTTAAGAAAAGAAGAAAACTCACAAAATAGAGAGAGAGGTGAAGAGCGTAATCGTACGCTTGATATCTAATCCTCTTATTTTCCCCCTACAGGCGGTCCTCTGGGCCGCCTTGTATTACTGGATGTGACTAATTACAGTAACAACAGGTTTAATACCTAAGATATCTTTAAAAACTTTTCTCGATTGAATTCTCACCTGCTCTTCAGAGGTTTTACTTCCTTTAAAGTTTTTTCTCACAACTTTATTGATATGATCAAAAAAGAACTTTTTATCGTAGCCTCCGCCAAGGGGAATTCCAAGAAGTTCTGACTTTATTTGTAAAACCTTTGACTCTGTGCCCGAATAGGAAATGATGACCTTTCCTGCTTCAGCAATTTTCCTTCTTTCTTTTACCTCTTCCCGTGACAGAAATTGACCATTACCATGAACGATTAAGGGCTGCGTAGACTCTTCATCAATGTCGAGCGAGAGTATTTGCTCTTTGATAAAATCGAAGGTTTGATGATTAAGGAGAATGTGACTTTGAATAGAAGGAAATTCGTCTTTTAACCATTTCTTATGCCTGGCTAAAAAGAAAGTTTCACCATGAATAGGAATATATTTGGAAGGATTGTAGTTTTCTAAAACAATCCTAAGATCTTCCTTGCCGGGATGGCCTGAAGCATGAATAAGGTCATCATTAGCGGTAACGACCTCAACGCCATAACGACTAAGTTCATTCAAGCACATGGTGATTTTTTTCTCGTTACCAGGGATGGCTTTGCTAGAGAGAAGAAAAAGATCAGTTTCATTTGGTTTAAAATAAGAGTCATGCCCGTAGCAAATACGTCTAAAGGTACTTCTAAAATCTCCCTGGCAGCCACTTACTAATATTGTGTACTTATGATCGGGATGGGACTTGAAATCTTCAACATCGGAAAATGCGCTGGGCTCAGCGACTATGCCAAGCTCATAAGCCGTCTGCCAGTAGTTTTGCATTGAACGACCATAAAAAATAACCTTTCTCCCGTTTTTTTGACTTAAATCAACGATGTTTTTTAAACGATGAATATTGGAGCTGAATGTTGTGACAAAAACACGTTTATTGTCACGGGAGAGATGATGTTCTAGTGATGGGAGAAGGTCTTCTTCAGAAGGGGTTTTTTTATTAGAGCTTGTGATATTGGTGCTATCTGCAAGAAGATATTTCTGGCTTATGTTTTGAGTTAAATTTTCTAATTTTGAAAAATCAAAATAAGGTTCAAGTTTTGCCTTGGGATCGACCTTAAAGTCACTGATATAAAAAACAGAGAGATCATTTTTCTTGTCGACAAGTAGCAAACCATAAGTATCGGGGATACTATGGTTGACTTGAATATAGTGAATCTCTAATCCATAAAAATCATCACTTTCTGTAGAGGACTTAAGATTAAATTCAAGTGATCTTGGAAAGAAGTCGCATTTTCGTCTGATCAGTGAACTAGCAAATGCTGGAGCTTGAATGTTGAGACCTGGAAACTTTTCTATGAGATGAGGTAGAGCGCCAATATGGTCTTCGTGACCATGAGTAATAAAAACTTTTTGTGGTTTTTCGATTTCTTGAAAGTTTGGGATTAAGTAATTTATTGAAAAGGTATCTTCATACGGAAAAAGGATGCCACAATCGATAATGAAAGTATGACCTTGGTAAGTTACCTCCATCATATTACTGCCAATTTGGCCGAGACCTCCAAGTGGCTTAATAGAGAACTCTAAATGGTTTGGTTTTTGGTGAGATCCGATAGGGTTTTTCTCTCTGTTGAAATTAAGCTTAGGTCGTTATTAATTTTAGCAGCTAAAATTTCGGCAGCAACATCAGTTTCCTCTCCGACCACAAAATCTGCAAATTGTTTTTGTGGTTCCAAAAACTTTTGGTGCATTGGCCGCACTGTTTCGTAATATTGGTCAATAATCGACTCTAAACTTCGTCCTCTCTCTTGTACATCGCGGTTTAGGCGTCTTGTAAATCTGATGTCACTATCAACATGAAGAAAACATTTAATATTAAGAAGATTTCTGATTTCACTATCAAACAAAGTGAAAATACCCTCAAAAATGACTACACCTGTGGCCTTTGTGGTTTCAGTTTCTCCATTTCTTGAGGATGTCTTAAAGTCGTAAACAGGAGATTGAACATCTTCACCATTTTTTAATTGAGTAAGGTGTGTTCTTAATAACTCCCAATCAAAAGCTTCTGGATGATCGAAGTTAGGCTTACCAGACTTTGTGAAGTGCTTAGACGGCTGTTCTGGTAGATAGTAGCTGTCCATGTGGAAAAGGGTAATTGGGGTCTCTACAAGCTTAATAAGCTTCTTGGCAAAGGTTGTTTTTCCTGAACCCGATCCACCGGCGACACCGATAATTTTAATCATACTAAAAGCTCCTAATTACCCATACTTATCCCATGATAAGATATTAGATAAAAGGAAAAGCTTTCTTCTTTAAAAAGATTTCATAGTGCACTCTCTTTTGACATATAAGATGTGGTAAGAAAAATGTGTATTTTCAATGATTTAAGAGAAGAGGAAATAGTGGAGTATTTATACATTATAAAAGTTCTTTTGAATAAAGACGGTTTGGACTTAGTGAGGTTGGATGAATGGGCTTTTGCAGAGTACTCATGTGAAGGAAGGCTTGATTACAATATTAACGAAGAAACTGTTGATAAAATCTTAGGAAGGGACGCCTTTTGTGGGGGCGAAATTCCAGATCAGATTTTAGCAAAAATTGAAGAGGCGAATGCGGATATGAGTGAGGTTTCGTATTATTGGGAAAACGAAGTACAGGCCAAAACATTTCTTGAGTTCCTAAAAGCGAAAAAGATTGATTGCACGATAGAGAAAAAGCAAAAGGAAGACTGGAACGAGTCTTGGAGAAAAAGCTTTGAAACAATCCATGTTTCTGATCAATTAAAGGTCGTTCCCTCCTGGGAAAAAAGTCAGGACACTAATCAAAATCTATATATTTATCCTGGTATGGGTTTCGGGACAGGGAACCATGAAACGACTTATTTATGTTTAAAGGCATTTGAAGAGCTCCAGGAATACTTTAAGGAAGGAGTTCGTTGCCTAGACTTTGGTTGTGGATCGGGGATTTTGGGAATCGCAGCGATAAAGAAGAAAAAGGCAATTGTAGACTTTGTCGATATTGATAAAGATGCTCTTGATAATTGTGTAATGAATCTAGAATTCAATGAGTATCAAAATTATAGTGAAGGTCATGCTCTTGTCCTTAGAGAACGCTTTCAGCTTAAGGAAAAATACACTCTTGTCTTTGCCAATATTTTAGAAAGTGTTTTAATCCATGAAAAAGAGACATTACTTAATAGCCTATCCAATGAAGCCTTCTTGATCGTGTCGGGATTACTAGCAGATCAAGAAGACACCATTTTGAAGGAATATAAAAAGTTAAGCCATCTGAAAACTATCTCTAAAGGTGATTGGATTGCCATGGTTTTTAAGAACATTAATGAAAATAGTTTATAGGTAAAGAGACGTGAATTTCTATTTTAAAGAGCTAGATTTACAGCTTTTAGAAGTTAAGATTGAAGATGACCAAGTTCACCACTTTAAGAATGTCTCAAGAGGCAAGGTTGGTGATGTTGCTAAGGTCTTTAATGGAAATGGATTAGTGGCCCTCGCTGTTGTTGATGATGTCACTAAGAAAAGTCTTCTTTTAAAAATTCAGAAGATACAGAATTTCGAGAGAAATGAGACTCTAAGTTTGATTCTTGGGGTTCCAAAGCGTGAGTACCTAGAGTCAATCTTTCGAACTTCTGTACAAGTAGGCTTAAATCCGTTGTACTTAATTCATACTAAATATTCTCCTTGGAAATTTAAAGCTTCCTCTAGGCTCGATAAAATTCTTATTTCTTCAATGCTTCAAAGTGAAAACCCATATTTGCCTGAAGTAAGGGTCTTGGAAGGATTTGACGAAATAAAGGCTATTCCTGGAAAAAAAATAGCATTTGTCACGGAGGAAAATGAAGTGAACACTGGGGAGTGTGAAGTTTCTTCTTTCCTTATCGGACCTGAGGGTGGTTTTCATCCGAGAGAGTTAGAAGTCTTGAAGAGTGATAAAAATTTTATACTTTCTCGTTTATCTACCCCAATTATGAAGGCTGAAGTAGCGGTTGGTTATTGTGCTGGTCATATTCAAGGATTGGCTGCGAGGCGTTGAGCATTTACTGAAGTTGCGAAATGTGTCATCATTTAAAGGGACACAGGAGACTTTATGGAAGGCCAAATTCACTCTGAATCAAGTAAAAAAATTACGCTCAATCTTGATGAGTTTGATATTGACTCATATGATTTTAAGCCCGTTACAAAGGGACTTGGTTTTCATGAGCCAAAAAAGAAAAACGAAAAATTTCCCAAACAAAATATCCAAAAGACTACAGCTCAGTCACGAGTAATGTCGGCCGGGGTAAGTCATCAAATGCCCAAAAAAGACTATTTGCAAAACACACCCCTCTCTGTTTCGGATCCAAGTTTAATGTCTGGTATTGAAGCTCTCTATGCTAAAGAAAAAGTTGTGCATGAGGAAAAGTCCAAAGAAAAAATCAAAACAAAAAAGAACAAAGCTATTCTCGCGAAAAAAGACACTCAGTTTACAGCATTTCTTGTAGACCTTATAAATGTATCAATAGTTACGACAGGATTGATTTATTCATTCTTTTTAATTGCAGGTGGTGGTTTTCACTTAGATATGGCACTAAGGTTTGTCACTTCTTCAGTACCTTATATTGCGACTCTATTTGCCTTAATTTTTATTACTTATTTTTCTTTAACAGAACCTGTTGGGACATTTGGAAAAAGGCTTTTGGGGATTTCTACGTCTCAAGCTTCTTCTTTAAAGCCGGCAACAATAAGACAGTCTTTCATTCGATCGACAATTACTTTATTTAGTCTTTTTCTTATGGGCTTACCTACTCTTTTGGATTTCCAAGGAAAGCTTTCAGACACTAGAGTGATAAAAAAGTAAATGTCTTATCAAAAACTCATTGAGCCCATTAAAAAGCAAATTAAAGGACGTAAAGTTGTCTTTACCAATGGCTGTTTTGACATTCTTCACGCCGGCCATGTTTCTTACCTTAATGAAGCAAAATCACTTGGAGATATTTTAGTTGTTGGCCTTAATTCTGATGCCTCTGTGAAACGATTAAAGGGTGAGCAACGACCAATTAATAGTGAAAAAGAAAGGGCTTTTCTTTTAGAGAATTTAAAAGCTGTTGATTTTGTTTTTATATTTACAGAGGATACTCCTCTTGAACTAATAAAAGCGGTGTCTCCTAATGTTCTGGTGAAGGGTGGAGACTGGAAGCCGGAGCAGATCGTTGGCTCCGATGTTGTTCTTTCTAGTGGTGGAGAAGTTAAAAGCCTTACCTTTGTAGATGGATTTTCTACGACAGATACAATAGAAAAAATCCTAAAAACAATGAGTTAAACCCTATAGTTGACTTGCCTGGTCGGCTAAGTGTTCAAAATCATAGGAAAATATTTCCCTTTTTCCTTAAATAATAAATTTAATACCCGATACATCTCCTGCAGCAAAAATTTGGGGAGCTGCAATTGAAATGTTCAACATGGTTGTTGGATGACACACACAAGGAGGATTTCTATGATTAGAGGAGATTAGTATGGGTTTAAGAATTGCAACAAATGTACAATCAATTGCAAGTCAACGTTCACTTGGACAAGTTAAGAGAGATCAAAGTGCCTCTCTTGAAAAGTTAGCATCTGGTTCCAGAATTAATAAAGCTGGTGATGATGCTGCTGGATTGGCTATTAGTGAAAGGTTGAAAGCAGATATTAGAGGTACAAGACAGGCCACAAGAAACGCTGGAGATGGTATTTCTCTTATTCAAACTGCCGAGGGTGGAATGAATGAGGTTAACAATATCCTTATTAGATTGAGAGAATTATCAGTACAGTCGGCTTCAGATACTATTGGTGACGATGAGAGATCTTATTCAGATATGGAATTTCAACAACTGGTAACAGAGGTTGAGAGAATTGCAGAATCAACTAAGTTTAACTCAAAGTCTCTTCTAAATGGTCAAGGTGACGACATGGAATTCCAGATTGGAATTTATAATGACGAAAACAATGACCGTATTAGATACAAGCCATCTGGTACGTCGGTAACTGCAGGAGACTTAGGAATTGAAGGCTTAAATGTAAGTACGAAAGAGGATTCACAAGGGAATCTAGATGTAATTGATGAAGCGATTAATAGAATTAGTAAAAGTAGAGCCAATCTTGGTGCCCTTCAAAACAGAATGGCTTCTACGGTAAGAAATCTAGAAATCAAATCAGAAAATTTATCTGCTGCAAACTCTAGGATTCGCGATACTGACATTGCCGAAGAAACAGCTAACTTGGCAAAAGCAAATATTTTATCTGCTTCAAGTACTTCAGTCTTGGCTCAGTCAAACAATACTGGATCAGCTGCATTACAACTTTTAGGATAATTTTAAAGCTTAAGGAAGCCCCCTTTATTGGGGGCTTTTTTTTAAGTATTTTTCTAATGAGTTAATTAAAACTTCTTTTTGGATAGGTTTCTCAATATAATCGACCATACCTACCTCGCTTGCCTTTTTTCCAAAGAAATCAACATCATTAGCAGATAGACCGATGATTTTCTGTTTGGAATTGTTTTCAAGGATCTCTTTTGCAGCTTCTAAACCGTCCATTTCTGGCATGTAAATATCCATAAAGATTAGGTCAAAGTGAGTGTTCTTGCACAAGATTACAGCATCTTTACCATTGTCTGTGGATTGAACCTTAGAAAAACCGAGCCTATTAAGAAGCTTGGTGATAACCTTTAAGTTGATATTGTTATCATCAACAATAAGAATGTTGTATTGGTCAGCTTTATTAAAGATATTTTCAACAGGTGAAGTACTAGTATTTAAAATATTAAATGAAAATTTAAAAGTTGAACCCTCACCTTTTTTACTTTTAACCTCAATATCCCCACCCATTAAATTAGCAAGTTTTTTGCCAATAGATAGGCCTAGGCCACTTCCACCATAGTTTTGAGTGACTTCTTTGCTCTCTTGGACAAATTCTTTGAAAATGTTGTCAAATTCTTTTTCGTCAATTCCAATCCCAGAATCTTTCACAGAGATAATGACTTTATCTGGATCTCTTGAATTCTTATTATTCACATATTCTGTTTTAACTAAGATAGTGCCATCTTTTGTAAATTTAAATGCATTTCCAATAATGTTATAAAGAACTTGTTTGATCCTTAACCCATCCCCCAAGATTGTTTCGGGAAGGTCTTTAGAAAAATCGAACTCTATTTGAAGTTTTTTATGACTGAAGGAAGTATCGATAAGCTTTAGAATATTTTGAATCTCAGATCTAAGATTAAGCGGTTTGGGATTAAGGATGACTTTTTCAGAATTAATTCGATTGATTTCTAAAATATCATTAATAATTTCTAAAAGGTGATCACCACACTCTTGGATAACTCGCATTTCGCGTTGAATTTCAGGATGCTCATT
This sequence comes from Bacteriovoracales bacterium, assembly GCA_030149295.1. GTDB lineage: Bacteria > Bdellovibrionota > Bacteriovoracia > Bacteriovoracales > Bacteriovoracaceae. The sequence continues at coordinate 29,005 of JASBRV010000082.1, read as the reverse complement.
AGAATCAGAAAGTATTTGAGTTATACCCATAATACCATTAAGAGGATTTTTTAATTCATGTGCAACTGTTGACATAATCCTATCTTTTACGGCTAGAGCTTCTTCAAGTCTTTGATTGTGCATTCTGATTTCTAACTGTTGTACAACGATTCGACTAAGGGCCTCAAGTTGCTCTATTTGTTTGGCATTGAGCTTTTGACTTTTGCTATCGATCACACATAGCGTACCTATCTTGTAATGATCTGGTGTGATAAGCGGGGCACCTGCATAGAACCTTATATTGGGATCACCAACTACGAGAGGATTGTCACAGAAGCGCTCATCTTCCATGGCATTAGAAACTTCAAAAACTTTTTTATCATTAATCGCATGACCACAAAATGAAATACTACGAGGGGTTTCTTCTGCATCAATTCCAACTTTGGCCTTGAACCATTGCCTGTCACTATCAACAAGTGAAACGAGAGCAATTGGCGTATTACAGATATGGCTAGCTAGATTGACAAGATCATCAAACTCTTTTTCTGGCAAAGTATCGAGAACCTTGTAATAACGTAGTTTTTTTAATCTTTCTTCCTCATTTTCAGGAATCTTTGGTTCTTTCATATTTAAAGCCTCGAATATTTCTTCTCATTTTAACGGCCCTTGGCCTTGATATAGAGGTGGGTAAATACTTGTTTATAGAAATTCGGGGGCGGCGCAAGTACTTGTAATCACTTGATTTCTTGATTTTTTTAATCAAATACTTGACTTGTAAACTAAAGAAATAGCCGAGCGCGTCGATAGGTTTTATGTCTGACAAAATAGGTCAGTGATTATTAAAAAAAGTTCCTAGGGTAAAACGGAACAAAACAAGGAGTAAAAAATGGGCTTACGAATTTCAACGAACGTTGCTTCACAAACGGTTCAAAAGAATCTAAAGCAAGTATCAAACAATGCAAACAGTTCTCTTGAGAAATTATCAAGTGGTAAGAGAATTACTAAATCAGCAGATGATGCTGCAGGTTTAGCGATTGCTACTAACCTCGAAGCACAAACAAAGGGCTTGAGGCAAGCAACCAGAAATGCTAACGACGGTATTTCTCTCATCCAAACAGCTGAGGGTGGACTTAATGAGGTCACAAATATCCTTACTAGAATGAGAGAATTAACTATTCAGGCATCTTCAGATACTGTTGGCGAGAATGAAAGAGGGTTCCTCGACAAAGAATATCAACAGCTCGTAACAGAAGTTGACCGTATTAGCGAGGCAACGACCTTCAATGGAGCTAAACTACTCAACGGTGAAGGTAGTGGAACTCTTGATTTTCAAGTGGGGGCTTTTTCTGGAGAGCAAAACCGAATAAGTTTCGACTCAAGTGAGTCAAATGCAAGTGCAAGTAATATTGGGATTTCTGGTACAGGAGTTTCTGATAAAGACTCTGCATTGGATTCGATTGAGAATATTGACGAGGCAATCAACACTGTTTCGGGTCAAAGAGCAAATCTTGGCGCCATTCAATCAAGACTTAACTCAACTGTCTCTAACTTAGAGATTCAAACAATCAACCAAGATAGTGCTAGATCTGTTATTCAAGATGTAGATGTTGCAGCAGAATCAGCTAAGTTGGCATCAGATATGGTTGTTAAGCAAGCTGGTATTTCTACACTAGCTCAAGCTAATCAACTTCCAAACAATGCTTTAAGACTTGTTGGATAAATTATTAAGTGGGGAGGTCATGCAACCTCCCTACTTTAAATCAAAATAACAAATGTAAAAAAATTATATATTGAGATCTTTTGGTTTTGAGCAATGGTCAACTGATCTCATTAAGCCCATCCTCCCTAGTGAGTGCCCTTTGCTGGGGAGGTTTCTTGGGGCTTTCTTCATAACCTGCTATAATCTTACATATGAGTTTTGTAGCTATTTCAGATGTTCACATTAAAGATCCAGGCGACAATCAAGAAAAATTATTTCTAGATTTTTTGGCTAGTCAACCAGTAAAAGAGGCTAGTGAAATCTACCTTCTTGGGGATATCTTTGATTTGCTGGTTGGCTCCCATGAAGGTTATTTGAAAAAGTTTGGTGATGTCTTTGAAAGCTTGTCTGATGAAGTGAAAAAAGGAAAAAAAATCATTCAGTTTGAAGGGAATCATGACTTTCATTATGGAAAACTCATTAAGCTCATCAAAAAGAAATGGTCATTACCAAATGAAAGTTGGGTCTATCGAGAGCGGCCATTGGTAAGAGAATATAATGGAATGAAAATATTATTTGCACATGGAGATGAAATTGAAATTGAAAATCCACGTTATCAAAAATATAGAAAGTTAATTCGGTCAAAACCTATTTACTTTTTAGCCAATTACATTGTTCCATTTGAAATTGTCGATAGGATAGGTAGGTCTGCATCTGAAAAATCAAGACGACACAATATGGCCAGCTATAGTGATAATCAGGCGGATAAATTAATCAAAGACCGTTTTAGAAGAACATATTTAGAAGCAAAAAATAATTACAATGTAGACAGTCTCATTTGTGGGCATAGCCATTGCCTCGACCTTTTCAAGACCGATGATGGAGTTTACTCGAATAACGGTTTTTTTCCTAAAACAAAGACCATCACGACCTTTAAAGATGGTGAAATTTCTCACTACGTTCTATAGCCCAGCAAGAGTTGAAATCACATGATCTCGGTCTTTTCCTCTTTTGTTCTCAACATAACTAATGGTTCGTAGGTCTTTATCTTTTTGCTGGCTCTTTTTGGCTACATATATGATTTCATCTACAGATTTAGCAATTTGTGCCAGATGAGTGATCGCCAAAACTTGGCCGTTTTGGCTAACTTTCTTCAGGGCTTCTGCAATCTTGATAGCGGTTTCACCACCAATACCGGTATCAATTTCGTCAAAAAAGAAAATGTTTATAGTGTCATCACTGGCAACAATTTGTCTGAGACACAATAATATTCGGCTCAATTCCCCACCACTGGCAATTTCTTTAATTTTAAAGAATCCTTCTCCTCGGTTTGTCTCGGCCATAAAAAATACCTGAGACATCCCCCATTGGTTAAATACCTCGGATTTATTAATCTGAATTTCGAAAGTTGCCCCTTCCATATTGAGGCCATGTAAGCCTACAGTGATTTTCTTTTCGAGTAACTTTTTAGAAGCCACCCTTCTTTGATGTAGTTCTAAGGAAATTCGGAGTAAATCATTTTCAATATTGGAGATTACTTTTCTTTTTTCTTTTAGTTGGTTATCTAAAAGGGAGAGACTATCTAATTCTTTCTCAATATTAGATTTAATTTCCTGAAGACCTGCAGTATCACAATTGAACTTTCGCTTTAACTTTTGATAGAGGTCAAGCTCCTCTAAAATTTGATCAAGGTCGGTATTACTCTCTTGCTCTAGGTCCAAGGCCGTTAAAGAGAAGGAAAAATCCTCAAATAGGTTAATAGATTCTCCAAGTTGCTCAAATAAAGTGGGTGTTAAAAAATCATGGAGTTCTTCACCAAGTTTTTGAGCCTTCTTTAAAGAGGATAAAATATTATCTTCTCCCTCACTGCAGAGATTTTTAAGTTTATCTAAGGACTGGGTTAAAGTCTCGGCGTTAAGTAGCTTGTGTTTAAGGTTAATTAGGCTTTCTTCCCTTTGGGGTGTCGGGTTAAGCCTTGAGAGTTCTTCTATCTGAAATTTTAAATAATCTTCCCGCTGCCTTTTGTTGGTGACTTTAATTTCAAGGCCCTTAATATCATTTGTTAATTCTTGATACTGATTAAAATGAGCCTGGTAATCTTCAAGTAGATCCTCATTTTTTGAGAATTGATCCAAAAGATTGAGCTGATATTCGGGGCTTGATAGCTTTTGGTTTTCAAATTGCCCTACCAAGTCTACAAATGTTCGCGAAAATTGAGAAAGAACCGATAGGCTGCAGGACATGTGATTAAGAAAAGACTTCGATTTCCCAGTTTTATATATAACTCTCTTAACGATAACAGTATTTTCTTCTTCAGTAGGAAAGCCGATTTCATTAAAATAACTTGTGAGTGTCTGATTTTGAATATTGAAGGTACCTTCAATCACAGCACAGTCAGAGCCTTTACGGACCAGTTTTTTATCGGCTCGTGATCCCAATAAAAGTTGAAAAGCATCCAGAATAAGTGACTTACCACTTCCCGTTTCACCCACAATCCCATTGAAGTTTTTATGAAAGAAAATTTCTTGATTTTCAAAAGTAGCAAAGTTTCTTAGGTTAAGTTTTTCTAGAAAAAGACCAGCACTCATTAAAAACTCCTTCTACCATGGGTGAATTTTTCTTTAAGCGTTTGGAAATATGTTCTTTGTGGATTATCTACTAGTTTTAGATGTCTAGTATGGCTTTTAATAACACTGATGCAACATCTAGAACTAACTTCAAACATCTCTTGTCCATCAAGGGTGATCATAACCGCTTCTGATTTGGAGGGTATTTTAACGCTAATAAGCTGTTTATCGTTTATAACTATGGGTCTATGGGTGAGGCTGTGTGGGCATATAGGAGTTAATACGAGGGCACTAACTTCAGGATTTATGATAGGACCACCAGCGGCTAAAGAATAGGCCGTTGAACCAATTGGGCTTGAGATAATAAGACCATCGCCACTTAAGTTGTAAATATGCTCTTCTTTGTTTTCAACACTAAGCGAGAACATTCTTGAGATATCGTTTTTATTGATAACCAAGTCGTTAAGAAAATGACTTTCAAAGATCTTCTTTTGGCCCTTATGAACTTGAACCTTAAATAAGGGGATTTTGTGATAATTGCATTTATGCCCAATGATACTGGCCAGACCTTCAAAAAACTCGGACTTAGGATACTCGGTTATAAAGCCAAGGTTTCCCATATTAACACCAAGTACTGGTGCAGAATTTCGATCTGCTAAGCGGCCAAAGCCTAACAGCGTTCCATCTCCACCTAAAGAGATATTGAGATCCATTTCGTTGTGAAGTTCTTTAATGGAGAGGAAATTGATTCCTTTGACTTTATTGGAGAAAATCTTTTCAATTCGTTCTTGGTCAACAATATTAAAATGAAGGGTGATTTTCCTTCTTTTTAACCAGCTATATAAATTTGGTAGAACGCTAGTATATTCTGTAACATGGTGAGGTTTTAAGAGGACACCAACATTTTGTATGTTTAGTTTTGTCCCTTTCGACTTGTTGACCACTTTTATTTTCCCTTTAAGAACGTCTCAATGGCCTTATCCAAATCTTCAAATGGTTTTCCTAGTACAAGGCAACCATAATGGGCTGCACGTTCAAGTACTTGAGGTGAACTATAGGCCGTTATGATAATTACTTTAACGCCTATTTCATCAATGCTAAAGCGTTCTTTGCTCTCTTCTATTACATCAAATCCGCTTACGTCCTGCAGCATTAGGTCGCATATAATTCTATCGAACTCTTGGTCTTTAATGATTTCAATAGCTTTATTACCACTTGCTTCCCAGGTGACATTTGCACCCTTTCTTTCAAGTAGTTTCTTAAGGCTTCTGGCGATGAGTGGCTCGTCTTCAACGATTAGAATGTTCATATAATTTCATTGGGAAGGTTAATGGTAAACTTGGCTCCACCAGATTTACTCTTTTGATAATAAATATCGCCATCAAGTTTATTAACTAAATTTTTACAAATACTAAGACCAAGTCCGGTTCCAAACTCTTTTGTCGTAAAAAAGGGATCAAATAATTTATCAACTTCTGCTTCTGGCACACCTGGACCATTATCACATACGGAAATTAAAATGAATTCATCGGACTTTTTAACTTCCAGCACTATTTCACTCTCTCTAAGGTTTGTTTTATTTGCTTCGTAAAGAGCTTGTCCGCTATTAATGATAAGATTAAAAATGATCTGGGAGACCCATGTTGGATTCGAATAAAGGACTATTTTTTTCTCTTGAGAAATAATATTTTTCTTGATCCCTTTAGTTTCTGACTTTGTCAAAATTATGGTTTCCTTCAAAAGCTCAAGAAGATCAAAAGATTTGAAGTCGTCTTCATCCTGATAGAGTCGAGAAAAATTTTTAATAATAGTCTGACATCTTTCACAATTGGTCTTTATGTCTAAGATTGTTTGTTGCAGGTCCGCATCTAGGTTGTCGTCGATAAGCATGTCACCCGCAAGGCTTAAGCCAAAAAGAGGATTACTCAACTCATGGCGAAGGGTGTTCAGTAATTCACCCAATAGGGAAATACGATAGAAGTGATAGAGGTCCGTTTGTTCTTTAGTTTCTTTATTTAAATAAAATCTTAAAATATTTTTTCCAAAGAGCTCTTTCTCGAGCCAGTTTTGCTCTTTCCCATCACTATCACTCATAGATTCAAATGACTCATTTTTAAAAAGGCAAAATTCACTTTTATCGGTAATGCTGATTGGGTATGGAAGGCTTTCGAGAACTTCGATAATATTACTAATTCGATCATCCTGTGCACTTCTTTTTAGAATAGCATTGAAAACGGGCTCTAGCTGGGCAGTGATTTCATGAAAATGATTGATTTCTTCCTCGGATGGGGGAAGGAAGTCATTTCTTCCTAAAACCAGTATGAGATTGTATTGATTTCCAGAGAAAGACTTTGCTAAAAATGCACCAATGGCTTCGACGGGAGCATCTGGGAAGCTTTGCTGATAGAAAATTTTACTTTTAGACTTTTTAATAGACTGAAAAAACTTATTAAATTCTTCAGTCTTAATTTTATAGTGCTGAGATTTACTTCTGTTGGAGCTAAATGAAGTGAGTGCGAAGGTCTGGCCTCTTTCGTGGGCAAAGATTTGGCAGTTGTTATAAGTAGAAAAGACCTCTAAAGAAAGTAAAAAGTTTGGAAGACTTTGAAAGTTGTGAATAACGTTGTAGAGCTCTCTGTACTGACTATCTTCAAAATATTGATTGAGAACTTTTTTATGATCACCCTTTGCTGCTTTGCTTTGACTTTTGAGGTGGTTATTGAGTTTTTTTCGAAATTGGCTATAGTTTTTCCGACTAGATTCTAAGTGGTCAAGGTTGTTTTCAATAATTTTTTTGTGATCTCTAAATATTGGAGTTATCCAAGTGGTTGAGCTATTCCCTGTTGAGAAGTCGACCTTAATCACTTGTTTATCCACACAAAGCTTATAGCTATCCGTCTCGATTTCTACATCAATTGAGAAATCTTTAAGTATATCTGACTTTATGGTGTCACATTCTCTTTTAAGCTTTTCCGCTCTTCTCAAATAGAGGTTTTTAGCTTCTTTAGACTTGGAATAATTTTGATCTTCCACTGAGTGAGATTATCTATTAATTCATACTCGAGCAAGTCACAAAGCATGATGATGTCACCCTTTTCTTTCGCCGGTATAAGGGCTTTTAATACACTCAAGAGGTGAATGTCGAGCTTTTGAATGTCTTTGGATTGATCAAGTGGGTCTTTGATATTCCTCTTCAAGGTGAGGTGAATCCTGGAAAATAATTGAACATAAAGATCAAGGATATCAATCATTTCAACAAAAAGTGCATTTGCCTCTTCTGCTTTGCCTTGTTGATAAGAATCGGACATGAGTTTGATTTTTTCAGTTAAGACATCAATATAGTCATTACAAGAGTCAATTGCATCAAAAGCTAGCTCTGTGGATGTTTGCGTCTGAAAATTGACCTTATCAAACTCCTGAATTGTTCGATTGTTAATTTCTGCGTTGTCTTCAAACGGAATATTTTCTCCATCAATTTCAAGGCTTATAAGAACACTCTCATTCTCCATCTCATTGTCAAATAAATGGTCTACAACTTCTTTGATGGGCTGGTCTTTTCTAAAGGACTTTTTTAATGGTGTTCTGTTAAGAGTAAGACTTGTCATACATTACCTTCCTTGGCGATGGACTTTTGATTAATTTTTAAATTGTTTTCAATGGTTGTATTGATAAGGTCATAAAGAAGAGAGCAAAGAACACCTTGGTCATTATAGACAAGATAGCTTGATTCGCTAATCTCCACAACATTACTACCCTTTAAGTGTGACTTTTTAATTTTATAAAACTCTACCATAGGGCGAAGTAATGGATAGGCATTGAGGAGAAGGTCCATTAATTGATCTACTTCTTGAACTTTATCCCCAAGTCTTTTTACATTTTTTATTACTGGCTCATCCTTCGCTAGTTCAAAGATGATGTCTTTAGAATATTTTTTACCAAATTCACAAAGTTGAAATAATTGTTCAATACCTTCTTGAAGTGTTTTTAGTTGTTTTGCTACAGACAGAGATATTTTTGGAAGAGAGAGGTTTTCTTCAATTTCTTCTGCTTTAAAAAGAAAAGCAATTCTAAATATGTCTCGATAGGTTTCCTTTAGGGTGTATTCCCCATCGAATTTCTCCTGTGCGTACCAACCTATATTGCTGGGGCCTAGCCTTTGAATAGTCATTGAATCTAGATGGAAAGGACTGACTTTAGATTTCAGTGCTTCAAGAGAAATGTCATCTTTCGTAACAAAGCCACGAATAACTTCGGTTACTGCTTGATAACTAAGATCAGCATGACATTGAAAAAAATTACATTCAGTACTAGGAAAGCATGGAAAGCATTTTGTCTTGGGGGAAAGCACAAAACTATTAATACCATAGGGAGCGGTTTCAATCGGTCTCACGGTACCAAGGGCAATAGTAAGAGTTGCGAGATTTGCTTCTTTGGCGAGATGGCCTAGAGCAGAATCGTGGCCAACAAAGTGTGAGCAACTCTTTAGTTCATTAAAGGTTTGTTCAAGGGTGAGTTTCCCGACATAACTTGTTATGCGATCTTTGAATCGATTAAGTGAACTTGAGCTTAGAATTTCTTCTGCTAGGGCTTCTTCATTCTTAGCCCCAAATATTTTAATTTTTACATCTTCACTCTCTTTTAAGAGCTTATAGAGAACCTCGGTCCATTTTTTAGGTTTCCAACGCTTTTTACTTTGAGATGCAAAGGGATGAAGGGCTAAAGTAAGACTTGTACCTATGTGTCTTTTGGGGTTTTTCCAATTGTCTCTATCTTTTATACCTAAGATACTTTTATAAATATCAATCAGAGAAAAAGGATTTTGAGGACCACCCATAACAACGCCATTAACAAACTGACTCCAGTTGTCGTGAACGACGACTTGGTTGTTTTCGTTTATTCTGGTCCCGAGCCTATGGGTGGCATTTATTAGTGTTGATAGATAATTTGAAGTTTCACAAAAAGAAAAGTTAATAAGAACATCAATTTGAGAGAGGCTTTCTTGTGCCAGAAAGCTATTGATATTCGTGATGTATTCTTCAAGTGAATTTTCTTTTGATAGAAGTGATTGTCGATCTATTAAGATGGTATCATCAAAGATTTTATCCATAAGAAAGGATAACGGCGCATAAAACTCTTTTCTTGCAATAAGCTTAATTGAAATATGGGGATAGGAGGCCTTTAGGTCTCTTGCTACTTGGTATGTCTGAATTAAATCACCAAGGCGATTCAATTGAATAATGCAAAATGTACCTTTAGTCTCCATCCTTTTGGTCCTTTAAGAGGCTTAAGCCGAAAAGAAAGACAATGTCATTTTTCTCTAGGCTTGAGCCGTTATTCAGTTTTTCTTCTACCTCTTTAAGGCGGTCAATGACCTGGTCTTTCATAAAGATCCTTCCTTTGTTCGTTGGGCCGATGGATCATCAGCTTTTCTTTGGATGCCGTAGCTGATGTCCTCGATTCGCTTAAAAACAAAGAGACAGTTTTGAAGGTTATCTTTTAGTTGATAGAGATTTGTCTCAACCTCTTTGAAATTATCCTCTAATGAGTTTGAGTTAAGAGATTCGACTTTTGCTCTAAAGATTAAGGTCGGAATTGCAGCCAGACTATTTTCAAAGCATCGAGAAAGCAGCTTTTCGAGTGATTCTATAAAAACTGGGGCTTTGCCCTTGTCCTCTTGAGTTTGAATGAGGCCACGAAGCGTGCTCAGGAGGTCTTTTGTAACTAAAGAAAGGGAGTTTTTCTCTGTCTCAATAACTGATTGAAACTCTTTTTTAGTGATGAATTGAAATGAATCATCAAGGAAAGTCTCGTCAACTTTCCCAGTGTTGATCTTTTGACAAATGGCTCTTGCAATAATTCTTCGTGCCTCGAAGTCTGAGCTATAAGGACCAGCTTGGGGCATAAGAAAAACACCATCATTTGTTTTCCAAGGTCTATAGATACAAAAAAGATTATTATTAGGAATATCCTTAACTTTCTCTGGGTTACCAAGCAGAGTATTGATTGTGTTAAAGACGAGTGAGCCAGAAAGCTTTTTATTATTTCTTTTAATTTGGTCTAGTGCCTCGCCATTTTCTTTAAAGATACGACCGTGACCAGAGAGTGAGATGACAGCACTATCAGTGTTTACAGTTCCTTGTTTAAACATTGGAGCATGTCCCAAAGAGATTTCTACAACAGGTACCTTAAGGTTGTCAGCTAAGTGTTTTACTGAAGTGTCTGGGGTAACTAAAAGATCGAGATTTTTAAGAACACTAGGTAAGGCGATAAAGTCAGCTTCAACAGAAACAAGCTTGTTTCTGAATTCTTTATTTATAAGATTTGACCTCTTGCGCTCATTTTCAAAGGGAGCAATAAGAAGAATTGGAATCATACTTTCACTATCATTAATTAATTTAATAGTTTCAATGATCGTTTCTTGGTCAATGTCTTTTGCCTCGCTCGCAGAACATAATTGAATCCCAACGATGGAGACTTTGTTGGAATCATTATTTTTGATAGACCTAAGTCGGTCAAGATTACTGATCGCCGTTTTGTCATGATGTTTGCTCGTCTTGATATTTCCCTCATTAATGGACGAGGGAGCTAGTCCACAAACTTGATGGATCACATCGTTATAAGAATAAGGTGTGAAGTTGGTTTGAGTTAGTACATCGTTCAAGACAACAGAAGATGGACTGCTGTAAACAATGGTCTGCCTAGGGCTAAAGGTAATTCCGAGTGGGCTTGATTTTGTACTCTGTGAAACATATGTAGTAAGAAAAGTGCTAACCTTATCATTTGAGTAATTTATCACTTTAGAATAATTTGTTGCTAAAACCTTTGTTAGGGATTCGTTTAACTCGTTAAATGAGAGCCCATCACTATAGATATTGTTTTTATAATAAGAAATTACCTTTTTTCTATTGATGGTATGAATGGTAGAAACACCCTTGAGTATCTTTGCAGCTCCTAGACTTTCAGTGTAGCAGAGCAGATGAATTTCTCTGGTTGGATTTTCTGAGAGCAGGGATTGTACAAGGTGGCCTGTCTGAAAGATATCGCCTAGTCTCTTAAGATTGATAATAAGTATTCTTTCCATTTTAACCTCTATAGCGCTGAAACCATTTCAGCTAGTGCCAGTGTAAGATAATCTTTACCTTGTAAAAAACTTTTGTTACTAATTCTTCGAAAAAACTCATCAGTAGTTTCATGGGTTCCATCCACAGAAAGATAGTCTTGGAAACTTGGATCCTCGATAAATGGAAGTGACTCCGCGATGGTCGTAGGATAGTGAAAACTCATAAACTCTTTATAGAAGTTCTCATTAAGTTGAAAGCTTGCTGGATGAGGTAAGATTGTGGGTTTTTCGCTAAGAAACTTTACAAGATCAATATTCTTATAAAATTCTTTGATATCATCATTACAGATTACTTTTACATTTCCACCGATAGAGTTTGGCCTTAGTTCATTCCACTTTTTAACGAGTGTCCGATTTGGCTCGATACAATAAACGCGAAATCCTTTCGGAAAGAGGTTTTTGAGTCTTCTTTCAAGGCTTGCTAAGTGGTAACCAAATCCAAGTCCAAAAACTAAAATATTGGATGACTTTTCGATTGATTGTTCATTGGCAGTGACAAAGCTGTCAGCTTCTCTTTCTGGATTATAGATAGAATGAAGATGGACATTGTTAATAACGGGAACGGGAAGATCTGTTTTAGAGTTTTTTATCTCGATCGGATGTTGAAAGTTCATGCTTCTATCCTTGAATCATGGTGGAGTAGTAAATGTTAAGGCTGATTTTGTTAACCATTAGCTTCCTCTTCCTTGAAGTCACAATTGGTGCAGGCCAGACCATTCATTGGCTGGATAGACTGCTTAACATATTTCCTCATATAAAGATTAGGGTGTCAATAAAAGCTCTAGTTACGAAATGACACCATGTAAATGATTACAATTTTCCGACGAATAAAATTGGTTATTTACGAACGTCGTTAAGGTTGTAACCTCTGAATGCCGCTTTTGATTTAAAAACTGTAGCGATTTCCCTGGTTATTCCATCTTTAGAATCATTAAGGCACTCGATGATCTCATCGTCTCTCTGGGCAATAGAATTTATCCAGTTTTGGGTATCAAAGGCCCAGCTCTTAATAATGTTGATGTTACTTGGAGTGAGGTCTTCAGAAAAAATATTGTTGATAAAGCCTTCTATATTTTCCTGCTCTTTAGCTATGATGTCGAGGAGTCTTTCACGATTGATACTTTCACGCTCAACAATTGACCATTCATTATTTTTAGCACACTTTAGAATTCTATTTGTGCACTTGATACTTAAGTCGAGCTTATCAGTGAAAGTTTGCAATTTATCAATGAGTCTATCAATCATGAGAGTTTCCTTTTGAAGCTTAAGCTTCTTTTTTGGCACCTTCGTTCTTCTCTTTTCTAATTTGTTTAACGGCCTCAGTCCAACCCTCGTAAAGGATGTTGAGTACATTTAAGCAGCCTTCCAGAGGCTCTTTATCAATTTTAATATTTGCTTGAGTTGAAGAAAAAAGCATGTAGTCGTACAAAGAAGAGAGCTCCTCTGCGACCTTTCCTCCAATTTCAAAGTCTAGGCTGTTGTTTAACTCAATTACGATATCTTGGAGTTTGCCAATGAACTCACCTTTTTTTGCGATATCTTTTTTATCTATTGCCTCAATAGCCTTCTTACAATTCTTAATTGCAGCTTGATAAAGCATAAGTAAGATTTGTTCCTTACTTGCAGTGTGAATTGAGGTTTTCTTGTAGGCACCTAAACCATAGCTCATTGGATCCTCCTATTGCCTTTTATTATCCCAGTTGTGTGACTGCATTTGCAGGGGCGGCACCAAGTGCCGATATGCCGGCTCCTTGTGACTGGATTTTGGCAATTGTTCCTTCTAATCTTGCAAATTTATCTTTTAAGTTTCTTTCTTTTTGTTCAAGCATTCTCTCTCTTTGAGAAATTCTCCGATCGATTTGCTCAATCTTGGAGTCTAGCCCCTTGGTCCTGCTGGTAAGAATACCGTTTGGAAATCTTAGGGCTGCATTGGCCATTTCGCTTAGATTATCAATGAAGCCTTTTGACTTAGTACCATCGGGACGAATGTAGCCCGTTAAGACCTCTGCAATAACGCCATAGTTGTTGGCAAGAGCAGCATCAAATTTCTTTTGGTCGAGTTTTAAAAGACCGTCTCTTTGAAAAGAAAGTCCAATATCACCAACTCGTTTAAAACCATCGCTTGTTTCGACATCCTTAAAAACGGCGCTCCTTATTCTTCCCTCAAGTGTTTGAAGAAGAATATCTCCCCCAAGAGTTCTTGAGGTATCAGTATTTTCATCCATATTATTTTGCTGCTTGATAAAGCCGAGGACATTATTGATACTTTCAACAAAATCTCCAATTTTTCCTGAAACAGCTTCTTTATCTTCTCCAATGTTTAAGGAGAACTCTTCACCAGGTCTAGCCTTTTTTAAATCTATCGTTACACCAGGAATAACTTCAGTAACTTTATTACCAGGAACTTCTATTTCAAATCCATCGATTTTAATTTTTGCATCTTGGGCGGGTCTTTCCTTTTCAAGGTAGAGATCAACTTCACCATCCACAAAATAGAAGTAGGGAAACTCAGCTCTTTTTCCATCACCGGTGTCGTCAAGACTAATGATAAGTCTCCAGGGTTCCTCTGTATCTGAACCATCATTAACAACGGTAGCGTGCATTCCATTTGCGGAATCTTTATTAATAAGTTTTGCAATGCCACTAAGGGTGGCATTTTCACTGTCGACATAAATTTCTCGTGATTCTCCGTCAGGGAGAAAGTATTGGATATAGCCAACACCCGTGTAAGTCTCATCTTTATCAGCAACGCCAACAGAAAGTGCTGACGTCTTTTGTGCGAGGTTAACGACTTCGAATTGGTAATTAGAAGCATTAGCTATATTTTTATCAACTGTGACATCAACGAGTTCGCTATTGGTATCGACTTTTAATTCTTTTAGTGAGCGCGCGTTTCCATTTGCCAAGATTTTAGACTTCATGTCATTCATGAGTCTTTGCAGCTCGCCTACCAATTTTTTCTTGTCAGCAATCTTTCCTTTGCGATCTTCCATTTTCTTTAATGGAATGCGTTCGGCATTCATGATTTGCTTTACAATATCTTTAGGTAAGCCGGTGTTAATGGAACCGAATGAAATACCCAAGCTCGTGCCCTCCTGGCAGCAGTGGTGTATGAAAGCACACCTTTACCTGACTAATATATCAAAAATAGACGTTAAATTGGAGCTGGGCACAAAATGTGCCGTTTCCAGAGAAATCAAGGAGTTGATTGCTTCTTATTAAAAAGCCTTTAAAATGAAAAAAGGCCGGTTTGGGGTCCGGCCTTTTTGATTAGAGATAGAGAAAATTAGTAGGTTATTTTCTGTAATAAATTGATCGGGTATTATGCAAAAAGCTTTAGCGTCTAACTCAGGAATTTTGTATTTAAAGTCAAAATTCTTTTTAATTCGGGTACTTACGTACTTTGGTTTTTTATTAATACCTATCTGGGTACCCAAAACGCTAACCGTATCTTCAGGCACTCAGGCCATCACAATGGCCCTTTATATTCTTTTTATGTGCAGTCAGTGGTTTTTCTTGGGTAAAGAGATTGATCATCGCCTAAAGATCTACTTTAGGGTTAACAGCTCAATGGATAGACTGGTCTATCGTCTATTTTTGGGAATGTTCTTTTTCATTCTTTATTTTAATTTTTTAAATCTCCTTCCTCATAAGCATCTCTATAACTTGTTTTGGGTGACCTGGGTTGTTTTGGGCTTATTTTATTCTTGGCCTACTAGAGGGAAGATAATTAAAGAATCGGTGACATCAAACTTTTCAGAATTTCGCTATCTGGACTCTTTTGAAAAAACCCTCGTCTTCCTCATTCTTCTTCTTTTTGGATTATCTATTCCTGATCTGCCAACCATTGAAAACCCTGAAGCATTGAAGCTGTTTTTTGACCCTTCTGAAAAAATCAGTAACTTGTGGTGGAATTTTGTAAAAGTTAATTACTACCCTTTTTATAAGTACCCAGACCTTTTAAAACTGGCCTGGAGTAGTCACTTTTATTTCGTTAATTTAGGGTTATTTCTTTTTACTTTCTATGCTCTATTGAGGTTCTTTGTTTCAAGAAGACTCTCTCTTTTGGGTGTTTTTGCCGTTTTGAGTTCATGGAGTTGGACAAAGATTTTAGTTGCTGACTTTGGGACTTCTCTCTTTTCGACTTATTCTTTGTTGTGGATATGGGCCCTATTATGGGTTACTAGAAGTTCTACTTATAGAACAGGCTTATTTTTAGGTTTAGTTAGTCTTTATGGAGCACTTGCTTATCATCAATGGTGGATTCTTATTATTCCGCAAGCCTTACTCATGCACTATTACTTACCCGAAAAGACTATGTGGTTTAAACGTCAAATCTTGAGATATGCAGCTTTTGGTCTCATCGTCTCATTTTTTGTTTTATCTTTTGATACAGGTTTTTCTGATTCCTATATCAACCCTGGATTAAGCTTACTGCATGAAATAGAAACTTTATTTTTGAGAAAAGCTTTTTTCGCATTAGCTCCGATTGGAGCCTTGATCATAGTCATTTACCTTCTCAAAGAGGATCATAAGCTTCTTAGAGGTTTAAAATTAGATAAGAAGTACTTAAAGAATCTCTTAACAGCTTTATTCGTTTTATTTTCATTTGACCTAGTGGGGGGGTCGGGTATTGCTGGTGATTTTACCATTATGTGGGTATTGGCCTTCTTTAGCTTATTTCCATTAGAGCTAATTTTTCAAACAATGAGTCGTCTCAGATCGAGTAGAAATATGATCTACTTGATTTATATACTGATATGTTTGTTAGACAGTCACTTTGAAGGACGAGTAAAAATCATACTAAGAACCTTTGATTTGTAAGATAAAAGGCCTTTGGTTGCATATTGACCCCTGTTTTTCTATTCCATTATTCAAATCCGATTAGATTGTGAATAACTCCGAATTTTTTGTTGATAATTGATCAGATGCAAAAACGAAATTGGCACATTGCCTCTCTCACTAGGTCTAACCTACTAAAATCACCCAAAATTTCTGCTTTTTATTGAGCTTGAAAAAGTTGTAAATGATATTTATAAAATGTGGAAAACTTAAAAGATTTTGGGGATAAAAAACACGAGTCAAGTATAAAAAGAACTTTTATCAAGAAAAGATTAGTTATTTTTCTTTTTCGGATGGCCAATGACGCGGCTTAAAATGTAAGAAACTAGAACTGATACAAATGTTATACTTTTGAAGAATTCATCAATATATATACTGAGAGCAGATTTATGAGCTTTAAGGTCAAAGACCACTATTTCAAGAAGGCAAAGAAAGAAAAGTTTTTGGCCAGGAGCGTCTATAAACTTGATGAGATAGACCAGAAATATAAAATCATAAAAAGGAATGATCATGTTGTTGATCTGGGTTATCACCCGGGGTCTTGGGTTCAGTACACCTCTAAGAAAGTTGGAGAACAGGGAAAGGTCGTTGGTATTGATATCAAGCCTGTAAATGTAAAATTAACCAACTTAAAAAATGTTCACCTTTTTGAAAAATCGATATTTGATGTCAGCGTATTAGAAGATCTTTCCGTGGATAAGCTTTTTGATGTGGTTATTTCTGATATGGCACCAAATACAACAGGTATTCGCTCTGTTGATCAAGACCGAAGTTTAAATCTGGTGGAGGAGGTCTTTAGAGTGCTCCCCGACTTTCTTAAACCCGGTGGTAACTTTGTCATTAAAGTATTTGATTCGAATCAGGCACAACAATTCTTAAAGGAAAATCAAAAGGTTTTTCAAGAATTTCATAAATTAAAACCCAAATCTACAAGGTCAGTTTCAAAAGAATTCTTTGCTATCGGAAAGGGCTATAGGGCATAATAGTGAATTATGAATAAAACCCAGAAAGTTATTCTCAATATAACCTTGATGGCCCTAGTCCTAGGTTCTGGCTATTGGTATCTAGATCAAAAAAATAGGCAGGCACAAGAAAGACAAAAGGGCGAAGCTCTTTCTTTTGTAAGAGATATTGTTTCTCAACAAGTGGTCACAGAAAATAAGTTCCCTAAAAAAGTTAAATATGACGACTTGGATTTAAGTGTTGAATATACTATTGATGATGAATTTCAAGAAAAACTGGAACAACTCTTAAAAAGATATCCTAACGACTACACTGCAGTTGCTGTTATAGATAATGAAAGTGGTAAAATATTGGGTGTTTCAGGAATAGAAAGAAATGGAAGAAAACTGAACTATGCCCTTCCCTTCACTTCGACCCATCCCTCTGCTTCATTATTTAAAATCATTACTTCTGCAGAATTACTAAGCCAAAATAAGCTTGAGCCTACGACTAAAATGAACTTTAGGGGAAGAGGAACGACCTTATATAAGTATCAGCTTAAGAATAAGGTGAGTCGTTGGACCAGATGGATTTCTTTTAGAAAAGCCTTTGCTTCTTCTAATAATGTAATTTTCGGAAAAGCTGCAATTCAAAAAACCTCTCCACAGTCAATGTTTCGCACGGCTTTTGATTTTGGTTTTAATAGGCAATTGATGAAAGATTTCAATATTGGGCCATCTCGCTTTGTTATGCCTGACTCTGAATATCAACTAGCAGAGCTTGCCTCGGGCTTTAACAAAATGACACTTATGTCCCCCGTGCATGCTGCCTTGCTTAGTTCTATCGTTGCAAACGGGGGCTATTTCTTATCTCCACAGATAATTGAAAGCGTAAAAGTAAATAATGAAAAACTGTTCTATCCAGGTGTTAAGGAAAAGGTTTTGGATACAGATTCCGTAGAGGATCTCGACAAAATGATGCAGCTTACTGTTAGCAAAGGTACTGCAAGAAGAATTTCGAGAGGTTCACTCGGCAGAAAACTTAAGAAAAAGCTTGTTATGGGTGCAAAAACCGGAAGTATTACAGGTGGTGTTCCTTTCGGTAAAAGAGATTGGCTCACCCTTTATGCGCGACCGAGAGAGGGGAATAATAAAGGTATCTCTGTCGCCATAATGAATGTAAATGGCAAACGTTGGTACTACAAATCCACGTTTTTGATGAAAAAGATTTTAAAAATCTATTTAGAAAATGTTGATGATGAAAAAGCTAGGGCTAAGCAATCGTGATGACTTCTGACTCTTCTGATGTTCAAGACCCAGCTGAGGATATTCCTTCCCATCCTGCTAAAAACGATGATACTTTAGGAGGTCCGGTTGAAAAGGTTCGCTTTCGTTACCTAAAAGAAGTTCTCTCTCTCTTTGGAGTTATCTTTCTTGTTGTTGTTTTTCGCTCTGTTGTTCTAGAGCCATTTAAGATTCCATCGGGCTCCATGATTCCATCCCTTCGCATTGGTGATTTTATTTTAGTTAACAAGTTCACTTATGGTTTAAAGGTTCCATTCTCAGATTTATCACTTGGGGTTGTAAACTTAGATCCGGTTTACCTTATGAAGTTGAATAAAGTTAAGAGGGGGGATGTCATTGTTTTTAAGTATCCGGTTGAACCAAATATCTATTACATAAAAAGAGTAATTGGTCTTCCTGGAGAAACCGTAGAGATAAAAGAAAAAAAAGTTCTTATTAATGGAAAACCTCTTGATATAGAAGAATTACCAAGATCAAAATTTATGCCCTCAATGGATGAAAAATTTAAAGACACAAACTTTAAATTTTATAGAGTGAAGTTAAAGGACAGAAGTTTTATTTATCAGGTAGATCAGGACAACTACTTCCAAACCGATTTAGAGAAAAAAACAATTCCAGCTGATAGCTACTTTGTTATGGGTGATAACAGAGATTTTTCTTACGATAGCCGCTATTGGGGTTTTGTGCCCCATAAAAATGTAAAGGGTAAAGCTTTTCTGGTTTGGTTATCAATGCACTTTCCGGATAATCCAAATGAAGAGATCGTTTTTAGAACGGACAGGATTGGAAAACTTATAAATTAGTCTTTAGCTCAATACGTGTTGTGCCCATATTTCCCTCTAGGTGATCCGCTTGTACGTCGTCCCTGTGTCTTTTCAAAATACTCTGCAATGCCTTTTTTAAAACTCCATCTCCATGACCATGAATGATGTCGACGAAGGGGATATCACCATTTATGACATCCAAAATGTGGTCCTCTGCTTCCTTAATAAAGACTTCTCTTCTCATTCCTCTGGCGTCTAGTTTCATATTTCGATTACTGATGTCTTTTAAGACATTTATTTTGACTCTTTCGCTTTTTTGATCCGGTTGCTTTCTATGATGGCCCTTTCCAAGGTCCCAAAAGGGAACCCACGATTTGATTTTTCCTGACTCTACGTAGGCTTTTTTACCCTTGGTCTGAAGTACTTTTCCTTGAATGCCTAGTTTTAGAATAGTTACGGTATCCCCTTCAGTTGGTACACTATCAAAAGGAGTGATATCTTTGCTCTTTTCATCGGGATGTGAGGACTTTTTAACCATTTGATTAAGGGAGTCAGTAACCTTAACGATATTTTTTACCTCTCCCCTTTTTATCTTCTCAGTGAGATCCAATGTCTCTTGTTTGATTTTTTTCCAACGACTTTCAAAATCCTGAATCATTTTATCTCTTTCTATTTGAAGTAAGTTTTCAATGTTTTTCCTTTGAGTTAATAACTCCTTTTCAAGAGCAAGGTTTTTCTCAAGTTGGTTTTTAGCTCTCTCTTTTATGTCGTCAGCAGTTTCAATGACCTTGTCTAAGTCTATTTGATATCCTTTTTCATCTTGTAACCATTGAGAGATAAGAGAGTCATCACGCAACTGTTTTTCAATTCGAATAAATACTTCACGCGCAAAACTCCTACCAGGACTTCCTTGGTGAAGTACGTAAGTCGGTTCACTACTCCCCTTTTTGAAGCCCATGTGGCCACTTTCCAGTAAGCTGTCATGAAAAACTTTTTCTTTTAAGGTTTCATGATGACTACTTATAAAAGTTGTAGCACCAATGTTATTAATAAAACGAATCAAGGCACATCCTAATAAAGAAGCCTCATAGCTAGAGGTCGTGTTAAAGATTTCATCAATGAAGATTACTGCTTCTGATGAAACTTCACCCATAGATTGTATATACATCATAGCTTCAGAGGAAAAACTACTGAGTCCATCTTTTAAACTTTGATTGTCATGACTCATAAAATAGATTTCTTGACTAAAATGAATATCAGCATTACTTGCTGGAATATAGATTCCATGATGAGGAAGAATAAGACATAAGCATAAGCTTTTTAAAAGAACTGTCTTTCCACCTGTGTTGGGACCGCTAATAAGCATCCCCTTTTGCCTGATGTTGAGATCATTGGTTATGGGGTTTTCAATAAGAGGGTGAAATAAACCAAATATTTTAAATGTCTTATTATTATTAAACTCAGGCCGTGACAGTTTATAGGTAAGTGCACATTGATATCGGCCAAAGAGATGATCGATGCTTACTAATGAATTGAAAATAAGCTTAAGGTTTTTTTGCTGAGAATATAATTCGTCACTCATTGTCTTTAGAATTTTATATATTTCTCTCTCTAATTTAGCTTTGGTTTCTTCAATTTGGTTGGATAGCTCTTTAAGTTGAAAGGGTTCAACATAGAGGGTGCCTCCCCCTTTTGATCTATGAATAATGCGACCAAGAGAACTAGAAAATCGATCACTCCTGACAGGAAGAACAAACTTTTCGTCATAAATATCATAATTGTTTTGCTGTAAAAGTTCATTGCTGGCCCATCTCGAAGAAATTTGACCAAGTTGAGAACGAATCTCTTTGTGAAGTTCTGTTATTTTTTTATCGATTTCTTTTAGGTCGGGATGTTTATATGTAATTAATGCATTACTTTTAAAATCAAAAAGAAGTTCACAATGACGATTAAAGTATTTAAAGCTACTTTGAATTTTTTGAAAATCATTTCCTTCAAGAAAAGGGACTTTTCCTTTTTTTAATAAAAAGCAAAAAGACTCTACACTATTTTTAATATTAATATAATCGTCATAGTTAAGAATTTGAGCTTTAGATGTTTTGGTAAGCGTTTTGTTGAAACGAAAGTCAGGGTTTGTATAAGAGAGGGCTTTCTTGATGATGTCAATATATTCCTGGTTTTTCGTGAGCCACTCTTGTTGATTAAATAATTCATAAATTTCAGAAATATCTTTTGGCTTGGGTAATTTTTCTAGCAGTTCTCGGTTTTCAATAAAACGAAAATGTTTTTTAAAGATCTTTCCAATTGCGATAATATCTAAGTTATCAGTTTGATAATCGTAGTTGTTATATAACAAAGAAGTTTCCATGACGCAGTCGCTACTTAATTTAGAAGAAAAGGTTTCAAGTCTTAACGATCTTATCGAAGAAAGGGGAGATGGGCTAGTCCAGCAGGTCTACAGCAGTCCTCATTATTTAGTATTACAAACAAGGTTTAGAGGAGAAACTAAGTACGTCTACCTCGGAAGAGGTGGTCGTGATCAAGGAATGGATTTTTCTCATTTAAAAATCCCCTCAGAAATTCGCATTCAAGATAAGTTCCTCCAATACGCAAGAAAAAATTGGAGAGGGATGCGAATAAAAAAAGTATCTCTACCGCAAAAGGATAGGCTGTTAGAAATAGCAGGGACCATCGGAAGAAATAAACAGTTTATTTGGTTTTTTTGGAAGGGAAGAGATCTTTATTTTGCTGATATGGTAATTGAGGAATCGGGGATAAGGCTCTTTCAAAGCTGGTTAGGCAAGAGTAAGCATACCCATGATGTAGCGAGTAATTTAAAAGCAGAGGTCATTTTCGGTGAACTTGGGTTGAGAGAATTAGAGGAGGGGGTTAATAGGAAAGGATCTCTCAATATAGAGGACTATCTAAACAAGAGTAAATTAAGCGAAAAAATTAATTCTCCACCAGGAAAGCATCCAAAAGGTCTTTTAAAAAAAAATTCTAAAATGAAAGAGGATTTAAATAAATTTCAAATTTTAAAATATCTTGAAGCACAGACAGATAAAGACCTAGAAAACGTTAACTCTATTGGTGAAGGAAGATACTCAATAAGCTTTAAGGGATTAGAGGGGCACTACAAGAAGAGAGAATATTTATATGACAAAGTTAAAGCGTGGAAAAATTCTCAAAAAAACTTAGAGAGGAGAATAAAGCTACTAGAGGAAAGTTTATCTGTAGCGCCAAGTAATTCCAAACCAAAATTTAAAAATTTAATTGCTAATCAAAAAACAATTTCACCAGTTTGGGGCAACAAAAGCCAACCTAAAGTTTCGTTTAATAAAACTAAGTTTGTCTCTTTTGTTTATAATGACTTTCATTGTTATGTGGGCCGAAGAGCCACAGAAAGTGATGCTATAAGGAAGGAAATTGCAAAAAAAGAGGATCTATGGATTCATCTAGATGGATATAAAAGTGGCCACTTATTTATTAAAGGCTCTCGAGACCCATCCATTGATGAACTTTCAGTCTTGGCATCGGCCTTAGTTGACTACAGTGGTCTGTCTATTGCAGATATTCCTATTTTATTTACTCAGGTAAAGAACTTAAAAGGAGTTAAGGGGATCCCTGGTATGGTCAATTATAAGAAAGAAAAACAATTGCTTGTTCTCTATGATTCCGAATGGCGGCAAAAGATAACATCCATTGAAGATAATGGGTAAGGCTGAGAAAATAATACTAAAAATGGAGTACTTATGGGCTATTTAGCCGTCTTTTTCACTCTTTTTACCCTATCATTTAGCGTGCTCTCTTCGGAGCAGCTTCAATTATTTGATTTAAAAACCTATGATCCGGTAAAGGTGGGACTAAAAGATTTTACATGTGAAGTTCGACTTAAGGGAATCACAGAAAAAATACAAAAAGATTTTGCTGCCATAAAGCTTAAGGGGGAAGTTTATTACAAGCTTTATTGGGCCTATCCAGGAAAAGTAGATTTTAAAATTGAGGGAATACCACCTGGTTTTAATGAATTAAGGCAGAATTTAAAAAACCTTGTTGTTAATAGACTTGATTACCTTATACCCCAGGCACTCGGAAAGAGGTTTAGGGGTTATGAGTTAATAGAAAAGAAATTGGGCAGCGGTGTAAGAGTAATCGGTACAGACCCTACTAATACTTTACCTATAAATAAAGTTGAACTGTACTTTGATAGAGATGAAAAACTAAAAAGCTATAAATCCTTTAGCCCACTAGGTTTTAAAGAATCAACATTTGAATACAAAAAAAAGTCGTGGTCTAAAAATAAGTGGGTATTAGAGGGCGTTGAGGCAAAAATGATTCAAGGGCCTCAGGTGACAGAAATTGTGACAGAAATGGATTTTGAAAATATCGAAGGTTACGGATTTCCAACCGAAATAAAAGTTGAAACTACTCAATACGTAGTTTCACCAGAAGATAACGAAAAGAAAAACGAAAGAAAGGGAGAATCTATTCTTACTTTCAGTAAATATAAGATAAATGATGGTGCTGCATTAAGGTACTTTAGGAATTGATGAGAAAAACTTTTAATTGGATTCTTATTCTTTCTTGTTTTTCCTTTGGTTGTCAAAAGCAAAGTCCCGATTCGATAAATTCAGATTACATAGACTCTATAAGCGAGGTGAGAAGAGGAGATGCTTGTCAAAAAACAACTCTTGCAGAGGATGTGTTTGAATATGAAAACACTATAAACCTATTTATTTGTACTACTTGGGATAAAAAGTTTCCTAAAATGTTTAATTCCTTAAAAAAAGTAAAAAAGGAAGAGTGGAATCATCTTCTAGTACCAATTAATGACAATTTTATAAATGATGAAATTGTTAGAGATAGAGTTGTGAGTCTGGTTTCAGAACTGGATCGGAAAGGTGGCCTTGAGGACCTGTCTCAGGTAATTGTCGCTCTAAGCGATTCAAATTTTTTTCAACATACTTATAATCTGATAAAGTGTAGTGGACCAGAAAGCGATTGCACCAATCGTGTAGGTGTTGAAGAGCTTAACCGTTTTTTTCAGTTTTTCTTAGTAGAGAAGGATGTTGTCTCTAGTCTGGGGCGTTTCTTTGCAGCCACTTCTTTTGCCTTTCGAGGTGATGGTTTTTCTTTGTTACAAAATTTTAAAAAAAATTTAACAAAAGAGGACTTCGTTTTAAAAAGAAATGAGTTTTTTAATCAGTTGGCAATAGATCTTGGAAGAGAGAGTGCCTATGAAGAAATTCAATTTTACAAAAACTTAATCCAAGACGAAGGTGAATTAGGGTGGTTCCCTCGCTTCTTTAGAAATAATATCGTGAAAAATGAAGCGATAAAGCTTATCCGTTTTCCTATCGATACACAGCCATCAATGTGGAAAGATATAAGGCTGCTTAAAAAAATGCTCAAGCTTAGCTTACCTTGCCAGGAGGATAAAAAGGGGAATGATTTTTCAGTACTAATCAATAAGCATATGGATTCCTTTTTAGAAATTCTTTTTCGCTCGAGTCATGAAGACTTTGTCTCTCATACGATCCAATCCATTTTGCTTTTAAAGGGTGCAGCACAGGCGTGCAGTAATCTTCAGTCATATAGTGCCAAGGTACCTAGTATCGGAACGAGAGGGTTTTTTAGGCATGAAATAAACTTTCTTAAATCTTTGGAAGAAACAAGCTCCTTTTTAAGTAATGATTATGCTTATTATTTTGTCAAAAAATTAAATGACTCCCATCCAAAAGGTCGAAAAGATCATTTATTCCTTTTAGACTTTTTCGCGAAGGACTCATTTGCTAGTGGAATTGATCTTCTGAGAGAGACAACCTCGGATAGTGGTGGATTATCGGGTTCACTTTACGATTTTATCAAGAGCTTCCCCGATAATGGCTATACTGAAATATTTAACCTTTTAAATTTTATTCATAAAAAAGATGAAAAAGATCTAAGGGCTTTTTCAGCCATATGGAATGCTCTGGGAGAAAATGGGCGCTATTTTGTTTTTAATGCTCTAGATGCTCACTTTCAAAAGAAAACAAATGTACCATTAATGTTTGATTTTTATAATGCTTTTTTAGAAAATTCAGCCGAATCCATATCAAAAGTAAGCGAGTCTTATTTTTCGCAGATGAGAATCGACAGGACGATTTCATCTTTTGAAGAAGTCTTTGGTAAGTTTTCCAGTGATGATTTGCTTGCGGAATTTCGAATCTTTTTCTCAAGAGATCACCTTTTAGAGATTGTTAGGTTGTTGGGTACTGGACAGTTGCCATCAGAGAGTTTGGTCTCATTAAGTGATTTTTATATAGCAAAATCTCCCGGAGAGAATCAGGGGACTTTGCTTGAAGATGAATTGTTTCGAGGCCTTATCGCCAACAATAAAGACGTTGCATGTTTCAAAAGTTTGTCAAAAAGTGACATTACTTTTTTTTCTTTGCTAAGGAAAATACCAGAGGTTTGTGAAGAAGTTCGGGCTGAAGACCCACTGTTAGATATCTTTCTCTCTATTAATAGTTTTACAAAAGATTTTGGTTCTCAAAATACGAATTATTCACCTGGACCCGATGGTCTTTTTGGTGGGGAGTCTATTCGTTTGCTAACGGCTGCGCTTAAAGAGGTAGATAATAGTTTTACCCTTTTTAAAGTACTTCAAGGTTTTTCCTCCTGGTCAGGTAAAGATAACATTAGAGAAAATCTCATAGGGCTCTTGAGCTTAATTGAGTCAGTTAATAAGGGGAATAAGGGGAATCTCTTAGACGACTTTATTAAATTTTATTCTTCCCGGGAAAACTTTCCATATATGAAGGCCTTTGTTGAAATGATTCCTTCTACTATGAATGATTATTTAGCTTATAAGAGGAATCAGTTTGAATTAACAAAAAAAACTTATCGTAAAGACTCTCGCTACGAATGTTCTGATTATCATAAAAATATTGGAAGTATACCTTGTCCAGACCCCTCGGAACTTAAGGTGATTTACCAAAGATCCTTAAGGTTTCTTTTGAAGAAAAACGACAATAACCCAACGGCCCTAGACCAACTAATTAAGATGGTGAGTGTTGACTTTGGTTTACCAATTCCCTTTGAGTCAAAAAGCCCTCGATACAAAAGAGTCACTGTCACGGAAACATTTAAAACTCTTTATGACTTGACCAATAAAAGCGTGGAGATAAACCGTGAAACGGTTGAATACAATCCTGTCCCATTGGCTTTAAAGGACTATTTTGAAAACGATAATTGGGAAGTTACAAGAGATCAAGGAAAGGATACCCCTGATGAATTCAATGTAAAACTTACTACTATGGAGAGGATTGAGACCGTTATTCGAGATGTTCGTTTTGATAAAAACTATCTTGGGGCTCATTACCTAAATGCTGTCGCTAAAGCTGAAGATTATAATGATACGGTCGATAAAAAATTTACCCTTCTCAAAACTTGTATTCCATTGAAGTTTTGTGGAAAATTTATGAATCGCGCTCAACATAAGTTAGGAAAAAATAGTAAAGCGACCTTTAAAGCGCTACTTGACGTAAATACTCTGCAGAAGTGGCGTTATGGCGATTATATGCAATCATTGTTAACATCACTGGTAAGTTCTTCACCGGACAAAAGCCAGGTAAGTAGTATTGTTAGAAGACGATTCTTGGGGATAAATCTAGATATTCCATGGTTGCAAAGAAAAAAAGACTTAGAATCTCACAATGGACAAATCCTCGGTTTGGTCACCATGGTAAATGGTTTTACTAATGGCGCAAGGGTTATACGGGATAGGGTTGGTAGAACCGATTCTGAGTTTAAAAGGTTTCTAGAAAAAGAACTTCTTAAGCACCTCGATAATAACCTTTTTAGAAATTATCAAACGAGTAAACATCTAAAGAAAACTGAAGATGTTTTAAAATTAGTCGATTCAAGTGGGTTCTTGGATAATGTACTTCTTTATTTCTCCGAAGCACCATACAACAGAGTACGCCTAGCAGAACAAATAATATATAAAGGAATTTATTTATCTTCTTTTGTAGGTAAAGAAAATTTGGATAGAAGATATAAATATAATTCAATTTTTGATGTTATAGGACTTGTAAATCCACTTTTAAACAATCATAAGATAATTTCAAAAGTCCTGAACTTTAATGATGAAAACTTTCTTCTTAAGGTAAATTATCTCTTAGATGTCTTAATGGTTAAGCTAACTGCTGAGGATAAAGGTAATATTTATACTAAATTGTTAAATGAGTTCATTTTTTATGCCACGGCCCATGAGTCTCAACTAGTCGAAGCATTGAATTATCAATTGCAGGAAGAAGAGAGAGCTCAAAAGTTTTTAGACTCTCTCACGCTTGTCGACGATGTCTTAGAACTTATTTATACCGAGGGTGATATAGAGAAAACGAGTGATGTTTTCTCTGTTTTATTATCAAGTAATAAGGTTGATTGGACCGCTTTAAGGGAAATTATCGCCCTCTCAAGTGCTAAGGAGTATTGTAGGAGTTCAATTTGTATCTCAAACTCTAAAGAGAGAGAAGTTCAAAATTTTATAAACTTTCTTATAAAAGACAAGGGTGAGAATTTATTTAAAGCGCTCGACTATTTTAAAGGAGAGAACTCTAAGAAAGTTGATGACCTTTTTACTAAAGTATTTCCAAGTCTAATTTTGGAATAAGTATTTCCAAAAGTTCCACCATTGATAGCCTATAAATCAGCGTTATAATTAGCTATAGCTATTTAAAATCACAGGGGTTGTCATGTCACAAGACGTTTTATCGAAAGCAAAAAGTTCACTAGATCAAGCAAAGACTTTTATTTTTGGTCAAGATAACTTACTAGATTCCATTCTTTGTGCATTAGTTTGCGAGGGTCATTTACTCATTGAGGGAATGCCTGGGTTAGGTAAGACGATGTCAGTATCAACCATGAGTAAATTGTGTGACTTAAGTTTTAAAAGAATCCAATTTACTCCAGACCTACTCCCCTCTGATCTGATCGGAACAATGATATATAGTCAAAGAACCGAAAGCTTTTCTACCAAATTTGGACCAATCTTCACTCAAATTCTTTTAGCAGATGAAATTAATAGATCACCTGCAAAAGTACAAGCTGCCCTACTTGAGGCCATGGCAGAAAAGCAAGTTACGATTGGTGATAATACTCATAAGCTGTCTTCACCGTTTGTCGTTTTGGCAACACAGAACCCAATAGACCAAGAAGGTACTTATCCTCTACCAGAAGCTCAGATGGACAGGTTTATGATGAAAATTCACGTGGATTACCCAAAGTTTGAAGCTGAAAAGTCTATTTTGGGATTAAAGAAAAACTTTCTAGATGAGGTAGAAGCGACACTTAGTACAGATGACCTTCTGCAAATTCAAGAGATTACAGAATCTAAATATATGGATGAAAAGATTAAAGATTTGATTGTCAGAATAGTTCATGCAACTAGGCCTGGTTCTGAATTTTTTAATAGTAAATATAATGGAGTCATTATCGCTGGCGCTAGCCCTCGAGCATGTCAATGGTTATATAAGATATCAAAGTTCCAAGCCTTTTTAGATGGATCCGATTATGTCTCTCCGGAGCATGTTTTAAGAATCGTTCCCCAAGTATTAGGTCATAGGATGATTTTGTCTTATGAGGCAACACTAGATAATTTGAATTCAAGAGATGTGTCACTAGAGATAGCAAAAAGTGTTGTATGAATATTGTTGAAGTCCGTAAAATTGTTGGCCAATTAAAGGCTCAATTATTTAAAAAGAGCAATAGCTACAGTATAGGCATGTTAAAGTCTAACTTTAAGG
>JASBRV010000074.1 GCA_030149295.1 Bacteriovoracales bacterium | reverse complement strand
TTCTTCAACAGCTTGTATCATTTGTTTTTCAGTAAATTGTTTTCGCGCCAATGTATACACTCCTTTCAAGTGGTTTAAATTATTATGTATAAATGTTTAGGTGTATACTTTGGAGTGGATCAAGATATGGGGAGAAGGCCCAATGCCTTTCGAGGCAAGCATTTCAGTCATCTAATTTTATTCTCATTTACCCTGGTCTCCAGTGCCAATGCTAAGGAAATCAGTTTAAAAGTCAGAAAGTCTGTACCTGGTTACAGTAAGGAATTCACAAAAAAAATTAATACGCAAAAAGTTGCTTTATTACTAATGGATGTTTGGAATTACCCCTACTATCGCAATCCAAGGTGGTTAACAAGAGTTGAAAGACACAAAGAAGAAGTTCTTTTCCCTTTAATTGAACTTTTTCGAAAAAGTGGAATTCCAATTATACATGCTGACTACGGGCCAGAATCACACAAGGAAGAACGAATAAAGATTCAAGATGAAGACATCCAAATTACTTATACAGAGATCGGTTGGAACTTCCAAGTATTAAAATTAAGAGATGAACTATACAAACGAGGGATCGATACAATTTTTTACGCAGGTTACGAAACAAGCAGATGTGTATATTTCCGACCTGTTGGTCTATATAATATGCACCAAGAGGCTCATCTTAATGTAATTCTTATACGAGATGCTACGATAGCCCAGGAATACAATGATTCAATTACTGGGCAATTTGGAAAGAAAACTTTTGTCTACATGACAGAAGAATTAGTCAATGGTAGCACAACAACCTCTAATAACATCCGAGAAGCCCTTGGATTCGAAACGTTACCCAAGAAAACACAAACATTTACTATAAAACTTGGTTCAATGTTGCTCAAATTATCAAAAAAAATTACTAAATACCTTAATGAACTAACTTATGGTCCCTTCAAAAGTCCCACGGTGTTCTCGGACAAAAAAATCGTTATGTTGATTGATAAAATGACTAAAGCTAAAAATATAAAAGATCATAAATCATTCGAAAAAATATATAGCATTTTAACAAAAGCCGGAGTTAACCTTAAAAAAGATAGGGAAGGAAACTATATATGGTCCTATTGGCCAAACTTTAATGACCAACCTAATTCTCATTAATTTTTAATTTTAGATTATCAAAAAAGCAGCTAAATAAAAGTGAAATCAAGTTTTATTGATTTCTCACCCCATGATTAGAAACGGAACAAACATCTAAGTGATATCAATCCCTATGAAAATCTAAGAAATTTTATCACCAGGCTGAAAATTTTGATCGCTCGTTTTCCCAATAAAATCCCAGTAACTCATGGGTGAGACTCCACTCGCTGGACGTAATACCGCCACATTCTCACTTGAGAACTGGTCACCCTTTTTAATCGGTTGGCTGGCCCATAGACTTTTTCTCACAATTTCACGATTTTTATGCTCGCTTTTACCCGGAGTTTTTACTTCATCCCCAAGAGCTAGCTCGACTTCCCTAATTGCTTTTACCATTGCCTTTAGCTCATGAGGCTCTAAAGATGCCTTATGATCTGGACCTTCCATATTTTTATCTAAGGTAAAATGTTTTTCAATCACAGTAGCACCTAGCGCAACAGCTGCAACTGGAACCGAGATTCCTTCGGTATGATCAGAATAACCTATTGGACAATTGAATTCCTTTTTCATTGCTAACATTGCGTTTAGATTAATTTCGTCAAAAGGTGCGGGATATTCACTGGTACAATGAAGAATCTTCACCTTTTTCTTAAGAACATCTTTTGCTTCATTACTTCTATAAACATTGAGAACTTCATCAAATGATTTGGGAGTTTTTTCGGGATAGAGGAGACCAAAACTAAGTACAGCCAAGGCTTGATGAATCTCCTCTAAATTACTCATTCCAGTTGATAAGACGAGGTCTTTTCCCGTTTGAGCAAAACCAAGAAGTAAGGGACCATTCGTAATCTCACCAGAGGGAATTTTAAATAATGGCATTTCAATTTTGTTATTAAGAAAGTTCAAACTCTCATGGTCAAAAGCTGTGGATAGAAATTGAATTTTCATATCCTTACAAGCCAAAACAAGTTTGTGATGATCCTCAAAGCTAAGTTCTAGGCGCTCCAGCATGGCCAATTGAGATTCTTCTTTTTGAGTATTTTGGATTTGATACTCAGCCATTTTCGCATGAGCAGCAACAAGTTTACTGGCTTTAAATGTTTGAAACTTTACTGCATCAGCACCAGCTTCAGCAGCTGCTTTAACGAGGTCAAAAGCCGCCTTCAAATCACCGTTATGATTCACACCTGCTTCTGCAATTATATACGCTCTTTGCATCTTAACCTCTTTGGAACTTTTACACTATTTAAGAATTTTACAAATTGGTACCCTATGGCCAAAACCAAAACTCTTAGGCTTTAACTTCACGATCGGTGCAAACTGGTTTCGCTTGTACTCAGCTCTAGTATAAAGTTTAAAGGTTTTCTCTACTTCACTTTCAGTGAACCCCAGTTTGATAAGCTCGGCATTTGTATGTCTACAACTTACCATCCCCTCAAGGATAGCATCTAATCTCTCATAAGGAGGCAGACTCTGCGAGTCCTCTTGGTCAGGTCTTAACTCTGCTGAAGGTGGCCTCTCTATGACTCCCTTTGGAATATAGTTGGGATATTTTTTATTAATATACTCACAAAGTTTAAAAACCTCAGTCTTATATAAATCTCCAATAATAGAAAGTGCACCGACACTATCTCCATAAAGAGTGGAGTAACCAACGCCTAACTCTGATTTATTTGAAGTATTAATAACAAGAGAGTTCATGGAGTTTGAACGAGCAAAAAGTAATGAAGCCCTAATTCGAGCTTGGACGTTTTCATCTCCTAAGCCTTCTAAAGTTGAAGAAAAAGCGGATTGATAATCCTTTCTGATCGTTTCGTGAACATTTACAATGGAAAATGTATAGAGAGGAACTTCCATTACTCTACATTGTTCTTGTGCTAATTCATCACTCAAGCCAGAAGTGAACTTACTTGGCATAAAAACAGCTTCAAGACTTTGTCCTGGCCTTAAAAAGATTTTTAAGATTGCCAAAACTAAGGAAGAGTCAATTCCACCAGAGAGAGCTACCGTAAAGTTTTTATGCCATGTTTTAGAAGCGTACTCCTGAACCCCAAAGCCAATTGCTTGAAGCAATTCCTCACACTCATCATCCGTTAGTTCTCGAATTTTGGGCGGCTGACTTTGGTCAAACTGAGGCAAGAACAGAGACTCCCAACTACTTTTAATATAATCCTTAGGAAAAGGAATCCTAGAATCATTAAAGCTTGGAACCTCATAAGACAAAGTATCGGCTTCAAACCTTTTAGAATTGGCCAATGTGGTTGTCCCATTTACAACGAAACTATCTCCGTCAAAAAGAATTTCATCTTCACCGCCTACTCTATTTACATAGTAGAATGGCGCTTCAAGCGCTAATGAAATATCCTTAGCTCTTTCTCTACGGTTAGCAGTCATTCCTCTTCGAAAAGGACTCGCTGAGAGATTAATAACGCCATCGATTTTGATATTTTCACTCTGTAATTTAGTTTCTATGTCCTTTGCTGGATCTGTGTGATGAAGCGAACTAGGCCACATATCCTCACAAATAAGTAAGGCAAACTTTTTATTTTCCCACTCCCAAATACAAATATCTTTTCCGGCCGTAAAGTACTTACCTTCGTCAAAAATATCATAATTAGGTAAAAGTTGTTTTGAATAAAGGGATCTCATCGGTTCATTCGACTTTACTTCAAAAATAGAATTCCTAATTTTCTTAGGTAAACCATCCTCTTGGAACTCATAATCCAAACCACCAATAAGGCAAACTAAATCCTTTCGATATATTGTGCTAACGAGATCTTTAATATCAGCCAATAACTTTTGATAAGCCGTGATAAAGTTTTTTTCTAAACATAAATCCTGCAGGGGATATCCTGTTAAAAACAACTCAGGAAAAACATGTATTCCTGCCTCACCTGATTCAAATGTTTCTTTTATCGTAGTCAGGATTGCTGAAAAGTCGCCAATTGTATGATGTGTTTGCCTTAAGTGGATCTTCATAGTTTTCTCGTTTATATATGATAGTTTTCACCAGATAGGATCGACTCATAAACACCAAGGTGATTTACTAAATCATCAATCATACAAAACCTATCTTTTTTTCCTGCCAAAAAATCTTTCATTTGCAGATATAGTCCTGCTTTATACTTTTCATCCAATGAATAATCCACCTCCGCTTCATATTCTCGAACGGTTCCTTTATCTATCAATTTTAGTCGTTCTAGAGGTCGATAAACTAGCTTCTTCCCCTTCGTCATAATTTCAATACCCCAACGTCCTGGAGCATCCCAATTTGCATGATAAGAAAAAAGTGCTCCGCCCTTAGTTCTTCCACTACCCGAAAAATTAGAAGCCTTAGGATGCCAATCAAGCTTACCAGTAGACATACAGGCCATTTGCTCTGGCCAATTACCTGCCAATGAAAAGGCCATATCAACCACATGGGTTGAATTGGCCAAGAACCAATTCTCTTTCACTATCTTTGGAATTTCTAATTCTCCAATGACATGAGCCCATTCCGTAAATTCAAAATTAAAAGATGTAACTCCACCTTCCTTTTGAATAATTTCTTCAGCTGCCATAACTGATGCATAAAATCTACGATTATAGCCAAGGTAAATCGTGACATCATTCTTGGCTGCAGCAGTGGCAATCTCCTCGATTTCGGCCCTGTTCACACCACCTGGCTTTTCAAGTAAAATATTTTTAACACCAAACTCAATTAACCTTAATATTGAGTTTTTCAACTGGTCTACAGGAACTCCATTAACAACGAAGTCTGGTACTTCTGGCTTCCCATCTAAGAACCTATCAAGCCCCCCTGTGACGACTTCTTTTCCAACCTCATTTTTGAAGTTATTAGCAGAAGCCTCTCCGCGACCTATAGCTAGATACTCAACATCTAAGTCATTTAAGACTTTACCATGTTCAATACCAATAAATCCTGTACCTACTAGCCACCCTTTTTTCATCTAAAGTCCCTTCTTTAGGTTATTGCGCAAACAGTTTCTTCGTTAAAGTCTTCACCGAATGAATGCTTTAAAAAGACAGTTAAAATTTTTTGATGAAGTTGAGAAGACTCGGCAAACAAGGGTAAGTCACAACTCCCCTTCATACAAATTTCATCAACCGCAATTCCCGTTAATTCACTTTGATAAGAAAGTCCAATTTGTTCCTCTTTCCAACCGCTGCCGTCATTAAACCTTATAAAACCATGGATTTCATCCAGATTAGCTTGAAAAGCTTCACCTGTAATTGAATGTACAACACTAAGATCATCCTGCTTCATTGAACTTAATATAATCTGACTTCCATTTTTAGAAGATCCTACGAGAGAACCATAATATTCGACATAGTTCTCTCTCTTACTAGCGGCTTCTCCTTTTTCAAGTAAGGCACCAGAAAGCTCAAGAGAGTCATCACCTGTAAGGTAAGAAATTAAATCTAGGTAATGGATTGCATTACAGGCCATTCCAAAGCTTCCTCCTTGTACCGAATAAAAAAGACGCCCTCCTGACTTATTTAAGTTTTTAATTCTCTTATAAATTGGCATCATTCTATTGGGACAATTAACCCAAGCCCTTATCCCTTTTTCCTGAATGAGTTTTTCAGCTTCTAGGTAGTCTGAAAGTTTAGGAAATAAAAACTTTTCAAGGATAAGGTTTTTGAAACTCACCTTAGTAGCCAACTCTACAAGAACGCCTAATCTGTATTTTGAACAAGTCGCGATAAGAACCGTATCATATTCTGCATTTACTTCTGACAAGTCCCCCAAATACCGAACGGAAATATCCTTATCATTCCTTTTAACCTGCTCCCAGCGCTCTTGAGCAATCACTAAAGACTCTTGGGAGGGATCAACTACATCAATTTGGGTAACCAGTTTAGACTTAGATAATCCCTGTAAATGTCGACTACCAATTTGGCCTGCACCAACTAAAAGTACATTTGACATAAATATTCCTTAACTAATCGCAAGTACCGCCACTCCAGGCATTATGCTTAAGTTTCCATTCTCCATTAACCTTTTCCCAAAGGTGAGGAGAGCGCCAGCTATCAATAACTTCACGGAAGTACTCTTCAGAAATATCACAATAATCTAAGAACAATTTATAATGACGTTCTGGAAACTCACCATCAAATCTTCTTACCAACTCAACACCTTCCTCGCGAGTCAAGTGCTTGTCTCGAATTTCATGAGCAGTATCAGAAGTACACCTTCCAATACCAAACTTAATAAAGCCAAGATAGTAATGGAAACCATCTATCTTATCGTCAAAAGAAGCATACTTTGAGTAAGTCCCCTCATTTCTAATTGGAAGAGGCTTAAACCCTGTATGCTCTGTACAATAATAATAGTTCTCTTGAGGCGTCCATTTTCGATAATAGCCGTAGAAATGAATTTCTGTATTAATCTTATCTAACTCCTCATGAGGAGGTGCCATATAAGTCTGAAGATCATCCTTTGAAATTCCATATTTCGTAAAATGCTCGGGATCAATTCCTGAAAAGTAGTGCTTAGTATGATCCGACTTATAATTTCTTGTCGGCTTGTAGGCATTAGTCATGTCTCCACCATACTCAACTTCACCATTTTCCCCATACATGATTAATGGGATTTTATACTTCGCTGCAATTTGCATAGGAAAATTAGTTTGCCCGTAAATAAAGGGCTGAAAGGGGTCTCCTAATATCTCAAATGACAGCTTTGTGAGTTTTCTATGGATTATTCCATTTGGTGTACCTAAGACGTTATCCAATCCCCCAATATGAATCATATTTTGGAGGTTTTCCCATCCTTCCGGGGTATAAACATGGGGAGACCAGGTTACGGTAAGGACCTTCATTCCATACTTATGTTTTAATTCATGCGCAACAAAAGCACTATCTTTTCCACCACTTGCTGGTACCAATACTTCAAAACCACCATCTTTTCGTTTGAAGCGCTTTGCAAGCTCCTTTAATTCTTCCTCTCTAGCCGACCAATCAAAATGATTATGCTTTTCATCTGCATAACGACAGGCTGAACAAACCCCTTCACTATCAAATACAATACGGGGTCTCTGGTTTGATATTGTACAACGCTTACAAAACTTTACCACATCTGGAAGTTTATAACGCTCTTGGGTGTTTTTATGCTCCATAACTTACCTCACTAATTCAGCGATTCGCCAAAATTTCTTAAAATATTTAATCCATGTTTCGAACTTTTTTCGGGATGAAATTGGGTTGCTGTAATATTCCCTTTTTTGATTGAAGAACAGTAGGAAAAACCACCGTATTCGGTGGTCGTCAAAATTACACTATCATCTTTTGGGATAGTGTAATGAGAGTGAGTGAAATACATATACTCACCTTCTTCAACCCCTCTTAAAAATGAATCTTCCCAATTTATGTCGGAAGATTTTACTCTACACCAACCAACATTAGGAACTTTTGCCTTGTTATCAATTATCCCTTTTGAGAAATGCCTTACCTCTCCCTCAATTACATTTAGTCCCTTATGAGTTCCAAATTCATCACTTTCAGTAAAAAGCAATTGCATCCCAAGGCAAATACCTAGAAATGGTTTTCCCGTCTCAATATATGCTAACAAAGCTTCACTAATGCCTGAAGCTTGTAAGGTATCCATGGCCTTACCAAAAGCACCAACACCAGGAAGAATAACAGCATCTGCATTAGCTATCTCATCAGGCTTATTAGTTATAAAACTTGAAAATTCAAGAAAGTCACAAGCATTTCTTACGCTGAACAAGTTTCCCATTTGATAATCTACAATTGCTATCTTCATACTCTTAATGCCTACAATCCACTCCACTTTCATGAAGCTGTTTTTTTATTTCGGGCAAAGACATAGAATCTATTCTAGAGAACTGTCTTCCACTTTTTAGAAATTCAATATTACCTTCAATTTCATAATCATTATCTTTTGAATGTCGATTAATAAAATCATAGTGAAGCATCGATGAAATTGCGACTGCATCCGCCCCTTTACCCACAGCTTCCTTAATTTGCTCCACCTTCCCAGCTCCCCCATGGGCGATCACTGGAATTCCCACCTTATCAGAAACGAGGCTAATTAAATCAAGATCAAAGCCTAGGCCAGTTCCTTCTTTGTCAACAGAGGTTAAACAAATCTCTCCAGCACCAAGCTCCTCTACCTCTTTAGCCCACTTTAAAACATCTACACCTGTATGCTCTCTGCCATTATCAACATATGCTAAATATTGGCCGGGAGGATTTTGAATTGCCTCTATTGTTACAATAATTGTCGAGGATCCAAATTCCCTTGCCGCTTCTTTGATAATTTCTGGGTTTTTGATCGCGGCTGTATTAAGGCTTACTTTATCAGCACCTGCCCTAAGTACGGCCCGGATATCATCAAGAGTTCTTAATCCACCAGCAACAGTTAAAGGTATAAAAGTTTCCTTGGCCATTTTAGAAACTAAATCGTGCAAACTATTTCGCCCATAAAGACTTGCCACAACATCCACATACATTAGCTCGTCAGCACCATTTTCAAAATATTCTTTGGCATACTGGTATGGCTTCCCCAACACACGCAAACCTTCTAAGTGAATTCCCTTAACAAGATTTGGTCCTTTAATATCAAGCCTAGCAATTACCCTATGACTCATGAGCACCTCTTAAATAACTTTCAGCTCGTTCTAAATCTTCACGCGTATCAATATCAACCGATGCCACCTCTGGCATTACATAGTATTGAGTTTTTTCTGTATAAAAAGTGTCTTTAAAAAACTTTATCGGTGCTAAATAAATTGCCCCATTCGGATAATAAAAGGTATCAAGATCTTGCCTCCTTTTTCCCTCTTTTTTCGAAACCAAGCAAAAGTCGATATAACCTTCTTTATTCTTTTGCATTATCCATCCGACCTTAGGATCTGCCTTGTAAACAGATACCAACATTTCATCATCATACTTTCTATTTTTAAAATATTGTTCAATAGCAGAATCTATATGTTCTTTTGTTCTCAATGGTGACGTAGGCTGTAATAATAAAACAAAATCAAAAATCATTCCTTTATCCGAAAGTTTTTCAACTGTATCGTGAATCACTTCATGGATAAGCGATTTATCCTCAGCAAGTTTTCCCTCTCTAATGAAGGGAACATTTGCCCCAGCCTTTTTTCCAGTTTCTGCAATTTCTTGATCATCTGTCGAAAGAACGATTTCATCTATATAACGGGAACCCCTTCCCGCCTCTACAGTCCAGTTAATTAAAGGCTTACCTGCACAGTCTATAATATTTTTTCTAGGTAGTCCCTTTGACCCTCCGCGAGCAGTTATGAGTCCCAGGATCCTCAGATTGTCATACATAAATAATTCCAATAAAGAAGCCGTGATTATGTCAGATTGAAAGGTTTTTTAAAACTCGAAAATAGTCCTAGAGGCCAATAAACTAAGTCCCCTGAAAGATTTGCTTCGCGTCTAGTTAAATACAGAGTCTAATTGACTTAACTCATCTAAAAATAATATGGAATCGCTTTGAGATAGCTGACTTTTGTTAACGTTATACAGCTCCGTGTCTTTCTCAAAGAAGAGATTTAAAAGAGAAATCACCCTAGGCTTCTTTATGCCAATCATTGCAGCAGTACAGATGCCAATTATGGCATCAAGCCCCTCAATTTCTACAAACTCAAAAGGAATTGCATTGTCCAAATATTCAAACTGATACTTCTCTAAAAAGACTGGTCTGCCACACTGGGGGTGTACTTTCATAATGATATTAACCCCCCTACTAATAATTCTTTCTAAAATTGATATTATTAAACTCTGATATTCCTGTTCTCCTAGATTTGGAGGACAAGCAGAATATAAAAAAATTATATTCGGCTTGTTTTCGACGAGATTTGGTAAATAAAAGCGCATACTCCCATTAAGTACACTTTCTCTATCTATAATTTCTAAATCACTTTTTTTAAAATCAAAGGTTAAAATAGGCTGATCTTTTGAACCACCACTATAAAATAGATTACCAAAAACCATGTTATGAAACATTAAAGAAAGAATATTTTTGAAGCCCATGACCGAAAAAAAGTGAAGATCTTTTATAGGCTTTGGCTTCATTTTTAAAACATCAACTAAAAAAACCCTTCCTCCCCCTTGATGTATCTTATGGGCGGCATAAGCCATATGCGGATCAAATGTGTAAGAAGAAAAATAAAATTGATTCTCTTTATCTCTTAAGACTTCAACAACTAATTTATCTACACTTCTTTTCTCTGATATTAACAATGGTAAAAGAGCGAAACCTCCTTTTCTATTATTGGATTCCCGAGATGGGAAATTAAGATAACGCACATCTGATTTGGGAATTTTTAACTTCTTAAAAACCTTCAAGTTTTGAGGCGTGGAACTGATTAAAATTTGAGTTTTTTTTACAACGGAATACTTTTTATAAAGTGCATAAGCATGAGGTAAATCCATTGAGGAATGAGAAACTATATATATCATAACCTCAACATATTTCCATAAAACCACTCTTTTGACACCCTTCAATTGCATATGGAGCATATTGACTTATCACATCAAAATGTTAACTATCTTTTGATTACTAACTAAAATATACCTAAGGTTTGTTTTTTGAAAAAACTCTTACTTGTAGAAATTTACCACCATCCAAAAGTTCTTGAGAGCCTCTTCCACCTTCTTAATGACAAAGTTGACCTAACTTACATGGTGAATGAAGATCATCAAGATAGTTTTGAGAAGCTTTTTCCAAGCATGAAAAAGTCCAAAGTTAAAATCAATAAACTACACAGCTCAACTCTACTCATCTGGGTTTTCTTTGCTGGGTGGAAATATGATTACATCAATATTTCTACTGGCCCAGAAGGAAGCCACTGGACGGATATTTTAAATGTGATTTTTTTCTGGCTCATTTGCAAAATCTACCGCAAGAAAATCATTCTCACTTGCAAGCATTTGCGTCCCTATTTTCGCTCTAGCCCAGGTCTATTCTCATTTATTAGAAGTCGAGCAATCACTAATATTCCACGCTTTTCTTTCGAAACTAAGACAATGCTTGAAGTGTTCAAAAAACACGCCGTTGTTAATAGCGACGCTTTAATGGGGGTTCAATACGATCGCTATGTGGATCAATTACCTCAAGAAATTGAGGACAAAAGAAAAACATCATCTGAAGGAAAATGTAGAATCGGCCTACTTGGAGTTGTCCTCTTTGCAAGAAGAGACTACCAAACGGTTATTGCCGCGGTTAAGTCACTCAATGAAACTGAAAGGGCTAACTTAGAATTTGTTACACTGGGCGCTTGCTTTGAAGGCGAAGAAAATGAAGTTATTAAAGCCCTAAGTCCATTAGTCAAAATCGACTATATAAAGGGAGTAATAAGCGAAGACGAATTTAACGAGCGCGGAATTTCTTGCGATGCTCTTCTCTCACCAATGACATATGAGATGGAATATGGTCGCTTTATGGGCTCAGGATCCTTTGGTGATTCCTACTACCTAGGAAAGAGACTTATTATCCCTAATCATGTCGATGAGGGAAAAGAGTGGAATCAACTTGCTTATTACTATAGCAATAAAAATGAGCTTGCGAGCGTTTTTCGAAAGCTTTCAAGCCAAACTAGCGAATCAATCGACGATACATATCGCTCTCAATTTATGACCAAAAATGTATTTGAAGGTCTTTGCAAGGATCTTCAGTTACAATAAAAAAAGCCCAGGATAACCTGGGCCTTTTTTATTTTCTTTTTTTAAATTCTTAAAGATCGCCGTATTTAACAACCTCAAATTCAGATAGTGGAAAGATCAACTTACCACCTTTTTTCAGGAAGTCCTGTTCTCTCTCGTAGAATTCTTTTCTAAACGACCATGGAAGAACAAGAAAGTAATCTGGATTTGACTCTCTACAATCTTTCTCAGACTTAATTGGAATATTTGTCCCTACCATCTTTTTTCCCCACTTAATAGGGTTACGATCTGCAGCTGCGACAATATCCTTATAGTCGATACCAAAGTACTGAAGAAGTGTATTTCCTCTTGTTGAAGCCCCATAAACATAGAAGCTCTTACCTTCAGACTTTTCAGCTTGAATAAAGTCACGCATCTTTTTCTTATTTGTATCAATTGAAGCTACAAATGCATCATAAGGAGCCTGGGTTTTCAAAACTTCTTCTTCCTTAAGAAGATCTGTTACCGATTGCTCAACCTTGTAAGCACCTTTTTTACAAATGTAAGCTCTAATACTTCCACCGTTAATTTCCCTAAGCTCAAGATCAAACACTTCAAGATTGTGTCTAGCTAATAGAAAGTTAAGTGAAGAAAGTGAGTAATACTCTAAGTGCTCATGACTAATATTATCAAATGCATTTTTCGAAAGCATTGTTCCGAGATAATTCATCTGATTAATCCATACTCCATCATCAGCTAAAATATCTGCAAGCTCGCCAACGAATGCATTTGGATCAGGTAGGTCATAGAACATCGCAATTGATGTAATCGCTCTAGCATGCTCACCTGCAAAGTTTGCATTAAAAGACTTCCCATTGAAATAGTCGTTAACGACCATAGTTACGTCTTTTCTTGCCTCTTCCATTAAATTTGTCGCTGGCTCAAAACCTACTGTTCTAAGACCTTCAACTGAGTAGCTTTTTAAAAGAGTGCTATCATTTGAACCGATATCAATCGCAATATCACCACTCTTAAGATTAACCTTTTCATTAATTGCAGTTGTAATGCTTGAAAGCTCATCTCTCATAGTTTGATTCACACCTGACTTGTACCAGAATTCACGATATAACATGTCTGGATCAACTGTGTGTGCAAGCTGAACAAGGGAGCAATCTTTATTTTCACACATGTACATAGAGAGAGGTGCTGTTAAAGCTTCCTCTGTACTCTCGCCATCCGGAAAATTAATAATATATTGCTCACCTAGATCTAAAATCGGCTTAAGGTTGCCCTCACAAACCCTACAATTGGTAACTGTTTTATAATGTTTTTTGTTTGAACTCATATAAACTCCTATTAACTAAAACTTAGTTCTCCGTCTGTCCAATTTGAATAATGTTTGCAAAACCAATCGACCGTCTTTTTGATTCCTTCCTCAGTTGTCATCTTTGGTTCCCAATTCAAAGCTTTTCTAGCTCTGGCTGAATCTACAACTTTGTAAGCAGACCCATCAGGTATTGAAGAGTCCCAAACAGTCTCTCCCCTAAAGTCTGCAGCTTTTGCAATGGCCTTGGCAAGGTCTCGAATCTTAACTCCCTCACCTTGACCAATATTAAGAGGCTCTGGGCTAGAATAAGACTTCATGGCAAGGATAATTGCATCTGCACAATCATCAATGTACAAAAACTCTCTTACCGTATTACCTGACCCCCAGCACACAACCTCTGGAGCCTGAGTTTTCGCCGCATGAACAAACTTTGGAATCATTGATGAAACTACATGGCTTAGTTCCGGATCAAACTTATCCTCAGGACCATATAGGTTAGCAGGGATTAGGTGAATAGAATTAAAATTGTATTGAGAATGATAGGCTAGCCCACCAAGGTAAAGTGCAAGTTTGGAAAAACCATAATACTGAACACTGGGATGCATCGGATACTGCATCACATCTGTTTCCTGCATAGGACGCCCGAGCTGATCACTATAAACACAAGCCGATCCTATATTTACTAGTTTCTCCACCTTATGTTTATGAGACTGCTCAAAAATATTGCAGGCCATTTGAAGGTTCTTCAAAAAAACATCTGCTGGATATAAACGATTAAAGTTAATGCCACCAATATGTGCTGCCAAGTGGACAACGATATCTGGTTTAATCTCTTCAAAGCAGCGTGCAGCGCCTTCCGTATTTGTTAAATCATACGGAGTTCGACCTATAGAAATAACTTCAGCATTTTCACATTCTAACTTTTTATGAAGATGTTTTCCTAAGAAACCAGTTCCGCCTGTAAGAAGAATTTTTTTTGAGGCAAGATTAATCATAAAGCTAAGATCTTAATTCTGGTTTCGCTTTAAGATTAAAGCGCCCAATAGGAATATAATTAACATGCTCCATTGAAGCTACATCGTTCACAAGCCCCCACGGATCAATAACAGCAACAGGCTTCTGATGAGTCTTCAGTAAATCTGTCATTTTTTTCAAGAAAGGGTCAGGTGTAGCAACCACAATGACATCTGTATCAACTAAATCTGAAGAGAAGTCTGTATAAAAATGAAAGTTTTTATCTTTTGATACTTCAAGTGAATCAGGGCGAACTTTTGGATCAAGGCACTTAACGACATAATCCTGATTAGTTAGATCATTGAAAATATCTATT
This sequence comes from Bacteriovoracales bacterium, assembly GCA_030149295.1. GTDB lineage: Bacteria > Bdellovibrionota > Bacteriovoracia > Bacteriovoracales > Bacteriovoracaceae. The sequence goes on along the minus strand of JASBRV010000074.1, from coordinate 12,520 downwards.
GCTTGAGATCTCTCAGTAATATGAGTATCTGGTTTATAAGAAAGACCCAAGAGAGTCACTTGCTTTGGCTTCAAAGTTGAAACTGTTTTTGAAATGTAGCCAACAAGAGTATCATTAAACTCGTCGACTGCACTCGGTATACCAATCTCAAGACCTAAGGAGGATGTTAAGTAAGATAAAGCTACATTATCTCTAGGTAGACAAGGGCCACCATAACCTAGACCACCTTTAAAGGATTTTTTACCTACTCCACCAAAAAGAGTAATCGCATTAGTTACAACATCGACATCAGCATTTTCTAAGCGATCACAAATGAGAGAAAGCATATTTGCAAATGAGATCTTCATGGTCATAAAGGAGTTTATTGAAATCTTTGTTAATTCAGCGTCAACAACACTCATTCTCGCGATGGATGGAGTATTGTTACAAACCTTATGATAAAAGTTTTCCAACGCCTCCCCAGACCTTTGATCATACTCTCCAATAAGAACTAAATCAGGATGCATAAAGTCCCTAATGACCGAACCTAAGGCGATGAACTCTGGGCTATAGCAATAACCAAAATCTGTTCCACATTTTTTGCCAGAACTTTCTTCAAGAACTGAAATAAGGTCAGCTTCACTCTTACCGGGTAGCACAGTGCTTGTTAATACAACCAAATGGTACTCATTCTTTTTTGCCAGTGCTTTACCAATATCTCGGAACGAATTCTTTGTGTATTCAATAGAGTAATCACCATTAGGAAGACTTGGCGTTGGAACAATAACAAACGTCCCATCACTATTTAAAATAGCTTGCTCATAGTCTGTTGTAGCTGAGATATTTTCCTTGCTTGCTAAAACGAGTTCACTTAAACCAGTTTCTTCAACAGGAGCTATTCCATCGTTCATCTTAGCAACAAACTCAGTGTTCATATCAACACCAATTGTCTTAAAGCCTTTTGAAGCAAAGCAAGCGGCCATACAAGCCCCTAGTTTACCAAGACCGATAACCGAGGTGGAACTGATCATTAAAAATCTCCCTTAAATATTTGAGTACTCATTTCTAATATCAAGCATAGAAGAAGCTCTAATGAGTTCGTCCAATCCCTGCTGAAGAGAAATCTCAGTGTCAAATCCAAGCGCTCTCACTTTCTCATAAGAAACTTCATAATTTCTTTTATCTTCATCTGTTCCAAACTCGGCAAAGTGTAGGTAGTAATCTACTTTTTTCATCACTTCGTTGGCGATTTCTTCTTTAGAGTAATTCATCTTGTCTGAACCAACGTTGTAAACGTTGTCTTTCATCTTTTCAAAGTTCTCAATTCCGAAGATAAAGCTTCTCACCATGTCCTTGACGTGGATAAATGTACGTTTAAAAGACTTCTCATAAACAGTGATATTTTTGTTTCTTACAGCTTGATATACAAAGTCATTAACAAGAAGGTCGAAACGCATACGGTTTGAAGCACCGAAAGCTGTCGCAAATCTGTAGCAAAGAACATTTCCAGAGTTCATTAAGTGTTGCTCTGCCTCTGTTTTAGTTTCACCATAGAGAGAAACAGGATTCAATGGTGATTCTTCCGTGCAAATCTCACCAACGATGGCACCATAATTACTTCCCGTAGAACCAAAGATAATAGGAACACTCTTATCTCTCAACTTATCTATTAAGCGAGTAGCATCTAAGTTAACTGTTCTAGCGAGATCAGGAAATTTCTTACATGCTGGGTAACCAACGATAGCCGCTAGATGGATAACCAGATCAGCGCCCTTAAGAGCCTCCGCTACAACCTTTTCATCACGAACGTCCCCACGAATAAATTCAAAGTTTTCGTTTATTAAACAAGGAACAAGTCCTTTACCACCATACATAAGGTTATCAAGCACTCTTACTTCATAACCCTTATCTAACAGAGCGGGAACGAGTACACTTCCAATATAACCTGCACCACCGGTGACCAAAACTTTCATAGAACTTCTCCTAAAGAACAAAATTATAAGATTGAATCTAATCGATTAAACCACGTAAGCATACGTCAGATGGTTTCCCATGCCAAGATATGTTTTATTTAAATAGCGCACCCCAACATCCAAAGCCCCCACCCTGAGCGTCGATGAGCCATTTCAACAAAGTGAACACTCACTAAGAACTTAACAGTCTTGATTTGCCATGCCCCTTAAAACTAGCGCCTAAAGCGAGGCCCATAATGATCCAACCAAAGGCAGACTGTACTGGCATCCCAAACTGCAAGTACACACCCGTTCCCATAAAAAAGAGAGCCGACAGAACATAGGCGTATCCCACTCTTTCAAATAAAGTTACGCTCTTTCGCCCAACCCTCAAGCAAAAGGTGTATAAAAAGGCATAAAATAAGCTAAAGCCCAAAATTCCAAGCCTTAGCAAAACCTCAAAATATGTAGAATGAGAGGCTAAATTATCTCTTTCAGGTATATTTGGCGCATCTAACATATGACTACTAGCACCACTACCAAATCCTAAAAATGAGCCAGTCTCTGTAATGACTTTTAGTAAACCAACCCAAATTTCATACCTTGTGTCAAAAAACTTTCCCGTCAAAGAGTAGCTTAGATTATTAAACTCCTGTGCTCGACCAGGATCGGAAAGGGTGAACAAATAGAGAAAAATCAAGCAGGGAATAACAAGAAAGGCAAGGGTCGTCATAAATCTAAAAACTGCTGGTGATGCTGATATATATTTGGAGATATTAAATAAAATCATAAACGACAAAAGGCAAAAACTTGCAGCCCTTGCCCCTAAGATCATTAAGTAACACATCAAAACAAATGTCACCACATGAGCAATGCGCTGACAAAGACAAGACTCCCTCAAAAATAAAAAGGGAACCATGGAAAAGAAGACATAACCAAGGTTTAAATGGAAAAGGACATAGAACCTATGAACAATAAAATTCATCAGGGTGAAGGCAATCAAATAAAAGAGAATGAATAAATAAGGCAGAAAAGGAAGGGAGGAATATTTACTTCCTATAAATAAAGAGAAAACGAAAAAGGAAACCAAAATGGCATGACGTATACCTTCTTGTAGAGCGCTAACTTCAGGAACCCAATCATTTGTGAAGTCTAAAGGAACACCATCAGCACCGACCTGAAAAAATAATAAAAGGGAGTAAGCGGCAAGCAAAACTACTGGCAATGAGTAAACTATCCGGATATTAATTCTAAATTTGGTAGCTACAAAAGTGCAGAGCACAAGAAGCAGCGCGTAAAAATAAAGCGCTTCAATGGAAAAGATATAGCGATTACACTTAGCCACAACTAGCATTAAAAATGACACTAAAAAGAATGCTAAAACGTCATTTTTGTGAAATTTCCAACGAATTACATTCCAACTCAAAGCAAAAGCCTTTTTCTAACGATATTCCAATGAGCCATATAATCAGACTATTGTTAAAAAAACAATAATTTGGCTTAATCTGAAAACTAACCACAGTCTTACCAAACTTCACTATTAATTTATCTTCCCTAAAATAACGAGGATGCGGTAAAAGAGTCTAAGGAAAACAAAAGGCTTTTAGATGGAAAATAAAAACTATCAGATATGTACAAGATGCGTAATGGATACTACTGACCCTAAAATTAGCTTTGATGCAAACGGTGTCTGTAATCACTGCACCGAGTTTGATGAAGTGACATCAAAAGGTTGGTTTCCAAACAAAGAGGGAGCTACAAAACTAGAAGCTATGTACCAAAAGATGAAAAAAGAAAATGCAAACAAGGACTACGATTGCATTTTAGGACTTAGTGGAGGGGTAGATAGTTCTTATTTAGCACTTAAGCTTTTTGAAGCTGGAATAAGGCCCCTAGTTGTTCATGTAGATGGTGGATGGAATAGTGAACTCGCAGTGCAAAACATCGAAAATATTGTTAATTATTGTGGATGGCATTTACATACAATTGTCATCGACTGGGAAGAGATGAAAGATCTGCAACTTGCTTACCTCAGGTCTGGAATTGCAAATCAAGATGTACCACAAGACCATGCTTTTTTTGCCTCTCTTTATCATTTTGCCACAAAGCATGGAGTAAACTATGTGATAAGCGGAGGAAACCTTGCAACAGAAAGTATCTTTCCAAAAGCCTGGCATTGGAGCGCAATGGATGCAGATAATCTCCATGCCATACACCGTAAGTTTGGTACTAGAAAACTAAAGAACTACAAAACTATAGGGTTTTACGAGCTGTACTTTTATTATCCATTCATCAAGAAAATGAAGACGATAAGACCCTTAAACTTTATTCCTTATATTAAAAGTGAAGCTTTACAGGAGCTAAAGGATAAAGTTGGATATAAGGAATATGCTAGAAAACATGGTGAATCTGTGTTTACTAAGTTTTTTCAAAATTATTGGTTACCTATGAAGTTTGGGTACGATAAAAGAAAACCTCACCTCGCCAGCCTCATCATGGCCGGCCAAATGAGTAGAGCTGAAGCACTTCTGGAACTCGAAAAGCCACTTTACAATGAAAATGAGTTAAAGGAAGACAAAGAGTATATTGCTAAAAAACTAGGAATTAGTGATGAAGAACTTGAAAAAATTCTTCAAACTCCTTCCTACAACTATAGTGATTTTCCAAATATGACAAATAAGTACAAGCGAATGAAAAAAATCCAACACATTGTATCCACACTACTCGGCAAAAATTTGTCCAATTACACATAAGAATAAAATGATAGCAATACTCGATTACGGAATTGGTAATCTAAAATCAATTTACAATATGTTTAAAAAAGTGGGCGTCCAATCCGTCATCACATCCGATATTGAAACAATCAAAAAGGCTGACAAATATTTACTACCAGGAGTAGGCTCTTTTGATCACGGTATAAATAGCTTAAGAAAGGCTTCCTTTTTTAAGACGCTCGAAATAGAGGTACAAGAAAAGAAAAAGCCTATTTTAGGAATCTGTCTCGGTATGCAGCTTTTGACAAACTCAAGCGAGGAAGGAAAAGAAGATGGCCTAGGATGGGTAGATGCCAAGACTATAAAGCTTGATCTAGAAGACAAAAACCTTTCAGTTCCCCATATGGGTTGGAATAAAACAAAGCCTGTAAATACAAACAATCTCTTTAAAAACCTTGGAGATAATCGATTCTACTTCGTCCATTCTTATCATGTCGTGTGTAACGACGAACAAAATATTCTAGCAACTGCAAGCCATGGACAAACCTTTTCCTGCAGTATTCACAAAGACAATATTTATGGTGTTCAGTTCCATCCTGAAAAGAGCCATAAATTTGGGATGCAGCTGCTAAAAAACTTTGGAGAGATATAATGCTCCAAAAAAGAGTTATTCCGTGTCTACTTTTACGAAAAGGTGGACTTTATAAAACAGAGCAATTTAAAAAGCCTACGTATATAGGAGACCCTATAAATGCGATTAAAATCTTCAACGAAAAAGAAGTCGATGAATTAATGTTCTTAGACATTGATGCAAGTGTAGAAAACAAAGAACCAAACTATAAAATTATCGAAGATATTGCCAGTGAGTGCTTTATGCCGCTTTGTTATGGCGGGGGAATAAAAAACGTAGAGCAAATGAAAAGAATCTATGCTCTTGGAGCCGAAAAGGTCTCCATCAGCAGCCAAGCAGTCCTCAACCCCAAGCTCATTAATGAGGCTGCTGATATCTTCGGGAATCAATCTGTAATAGTAACAATAGACATTAAAAAAGACTTTTGGGGAAAGAAAAAGGTTTTTATAAACAATGGCAAGAAAAACACAAAACTAAGTCCAATTGACTTCATAAAACAAGTCGAAGCTCTTGGCGCTGGTGAAATTGTGATCAATAACTGCGACAATGATGGGATGATGAAAGGCTATGACATCGAACTCTTAAAAGAGATAAAAGAAAATGTAAAAGTACCCATCATAGCACTAGGTGGAGCTGGTAATCTTAATCATATAAAAGAAGCTTTTGAAACGGCAAAAGTGGATGCTGTGGCCTGCGGAAGCATGTTTGTATATCAAGGACCTCTTAAAGGCGTACTTATAAGCTATCCTCCATATGAGAAGATTCAAGATTTGTTGGGAAATAAGTAATGCAAAATAAAGTAACCCACCTAACTTCAGCACATCCCAGATATGATACGAGAATATTCCTTAAAATGTGTAGCTCTTTAGCGACAAACGAGTGCTTTAAAGTTAGCTTGGTCGTTGCAGATGGAAAAGGAGACGAGACTAAAAACTCCGTCAGTATTTTCGATGTAGGCGCCAAAGACGGTGGAAGAATTTCTCGTATGACCAAAACCGTAAAAAAGGTTTTTGAAAAAGCGAAAGAATTGGATACTGATATATACCATCTCCATGATCCAGAACTAATACCAATCGGAATAAAACTTAAAAAACTTGGAAAAAAAGTAATCTTTGACGCTCATGAAGATTTACCGAAGCAACTTCTAGGAAAACCATATTTAAATAAACCTGCTAAGGTAATCCTTTCTAAAAGTTTTGAAATATATGAAAAAATTAATTTAAAAAATTTTGACTACATCATTACAGCAACACCTTTTATAAGAGATAAGTTTTTAAAAATAAATCAATGCAGTATTGATATTAACAATTTTCCTATACTAGGAGAACTTTCAAACAACACTCCATGGAATGAGAAGAAAGATGAAGTTTGTTATGTCGGTGGAATTGCACAAATACGAGGCATAAAAGAGGTTGTAAAGGCCATGGAATTTACAGCAAATACAAAATTAAATCTTGTGGGCGCTTTTGGTGAAACTGAAGTGCACGAAGAAACTAAATCCTATAATGGTTGGAATAATGTAAATGAACTTGGAACATTGGATAGGATTGGCGTTACAAAAGTTATGAGTAAGTCAAAAGCAGGACTTGTCACTTTTCATCCTTTACCAAATCACATAGATGCTCAACCAAATAAAATGTTTGAATATATGAGCGCAGGACTGCCTATCATCACTTCTAACTTTCCACTATGGAGAGATATCGTAGAAGTAAATAACTGTGGAATATGTGTAAACCCACTTAACCCCCAAGAGATCACTGAAGCAATAAACTTTATTATTGCTAACCCTAAAGCTGCTGAAGAGATGGGAAGAAATGGTAAAGAAGCGGTTCTGGAAAAATATAACTGGTGTGCTGAAGAGAAGAAACTGTTTGGTGTTTATGAGGAATTAACAAAATGATAAAAATACTTACCATACTAGGTGCTCGACCACAGTTTATAAAAGCTGGTTCAGTCAGTCGTGAAATTGCAAAATTCAATGAAATCGAGGAAGTGATCGTACATACTGGACAACATTATGATCCCAACATGAGCGATGTGTTTTTTGAGCAAATGAAAATCCCAAAGCCTCATTATTTTCTGGGGATTGGTGGCAAATCCCATGGTGCAATGACAGGTCAAATGATCGAGAAGATAGAGGAAGTCGCACTCAAAGAAAAACCAGATTGGATAATGGTCTATGGAGATACGAACTCAACTCTTGCTGGTGCTATTGTCTCAAGTAAACTTCATATCAAACTAGCACATATAGAAGCTGGCCTAAGAAGCTTTAATGTTAAAATGCCAGAGGAGATTAATCGAATTCTAACTGACAGAGTTAGCACTATACTTTTTTGCCCAACTCAGACTGCCATAGAAAACCTTAAGCATGAGGGTTTTGAAAACTTTGACTGTAAAATAATTAAGAGTGGTGATGTGATGGAGGACGGAGCAATCTTCTATAAAGAGCTTGCACACCAACCCCAATGTAGAACTGAAGAAAATTTCATCCTCTGTACCATACACAGGGCCGAAAATACGGATAATGTGGACAGACTTACAAATATTTTTGCTTCCCTTCGAGAAATAGCAGAGGAGACACAGGTAATACTCCCCCTTCACCCAAGAACCAAAAAAATACTGGAAAAGTATGGTCTAAAAACCGAAGGCTTATCGATTATTGATCCAGTAGGTTATCTTGAAATGGTGTGGCTTATTGATCATTGCTCACTAGTTATGACAGATAGTGGAGGTCTACAAAAAGAGGCGTATTTTTTTGAAAAACCGTGCATTACCCTAAGAGATGAAACTGAATGGGTAGAACTTGTTGAATGTGGCGGTAACTTACTAGCCGGAGCTGAGCAAGAAAAAATCAGTAATGCCTATAGAGACCACAAAACAGTTGATAAAAATATATTTAGATCAAACCTTTATGGCAGAGGAAGAGCATCCGAAACCATAATAAAAGAGCTACTTAACTATAGTTAAATAACATAAAATATTACTGAACCGTCTTGGTGTTATTTCCATCACCCTCTAAATAATCATCCGATGATGTACTTACTTCAAAGTCCTGAGGTTTATATTCTGGCACTAATTTTTGTAACAACAGCCTACTGGAAGATCGCATAGAGGCAACTGACAAGTTTAAGAGTCTACCTAAATCATCTTCAAAATCTAAATCTACATCACAATGTTTTGCTATTCTTAAAAGAGGATGAATTGTAGGTAAAGTTTCTTCCTTATTACTGAAAAGTTCTTCGTAGAGTTTCTCTCCGGGTCTTAACCCTATAAACTCCAAATGGATATCCTTTTCAGCCTCTAAACCTGAGAGACGAATCATTTGATGAGCAAGATCAACGATCTTAACTGGCTCTCCCATATCAAGAATAAATATCTCTCCGCCCTTACCAATACTTCCTGCCTGAAGAACCAAGCGACAAGCTTCAGGAATCGACATAAAGTATCGAGTTATGTCGGGATGGGTTACTGTAACTGGTCCCCCCTTTTTTATCTGCTTCCTAAATAACGGGATTACGCTACCACTGCTATCGAGAACATTTCCAAAGCGAACAGTCATAAACTTAGTCGTACGATGACTATCATACAGGCTTTGACAGATCATTTCTGCAACTCGTTTCGTTGCCCCCATTACATTGGTTGGATTAACGGCCTTATCTGTCGAGATCATTACGAATTTCTCAACTCCATGATTAAGGGCTTCAGTCGCTAAAACCCTAGTGCCCTCGATATTAGTTTTAATCGATTCATCAGGGTTTGATTCCATAATAGGAACATGTTTATAGGCCGCTGCGTGAAAAATTGCTTTGGGAGCATGTTTTTCAATGACACAAGATACCTTTTCTTGATCTCTGATATCACCCACGACATACTCGGTTCTTAAATCTGGAAACTCTTGATTCATCTTCATTTCAAGACTGTAGAGATTAAACTCGCAGATTTCATACATTACAAGCTTGCTTGGTTTAAAGCGTGCGATTTGACGACAGAGCTCTGATCCAATTGATCCACCAGCACCTGACACAAAAATTGTCGCATTAGTAATCATCGACCCAAGAGTTCCGCTATCGAGAATAACTTCCTGGCGTCCAAGCAGGTCTTCAATTTGAACTTCTCGCAGATCCTGAAACTCTACTCTACCTTTTAAAATATCTGCTAGCCTAGGCAGAGTTTTAATTTCTACATCTAGATCCTTACAAATATGGATTAATCGATTTATTACATCAGAGGATGCTGATGGAATTGCAATGAAAACCTTGTCAACAGAATGCGAGGAAACTAAAATAGGCAGATCCTCTGATTTACCCAAAACTGGGGCACCATGAAGTAGACGTCGTTTCTTCTGAGGATCATCATCTACAAACCCAATTACATAAAGCCCCAAAGCAGGATTAGACCTCACTTCCCTAAACAACTGCTCTCCTGCCCTACCGGCACCAATAATAATAGTCCTATCTCCTTCAAATTGATTTCCAGGAGCAAGATCTTTATCTCTCAACATTCGGTAAACCAACCTACCGCCACCTAAGGCCATCACGAGAACAAACCATTGAATTAGAAAGACCGATCGAGGAACATCCACAAGTCGGTCAAATAGAAAACCTAATAGAAAACTCAATATGACGCCAATGGTAGCAGCTTTCATAATCCGAACTAGATCAGGAACACTAGAATAGCGCCAAATACCATGATAGAGGCCGAGCATCCAGAAACAGAGGGGTTGCACAATAATAGTCGCCATAATTCCTGTATAACTATCAGCAACTGGAATTAACATTCCCAAGCGAAAAGCATAAGCAAGATAGAGCGATCCCAAAACACAAAGAAGATCAAAAAAAACAATAATTGTGATTTTTTGTCGACGATTTAAAAAATTAAAAAAGCTCGTTATGTTAAAAATACAACCACCCAATGCGTCAAAAAATTACTAAATATTCAATATATTTCGCATAAAAATGAAAAATAGACTAGGTAAATGATGTTTTAAGGCTAATGAAGTTGCTGTCTTGACCTTTAGAAGCTCATATCTTCCATTTTTCAATATGATATGAAAGCTATTATAATCATTATCTAATAAGCGAAACAACATATTTGGCTATGGAAGGTGAAGAAGTTAGCCCAGGTGATTCTGTACCCAAAACTTCAAAGTAATTAGAAATCGGATTTTTAATCCAAAAGTCAATATGTTGCTTACCTGTTTCTCTCAATTTAATTTTGCTGCGAATGCCTGAATAATCGACCATTAATTCAGACTTCTCTATACCTTTAAAGATTTTATTTATAGCTGGATACACTTCGTCAATTACAGACTCTTTAAGACTATAATCAACCTTATCAACCTCTTCTGTATCAGGCCCAAACCGAACCATTTTATCAAAATCAAAACTCGTATGAACCCCTAGACCCTTGAGATTCTTTTGCGGAACAGGGTAAATTAATTTATTGGTATAGAACTCTTTTTTCAGTTTTAAATATCTGCCCTTCACCCAATAATCTTCTAATTCTCTTAATCCCAATTGCTCTCTTACCTGAATGCCATTTAAACCTGCACAATTAATAACAACCTCAGCTCGTATTTTTTCATTATTTACGAGAAGTATAAACTCCTTTCCTTCCCTTTCAATTCTCTCAACTTTTTGGCCTTTTAATACAGGAATATTCTTTTGAAAAAAGAAGTTCTCAAATTTTTTAAGTGCCTCACTTACATTTAAAATACCGGTTGTTTCTGATAAAAACCCGTTTGATATATTCACATAAGGAGAAACTTCATCAATTTCCAGCTTACTCATTCTCCTGATTCCTGGAACATTTTTTTTCTTTGTTAACTCCAGAATATCCTCTAGGATCGAATCCTCTTTCGAATTAGTAGAAATGATAAACTTTCCAGGACGAATTAAGGGAATTCCTAAATCGTTTGAGATATCAGTCCAAAGCCGATTTCCTTCAACACATAGTCTTTGCTTGAGAGAGCCTTCCGGATAATATATTCCGGCATGAAGGACACCTGAATTTCTCGACGAGGAATGCTCTCCACAGAACTGATTAGCCTCAAAAATAGCAAAGTTATCAAATCCATTACTTAATAATTCACGACCTACTTGAAACCCAATGATCCCAGCTCCAATAATTGCGATACTAATATCTGCCAAATTTTCCTCTTACTCAAAAAACTATGCACTGCACACTCTTTAAAGACTTAAACAATGCCAAATTAATCATTTGCTGCTATGTTTAACATATGTTCACCGAATATAAAAACTCATTAGCCCTTTCGCAAAAACTTGCCGATGCTATAGTTGTTTCTTTTTGCTGGTTCCTAGCATTTCATATTCGTTTTCATCTTTTAACTGGTGGCCAACAAGGCCTTGAGCTAGAGTTTATCAAACTAACTCCTTTTTTGGTTATTATATCCATCTTTAATTATCGAAAAGTGGATCTCTACCGGTCACTACGTTTTAGCAGCAGATACAAGGAAATTTTTAGCGTCCTTCAGGGAAATTTTTTCGCTGTAACCGGACTAGTTATTTTAATTTATTTTTTTAGTGATGAGAGAATTTCAAGACTTACCATCCTTCTATACTGGCTCATTTCAAGTGTGCTTTTGGTATCAACCAGGTTAATTGTGAGAAACTTTTTACGTCATCTTAGAAGAAAAGGCAGAAACTTACGCCATGTCCTTCTCATTGGAAACTCTCCACTGCTCTCTGATTATGTCCACACGGCAAAGCTTTATAAAGATAGCGGTATTCGCTTTCGTGGCTGGATTGACTCAAATGGCGCCCACCAAGAATTTGAAATTAAAGAGATACCCTCTAATTACGATGAAATTCCCTCTGAGGAAAAGCCAGACTCCATCATCATCGCCTATGAGGGAAAAGACGCCTACAAAGCCCACGAATTCATCGCCCGCCATTACAACGACGTCGTCCCCATCCAACTACTCCCTGACCTCTCATACTCAATGGTAGGTCACCAAATCGAAGACTTTGGCGGCATTCCCCTCCTTTCGGTAAACCAGCCGAGTTTTAATACTTTTGAGCTATTTGGGAAAAGGCTGATTGATTTTTTTGGAGCCCTCATTGGCTCTCTTCTTATATCGCCATTGCTTCTCGCAGTTGCTCTAGGTGTAAAATTATCGAGTAAGGGGCCTCTTCTCTATGGTCAAAAAAGAGTTGGACTTGATGGCGAAGAGTTCACCATGTGGAAGTTTCGTTCCATGAAGATAGCGACAGAAAATGAAGATA
>JASBRV010000073.1 GCA_030149295.1 Bacteriovoracales bacterium | reverse complement strand
TTCTTCAACAGCTTGTATCATTTGTTTTTCAGTAAATTGTTTTCGCGCCAATGTATACACTCCTTTCAAGTGGTTTAAATTATTATGTATAAATGTTTAGGTGTATACTTTGGAGTGGATCAAGATATGGGGAGAAGGCCCGTTTCTAGAATAGAGTGAAAGGATAAATCCATTACTTCTTTACACTGTGCATTGTTTTAAGGAGTAAACTTTTATATCCTTCGCCATCTTATTGTATTACTTGGGGAGTTATTAATGTTTAATCGTCTTTTTAACGTTCTATTAGTTGGTTTTCTCTTTGTTGGTAATGTTTATGCAACCACTCAAAAAGAATTACGCCGAAGGAATATAGAAAACCTTCATCAAGGAAGAAAGCAATTAGTTGTGACTATTGATGATGGGCCTACTCGTGGTGTAACTGATAAAATTCTTGATGTATTAAAGAAGTACAATATTCAAGCTGCTTTCTTTGTTCTTGGCTCTAAAGTTGAAAAAAATGCCGACCTTCTCCAGAGGATGGTGGATGAAGGGCATATCGTTGGAAATCACTCTATGGTTCATAATAATATTGGAAAAATATCGGGAGACCAAAAGGAAGAACGTATTCGTGAGGCAATTATAGAATCTCATAAAAAGATAGAGCCTTTTATGACTGTTTCAGATAAATGGTACTTTAGGGCTCCTTATGGCTCATGGCAGGAAACAGCTACAAAGGTTGTCAACGATTCATCTTATGGAGGAAACTACTATGGCCCACTTCTTTGGGATATCGGCGGTGATCTTGATGTATCACTTTTTAAAGTAAAGAGAGCTGCTGACTGGGGATGTTGGTCTAAGGGATGGTCTGTCCGAAAATGCCTAAAAGGCTATATCAATGAAACTGAGCAGAAAAATGGTGGAGTTATTCTTTTTCATGACCTTAAGAAGAATTCTGTTAAGTTGATTGAGAGATACATTGAGGAGTTTAGTAAGAGAGATGATTATCAGTTTATCTCTCTTGATAATGTCAAAATCGACTAATAATAAAACTCTGAATGTTGTAACTTTTATTCAGTTTATGTGCCTACTCCGTGTGGGCTAAACGCTAACCTCTAAAGAGCCTTATCTAATATAGGAACGACTGTAAGTACCTGAAGCTACAGAATAGAGAGGTGTATAAAGATAGTTCACAGTCTTACCTTTTTTTATAGTAGGGTGTTGTTTTTCTGGCTTAACCCTTATCATCGACAATATGAAGAAACTAACTCGAAATTATAAAACATTATGTCTCGCTCTAGTATTTATTCTACAGCTACCAGCCTTGGCCCAAGCTTTACCTCGATTTAGTTATGAAAAAATTAATGACCATATAACCTCTTTGAGAGACCTTAGAATTAGAAAGCAGAGCTTAACTGAAGAAAGGTCTCGCGATGAACTCCTGTTAAATTTGAGAGTGGTCGAAAATTATGGTCAATCTCTGGCCCATTACATCTTAGATTCATTCTCAAAGGGGACCATTCAACCCTATACTCTCAACCTTCTTCACGAGTTTTTGAAGACAGAGGTTGTCATCCATGAACGAATTGTGGACCTAAAGAGTGATGTTTTAGAAAATGAGGTTTTAAAAGCGCTGCAATTAGAGTCCTTCAGAAAAATCCATGACCTTTACTTTCATAAGAAGACATTAAGAACGATTCTGAATGACCAATTTAAGATTGAGAGTCTAGGACTCGATAAGTGGTACAGTTTAAGAGATAGAGTTCTCAATGAACGATACATTTCTAATAGAGAAGACTTTCTTAAAGCCAAAGCTTTTCCCATCAAAGAATTCCAAAGACAAAAAAGTAAGCTTTTAAATACATGGTCAAAAAGTGGTCTCTATGTTGCCCTAGAAAACAATGTAAGCTGGGCTCCTCTAGCGAACACCGAGCTATTTTGGCGAAATATTGGTGATGGTGTACTTGCGGGTGTAGGTAAAGTTGCAATTGGAGCTTCCTCAGTTTTTGGTAATGCCGTGGGGAATATTGCTTGGCGTGAGGGGTACCTAAAAAACAACACAAAGTTGTTGAGTATGTTAAAAGAAACATTAAAACCTTTCGACCTTCTTATGGAGAAAAAAGCATATAAGTTTACTGATATAACCATTCCCGGTAACTTTGGACACGTGGGAGTTTACATGGGTTCAGAGGAGCAGCTTAGGAAATTGGGATTATGGGAACTCCCTGAGATGAAACCCTTTCGTGCTCCTATAAAAGAGGGCAAACGAATTTTCCAAGTAAGAAGGTGGGGGCTTGAATTTGATAGTCTTGAGAACTTCACTAACCTAGATGAGATTGCTGTTCTTAGAGTGAATGGCTTCCTTGAAAGAGGAAAAAAGGATTTATCTTTGACGATTGAATATCTAGGTGATCAGATTGATAAAAACTATGACTTTGGATTTGATGCTATGACAGGTGAGACTGTTACTTGTACAGAGATATTTGCTTTCTCATATGGCCCCATTAGATGGCCATCAGACGAAATCTTAGGTCGTACTACAATCTCTCCAGATAATGTCGCTGAACTAGCCTTCTATAAAGGGTCACCCTTGAAGACTATCTTCTATGTGACTGGCGATGAAAGAGGTCTCCAACACAGATCGGAGCAAGAGCTAGGGGAAGCTTTACAGTACAAGAAGATAAATGGTCTTTATAAAAAATCTAGTCAAAAATGCCGTCGAGATATGATCCGAAGCAGACGAAATGGTATTCGCTTTAAATATATTTGTGATGACATCCTTACCGAAAAAAATTACTAGGTATAGCGATATTATGGATGAAAGTCATTTTTTGATAAAAGCTTATCTGTGATGAGGATATCAACTAGATGCGAGCTATAGAAGTCAAGTTTCTGTCAATCTCTTGATATTGATTGATAAAAGTTAAAACTTAATGCATACTTGTTAAACATGAAGCTTCTATTAATACTTACATTAACATGCTCTATTTTTGCTGACTTTGCATCTACCTCCTTTTTTGAAGGTGAGTCGCTATCTCACGTTGAATCGTCAATCAGTTGTACCGATACAGATATTCATGCTTCAAGTGATAAGGATCATGAGTCACATGAGGATGAGCATCAGCACCACTGTCACGTTGGTCACTTTCACTGCTTTGTTATTAATTCGCCTATTAGTACTGATATATCACCATCTAAGTTAGGCATTCTTACTCCGTTCCCTATTACCTCATTAGGGAATGTTCAATATTACTTCTCAGACATTAACCGTCCTCCAATTTCTTAGTCTGCTATTTATTTTAGTTACTGATTAACGAATAAAGGATGACTTATGTACGCCTACTTTTTAGCAATTGTATTGCTTTCTACAAGTGCTGTTCACGCTAATAGTACTTGTAACATTACGAATATAAGCGAATTTTACGAGAAGATTAAATCTAATGGGCCAATGATCTCTGAAGCCATTAAGGAAAAAGAGGAGGTTTCTAGTGTTATTGATATTGCTAAGCAAAAGCCAAACCCTGAATTAGACTTTGAGTATCTAAAAGGCCACCAGAGCGATTTAGATTTGAGAACCTATGCTCTCACGGCTCAACATATCGTTGAGTTTGGCTCTAAAAGAGAAAAAAGGATTAAAAAAGCCAAAAGCTTTCAAGAACTTAAGAAGGCAGAGATCGATCTTCGATTATTTAATTCAAACCTAAGTGCAACGGTAAAATATCAGCGTGTTGCCCAACTAAATAAAACGATAGCTTCCGTTAAAGAGGTGGTTCATACATTTGAGATGATTATTAAAAAACTAGCTTCTAGGAAGAGATTAAATCCAGAAGAGACTGTTTCTTTATCTACACTTAGGCTCGCATCTAACGATTACAAGAATCAACTCAATAATTTAGAAAATGAAAAAGTAATATTACTTGGAAGTATTTCATTCTTAACGAACTGTAAGAGGATTACTCCTAAGTATGATGAATTGAAGTATAAGCTTATCAAACTTGATGCTGGTTATCCAATAATATCAGGTCTTACTCAATTAGAAGATTTGAAAGTTGACTTAGCCTTGGGTGAACTTGATGTGCAAAAGTCGCTTGGGTATTCCAATATTTCTATTGGCCCAAGAATTGAGTATCAAGGGCAAGGTGATACAAAGTTCATGACCGCTGGTGTCTCAGTATCATTTGCACTCCCTTTATTTCAAACAAATGATGGTGGGAAATTAAATGCTTTAAAAAGTGTTTCAGCTCAAAAGGTTTCATCTAAAAATAGAAAAGAAATGCTGAAGATTCAAAGAGAAAATTTGATATCAAAAATAAAGCGATCTATTGAAACTTTGTCTAGAATGCCGAGTTTAATAGAACTCGAAAAGAAGCATAATGAGGTTGAAAAGTTATTTTCCAGAGGAGTCGTATCAATTCCAATGACAATTGAGTCACACAGACAACAGATTGACTTTTTAAAATCAAGATTTCAAATAGAAAATGAAATTCTAAGTACATATGGAAAAGTTATATTGATAAACGGTAATACGCCTGCTTTTGAGAAAGTATTATAGAAGCAAGACTGTTTGTAATGAAGAGCATTGCCTAATTAAAAACCAGTTAACACTGATCTGAGAGGCGCGCTCACAACATAATTTAAAAAAAATAGGAGTCAGAATTGAACAAGGTAATAACATTAATATTTATTGGAATAATTACTCATAATATCTCTTACGCAGAAAAAGACGACGATCACTCAGGACATGATCATGGGTCAAAGGAGAGAGTTAAGAATAAAGAAGAGCACAAAGACGAAAAGCACCAACATGATGATCATAAAGGTGAAAAAGCCGAAGAAGGTGAGCATAAAGACCATGATGATCACGGAGGTGGTAAGTCAATAGGTACAGGAAAGGCGATTGAAGTAGTCGATGAGAAAAAAGGCTTTAAGTTATCTAAAGAGGCAATTAAGACTTTAAGCATTAAGCTACAGACAATAGCTAGTGATGAATTCTTAATCGGTAAAAAAACTCTCGTCGTTTCTAAGTCAAAAAAGGGTATATATCGTTTTAGAGGTGGTTTCTTTAAGTTCTTACCAGTGACATCTATTAAGAAAGTAAAAGGTAAATATTTAGTAAAGGTTAAAGGTGTTGGTTTTGGAGATCAAGTTGTTACTGATGGAGTAGGACTCTTGCAAGTCACAGACGTTTACTCGACAGATAAATCTGAATATGGCCATGGTCACTAGGAAGTTCTAAATGATAAATAAAATTATAAAGTTCTCAGTAGAAAGTAGAATGTTCGTTTTTATAGCGACTCTATTACTAATAGTATTGGGCTATAAGTCGTTTCAGACACTTTCAATTGATGCTGTACCTGATATTACAAATACACAAGTACAAATTAATACACCAGTAAAAGGCTTAGTTCCTGAAGAAATTGAACGTATGGTTACATTCCCTATTGAATACTCAATGAATGGCATCCCTGGAGTTCAAACAATTCGATCAATATCTAGATTTGGTATTTCTCAAGTTACTGTTATATTCACAGAAGAGACTCCAATTTTAGTCGCAAGACAACTTGTAAGTGAGAAAATACAGAATCTTGAATTGCCTGCTGGTGTTGTTCCTGAAATGGGTCCCATCAGTACAGGGCTAGGTGAAATCTTTCACTATTCAGTGAGTGCAAAAATCGCTGAAACAGACGCTGATAAAAGATTGATTCAATTGATGGAGTTAAGATCACTTCAAGATTGGTTTATTAAACCAAGACTTCTTACTGTTGAGGGCGTAACAGAGATCAATACAATCGGAGGTTATGAGAAGCAATTCTTTATTCAACCAGATATTGTCAAAATGTCTAAGTTTGGAATCCATTTTGATGACATTGAAAATGCAATTGAGGCGACAAACTTAAATGTAGGTGGTGGATATATACAACAAACAGGTGAACAGTTACTCGTTCGTGGAGTCGGTCTCTTAAAAAACTTTTCAGAAATAGAAAATGTAGTTGTAAAAAGACTTTCAGACTATCAAGTTATAAAAGTTAAAGATATTGCTAAAGTTAAATATGATAAGCAAATTAGGACAGGTGCTGCGACTGTAAATGGAAATGAAAGCATTATTGGGACGGCTTTTATGCTCCTTGGTGAAAACAGTCGTACCGTTTCTGATGATGTAAATACTAAGCTTGAGCAGATATCAAAAGATATTCCCTCGTGGGTTAAGTTAGACGTTCTATATAATCGCTCAAATATGGTTGATGCGACACTGGACACAGTAAAGCATAACCTTTTCATGGGAGCTGGCTTAGTAATACTCTTTCTTTTATTGCTCGTTGGTAATTTTCGCGCAGCGATGATTACTTCTATAATTATTCCAATATCTCTTTTAATCACTTTTATTTTAATGAAATGGCAAAATGTATCAGGAAACCTAATGAGTTTAGGTGCATTAGATTTTGGAATAATTGTTGATGGTGCAGTCATTGTAATAGAAAATTGTGTTCATAAGCTTCAAAAAGAAGGTAAAAGGCTTGGGCGTGAATTAACAAGAACCGAAGTTAAAGAATATGTGACTCAAGCTGCAATTGAGATTCGCTCCGCGGCTGGTTTTGGCGAATTAATTGTCATTATAGTTTTTGTGCCACTGTTTGCGTTAACAGGTGTCGAGGGGAAAATGTTTGGGCCTATGGCACAGACATTTATAATAGCCCTTTGCTCAGCATTACTACTTTCCTTCACGCTTGTGCCTGCACTTGCAGCAACCTTTTTGAGTGGCAAAACTAAAGACAAAAAACCATACTTAATGAGCTTAGCAGAAAAAGCTTTTTCTCCTGCACTCACTTTAGCACTTAAATTTAAAAAAATAGTTTTAGGCATTGGCGTTACCTCTATTATTGCCGGTGTTGTTATGTTCTCTCAAATGGGCTCTGAGTTTATTCCTCAACTTGATGAAGGTGACTTTGCATTTCAGTTCATACGCCCTGCAAATATAAACACTGAGAACTCAGTTAAACTACAGATGTTATCGGAGAAAATAGTAAAAGAGTTTCCTCAGGTGAGAAATGTATTCGCTCGAACTGGTGCTGCTGAAGTTGCTACTGATCCTATGGGCGTTAATATTTCTGACTCTTACGTTATGTTAAAAAACCGCAATGAATGGCCTGAAAATAGCACGATTAACTCTAAGCAGGACTTGATAAAAGCTGTTAAAGAAAAATTAGAACTTCATGTTCCTGCTCAGGTCCTAATGGTTTCTCAGCCAGTAGAACTACGTTTCAATGAGTTGCTTGAGGGAACAAGGGCAAGTGTCTCAGCGAAAATATTTGGTGAAGACTTAGACAAAATTATTGATTACTCAAAAGAAGTTGCGGAAATAGTTGGAAATATTGAAGGTGCAGGAGAAGCTGAGTCTGAATCTAAGGGAAAATCTCCAATGCTTGAGTATAAACCAAAGGCAGAAGAATTGGCCCAGCTAGGAGTAACAACGAGACCCATTCTTGACGCCATCAGTACTGCTATCGGAGGCAAGGAGATTGGCCACGTTTACGAGGGAGTAAGAAAGTTTCCTATTGTAACAAGACTATCAGAAGATGAGCGCAAAGACGTATTCACGATTAGCCAACTACCTGTTGGTATATCAGACGGGTTTACTGTACCTATTGAACAGGTAGCCGATATTAACTTTGTTGAAACTTTTACGGCCGTTAGTAGAGAAAACTCACAGAGACGCGTCGCCGTTTTAATAAATCCTGAAACACGTGATATTGAATCTTTTGTTAACGAAGCCAAAAGAAGAGTAGATGAGAAAATAAAGCTTCCCGAAGGCTATTATATTGAGTGGGGAGGTAGTTTTAAAAACCTACAAAGTGCGAAAAAGAGGCTTGCTGTTTTAATACCACTGGCAATGTTAGTCATCATATGTATGCTTTATGCTGCTTTTAGGAACTTTGCTCAAGTAACCTTAATCTTTGCTTGTGCTCCCATGGCATTAATTGGGGGTGTTATTTCTTTAAATATACTTGGGATGCCATTTAGTATATCTGCGGGAGTCGGCTTTATTGCTCTCTCTGGTATTAGTATTTTAAATGGGGTTGTTCTTGTTACCTATTTTAATCGTTTAATCCTAGAAGGGAAAACTCCTGATGACGTTGTTAAAGAAGGGGCAATGTCTAGGCTTAGACCAGTACTCATGACTGCCCTAACCGATATATTTGGCTTTTTACCAATGATGTTTTCTAATGGGTTAGGTGCAGAGGTTCAAAAGCCTCTGGCGACTGTTGTTGTTGGAGGTATTTTCACTGCAACGATACTTACGTTAATAGTAATACCTAGCTTGTACAGACTCTTTATTAAGTATATGCAACCTAATCTGAAGGAGGCCTTTTCATAGAAGGAACATTACTAAGAATGATTCTAGTTATACCGGCTTTATTAAATAGGTTTGGGAGGACTTATGTCACACGACCATAATCACGTCCAATTACAAAAAGGTGATGAGGATATACTGTTGGCATTTTTTTTAAATGCCATTTTTTCAGTCATTGAGCTTGTTGGTGGTTACTTAACAAATAGTGTCGCCATTTATTCAGATGCACTTCATGATTTTGGCGATAGCCTTGCCTTGTTGTTTTCATACTTTGCAGAAAAACTAAGTCACAAGGAAGAAGACAGTAAATTTACTTTTGGATATCGAAGATTCTCATTGCTTTCAGCACTTATCAATGGGGTAATATTGTTAAGTGGTAGTATTTTCGTTATGTATGAAGCGATTCAGCGTCTAGTCTCGCCACAACCCGTAAAGCCAGAAGGTATGTTGGCTTTAGCCATTTTTGGTATCGTCGTTAACTCCTTTGCTGCTTATCGCCTGTCAAAAAGCGGTAGTCTAAATACTAAAATGATTATGTATCATTTACTTGAAGACTTAATGGGTTGGATTGCGGTTTTAATTGTAAGTATTATTCTAATGTTTAAGCCTTGGTATGTTTTAGACTCAGTTCTTTCGATTATAATTTCTATGGTAATTCTTAGAGGTGTTTATAAGAACCTTAAGAAGGTCGGATTAATATTTCTTCAAAAATTCCCTGAAGCATTAGAGTTGTCTAAAATCAAAGAAGAAGTTAAAGGGTTTGATCTAGTGCGTGATATTCATGCTGTTAAAGGCTGGTCTATCGACTCTGAAACCTTTTATTTAAGGTTTCACATCAAGGTCTCTGAAGATACCACGATGAAGGCGATAGATGTTCTGAAGGGAAAAGTTAAAAGTATATTACAAAGTTATAATGTTAAATACTCGACAATCGAGTTTGAATCTAGCAGTTGCATTGAGTGACCTGAACCCCAAAATTAGGACCAGACAAACCTGATACAATCTCCAATAATAAGGAGATGAAAATGGGAACGAAAAAGCATTCTATGGAGCAAATTATTGCCAAGCTCCGAAAATCTGAAATCATGCTCGCAGAGGGGAAAAGCCTTGAGCAAGTACTTAAGGCCCTAGAAGTAACGAGGCACACTTACTACCGATGGAAAAAAGAGTATGGTGGGCTCCAATCTGATCAAGCCAAAAGACTTCGAGAACTTGAGAAAGAGAACCAAAGACTCAAAAAAATTGTCGCTGACCTCAGCCTTGATAATGATATTCTAAAAGAGGTCAGAAATAGTTGAAGAAATTGAAGGGGCTGGAGAAGCTGAATCTGAGTCTAAGGGTAAGTCACCGATGCTTCAGTATACACCAAAAATTGAAGAATTATCTCAGTTAGGTGTTACTGCGAGGCCTGTCTTAGATGCTATTAACACAGCTATTGGAGGTCGTGAGGTTGGTCATATTTTTAATGGCGTAAAAAAATTTCCGATAGTGACTCGCCTTTCAGAGGAAAAAGGAAAAAATGTATCGATCGTGAGAAAGTTACCTGTTGGTATTTCGAGTGGTTTCACTGTGCCAATAGAGCAATTAGCGGATATTGATTTTGTAGAGACATTCTCTTCTGTTGGCAGAGAAAATTCGCAACGAAGAGTTGCGGTACTCATTAACCCTGATACCAGAAATATAGAGAGCT
>JASBRV010000069.1 GCA_030149295.1 Bacteriovoracales bacterium | reverse complement strand
TGGCCATAAATAAAGGCATCGCCACTCTTGATGAATTTATCCATATACGCTTAAGCCATTGAATCTCCATAAGAGTGTTCTTTAAAATCAATGATTTCCCTCTCAGGGCTTAAAATAGATAAAAGGCAATTTTTGCCGAATTTATCTAAAGAAGAACGCCAAGGGACTCGATAAGGTAACTGATGAGAAATGTTGTAGTTTTACTTTTTATTCTCCTTTTTGCTTCCTGCGTGGAAGATTCGGCCCGTGAGGGAAGGCCTACTATCACTCGAGGCGCCTCGACACCCGAGCCAACATTTTGTTCTGAAATTTTTAATATTAGTGCCCGTTCTTGCGTGTCCGCATGTCCTACAGGAACGAGACTTGCCAATTCGCAAGAACGAAGTGACGCAATAGCCGAAGTTCAAGCGGCAGGCCTTGAGGCTTCAGATCTTGAAGAAATTCTCGCCAATATTAACAGTGCTCAAGGGGTTTGTGTTCAAGGCTCTGGAGTTTTAAGACCTAATAACCAAGTTTTTATCGAAAATAATGTCTGCGCTTGCCAAGGCAACAAATCAGCAACCATTACGGACTGTGAAGCTTTTTGCTCTTCAAAAACTCAGGCCAATAAAACCCTTTATGGAACGGTCACTGTTGGAAATGAGATTCAACTCAATCCTGTTCTTGGAAATCTTGCTGGTTGGTGTAATACGGAAATACCAGGGGAAGACCTCGTCAATCCTGGCTGTCAACTTGAGGCCTTTGATGGGGAGTCCACACGGTTTTTAGATATTGCTGTGTCTGGAAATTCTTTTAGTGTCATTGTTGATCAACTTCAAGTTGAAAAAACCTACCTGGCCCGCATTGTAGAGACACAATCGGGATCAAATGTTCAATCCCAAGCTTTTCAATTTTACTTAAAAGATCCGGATACCAACACAGGAAAGCCCACTGGAAATCTTAAAATCATGCCAGTCAACCAATACTCATGTATTTTCTTTGCTCGTCAAAATCAACCGGTGGAATCCTTTGTCGAATACGCAAAAAAAACTTTTTATTTTGCCGCATCAAATACTCCCCCGAGTCTTCCTCCTGAAACGGATCTAACAAAATGTCATGACAAACAAATCTATGGAGCGGATGACGATCCTCTCTTTCCCAGACTCGATCTTATCAACCAATCCTTTGCGGTATGGGATCAATCTGACTCGCGCTTTAATGATGGTGATGTCAACGGGCAACTCGATATCAACGAAGATATCTCTCAAGAGTTTAGCGATCGCACCGGAAATACGGGTACCAACCTCCAACTCTTCAGTGTCTTTTCCTGGCCTAATCTTCCGGACCTTCCCAACTTTAAAAACCCCACTGCCAACCTAGGAATTATCATGATTCCTTTTATTGATGATAATTTATTAGCAGAGTGCCCTGATGAAGAAGACTATAACAACTCCAACAATGTCCTTTATGAAATTCTAGGGGAAAAAATAGGAATTCCGACCGAAGGACTTTACATGGCAGAGAGTGAGCCCTTTTTGGACTCTAGTGGAAACTCCGTTTTAGATATTCGCCTCATTAGAGAAGGTCAATTGAAGAAAGTGTGGTTTTATCGTGAAGGCTCTCAATTGCGCATACCCGATGCTTCAAGTGCAGGAAATAAGACCCTTCACTTTTACTGGCCTCTCGACTTCAATGCTCCCCTGGTGAAAAAGGCAAATAGCATTACCTACACTGTGCGCTTTCCCGATGAAATTGGAAAAAATGGCGTTCAAACGGGTGTTGTGACAGGAAACCGTCCCAATGATAAACGCTTTGCCTGTGTACCCGCTGTCGATTAGATTTATCATCCAACTTTGGTCATAATAGACCTCCATGAAACACCTCTACCCTCTTCTTATTGTCGCTCTTATCGCACTCACCGCAGGGCACTATATCTTCTCACCTAAAGAGCTCTACATCGTTCACCAATGCTCCTTACAAGTTAATGGTCGTTGCGTAGTATCTGATAAAGGGGTCACCCTCGATCTTAGGCTATCTCCTTTTCCCATTATTCCTACTGAAGATGTTCAATACCTATTAAGAACTGAAGGTATTACAGTTGAAAAGGCCACCATTCGTCTCTTAGGTCATGACATGAATATGCCAAGAGATGAACAAGTCTTTGATCTCAATTCCCTTCTCGATCCCAATCGCCTCGAGGCCACGAGAGTTTTTCCCATTTGCACAGAAAAAGTAATGACCTGGAGGGTCTATGTGGTATTAAAAGGTAAAGAAAAATGGGTTCGCACCACTTTTGATCTCAAAGTAAAAAGACTAGAAAAATGAAAAGAAAATTTCTTCAAGCCATTCTTTCCCTATCTCTTTTTCTCTTAATTTTTTTGGGTATGAAGTTTTACTACTCCCAAACGTCTCCAAGAATAGAAACCGCCGGGCTCTACGATCATCTTGGTGGTGACTTTACGCTCTCTCATATCAGTGGTGAAAAGCATCTCAAGGACCTTTTAGGAAAACCTTCAGTGCTTTATTTTGGCTTTACGAGTTGTCCCGATATTTGTCCACTCTCTCTTAATAAGCTCAATAAGACACTAGATAAAATCGATCCCAAAGTGCATCAACGACTCAACAAAGTCTTTATCAGTGTTGATTACAAAAGAGATGATGCAAAAAAAGTCGATGAGTACACAAAATACTTCTCAGAAGATTTCATCTCTCTGGCCGGTACCAAAGAGCAAATTGAAGACGTCACCAAGAAATTTGCTGTGCATTTTGAATTTATCCCCCTTAAGGACTCGGCCTTAAAGTACACGGTCGATCACACCAGTCGCTTTTTCTTACTTAATTCCAAAGGAAAAATTGTTAACTCGTACTCTGACATTACTAACGACCCCCAATTTTCTCAAGACCTCAAGGAATTACTGCCATGAAAACTTTTTTAATAGGTTTAGCCTTTTCCCTTTTTCTCTTTCCTACTTGGGCACAAGTCGTCTCTAACCCTTGGATAAGAAAGCCCATTTTTAATATGAGCGCTGCTTTTATGGAAATTGAAAACCCCACCAACAAAGAAGTAAGGCTCATAAAAGTAGAAGGCCCTGATGCCAAATATTATGAAATCCACACCCATGAAAAAGTAGATGGTGTTATGAAAATGCGTCAAATCAAAAAGCTTAGCATCCCACCAAAGTCTAAAGTCATCCTAAAACCAAAGAGCTATCACATCATGATCCTAGAAATTGATAAGAAGAAAATTAAAAATATGGAAGGAATCTTAAATCTTCATTTTAGTAATGGCGAAATGGTCAAGATCAAAGCGCCCATCAAAGAGAACTAAAGAAAGGTCCTCTTAAAAACCACAAAAGAAGGCCATAGCTCTTTGTGAAAAAAGAAAATTAATACAGCAAAACGCATAGAAGCGAAAAAAAGCCACCGTGTGAAGGCATTGGGTTTGTTTTTCTGACGCTTAACAATTTTAGAGAAGATAAAAATCAAAATATTAATCCCAAGAAAAATAAGAAGCTTCTTTCTATCTTTAGCAATCCTAAAAAGTGCCGGAAGAGCAACTGGATCCTGAAGCATATTAACCCCAAAATCCATAAGGCGTGGGAAAGTCTCAATAATTGGCATAAAGAGAGTCCCCTGCATCCGTTCTAAGAGTTGTGCTTTAAGCGCCTCTGGAGTTTGATCCCTAAAAGTTCTTAAAGAGACGTCCACCATTTTATCGAGACCAGCCCCGCTAGTGGTCATTTTGAGGTTTATCGCCTTGGTGATTTCTTGAATTTTTGCTTGATCCCCTTCTTTAATGGCCTTTTGAAGATCGGCCATTTGCTGGGGATCGATATGCTTTTGCAGTTCCTTTAAAGCAGCCTGAGGATCCTTGGTGGCTTCCTCCATGGCAGCATTGACTTCTTCTTCGTAGTTTCCTTGGTAATTTCCTTGGCCTTCTTTTACAATCTCTTGGTTTTCATAAGGATCCTCATCTTGTGCCTGAAGATTTGGGGCACAAGAGAGGAAGAAAAGAATGAACAGAGCTAAAAAGCGACTAAGCCTTAGCCCCTTGAGCTGAGCTTGATTTCTCATCACTTCCTAGAATTTTATTAAAAAGTAAGGTCACCGGAGCTGCCACATAAACAGAGCTGTAAGTACCAATAAGAACCCCTAAAGAGATGGCCAAAAAGAAGTCTCTAATAGCTAAGCCTCCAAAGAAAAACATCGTTCCTGAGATAAATAAGGTTGTTCCTGAAGTTAAAATGGTACGGCTTAAGGTCTCATTAATCGCATTATCAATTTGCTCTTTCAAGGTAAGATGAGAAAATTTTTGTTCATGCTCTCTCACTCGGTCATAAACGATAACCGTATCGTTAACAGAATAACCAATAACTGCAAGAAGAGCGGCTACCGTCTGAAGGGTAAATTCGGTATGAGTAAAAGCGAATACTCCTAAAATGATAGAGACATCGTGAAAGAGGGCTACAATCGCCCCTGGAGAATATTTAAAATCAAAGCGAAGACCTACATAGATCATGATGGCAATCAAGGCCCAAAACATTGCTTGAAAACCGGATTGCCTCAACTGAGCACCGGCCTTTGGACCAACGATATCAACCTTTCTTATCTCTACCCCTTGAGCCGCAAAATCTTTATTAAGGGCTTGGGAAACCTTATCAGTCACCTCATTGAGATTGTCCTCAGTAGCTGCCACTTTAAGGAGAAATTCTAAGCTAGCCGCTTCACCAATTTGTTGCACTTGAACTCTAAAACCTTCTTCTTTTAAAGTTTTCCTTAAGACATTGAGGTTAATATCTTTTTGAAACTTAACCTGAATCTCGGCTCCCCCTCTAAAGTCGACACCATAATCCATGCGGGCAAAAAGGCCGTAGAGGGACACAGCAACCAAGAGGATAGATAATATGGCCGTAAATCCATAGTGTTTAGAGAATTTAATTTTTGTGTTGGGGTTAATTACTTGCATCATATCGAAAGATCCTGACCTTCAGTTTTATTCATATAAAGTTCAAAGAGAAGCTTGCCTACAAAGTAAGAGGTATAAACAGTTGAAGCGATTCCAATCAATAAAGTCACCGCGAAACCTCTAATAGGTCCTGTACCAAAATTAAGAAGGCATAGACCTGCAAGAGCTGTGGTGATGTTGGCATCAATAATTGTCCAAAAAGCGTGAGCAAAACCAGTTTCAACAGCTTTGTAGTAGCTTAAGCCTTTTCTCACTTCCTCCCGAATCCTCTCGTAAATAATGATATTGGCATCAACGGCCATACCAATGGTGAGCGCAATACCTGCAATACCTGGCAGTGTAAGGGTAGCTTCAAAGGCCACAAGAGCGGCAATCACCAAGATGACGTTAAGAACCAGAGTCATCATGGCAATAAAACCACTGATTTTATAATAAACGAGGATAAAGAGAAAAACCAAAGCCGCCCCGATAAGAGAAGCGTAGCGAGCTTTTTCAATGGAGTCAGCACCAAGACTTGGACCAACAGTTCTTTGCTCTTCAAAATCAAGTTGCACAGGAAGAGCACCGGCACGAAGAACCAAGGCCAAATCCCTTGCCTCTTTCATCATGCGATTAAAATTTCCTTGTCCTAGAGTAATTTGAGCGCGGCCACCACCAATTCTCTCACGAATTGAGGGTGCACTATAAACGTTGCCATCGAGAATTACGGCCATGCGACGACCGATATTGGCTCCCGTCAACTCTTCAAAAATCTTCGCTCCACTGGCCTTAAATTCAAGAGAAACATAAGGCTCATTCTTTTGCTGATCAATTTGAACTCTTGCATCTTGTAACTGATCACCGTTAAGGCGAGTGCCGGCTTCCACTAAGTAAGGTACCATTTGCGTCACCTCATTGGTCGCTTTGGAAACAGTCTTTTGAAAAGCTAGCTCGTGTTGAGCGGGAAGATCTTTTTCCTTTCTTAGGTAATCATTAAGGGTTCTCAGATACTTTGAAAAACGAATTCCTGTTTTGTATTCAATCCCAGACTGCTTAGCCTTTTCAATCCATCCATTCATGGTAGTGAGATTAATATTATCGTTTACCATTTTGAATTCGAGCTTCGCCGTCTTCCCAATAAGATCCTTTGCTCTTTCAATGTCCTTCACCCCTGGAAGTTGAATAACGATACGGTTATTACCTTGAGAGACAATTTCTGGCTCTGTAACGCCAAACTCATCAATTCTGTTACGAATAACCTCGATAGACTTGCCGAGAGCTTGCTCCTCGATGGTGGTCTTTTGCACTTGGGTGAGACCATAAAAGAGAGCATCCCCCTCTTCTTGAGTCATTCTCAAAATAGAGGGAAAGAATTTCTTAATTTCTTCTTTCGCTTTTTCAAGGCTTCCCCTATCACTAATTTTTACCGAGTGAGTAGGATCTGTCGGATCGCTCTTATTAAGGATTCCCACCTCTGCGTTGATTCCTTGGTCATTAAGAACGTAGGCAATCTTTCTAGCGTAACCTTTCACTTCGTCTTCATAGACTTTGTTAAAGTCGATACCAAGAATCATATAAAGCCCGCCCTGTAGATCGAGTCCCAAAGTAATTTTGGACTTCACAGGAAAGCTTGTTTCTTGATTAAAGTTTAAGGCCGTAGGGGTGATCATCAAAAGAGAGATAACTCCCACGATAATCAAAAAGGTAAAGCGGTACCACCAGCTTCTTTTCATGCTAGATACTCCCAATCAGTTAGGGTTATTGGGTTAACGAAAAAGATGTTAACAGTAGGAAATTATAGGGGAATAACAGACTTAAAGGCAATGAATTGTTTAGGACGATTTTTCTTCGCTATTCTTTTGCATAGCATCTTTAATTTCATCGACAACTTTATCCACTTCAGGATCGGCTTTCGCTTCAGTGGGCGTAGTGAATTCTTCCGCTTCATTCACCCCAGTGAGGTTGGGGTGATGATCTTCTTGAAGCTTGTCCTCATGCTGACTTGACTCATTCACTTGAGTCATAAGGTCATCTTTTGCCTTTTGAAATTCACGAATGCCTTTGCCAAGATTGCGCGCCAACTCAGGTAATTTCTTGGGCCCGATAAAAATCAGGGCAAAGGCAAGAATGATAAATATTTCACCGGCACCGAGTCCGAACATAGAAAGCCTCTAGGAATATGCGAAACTACTTCTTGTCTTCGCTTTTCTTTTCAAAAAGTTTAGCGGAGAGACCACCAACTTGGCTACGAAGAACTTTGAGTTTCACGTTGTCGCTTACTTCTAGAGTAATGACCTTGTCGGTCATACCCACGATAGTTCCCAGAATGCCGGCCTTGGTATAAACTTCGTCGCCTTTATTAAGACCACCAAGCATGGCCTTTTCTTCTTCAAGTTGCTTCTTTTGGGGACGAATCATAAGAAAATAAATAATGAAAAAGATGACGATGATAGGAGCAAAATTCGCTAAGCCTGGAGTTTGTGCCGCACCCTCTTGGGCCATCACATCTTGAAAAAATACATTCATTACATTCATAGGTGTCCTCTATTGATATTCGTTACTTAGATAGGACTTATAAAACGAGTGGTAATACTCGTCAAATGTTCCCGCAATAATTTGCTTACGGGCTTCTTTGACCATAGTGAGATAAAAATGAAGGTTGTGAAAAGTGATGAGCTGCCCTGCGAGGTATTCACCAACGTTAAAGAGGTGGCGAACATAAGCGCGAGAATAATTTTGACAAGTGCGACAAGAGCAATCCGGATCAATGGGAGAAGTGTCTTCTTTAAAGCGCTCCTTTTTAATATTTAAAGGCCCTTTATGAGTAAGAACTTGGCCATTTCGCGCATTCCTAGTGGGAAGCACACAATCAAACATATCGAGTCCATTTTTAATCCCCGTCAAAACATCAAGGGGTTTTCCCACTCCCATTAAATAACGGGGCTTATGGGCGGGCATGGTGGGACAAAAGTCGTGGCAAAAATCTACCATCTCTTGGTTTTTCTCACCAACACTGAGACCGCCAAGGGCGAGACCAGGAAAGTCCATTTCTTCTAATCTTTCCATACATTCTGTTCGAAGATCGTGATGAAGCCCACCTTGGATGATACCAAAAAGATTTTGATAGGCTCGAAGCTCATAATCTTTACACCTCTTAGCCCATCTTAGAGTCAGCTCCATGCTTTCTCTTAAGCGCTCTTTAGAGGCAGGAAGGGCAGGACATTCATCAAAGGCCATCACAATATCTGGGCCAAGACCTTTTTGAATTTCCATGGATTTCTCAGGACCAATCATATGCTTGGACCCATCGATATGGCTTTGAAAGACCACTCCCTCTTCCGTTACTTTATTAAGTTCGGAAAGGGAAAAAACTTGAAAGCCTCCGCTATCGGTAAGAATAGGTTTTTGCCAATTCATAAATCCGTGAAGAGAGCCTCCCACTTTTTCAATAAGTTCGTGCCCAGGACGAAGATAAAGATGATAGGTGTTGCCTAAAATAATTTGGGCGCCGATTTCTTCTAAATCGGCACTGGTCATCGTTTTTACACTGGCCCTTGTTCCTACCGGCATAAAGATTGGAGTTTGAACTTCCCCATGGGCAGTTTTTATGGTTCCAGCTCTAGCTTGGCCACAAGTATGTTCTAGTTGAAAAAAGCCCATATCCTTCCCATATTAATATTGTTTTCTGAGAATTAACATTGAATCCCCATAAGAGAAAAAACGATACCTCTCCTTAACAGCTTCGTTGTAGAGAGACAAAGTTTTCTCTCTACCAATGAGTGCAGAAACTAACATGATGAGAGTGCTTTCAGGTAAATGAAAATTTGTGATCAGGCCATCAATGGATTGAACATTCACCCCCGGGTGAAGGAAGATTTCGGTATCGTACATCTCTCCCCCTATCACGCGGTCTTTTATAGGCCATAAGCTTTCAAGCACTCGAAGGCTTGTTGTCCCCACGGCGATTCTTTTGGGCGCCGAGACAATTCTCTTCCAAGCCTCACTTTCAACAAAGTAATTTTCCTTGTGCATTTTATGATCACTTATCACTTCACTTTTAACAGGTCTAAAGGTTCCAAGCCCCACATGTAGGGTGACCGATTCAGAAGATATCCCTTTTTCTTTAAGAGATCTAAAAACTCGCGGGGTAAAATGCAAACCAGCAGTAGGGGCCGCAACAGAGCCAACCTCTTTTTCTGAGGCGTAGAGAGTTTGGTAATCCTCAAGATCTTTGTTATCGGACTCCCCTTTTCGAATATAAGGAGGTATCGGCACCTTGCCTTGGCCCTCAAGAGTTTCTTTCAGCCTATTGGCCATCTCTCTTTCAAGGCGAACAAAGAAAACCCCATCCTCGCCTCTGGCATTTAAAGTGATCATATTCTTCTCACCATCAATGACAAACTCATCACCAATATTTTTCTTGCTAGAGGTTTTGATCAAACAAGGAAACCCCTCCTTTTCTTCTTTGAGAGAGAGAAAAAAGATTTCAGCTTTAGCCCCACTTTTTTTCTTGGCGATTAGCCGACAAGGAAAAACGCGGGAGTTGTTTTTAACCAAAGTGCTATCCGCTGGCAGATAATGAGGAAGGTTATAAAAATGATCATGGATAATCTTATCATCCTCTTCACGATAGATGAGAAGACGCGAATGATCCCTGGGACTCGCCGGTCTCTGCGCAATAAGATCTTCAGGTAGATCGTAGTGATAATTTTTCACCATGAGGTCTGGATTCATGGGGCTAATATAATGGCTGTTTTGACGTCAGTCACCCCATTGTTTACTCTATATAATGTATGAGGATTACCATCTTAATGTTTAGTTTATTCACTACATCCGTCTTAGCCTCCGAAAGCTTAAGTGAGCCCACAGTTGATCGCCTAAGAGACGAGCTTTCCCTAATTACGCCAGAGAGTCCCATGAAATCTGAAGAGTGGGTTTTAGAGGAAGAAGCCCTCTTATCGGAATTGTCCGATTCACCAGAGTCAACTCAAACTGAAGACACCATTTCCACCTCTCTCGCTGCCCCTAAAAGAGGAGAGGAAACGGCAAAAGAGGTTATCGAACCAATCAAAGACTCTAAGCCACTGAAAAAAGGTCACTTTTTTAAAGCACCACGGCATCGTAGCCGCTGATCAAATCTTTGTAGTTTTAAGTAAATTTTACAAGAGCCCAGATTTACGAGCTTAAGCCCTGTAAATTAAAGCTAGACCCATGAAGACGACCCTATTTGCCCTTTATTTTCTTTTCTCAGTACTGTCTTTTGCACAGGACACAGAGAATGATATGGATACGCCTCCAACTGATCCCCCCTCGATCCCAAGACTTCCCCGCCAGTGGATTGACCGCCTTAATGATACTGTTTATGACGAATGGGAAGATGCTGGTACAAAATTAAGTGCTTCCATTTTTGAATCTCTAACCAATAGAGAGCTTTTTAAGAAAACTATTGCCGGTGACTTAAGTCTTAGCTTAAGAGTGCAAAGAAGAGTTTTTAATAATCAAGATATTCTCGACACCTACACAGTAGTGGATTTTTTAAAAGCTCCTCTCTATCTTCCGATTCCCTTGTACGCCGATGAAATTGGTTTCGGTGCTGGAGGCATTGGTTTAAATATTGGTCTCAGTTTTGGAGCTGACTCCTTTCATATACGCCAAGTGGCCCCTGAAAATATAGAACAACTAAGATCTTTAGAAGACATCGAAAAGGATCTCACCAAGGCCGGGGATGAAGCAGACTCTCTTTACCACGAATTAAAAACTAAGAATTGGGATTATACCGTCATCAGAGAAGATGATAGTGATGATTCTTATTTTTCTCGTTTCCTCTTTTGGAAAACTCAAGATCCTAAAATTCGTGCGCGCTACAATAAGCTTTGGAATCTAGTTACCCATCCACTAAAAATTCCTCTTAGTGCCAAGAGAATGGATGAAATGCCCGTTGGCGAAATCACTAGTTATGGTCTCAATGGTGGGGTGCAGTTAGGCCTGCGTGCAGGATGGTCTCAATTTGAGATAGCAGGTCTTGACCTCACGGCAACTCAAGCCTCACTGGGGATTACCACTTATCTGAGGGGCAACTTTGATATAAGCCTTTGGAAGGAATCTGAAAACCACGCCCAAATAAAACTCACTCGCTCTTTTACGAAAGGGACCAATTATAATATTGGCCATCTTTCATTACAGCAGGAGCTTTTTGAAGGTTTCATGGTTTTAGATCGCACCCTCCTAAAAATCAAAGAAGAATTCATTCCCTTTAGTTTTAATGTTAACAAATCCACCCTCGAGGAATTGGCCATTGGCTATCGCTATGACCTGACCAAGGAAAAAGCAAGAGAAGCTTATAATCTAGCAACCATGGGCCGCCTTAAACTCAGTTATGATTACGCTCAAGATCCAGAAAGCGGGGTTGAAGAGCGCTTTTTAAAAACCTCTCAAACTCAAAGTGAAAATGAGAGCTATCGCATGAAACTTTCCCTACTTTTTGAGAAATCCTCAGGTAATTCCCTATCCCAAACAAAAGCAACTGTTCACATGGACGGGGTAGAACATAAACTCTTTACCTCTAAAAGCCTTATTTTTAAATCCTACGATAGTTTATGGGGAGCCAGTGAGTCGCGAAGACATGAGTTTTTCACAACTCTCAACGAGAACACCTACCAAAGCAGTGAAGCCGATGGCCTTGGAATGCGCATAATAGGTCGTATAGAAGATTCTCATACTGATGGTGAGGAATTGCATGATTACATTTTGGAAGTCGAAGCGGCGATTCAAAAACCAGGTACTTTTCCCAGACCACCAGTATATCTACCAGAGGTAGACTGTGACACTCTCTCTTTGCTGCACAGTAGAGATTACAGAGGCCATGCCTGTCAAAGCGAAGGTGACACACTCAAGCGAAAGGCCGAATACGGAAGAACCTCTTTTTATTATCAAGTCGATTTAGATCTTAATCACCTCGTCAAAATTCAAGAAGCAAGCGAAAAAGAATATTGGCTTGCGATGGAAAAAGCGTTTGAACAAAAGGAAGGCAGTTGGTCTAGGACCTATCGCCGTATCCTAAGCCTTGGTCTTCATAGCTACGCCACGATTCTTAATATTCCCCTTGCCCTCTTTAATATTAACCTCTCCCAGGGAGGCCGCCTTATCATCGCCTATAAATTTTTTCGTCAATGGAAGAAATTAAAAGGTATTAAAGACCCGAGGGAATTAGTGAGGGCTTTTGGCAAGCTCTATGATACCGTTCATTATGGTTCTGAATTGGTGAAAGCGACAAGAATCCTTGCTGGAAATGCACAGGCCAACTTTAGTATGACTGCAAGTGCCCCTGATGTTTGGGGCAAAATGAGTGGGAGCCACGGAAGCCTCGGTAATGTTTTTCCTATTGGAGATGAAGCAGAAAGACGCAGCAACTTTGATCGCGTTGGACCAAGAATCAATGTTGACCCCGAAGCCAAAATCAATAGTCTTTCTCTCAAAGAAGTTGATAAGGATACTGTCAAACTCTCCTTTGATCTCACCAAGAAACCAAAATTTCTTTATTTACGAATTGATCGCACCTCTTCTTGGAGTGCATATAATAGTCTTTTAAAGATTGTGATCAACAATAATGGTCAAATCAAAAAAGGACTCAATGAGGTCTATATTAAAAGAAGTGATCGTGTGGGTCTTGCCGGAAAATTAAGAAAAGCCATTTTTAATGGCAAGAACTCTCATCTTATGCTCGCCTATTCATTGAACAACCAGGACTTTGGAGCTGTCTCTTCTTATGAGTTTCGCTTCGACGAGGATGAAGATGAAGACGAAAAAAACAAAGCCGAACTATCTCTTGATGAAGCTAAAAGCGAGAACCGGATCAATGACCTTAAGCAAGCGCTCTAATCCATCAATAAACTCATCTAATATCCCTCTAAAGAGTTCAAGAGCGACAAGTCCACCGACATTTTCCATGAGGATATTAAAAATCATCTGCAAAAATTCAAGCACAGGTTCAAGCCCAAGTTTCTTGACAAGTGCATCAAAGAAACCCACGGCTTCTTCTACATCCTGACCATTATTGGTGACGACAAAGAGAGGGTTTTTCTTTTTAGCGCTTGCGTTCATGAATAAGTTTCCTCTTTCCATTTGCTGATTTTTCCAGCGATTTGATTGAACTGATCTTGAAGAGCAACAAAATCTTTGGATTGAAAGTCATAGACACTCTTTCTCTCCGCTTGAGAACGGACTAAAGGGGCTCTATTGATAAAAGGTTCCGTGACGCTACCTGTACCGAACTCTTCCTCCAACTCACCTTGAATACGCTCTAAGTCTTCACCTTCTTGTCGGCGTCTTAGGTCGACAAGATTAGGAATATGAGCAAGCACTTTAGGAGTTTCAGTAACGCCCATGTCTTCAATATTGCCAAGGACTTCGTAAAAATGACTTAAACCCTTGCGACTAAATTCATCGGGCCTAAAAGGAACCAAAAGACCATGGGCCGCACACATAATATTCACAACCAGAAGTCCCAAGGTCGGAGGCCCATCAATGACAATATAATCATATATGTCTAGGAGCTTATTAAGCTCTAAAAAGTTTTTAAGGATCAATTGGCGCGGCATAGAAATGCCAGCTACCGAAAGTTCAAAACCACTTAATTCTTGTCCGGAAGGCAAGAGGTCGACTCTCTCTCCCTTTATAATCACATCGTGAATCATGGCCGCTGCATGAAGAGGTTTAAGTTCACGAATGGAGTTGATCAGAAGTTGATGAATGCTTGGACCTTGAAGGTCTTCAGCCCCACAAAGCAGACTTAAATTGGCCTGCGGGTCCATATCGAGGCATAGAACCTTGTGACCGCGAGCCGCTAGGGCATGAGCGGTATTAAAGGCCATGGTCGTCTTTCCCACCCCACCTTTTTGGTTGAGAAACGCAAGAACTTTGCCTTTTGCGAGTGTTTTTTCTTTTTTAGAATTTAGCGATTTTCGTGAAAAGAAACCCATTTTTTAACCTCTCCGTGGTTATTTTAGGAAAGGATAGCACAGTCGTTCGTTTAAACACAATCCATAGAGACTGGCGTCATCACTCGTCGTAGTCACTGGTGTCGACATCAATCACACAGCGAAAGCCCACGTCCACTCTTGAGGGCACTGCGACATCACGAACGTCGGTAAAAGAAACTGGTGTCCCGAAAGCCCCTTGAACGGCAGCAGGACTTCCAGTAACCGCAGCAAATACATCAGGGTCAGCAAAAACATTAACGGCAGTTGCCACATTGGAAGCAGTATTTCCCGTCAGAGCGAGGTCGATAACAATGTTGGTGCCAACAATACTCACTCCAGTAGCTTCAGTGCCATTAACAAATTGAACGGTATGATTAAGCTTATTCCCAGTGGAGTCTACAAAAGTAACATCTTGAATGGTTACCAGACCAAATGCTTGGCTATCAGGAATTCCTTCAAGGTGCCACACACCTGCGCCATTGCCGGTAAGATAAGAGCCCCCTGTGGCAATCCAA
The DNA here is from genome assembly GCA_030149295.1 of Bacteriovoracales bacterium. GTDB lineage: Bacteria > Bdellovibrionota > Bacteriovoracia > Bacteriovoracales > Bacteriovoracaceae. The sequence continues at coordinate 40,277 of JASBRV010000069.1, read as the reverse complement.
CCATCACCAGACGCGCTAGCAAAAATATTTTGGCTGTTCACAACAATCGTATCGTCATGAAGTTTAAGAGAGGTAATGCCGCTAGTAGGTCCAATTTCAAAAAAATCATAATTGGATGTGGGAAAATCACTTGGCGCACTTACATGGGCGGGAATTCCTAAAGGAGTAAAGAAGCGACCGGCACTAAAGCGCTCATCTTCAAAGGCCCATGAAGAAATATTCGCATCACAAATACCATCGGAGTTACTGTCCACACAAGGACCTCTTGTTCCATCCATGGCCCAGATACCATAGGCATCACCACCATCAACAGATCTCATGACGGCATCTGTCGTCTCACACTCTGACATAAAAGGACAATCGAGTTCATTAGAGGTCCACTCCGTCACATTACCAACAGCATCTTGAACCCCAAAAATACTAACACAAGCAGCAGTTTCATTGGAACCAGTGGCCAAAGAGCGAATACCTGAAGCACTGGTGCCAGGAAGTGAATAGAAATCGTTACTATCTGGTTTATCAAAGTCGACGTAACCATCCTCTAAACCAGAGGCACCAGAGCTATTACATTTACTGCTTGAATTGAGACTAAGTCCGGTTTCAGTCACTGCGATAACACTATCATTGAGCGCACTCGCATTCCATAATGAGTAAGCGATCTGATCTCTTCGATCTGGCAACTTATGAGAAAGAGGTTGAGCGAAACCTGAAATCTCTGAAGCAGGTAAATTATCTAGGCTTGAACAGAAATTGGAGGCTCGAGTTTGAGAAATATGCACTAGAGGTGGCTGACTCGCGCGATGATATTTCTTATCTTTAAAGGAGTCATTTTGGGGATTTGTGCTCACTAAATTCCCAGCATCAGGTTCAACTTCTGCAAAATAACTGGCAGGGAGGGACTCAAATTCAGACCATGCCCCAATGGCACCGCTAGCATTAAAGTAACACTTCCCCTCTGTGCGTGAGTAGTAAACCCTATGGGTTCCCTCTGGGTCAATATTTTCCGTATTCGGATTACCTACTCCTATACAGCTATTATCAAATGTTCCGGGACAAGCTGGTGCCGGCGAGTATGGACAACCCGCTTCGAAACGGTCAACGAGAAGATCTTTTCCAATATCATAGAAATAAGTGTTAGGAACGAGAACATCATCACTATCGCCTGGTCCTTTATAAAGACAGCGATAATTATTAGTAGGATCTGGAGATCTGTTCATCTCTTCACAAACTCTTTTGTTCATCATCCAGCGATGGGCAAAGGCCATATTCTTTGGCGGTGCCATCATGCGCACAACACCGATAGCACTGGTTCCACTTTCCGCGGCCGTACTTGTGAGGATGCCATTCACTACTGGTCTTACGACATAGTAATAAACCGTACCTGGAGCTGGAGGGGTAACACTATTTTTTGCATTATCAACATAAGTGTATGAAGAAGAGGTTCCGGCTATGGTTTTACGATTGATCGGTTTAGAAAAATCAAACTCTTCATTGGCAAGTCTTCTAAAAATTCGATATTCACTGATGGAAGCACTACCATTCACAGAGAAGGGGTTCCATGAGAGAGTAACCTCAGCTGGTGCATCGTAAGCTTCCCAATCACTAGTCAAGCTAGTCCCAATGGAGCGGTAACAGACATTATTTTGTTCATCCCAGTAGCGACTATCAAGATTTTCAGGCACAAAACTAGGAGTCCCTTGCCCGAGACAGCTTCTTCCTAAACTCGAACAAGACCCTTCAAGAGCAGAGGGAGTAGCATTACAGTAGGTTTCAAATGACTCCCAATTACTATTACTAAGCGCCGCCAAAGGTGTCGCACTAGTCGTTGTATCTTGAGTTTCGTTTTCTTTAAGAATGACGGCCTTTACCAAATCTTTCGTATCAGCATCGGTATTGATCTCATTGGCGATTTGGGTAGAGGTTGTTACTTCATCATCAATGGTCACCGTAATTACACTACCCGATACTGACGCTTCAACGGGTGTTCCTTGAATATATTGAATACTATAGGCCGTGGATGTTTTTCCCACATAGGCTATATTTTGAAGCTTCGTTCTCTTTTGGCGAAAACAAGTAATCGTCGTTCCACTTTCTTGCATAAATATAGCGTCTGCTGAATCGGGATCAGCTGAAGAATTATTGACAGGTGTGCTTGATCCATAGCAACTCTGTCCTCCCTCACACTGATCAAGAGAATAAGGACAAACCTTGCGATCTTCATTCACTAGACCGAGAGAGTCGACTTTAGGTCCCGTTGCTGAAAAAGATGCCCAACCTCCATGAGTGGCAGAAACCTTTTGAACATTCACAGTAAAGGTAACCTCAGTAATTCCCCCAGCACTATCTTCGACCGTAATTTCAATTTCAGAACTTTTTTGATCATCTGCAGGGTTGATTGTCTGTGGGGTAACGACAAGGCGAAAATTTCGAGAGTCAGCTGAAAACCCAGCTGTACCAGGTAATGCTGCTGGCAAGGTAGCACCTGTAGCAATACGTGTGGAGAGGTTATCATAGAAGATTTCAATATTACCTAGGGGAATGAGATTCTCATCTGAACTCGTGATTTCTGTGATCGTTAAAGATTCACTATCTTCATCTGCCCCTCCCCCTTCATCAATTTTAATATTATCGATGACGATAGGATCGAGTTCATTTATAGAACGATCTGATATATGACTTTCAATGGCTTCCCACGTGCCATTAGCAGCTGTACTTTTAAAACAAGTCCCCGTGCTTGAATTATAAAAATAAAGATCGGCCTTATCCGGGGTAATTCCAGCTAATGTTGGACTAGTGCTACCAATACAACCATTGAGACCACATGCCGTGGTATCAGAATAGCTAGAATACTCGCAAATAGTGGGACGATCTTCCACTCTTATAATACTTATGTAGATCGTCCTATCTGTTGTTTGCCCAGATAGCTCTGTTGCTCTTAAGACAAAACTATCAACAGGATCAACTCCCGCACCAAAGCTAAGGACCCCTCCTGCTGTTTGATTGGGAAAGCCAACGGGCACAAAATCTACGACTTTACTGACTTCAGAATCCGCATCGATAGCAGCATCTATAGCGGCGCCAGTGGTGATTCCCGCCTCATAGAGAACGACAACTCTATTACTATTAAGAAGATAGGCTTTGGCATTTGCTCCATATAGAGTAAACATATCCTCACTTCCAAGAGCATTGGCAACATTGATAAGCTCAACCTCTAAATTATCAAGTTCACTTCCTAAAGTTTTGGCATAGAAGGTACCGGAGTCCGTCGCTACCTGAGATAATAATAATGAAGGTGGACTGCCATCAGAACGAGGTGGTCCATCTAAAGCAGTCGAGTCAGAAGTATTTCCATCTTGAGGGGTGTAATCACAAGTCAGGCTAGAAAGATTCACTCCAGAAGTACTAGAACTCACACAGCGAGAAAGTGTTCCTTTAGTAGGCGCAGCTAAGAGGGTGTAGGAAGTAATAAAACTTCCATCTTTTTCCGTAGCTCCATTTAAGGTAAAGCCAAAAGTTGAAGCCACAGAAGTAACACTCTCAGTGGCCTGGATAAGATCTGTTCCAGCTACTGTTGGAAAGAGAATTGGGTCATCATCTGTAGGTATTAATTTAAAACTCTCTGTCGCCTCACGGGGCGTAAGAAGGGAAAAGGCATCAAAAATTTGATAGGAAAAAGAAGCAGAGCCGTTTTGATTAGGAATCCCACGAATATCAACCTGACAACTACCAGCAGCACAAACACATCCACCTACCGGAATGACATTGGTTACTCTAGTAATAACACATTGGGTAGCAGGATTTGTTTCATCATCCGTATAAGGCAAATTAATAGTCTTCGTTGTGTCTTCATCAAAGTCTGAAATCGTGATATCCGTCGGCAAAGGAGGGTCATTCAAAGCAGTAATATTAATTGTAATGGGACCCGAATCTGTTTCTCCTCCCTCATCATCAATAACAATAACAGAAAAGGTATCTGTCGCCTGAGTCGTTGTAACCGTATAAGAGAAAAATCCCGAAAGAGGATCGAAGAAAGTAAAAGCTCCATGAGTTGGCGGTGTTCCAATCCTATAAGTAAAGGAAGAACTATCGACATCAGAGACTGAGATATAATTGGTGATTAGGTCAGTTACTGAAGGAGTAACCGTCCCATAATTTAATCGCTCTGTAGCTGCTACAGAGGCACCAGTCAACGTCACAACTGGCGGATCATTCACATTGGTCACATTGATACTTAATATTTGAGAATTGGAAGTTCCATCCTCATCAGAAATTGTATACCTGAATTGCGTTGTCCCCACAAAGTCATTGATTGGAGTAACCGTCACGCGACAAACACCCCCAAAACAACCGCACGGTAAATCGGTAAGTTTATAAACTCCAGGAACTATACTAATCATGTCAAAACCTAAAACAGTTACCTGCACCCAGGTACTAGCGACGGGATGGGTTCTTATCTCATTGGCGAGAATTGACGTTGTTGCTGTCGATGCTTGAAAGATCTTTATTTTCTTACTGTCTCCGTCTTCCTCAGTACTGACAGCGTTAAATCCAGCAGCAATAACCTCAATGGTTATATCTTCTGGATAGACACTTGGTTGATTTTTAAAGCGAAGATTTTGAACTTCCCACTGCTTTGTGTATCCCCTTGCCCCACCGGTGGTGATACTACAAGATGTAGCAAAATCATTTTCTGAGTCACTATATTCCAAAACAATAGACTCTTGAGTTTCTTCAAGGATAGAGACAGACTTAGTAATGGGTGTAGGCGCACCAGCACTTATGCGTGCCCCCTGACATGTCCGAGAGCGTGAATCAAAGGCCTGTCCTGGTGAACAACTCGCCTTCTCTTTTCCACCCTCGCCCGCGACACAACCTAACAAGGTTAAAATTAAACCAAGATAAAGGTGTGAATAAATGTGGGAAAATGTCCTCTTTTTTCTCATAACTCCACTCTCCTTATCGAGTTTTTGTGGACGAGATTGAGTAGATTTCACTAGAGTCGTTTTGTCGGAAATAATTCCCTCACACACAAATCTGAGGAGTTAAGACAATCTTAACTTGGGGTTCATCAGACAAAAGATAAGTCATTGATTTTATTTGCTTTGTGACGAAAATTGAGAAGAAAGCATCATATGTTCTATGGCCTATTTGCCAACTATTTTAGTCTTCTTTTACTCTCTTTAAAAAAGCGTACAAAAAACCAACACATATGAATTCTTTTCGCAAAAGGCCATACGTTGAGCCCTTTTCGATAAAATTAAAGTATGCGCGCTCTATTTATGGCCCTCCTTTTCTTTCCTTTTTCTTGCTTTGCTATTTGTGAAGAGGAATCCCTCATTGTTGATGATAAAAAGCTAAGTCTTCACTGGGCCCAAGAATACACCGGTTCCGACCTAGCACGAGAGTTTCTCGCTACTTTAAAAGAGCGTCTTTCCTTAAAGAAAGTTCCCACTGCCGTCTTTGATTTAGGTTTTGAAAAAGAGCATATAAGTATTGAGCGCAATATTCCAATCCCCCCCCAAATGAATGGGAGAAGAACAATGCGCGCTCATCACGGCACAAGTGTTGTCAATCTTATTGCTGGTCCCGATTCCCTTCGCATGACTGACTATGCCGATATTATGAGCTTGGAAGCCATCTCTTTTGGGAGTCGTTATGCCTATGCTTTTAGAAATTATGAAAAAAAAGGAACGTATCCCAAAATTATCAGCAACTCTTTAGGGTGGACTTCAGACTCTATCCCGACTTTAGTGAAAGAAGCCCATGACAAAGGAATCCTGTGGTTCCTGGCTTCAGGAAATGATTACCCTACCCCAGTAAATACAATAGAGGTTAATTCAAAAGCACTTATGGTAGGATCCTATTCACCGTCTGGACTTACCAGTGCCAACACTCAAAATCATCAAAACCTTTTAGTTTTAGCCCCAGCTAATGAGGAGCTAAGAACAATTAATGGTTATGGTGACATTCACCTATTTGGTGAAACAAGCGGAGCAACACCTCTTGTCGCTGCAACGGCCATTAATATGCTAAGCCTTTTCCCAGAACTCACACCTGATCTAGTCTCAGCCATCATTAAAGAAAATACACTTTTCTCTGGGGAAAATAAGTTGGGCCTCACACAAATGCCAGGACTTCTCAATCACTATGGTGCCGTAATCGCCACTTACCAATTGCGTGAAGATTGTCGTGCAGATATTCATTGTGCGAAAGAGCGAGTTCTTAATGGGGGGGGAAAAGCGGTAGGACCACACTCTATCCTTACCTGTAAAGACGTTATCAAAAACACTTGTGATAAAAAGAGAGTCGTTCTCGAAAATCAAATTAAATCCATGAGGATTAATATTCTCTTAGGTCACGAAGAAATTAGAATGCAACAGGCGCGTGAATTAGCATGTGTATACCAACATTTTGGTTTTCAAAAAAATAGTGAGTTTTATCAATTTCTTTCCAAAGAAAATCTTGATTTAGAACATATGGAGAAAGAAGCTAAAAAGAATATCGAACAAAATATCTATCGACGCTCTTACTATCGCTATGGCCCTTATTATTCTGATTCTTATCGAGAATATATCCAAAATGATAGCCCTCTGACGGATTATCATAAGAAGTGGCACTTGAGTCTGGAAACAAAACACCTGGAAGGCTTAGAATAGTCTTTAATAGTGACCTGAAATATTGAGATCCCATTGAGTTAGTGTTCCCGTTTGAGAATTATTTTGATCAAATTCATAACCGGTGCCAGTTCCAAGGCCATCAATGACCCTTAAAGTCCATGTCCCTTGAGAATTTTCTCCATAAAAGGCATTTGAACTTAAAACCATATCTGTTAGATCAGCAACCCATTCAGGACTTCCATTATCATCTAAAGCTACTTGAAATGAGTTATTGATATTAAGAAGAATACTTTTTGTCCCTCTAGGACTTGTCAGTTCAATTCCTAAATCCCCAGGTCTGCCATGAGTGATATTGAGCTTTACTTGTACACTCTCAATATATAAGGATTCTCCTATGCTTATTGTACTAGAGGTACCAACGGCTGATTCATCAGGAATCGCCCGATTTGTGGAGTTTTGATAATCAGGGTTATCAAAGTCTTTATTAAGATGAACCAGATCTCCCCATCCTAAGGAGACAACCTTAGCAGCGGCCACTGCCCTATCGGCATTCACCTTTCCAAAACCAAAGTGATTATGAAAAGAAAAACCAGCATTGTTAGTCACCCAGCCCTGCTCATAAGTATGTCCTGAAAGAGAAAAGAAGTCTGAATTTTCATGAGGAGGTCTTCCTGTAAAGTTAGGATCGGTTATCTTATCAGCAGTAACCGCTAAAATATATTTTACTTCTCTTGCCGTCAGACTTGGATTTGCCTCTAACATAAGAGCAATGACACCAGAAACCATAGGCGCAGCAGAAGAGGTTCCATTAAAAGTGTGGGTGTAATCACAATCTTCATTTAGCTCATCATCTCCTTTCATAAAGTTGGAGGTCGTTACATTTGAACGGGAATATCCTTTGTTACAGCCTGCTTGATCCGTAGTTACAATGGCAGGATTACTCGATCCAAACTCTCCGCCAAAGGCGCTGATCCAAAGACTTGAGCCCACAGAAGAATAACTCGACTTGTGCCCATTTGCATTGAGTGCCCCCACAACAATCATGGGGATAGTGTTATTTTCTGGATCAATATTAGCACTGTGTTGATAACAAATTCCTCCATTTATGGGAAAGGTGTCTCCATAGTCTGAATCACACACACGGTATTCATTGCCGGCAGATTTAACATAAACACTTCCTAAGCGCCCTCTTCCAGTTGTGTAACCAAAGAGAAGCTGCTCTTGATAAGTATCTACCCAAGGAAAAGACGAAGGATAAAAGTTATACCCATAAGAGTAATTAAAAATGCTATAGGGACCAGTCGCTTGATCGAGTTGAAACACTTGAGCCTGGGTTGAACTGACGTAATTAAGACCGCTAACTAAAGCACCAGGGGCAATACCTCGTCCCCCTATTCCATTCCATCCTTCAGCTGCAATAATTCCAGCAACGCTTGTACCGTGATCTCCTCTAGCGGAAGAAGAGGTAGGATCACCAAGGTAGTTGCTTGCTCCGTCATTATAATCTTTGTGATAATCAAAAAGCTTATTTTGAAGATCAGGGTGTGTAAGCTCTAAGCCCGAATCACTTACGGCCACCACAACGCCACGGCCAGTGATATTTTCTTCAATACTTTTTTGAAGATTAAGATCAACTCCTGAAACTCCCCCATTGCTAGCGAATGAACTTTGCCCGTTATTTTTTAGGTGCCACTGACTATCGTAAAGAGGATCACCGACAACTCTCAAACTAAAGGGACCTATTTGGGTATAAACGATTCCTTTCACTGCCGTCAGCGTAATATTATTGGTATTGCCTAGAATAGTAGGACTGCCCGTAATGACACCAGTGGATGAATTCAGACTGGCCCAAGAAGGAAGATTTTGAGAAGTCACCGTGACGCCACTAGGGACGCTCATATCGGGATCATATCGATAGTTAATTCCTTGTTTAGCCAAACTAGGTGGTACTCCACTAATTAGAGTTGTCTCAGAGTTGGTTCGATTAACAGTTGGATTACTGGGACTATAATTTTGAGGAGACGTGGCATTTTTAGGCGCTTCGATACAACCCATTAGGAAAATAAAAAAAAGTCCCCACCATTTACTCATAACCCTTATTTTATCGGGTATTTAAGTGATTAAGTTAATATGCATAAAACTTAGTCAAAAGAGACATTTTCCTTTTATCAATTGTTTAAAACTTAAACACTATTGCCCGACTTTTAAGGATTCGATAACTTCAACTCGAGCTTTTTTCACTTCTTTTTTCTCCAACAACCATTGCTCTAATTGTAAAAGGGCTGCAAGCTCAAAATCTTCTTGTGCCTCCCACACTGAGAGTTTGAGATGAGAAAAGTCTTTTTTTCTATAGATACCTAAATCAGAAAATTTTTCTTTAGCACCACTCAAAAGAGAAATATTATCTCTAAAGTCTTTGGCAAAAGTAACAGAGACCATCCCAGTCACAATTCCAATTCTCTTATTATGGGTGTTAATTACCACAGGCTTACCTTCACGATCCTCACCCAAGGCTTCTTTATTGACGATTAAATGACGAGCATATTCACCATGGATGTCCTCAGGATTGAATTGGTCACGTATGGGCTCTTTTCCCACTGGAATGGCCCGCACTTGGTGAAGAAGTCCATACTTTCCTCTTCCTAGACTAAAGACTCCTCGCGCCTCACTACGCTCTAGAGGTAGTTTAAAACCTCTAATGGATAACACCGGCCCTGAGACTTTCTTGTCTTTTCTTGGTAAGAGGGCCATCTTTTTGACTTCCTCTTGATCAGTACCTTGATCTGGACCTCTTTGACTCTTATCAATTTTGGTTGCTTGCTTGAGTTGACTCTCAAGCTTATGTTGGCGCTGACTGAATCTTTGAGCCCTTTGAAAACGCCTAAAGAAAAAGAAGAGAGCTCCCAAAACAATCACAACGGTTACTAAGACAAGGGAATGCTTCTTATTCATACCTATTCACTCAACTATGGGGCGGAATTTGTTTTCCATTACTTCACCTTAAAGATTAGATTACAATAACAGTATGGTGTCATTCAACCTCGGACGAACATTCCTTAGCTTAATTTTGCTGCTCTTATTAATACCGTTCCTACAGAGCGTTCATGCAGATGATGAAGTGGTTCTCATTCAAGCAGTATCAACTACAGGTAAAACCTTTATTATTAGAAGAGGAGCCGAAGAAGGAGTATCCTTCGGCCAAGAATCTCTTTTCTCCACGAAAAACTCATCCTTTACAGCAAGAGCGATAGAGGTGAACCGTAATCTTTCCTTATGGAAGCTCAAAGATAAACGGGGAGCTGTTCCTTTTGGTAAGGGTGACTATGTCACCTATACTAATAATATTGAAAATGTATGGACTGAAATCCCTAAAATTCAATTAGCTCCAAAAGAAGAACTTGTCTTTAAAGAAAGCGGCAGTTGGATTATTCAAGGAAGTTATACTCTCGCTATGAGTGAATCGGTTAGTGAGACAGAAGTTAGCAAAACAGAAAATAGAGTTGGCTACCAATTTGAATTTCTTTACGCTAGAAGATTTGCTGTCCACTGGGAATGGGCCGCCGGTTTTCGCTTCGATCGAGAGAACGCGACTATCCAAAACCCAGCGCTTGATGTACCCACAAATAGATACCTCGCAACCGGACAAATCACCTATCACTTTGAGAATTTGAGTAATAGTGATGATAACATCTATCTTTCAATAGCGGCCGGCTACGGTCTCTCCAATACAACCATTGACGAAGCCGTTTCAACTGGAACAACCATGGCGCTTCCCATTGTTAAACTTGGATACATCAGTGTAGTAAGCCCAAAATATTCCCTCTTTTATGAACTTGCCGCAGAAAGTGTGGCCCAAACAGAGTCCTTTACTGATACGAGCGAACAAACCACAAATATAGTTAACACCAAAGCCTCAATTGGCGTAAGATTTTAGGAGGTCATGATGACAAAAATATTAAAAACCGCAGCTCTCTTTAGCTTATTAACTCTTGCTATGGGTTGTGCTTCTTATGGTAAAAAATGTGAAAAGAAGTGTGACATGAAGAAGAAAGAGAAATGTTCAAAGCAATGTGACATGAAAAAAGATAAGAAAAAGAAATGCTGTAAAAAGAAAGAACCTAAAGCATAAAAAAAGCTCCCTTAGGGAGCTTTTTTTACATTAGTCCGATTTCTTTAAGTCTTTGGACTAAAAAGTCACCCGCACTAATATCTTCATATTTTCGACCATCTCCAACGCATGAATCTAAGCAGCTCAGTATCGCTTTTGAATGAGGATGGACAAAGTAAGGCATAGAGTATCTTCTTTCGCCGTCAGAGTCAGGGTTAATAACTCTGTGAGTGGTCGCTGGTAAAACATCATTAGTTAAGCGGCTCATCATATCGCCGGTATCAACAACGATCTGACCTGGCTTAGAATTCACATCCAACCAAGTGCCGTCACGATCAAGAAGTTGCAGGCCGGAAGCAGTAGCACCTACAAGCATAGTAATCAGGTTAATATCCTCATGAGCCGCTGCACGAATTGAATTTTGAGTGTCTTGTCCTTTTGTTGGCGGATAGTGAATTGTTCTTAAAATAGAGTTTCCATCATTAACCATTTCCTTAAAGAAGCCAGGCTTAACGTCTAAGGCCACACCAAGAGCTTCAAGAAGCACGATCGAAGTCGCATCCATTGCATCATAAAGCTCTGTAAAGGCCTTCTTAAATTCTGGTATCTCACTTGGCCACAAATTTTCTGGATAAACACCTTTATATTGAGAATCCGCAGCAAGTTCACGACCAACATGCCAAAACTCTTTTAGATCTGGGTTAGGATTGTTCTTAGCATGCTCCATTCCAAATGGAGTGAGGCCACGCTGACCAGCGATCTTTTTATCGTGATACTTTAATTTGGTTTCTTGTGGCAGTTGGAAAAACTCGTGCACGTATTCATAAGCACGATCAACTTTATTTTGATCAACAATATGATCTTTTAAAATAATAAAACCGTAATCTTTAAGACCACCGAAAAGGCCATCGATAAACTTTGCTCTATCATTGTCACTACCCTCAACGTAGCTTAAGAGAGAAAGTTCTGGAACTTGCCTTTTTTGTGTTTCTGTATTTGTCTCCAAAGTTGTCGTCTCCATAATGCCCTCACCGTAAACTTCAATAACTGATGCGCCACTTTCCTTTTTTTAACCCCCAGAGTCAATAGCCTCAAACCGCTTCTGTAGTAAGTTTCTCCTGTAAACCACTGTATTTACATAGATCATCTGAAAATTAGATAGAAATCAAAAAAAATTGGGCCTTGGTGAAAACGCTTCGTTTCAGCAAGGCCCAATATTTAAAGAGTAACCATAGGTTGCTCGTAATATTTGATGTCACCATCGAGGGGGGATTCGCCGGGACATCGAGGGGGGGATTACCCTATATATGAGCAAAGACCCTGCCAAGTCTCTAATTATAATATCAACTACTTAGCCACCACTCCCCTGTCACTTTTTTGGTGCGTGATACCTTTTTTGACAAAAGTGTGACAAAAGTGCGTGATACCTTTTGTGAAGCGTAGCGAAGCAAAAGGTATCACGCACTTTTAGGTTTTGTTGGAATCGGGGGCGAAGAGGGATGAGCCGAGGCGGATATAGTCAGTGCCTACCTGAAGGGCCAGTTCATAATCACCACTCATTCCCATAGAAAGTCTCAACTCCGGGATATCAAAATCCTTCATTAGAGATTGCTTGATTTTTGAAAGCTGTTCAAAGCACTTAAGGGCGTCTTCATGAAATTTATTGGTGCGAAGTTTACTCATGGTCATAAGACCATGAAAATAGAGTTTACTCTCTTTTTTCTTGAGCAATAAGTTTGTCGCTTTTGCGAGCTCATCCCAATCGGTGAAACCTGACTTTTCTCTCTCATTACTGGTATTTACTTGCAGCATAATATTAAGCCTTTCACCAATTAGATGCTGTTCTTTATCCATAATCTTTTGTAAGAGCTCCGTTGTGTCTACAGAGTGCAAGGTCGTAAGACCCTTGATTCTTAAAAGCCGGTTAATTTTTTTTGATTGTATCTGACCAATAAAGTGCCAGTTGATATCATTAAGACCACACTCTTCGGCCAAACTAGCCTTTTCTTCTAGCTCTTCAATTCGATTTTCACCAAAATCTCTTATACCTGCATTATAGGCATGCTCGATATCAGTAAAAGGACATTTTTTCGTTACAGCGACAAGAGTAGGCCTTGCATTTGGATGGTAGTTTCTTTCAATAAGATTTAAACGAATGGCGATGAGCTCAGCTCTGTTCATGATTTACTTAGAACTCTTTTTCTCTGGGCTTTTATCTTTTTTCTTAAAGTTAAAACTTGCTTTGGCCTCAACTTCATAATTTTCAGCTATGTAATCAATAATAGTCTCATGATCGAGACCTTTTAAATACTTACTAAACTCTTCTCTTAAGCTTTTCGTGAAATCTTCTTTTGCCCCTTTTGCATTTTGAACTAAACCGGAAACGATATCTTTGGGAAGAGGAAGGTCATTAAGTAGGTTACGAACTGACTCTTCAGTCATAAATGCCGCGCCAACGCCGACACTCACCACTCTTTTGATAATGTCCTGAAGGGAGCCTTCTTTTTTGTTATCGTCATCCATAATTTAACCTTTGCAACGATCGTGATAGCTCTTTAGCATGGCCGGAAGATTCTTTTCTGTAAGTGTGTTTACAAGCTTCTTGGGAGCGAATCCTTTAATTTCTACTTCAAGGGCATAATTAACTTCTGTTCGCCCATCGCCCAAATCTTTAAACTCCCAAGAGCCTTCATTTCTTTTAAAGATATCCCCTGACTCTAAAGACCAAGAAATCCTATTGGGGCGCTCTTCTTTAAGAACCAGAACATATTTAAATTTTTTAATAAAATTGAGACCAAATTCAACTTTAGACTCACCTTCTGAACGAGAGAGTATGTTGATACTAGAACACCCTTCTACAAACTCAGGGTAGTCTTCGTATTTCGTAATGACATCGAAAATTTTATCGATCGGGGCATCCCATGTTTCTGTACGCTTCGCTTGTGGCATGACTTTTTCCTATCTTTAATAGCGAGGCTTAGTGTCAAAACGATGCTCTGCCTCTATCCGTCTAATTGTACCAGACTGAGAACGCATGACAATGGACTGAGTGGTGGCACCCCATGGCTTAAAGCGAACTCCGTTAAGGAAAGTTCCTGTCGTTACACCTGTTGCCACAAACATCACATTCCCACTGGCCAGCTCTTCAATTGAATAAATCTTCTCTAGGTCAGTAATACCCATTTTTTTCGCTCGCTCTTTTTCTTCATCATGACGAAATTTAAGAGTCCCTTGAAAATCCCCTCCCATACAACGAAGGGCTGCAGCAGCGATCACACCTTCTGGTGCTCCACCAGTGCCCATCAACATATCGACACCTGAGTTGTCCTCACAAGTAGCAAGAGAAGCAGCGACATCACCGTCACCAATAAGCTTAATACGAGCACCGGCTTCCCGTACTTGGGCAATTAAATCACGATGGCGATCACGATCAAGAATACACACAGTGAGGTCGTTGATTTTACATTTTTTAGCTTCCGCAAGACGACTCAAATTTTCTTTAGGCGTCTCTCTTATATCGATAAGACCTCGCCCTGCAGGACCAACCGCAATCTTTTCCATGTAAGTATCGGGAGCATTAAGAAAGCCACCCGCTTCTGCAATGGCCATGACAGATATTGAGTTGGAGGCACCTACTGCACAAACCGTGGTTCCTTCTAGAGGATCAAGGGCAATATCAAGGGCAGGTCCATTACCGCTACCCACTTCTTCACCGATAAAGAGCATGGGGGCTTCATCTCGCTCACCTTCTCCTATAACTACTGTTCCCTTACAGTCGACTGTATCAAGCATTGATCTCATGGCATCGACGGCCGCTTGATCAGCAGCTTTCTCATCACCACGACCCATCCAACGAGCGGAGGCAATGGCGGCCATTTCGGTCACACGAACAAATTCAAGCGCAAGGTTGCGATTCATAGGGATTCCTTTTTTATGCAGTTTTTCGTGCCCACACTATAACTGAAAGAAATCCTAATGGAAAAGAAGAAACTAAAGGCCTAACTTCAAGCGTAAAAAGTCAGTCACTTGCACAGGAAGATAGTCGGAGGGAATTCTCTTGGTGATTTCGCGTGCAAAAGCGAGTCTCTCATCGCAAATTCGCTCATCCATCTCAAAGACAAATTCGTCCTCTTGCACAAGCGGTGTATCGAGGTCACGCTTGGTTAAAACGCGTCCACTTTTAAGACCTTTACCATCCTGATACTCGACAAAGCTCTCCATCATGATCATTTGAAAGCGAGAAATTTCTCCATCTTTATGACACCAAACAAAAACCTCCACAGGACCATCGGCTTGTAGCCAGTAACTTAAGTCACTAGGGAGATCGAGTTCCATTTGCGTTTTATGAAGGGCACGCATGCCACGAATGATATTATCAAAGGAAAGAAATTCTTTGATTTGATTTTCAAAATGCTTGCCTGCATTAAACTCTACTCCAAGGCGTGGACCGTGAACCCACTTAACTTCAGCACTGAGCTCTAAACTGGCGCCTCGCCAATGCAATACTCCATCAACCTCCTGGCCTGATTTATAGGGATGGCCACCATCTTTAAGAGAAAGCTGCATACCGGTGTAACTAATATCTTTGACGGCGAAAACTCTCTCCATTCCATTTTGGGCCTTAAAAGTGAGATAACTGAACGGAAAACGTGGAAAAACACGCTTTTCGATATCTTTATAACCTGTATTGATGAGGGAGAGATGATTTTCCATAAACGTCCTGTTATTTAAGTCAAAGAGTCTTCCTAGACCCTACTATTTTAGACTTTATGATAACTTTTTCCAACGGGGTACATTGTGACCATTGTCATTCAGAGGGCCTTTCGCTACCTTTAAGGACGATGGAAAATCAACCTAAACCTCAATCTCATAGTGAAAATGTTAAAGACGAATGGGAAATAGATAACCTACCCAATAGGTTGACTATTTTCCGTATGGCCCTTATCCCTATCATTATAGGAAGTCTTGTTATCACTAAAGTCAATTTTGATTGGGCGGCCAATCTCAAACTGACTCTAGGCTACGTAGCAGGGTGGACTTTTGTTCTCGCGAGTATCACAGACTTCTTTGACGGCTATATCGCTAGAAAACGCGGTATAGTTACCGTCTTTGGCTCCTTTCTCGATCCTATCGCTGATAAATTTCTCGTGGTCTCATCGCTTATTCTTCTAGGTGAACTAGAAAGAATTCCCTCGCTCGTGGTTCTTATTCTCGTTCTTCGTGAAATGTACATAACCAGTTTGCGCTTGCTCGCTTCAGAAAGAGGCCTCTCTGTCCCTGTGGGAAAACTGGGCAAGTGGAAGACGGCTACTCAAATGGTAGGTATTCCTCTTCTTATGGCCAACGACACTCCATGGGGCATACCTATGAACCTTTTGGGAACTATTGGAATTTATCTGGCTTCCCTTTTTAGTGTGTACTCTGCTTTAGAATATAGTCTAGGCCTGGTAAGAAAAATCAAAGACAAAAGGAAAACGAATGCCCTTTGAAGATCAAATCCTCATTACGGTAGCTGGTCCCGACCATCCGGGAATCACGACTAAACTTATGGCCATCATTAATGAACATGGAGATAGTCTTGAGGATATGGGCCAAGCCGTTACCCATGGACTTCTTTCTCTTTCCTTTCTTATTAAAATCAACGAGCGCACTAATGGTGAAGCGCCTGTAATAAAAGATTTACTTTTTGCAGCGACAAAGATGGGTCTCAACCTCACTTTTCAAGAAATTTCTCAAAAGGGAGATCTTCCTCTTTCAAATGAGGAAACGGAAAAGTTCATCCTCAATTGTGTAAGTCCAGAAAAAATTCAGGCAAGCTTTATTAGAGATATAGCTCGTTGCTTGGCGGATATGAATATCAACATTCAGCGCATTGATAATGTAAGACCCAATAGCTTTAGCGCCCTTGAAATAACGGCGTTAGTCCCCACAAAGCTAGATGATAAAGACTTAAAAGAAAGTCTACTTCGTGTGAGCAATGAGCATCAGGTAGATATCGCTTTTTTAAAAGACAATGTCTTTCGCCGCTCAAAGAGGCTTATCGTTTTTGATATGGACTCCACTCTTATTCAAACTGAAGTCATCGATGAAATGGCCGATGTAATGGGGGTAGGAGAAAACGTCAGGGCCATCACAGAACGGGCCATGAATGGAGAGATGGATTTTGATGAATCTCTTCGCCAAAGAGTGAGCCAGCTTAAAGGCCTAACGGAAGAACAAATGAAACAAATTCTCTCTGATCTTCCTTTCACTCCCGGTGTAGAGGAGTTTGTTTCTACAGTAAAAAACCTTGGCTATAAGGTCGCCCTTATCTCTGGTGGTTTTAGTTTCTTTGCCAATGCCCTAAAAGATAAACTCAATCTTGATTATGCCTTTGCCAATGATCTCAAAATGATTGATGGAGTTCTTAGCGGGGAGGTAGAGGGAACGATTATCAATGCCGAACAAAAAGCACTTTTAGTGAAAGTGATCAGCCAACAAGAAAAAATCTCCCTAGAACAAGTCGTTGCCATCGGCGATGGTGCGAATGATCTTCCTATGCTGGCAACAGCAGGTCTGGGTATTGCCTTTCACGCCAAAGACATCGTCAAAGAAAAGGCCCAAAACCACATGAGCCATGGCCCTATGACAAGTATTCTCTACTTTCTTGGCATACCCGGCTCTGACTCCCTTTCCTAGGAAATCTTTCAAATCGACAACTTTGGACATCGCATCATCGTTGAAGCGACTCATTCTTTCATGTATAAAGAGGCGCACCAATCGAGGACCCAACAATCATGCGTGAAGTTTTGCAAAGTAAAATTCACAAAGCCACCATCACTGAGGCCAATGTCTCTTATGTAGGATCCATTACTATTGATCCTCTTCTTCTTGAAAAAACAGATCTATGGCCAGGGCAAAAAGTACTTGTGGTAAATAACTCCTCTGGCTCCCGCTTAGAAACCTACGTTATTAAGGGAGAAAATCCTGGCAATGGAGAGATTTGTATCAATGGAGCTGCCGCACATCTTATGAAAGAAGGTGAAGAAGTCATTATTATTGGTTTCACCTTTAGCGACCATCCTGTGCTAGAGCCTAAGTGCATTTTGGTCGATGATAAGAATCGATTTGTTCGTTACCTATAATCGATTTTTTGTACACCTGGTGCTTTCTTACTTTTTTGATCAGCGTTGATTAATCCTTGGCAAGCCCGAAGTTTAGGAAGAGTTGTTTTTAAACAAGCTTGATATCCAGCATACATCGCCCTTTCCTGGGCATCTGTTAAATCGACATTATTTTCTTCTTTAAGAAGTTTGTCACATTTTCCCACCAGGACATCAGCACATGATTTTAGTTCGACATCATTATCATAAGCCGCTTCCATTTTATTAAGACTATCTTTCACTGCCGCTCGACAATAACTGGGAAAACTACCGGCATTTTTCTCAAGACACTCATTAAATCCCTGCCCATCACCACAGATCGTATTAGCGATCTTGATACATTCGGCACTATCTCTAACCCCTGACTTCACATCTTTCAAAAGAGTTTGAAAAGTAGGGGCAAGCTCACTTTGTTCTTTCTCTTTAATACTTTGTTGATTTTTCATCATGAATTGAACACACTGAGCGACCTGATGAGATTTCTTATCTGGTTTCTGGACACAATCTTCCCATGGAGTGCCTCCACAGTAATCCTGGAGAAAACTCGTACAGCTCTTAAAATCCTTTTTAAAGTTCTCCTGAGCATCATTTTCGCTGCTCATCTCGGCATTCAAACTGCCAAATCCCAACATGAGAGCTCCAATAAAGATGGCACAAATCCGTTTTTTCATATACGTATCCTCAAAATATGGTTCCTATCTCTTATATTAACACTTGATTTGCCCTAACGAAGAACTTCCCAACACCTTAAAACCTCCAATCTCAGCGAGAATCTCTCCTAAGCTATTGTAAATAAGAGAAATCCTCTAAATTTGGGCAGTGGTTTTAGACAGTTTTCTCTCAATAAAAAGTGGCAAAAATGTGAGGAAAACTATGTAAGTCTTTAATTTTATATCATTTTTAGCCGAATAGTACCTAAATAATGCATTAAACTCAGTATCTCTGACTAACGGCTAACCACCAGAGTAGCCTAAAATAAGAGAGAAGCAGAGAAGAAAAACCTTTTGAGGATTTCTCAGATGAAGAAGAAAACAAAACCTCACATTTTTATTACCCACCTTCTTAGTTGGTGCCTCCTGGTGAGCTCACTGAGTCCAATTGCCTACGGCCAAAGTGAAGACGCTGTCTCCGTTACTGACGAAAAACTTAATGTCGAAAAAGCGGATGCCCTAAGAGCTGAAAACGAAGCCCAAGAATTAAAAGCGGCGGCCAATGGTGGTCATGCCACTTCATGTGACGCCAACGCAAGTGGTGCGGTCACGGACACCCTAAAAGCCTATGATGATAAAAAAGCAGAGTACACCAAGTTTACTAAAGACAATAAAAAGGACATTAGAGACAGAATTAATACTTTGAATAAACAAAATAGTGACCTCATCGGTGCTCAAGCAGACTACCTAAAAGAAACGGGCGATTTTTTAGACCCTACCAAACCCATTGAGGATACCTATGATGCCAAACAACAGCGTTGGAAGGAAGCTCAAAAAGCTTATAAAGAAGCTCAAAGCGAAGAGGAAATGGCGCGAAATGCACTTGCCGCGGCCAAAGCCAGATGTCGTGACGATCGTATGTTTTGTCGTCCCGAACATAGAAAGGCAATTGACGTCGCAAGAGAGAGGTATAACAGAGCAAGAAGTAACTTAGTGGCAGCTAAGAAAGAATATGACACTGCAAGAAATATACAAAGGAATTCCCCTACTGATGTAGCAAATAACAATCAAGCTGCTCAAAATGATATCCGTAACAATGCTAATGAACTCATTGCCTCTCATGCTATTTCTGGGTGTGGAGGAAGCGGTGACATCTCTGTCAACACTAGTTCGAACTGTACACTTAGTGGCCCCCTCGTAGAAGCCGATGAGAATCTTAAGAAAATTGCTAATCAAGGTGTAAGTGAAGCCAAACTTATGGCCGCTCAGAAAGCTGATGCTCTTTTTGACTTGGAACTTCAGCAGAAATTTGCCGCAGACTATGACCTCTATGAAATGGCCGTTAATGGAGGTTTTACCGATGCTCACCAAAGAGCAGGAATTAACACCTTAGAACAAGTTGATGGTCTCTCCAAAGACAGTCCTTTGAAAACGAAAAATTTGAAACTTACAATTTCCAATATCAAAACCGTTGCGCTGGCCTCTTCGGCCGTCAAAGATGTGGTTTGTGAACAACACACCATGAGTGAAGCTGACTCAAAAGCCACCTATGTCTTTAAAGCTGCTGCCGCTACTTGGATGATGGCGGTCGTTAATGATACCGACTTTTATGCAGAAGAAAGTGATTGCCGAGTAAAGGAAGAAATCACATCTGATCGCATGAATATGCAAATTGAAACATTAGAAAGAGCGGCTAATGTAAACGATCAAATGCTTGAAAATATCTGCCTGAGAGTCAGGCCACCTGCTGCTCCAGCACCAGGGTATGATTGGCGTGATTATGGAAATACCAAGGAAGAAGCCGATTATTATGTGAAAGTTCTATCTGGCTATACCACTGATGCAGGAACTGTTTATCCACCCCTTCGCGAGCGTTGTGATGAATACCTGGTAAAAGTTCGTGGGGAAGAGTATCGCGATAAACCAAGAACTCGTGAAACAGCACTGGAGATGATTGAAGAGGCTGAGGCTCTCGCCATGGAAGAACTGATGGCCAAAAATGAAAAAATCATGATTGCCGATGCCAATGTCAAAAAGGGTGAAAAATGGCTCGCTGATGTCAATAAAAGATTGAAAATGGCCTATGCCCTATACGCCGTAGTGATGGCGGCTTGGGCAAACGCTATGGGAATATGTGCTGGTTGTGGTCCCCATTGCGGCTTTTGTTGTTCCATGTGTGGGACGGCAGCAAAACTGGCCTCTTCAGCCGCTCTCATCATGGGCACCCTGATTATGATGCAATTAATGAATGAAAAGAAAAGGGCAAAGTCTTTTCTTAAGCAATGGAGAAAGAAACTTCATCACGCTAAGTACTTCACCCATCTTGCTTGTAACTTCGAAACGGCTGCAGCTGAAGAAAAACTTATGAAAAAAATTGGTGAAGAAGCTAAAAAGCGCAAAGAGTTAGAAATCGAAGAGGCAAAAAATGATGCCATTCGCGGCTTCAATGAAGAAGTCAATGAGTTGGTCCTATTAGAATCAGCTAGTAAAACCAGTTACCTTGAAACTCTTATGAATATGCTTGTCTCTCCCGTGTATGCCGCGAGTAATGATGTGACAGATGCCTTTAGAGACGAGACCAAACCAAATAGCGCCCTTGATGCCAATAGTGATCAAAAGAGAAATATTCGCTCCAATGCAAATGCTCTCAATATTGCTGAAGGGACAGAATCATTTCGTTACTTCTTGGTGCAAAGAAACCTTCAATTTCAAAACCAGGCAAATGACATTACTAACCAGCCTGAGCATTCAAGAAAAAATTCTAAAATCGCCAATGCTGGCCCTCCAAAGAACGTAAAACCTGGAGTGATTCGAAGTATTGAAGAATTGGCGCAAAAGCATCTTAGTGGAAATGTTTTAAATGCTCTCGATGGATTAAAGCCCGAAGAAAAGCCGGGGTTCCCTACACCAGAGTCGCGACTAGTCGCCATTCAAAATGCTAAGCTTACTTTCATGGAAAATATCAATCTCCTTCATGGGGGGATTCCTGAAATTGCTTTTCAAAGGGACCAAGTTGTAGACGTTCTCAAAGAAACTAGAAAGCGCCTTGGACTCAATGACGCTGGTGTTGGTGACACAAGCCTCATTCCGAATTCTGCTCCTAAGCCCGTATGTATGGCAGGAGATTTATCTAACCTCAACTTTGATCCCTCATGTGGTTGTCGTGAGGAAGGAAGTTGCGCTAGTTTCGAATATCCCAAGTTCAATCCAACAACACCTGATGCCCTTCGCACCCAAGGCATGCTTGCCTCCGATGCAGCCAATAATCTTATGAGTGGAAATCTCTCTGGTGCTGCTGTAAATGGAGGAAAGCTTGCCTCCAATGCTGCTGCGGTAAGAGATGATCTTCTCGAGATGCAAAGCAAGCTCAATAGTTCAAATTCAGGAAGCCGAGGTTCAGGCAATAGGTCCAACGGAGGAATTTCACAAGATGCGAGAGATCTCACTCTTGCGACTGAGAATCGTGCCAATAGCTCACTCAATAATCTAGGGGTGGATGGTCAAAACTCACCTCTTGGTAGAGTACGCCAAGCCCTTTTGAATGACTCTGATTCCGGTACTCTTTCAGCCGTGGCCAACAATAACACCCAAGCGTCATCTAGTCGCTCTTCTGGCAGAAGGGGCAGCGTCACCTCAGGCTCAGACAGTAAGAAGAAAGCCGAAGTCTCAAGTGAAAGCTTCTCCCTCACCGGAGGTTCAAGCAATCTCAATCTTGAGGGGCTTACAGAAGAGGAGAAACGCCGTCTTGGTCTCCTTGGAGCTACTGGTGAAGGTGCCACAGGAGATGGAGAGGATAAAAACGGTCATGTCCGTCGCTTAAGTAATACTAGTGGTCGCAGCTCAAGTTCTAATGATCCTTTTGCTGGTATCAATCAAAACCGCAGTAATAGTCTCTTTAAAATCATTTCAAGGCGCTACAAAAAAACCGCATTCCCTCGTCTTTTACGTTAATATGGGAGTATGAATTTGCGCCTTAAGCTTCGAAAGAACCAAAGCACTATTCCTAGTGAAAAGCTCACACAGGAATTACATTCTCTAGAGATACTGGGAGAAAGCATTCAATCACTTCCTCCCCTTTCTCATTTAATAGAGTGTCGCTATCTTATGATTTCTTGTCCCGAGCTCACTGAATTTCCCTCTCTTCCCGAGAACTTAGAAATTCTCAAGATTCGTGGTGGTCATTTTGGACTTGATCAAGAGCTCAGTGCTTTAAAACAATGCCGTATTCTCAACCTTATGGGAATAAAGAACTTGTCACCACAAATTGTCCTTCCTCCTAATTTAGAAACCCTCGATTTAAGCGCTAATGAACTTAATTGCCTTCCCTCTTCATTAATAAATTTAAATAGGCTGGCGCGACTGACCTTGGACTCAAATCAAATCTCTGAATTGCCTGCAGAACTTTTTCAAATGAAGTCTCTCAATCACTTAAGTCTCGATCACAACCCTCTCAGTGAAGAGACGAAACAAAAACTTCATGAAGCCTTCGGCCTGTGGTTTTAAATTCTCACACGAGCATTAGCCCGACGTAATCGATCCAAAAGAGTTTGGACCAAGGCTTTATACCATTTTGGCTGAGTGTTGAGATATTTTTGAAGGGCATCTTTGGGAATTACGGTGAGTTCGGCTTCACCAAGTGCCTTCACAGTTGCACTTCTCGGTTCACCATCAATAAAGGACATTTCCCCTACCAGCTCGCCGGAATAAATCGTACCGATTTGCTGTTCAGTATCACCCTTTCTTTTGAAAACACCAAGAGTTCCTGAAGTGAGGTAATACATTTCATTAGATTCCTCCCCTTCACGCATGAGATAATCATTTATTTCTAATTTTACTGACTCTTGCATACTCATAACAATAACTCCCTTAGAATATTATAATCTAAGGGAGTCATCGTTATAGCTAGGAAACTTTTTCAAATTCAACTTTACCGAGGTCTGCCTTCCAACAGGCTTTTACTTTTCCTTCACCAAGCTTTCCTTCTAAAAGGTTACGGGATAAAGGCCTGATGATAAGCTGATTAAAGACATTGGATAAAGGTCTGGCACCATAGGATTCACTATAACCTCTTTCACTGAGAACCCTAATAAGCTCTTCTCCGAGTTCAAGACTTAGCTTTTTCGTTGCGAGACGTTGATTTAAAAGGACGCGCTGTTTTTCTACTAAATCGGCCATCACGCTATTGCCAAGGGCTTGATAATCTAAAATGGCATCGATTCGTCCTAACACCTCAGGCTTAAAGTCCATTTCAAGATTCTTACTATTAGTGGTTAAGAAAATAATGGTGTTTTTAAAATCAATGGTACGACCTTTATTATCGGTTAATCGACCATCATCAAGAATTTGTAATAAGATGTCACTGAAGTCACTGTGGGCCTTTTCAATCTCATCAAAGAGCACAACACTATAAGGCTTTAATCTGACAGCTTCAGTCAGTACACCACCTTCATCGTAACCCACATAACCTGCAGGAGCTCCGATAAGTTTGGCTACAGAGTGCTTCTCAGAAAATTCCGACATATCAAGTCTGATAATATTCTTCTCACTATCAAAGAGAAATTGGGCCAAAGCTTTTGCCGTCTCTGTTTTCCCCACCCCTGAAGGTCCTCTTAAGAGAAAACTCCCTAATGGTTTAGTATCATCCTTAAGTCCGGCATGAGAAGTTAAGAGAGTCTCTGCAATTTCATGAAGAGGCTCAGGTTGACCAAAAACTCTTTTATTCAAATGTCCTTCCAATTCAAGAATCTTAGACTGTTCATCTTTAAGAATTTTTTCTAAAGGAATTCCTGTTTGACGATGAATCACTTGAGCAATGTCTTTTGGCCCAAGACTCCAATCGTGGACTGTATTCTTGAGTTGTGCTTCAACTTCAGGAATCAAGGAATATTTGAGTCGAGAAGCCGCCTCATAGTCAGCTTGCCTCTCGGCTTGTTCCAGCTCAAAGCGATAACGATCTAACTGATTAGTGAGTTCACTCATTTTCTTCATGGTCAAAACTTCCTGTGACCATGCCTCTTTTTCATTTTTCACTTCTTCTTCGAGTTTTTCAATTTCTCCTTTTAGTTTTGGATCATCACTTTCGAATTGAAATCGAACTTTTAAGGAACGAAGATTAGCTTCCTTCTCGGCAAGTTCAGGTGGCATGGCTTCCGCTGAGAGTTTTAATGCAGATGCCGCTTCATCAACGAGGTCAATTGCCTTATCAGGAAGATTCTTATTGGTGATATAGTGATCACTAAGTGTGACGGCTTGATAAATGGCTTCATCACCAATTTGTATTCCATGGTGGGCTTCTAGTTTGTCTTTTAAGCCCATTAGAATTTCAATAGAGTCACTCACACTAGGCTCATCAACAGGCACTGGACGAAATCTCCTATCAAGCGCACTATCACCAAGAATATACTTCTTATATTCTTCTTGAGTGGTGGCACCAATACAATTGAGCTCTCCTCTTGCCAGAGCTGGCTTTAAAAGGTTCGCAGCATCCATAGCACCATCAGTCTTTCCGGCTCCCACAAGTTGGTGCATTTCATCGATAAAGAGAATGCACTCTCCTGCCTGATCTTTCAGAAATTTGATCAGTCCTTGAAGGCGCTCCTCAAATTCTCCTCTAAATTTGGTTCCCGCCATTAAGGCTCCCATATCTAAGGAGTAGACAACTTTACCAAGAAGCACATCAGGAACTTGTCCATTAAGTATCGCCAGGGCGAGACCTTCTACAATCGCAGTTTTTCCGACACCGGCAGGTCCCACAAGAACAGGATTATTTTTTCCACGCCGCCCAAGAATTTCCATGACAGCTCGAATCTCTTTTTGACGACCTATAACTGGATCAAGTTTTCCTTCTTCGGCCAATTCATTTAAATTAACTAAGAAGGTCGGAACTTCACTTTCCTCACCACCACTATCTTTAAGAATTTCTTCCCAAGGTAAATTAAGATTTGAAAAATATTCCGTGATATTTTTTAGAAGTTCTTTTTCACTAACTTCCTGTTTCCCACTTTGAATAGCAAGACTGGATGCCTTTGTTAACCATTCTGATAACTTTGCCTGAGGGCGTAGATTATCAAGGGAGAGGGACTGGCCCGCCGTAGGGAGCTTTTCCATCTCTTCCTTAATTAACTTTAAATGAGATTTACAATTTCTACTTAAAAAACTTGCCGGATTTTTTGCAAGACCCCATAGGAGGTGAATAGGATAAACTTCCGTATTTTTTCCTTCAAGGGCCTGGGAATAAGCAATATCTAGTGAACCGGCAACGATAGAATCAAATTTGTTCATGGTTCCTCCTCTTTTTCTTAAGATGGTAGCTAATAGGCCGTAGTCAAGGGTGATTTCATTCGTTATCATTACCAACATGAAAAAGACCTATCCTATCCTGCTGTTTTTATTAAGTTTCATTATTTCTTTTCCCGCTTTGAGTGAAGGCTACCCCGAAGCGAGTTTTGACTCTCCACGAGCAACTTTTCGTTACTTCTTGAAAACGATGAAAGGTCATAAGCTAGGTGATGACAAGGCCCTCGACCTTGCAATTAAGGCCTTAGACCTAAGTCATTTTGATTCTAATTCAAGAGAAATTTCAGGAAAGACGGCTGCCATTAAACTCATCAATACCCTAGATCGCTTAGAGTTTGTTCAATATGAAGATATACCTCTTAAACCTAAAGGAAACACTTGGGTTTATAAAAAATTAAAAACTCAAGTTGATGGTGGAGCGGCAAGTTTACAAATTTCCGTGTCACAAAATAAGCAAGGGCTATGGCTTTTTGATCGTAAGACCATAAAAAATATCGCCCTCTTTGAAAGACTCGTTAAAGACAAAAAAGTTGCTTCTGGTGTCACGGCCTATGATAGTTGGCGAGAAAGAATCAAAAGGGGCATGCCTGCTTGGACGGCCAAACGCACCTTCGTCCTTCTCAATGGTCAATGGATAGCCTTATTAGCTCTTATTTTCCTAAGTTTTCTTACAGAGAGAATAATCCGCTTTATCCTTCTCAATATACTCATTGAATTCTTAGCCAAAAAAGGTGTGCGCATCTCTGATGAGTTAAGAGAAAAACTCTCCTTTCCTTTAGGTCTCACTATCTTCGCCGTTTTTTGGTCCTTGGGAGTTCGCTTTCTTGAATTTCAAGACGGAACCCTTTCCTGGCTTTTAAGAGGAGGTCAGGTGGTTTTCACCGTGGCCTTGATGATGGCCATTTATCAATTAGTCGACTTTGTATGCCTTTATCTTGAGAAAAAAGCCTTTGAGTCAGAAAATAAGTTTGATGACATCCTTATCCCTCTGATTAGAAAATCGTCTAAAACTTTCGTCGTCGCAGTGGGGATTATTGCCGTGGGAGACAGCCTTAATCTTGATATGAAGGGACTGCTTGCCGGTATGGGCATTGCCGGCCTTGGTGTCTCCCTTGCTGCCAAAGACACTCTTTCTAACCTCTTTGGATCTCTTACCGTCTTACTTGATCGCCCCTTTCGCATTGGAGACTGGGTCATTATTGACGGTAAAATTGAGGGCACCGTAGAAGAAGTAGGTCTTCGAAGCTGTCGCATCCGAACGTTTCATAATTCCCTCATCACTATTCCTAATGGTCTTCTTACCAATGCTAGTATTGATAATCTTGGCATGCGAGAATACCGCCGTTTTAGCACAACTTTAGGGGTGCAATACGATACACCTCCCGAAAAAGTTGAAGCCTTTTGTGAAGGAATTCGCCAAGTCATTCGCGAGCACCCTCATACTAGAAAAGATTACTTCAATGTCTATCTAAATAATCTCGGGGCACACAGTCTGGATATTATTTTATATGTATTTTTCAAATGTCCTGATTGGTCTGAAGAACTTAATCAGAGGCATCGTCTTCTTATCGATATTCTAAGACTTGGAAGTGAAATGGGAGTTGAGTTTGCCTTTCCTACTCAAACACTTCATATGATTAGCGGCGAGAGCGTCAAATATGATGGCCTCCCTCTCCAAGATCAAATTGACTTATATGCCAAAGAGCGTGCCCAAGGAATTGTAGAAAAACCCATTTCTCCACCCCAAGCACGCTCTAGTCTTTAAGACTTTTAAAAGTTTAGGTTATCAAAATCCACAAGGATTCTCTTTTGGGCAGGTGAGAAATACTGATCACTAGGAATATCAAACTCCATAAGCACTGAGGCGGATAGACGAGATTTCAAAGCCTTAATTTTAAGATTCTCAAAAACGCTTTTCAAACTTTTGGTGATACGAGGATTAACAGTCCATGAGATGGTCCCACTGACACGGGCTGCATGACATTCGACTTCTTCTTTAACAAAGTCGATTTCACAATCGCTCTTTTTTATGGAAAAAACTATCTTATCTCCGATGCCCCAGTCTGGTGCTAAGCCTTCTAATTTTTCACCCAAGGCAAGGCTTGCCCCACTTAATTCAACTTTCAAGATAGGACTGTCAAAACGGTTCTCAGAGAGGGTTAGTCTATTGTAAGCAAAAGTACCATCCCAAAAATCAAGACTTCTAGGAAGAGCACTCTGAGCATGAGTTACGCCCGTTAAAAGTAATAAGACGATTAAAGTGATCTGTTTTTTCATTTTTGTCTCCTTGTTTGTGTGAGGAGTTTTTCTCACAAGGCAAACCAAAAATAAAATCAATAGATCACATGCCTATCATAAGCAAAATTTATAGATAGATAGACTCAGTCAAGAAGACCTGGTCTTACTTTGGCCAAAACGCCTTTAGTCCTCTCAATAAATTGTGATTCATCAAAAGGTTTGACCAGAAAATTCTTTACTCCTCTTTTCATCGACTCAGCAAGAACCGTTTTACTGAGTTCTCCGGAGACGATGATAATAGACTCGAGGTTGTTGGGATGATTCTTATCTTCCACTTCCTTAATAATATCGATTCCTGATTTTCTCGGCATATTGATATCAAGAAGAATGATAGCAAATTTTTGGTTGGCGAGCTTCTTAGAAGCTTCACTACCATCGCGCGCTTTAATGATATTTCTAAAACAGCCCAGATTCTCACAATAAAGTTCAAGAACTTCGATTACCCCACGATCATCATCAATAATAATTACATCATCAGTAGGTGTAGACATGCTTACCTCATCCTTTAAATTGCCTTTAAGTTAATATTAAATCATTCCCAAATTCTTTGCCACCACTTCTTTTTGTCACTTTTTCCCCCATCGCTCATCCCTCTTTTCTTTCTAATATCTTCTAGAGACCATCCTGTTAGGTGAGCAAGGTTGGTATTTTCTTTAATCTTACGTTCTCTTAATTTTTCTTTATAGACCTTTGCCTGTTCACATTTCATCTCCCCTGTATATGGGTGACGCATAACATAGCGACCTTGAAAGTTCTTTCGATTACTAGTCACAGTAAATCTAAGGTCATCGGGAAAGGTCTCTGGTCGATACCGTACATGCAGGCGCGTTACATAGACATTTTGAGTCTGAGGCATAAAACCTCCTCTTCGAAGCCCAGGACTAGAATCCTCTTTAGACCAAAAAACACCTAGCTCTTTGAGTTCTTTTGCCGATAAGGGGTCAGCTGCACAAGGATCACAAAAGCCCATATCCCAAGCATACTCTAAGAAAACGACCTTATAATCTTCCTTCTTTGAAGAGGTCGTAAACATATCTTTATAAAATTTATTAAAGACCTCGCTCTCTTTCACATAGGGTGGAATTTCAACATCCGTAGGAATCTTCTCTGTACGATAATTAACGCTCTCAACTCTTCCCTTTCTAGTGAGAGCGAAAACGAAAAGCTCTTGGTCTTCACCGGGAGCGGCATTCACCATGCCCAGCCGGATAGGCAACATAAATTTCTTGGACTGATAAGCCACCTGTAGTGGCCTTAAGTATTGATTACCCGTTTTTGCAAATTCTTTAAGATTAACTTTAGCAACAAAGAACTTTAAGTCCTGTTTGATATAACTTTCTAATACCTTTTCAGCTTTTTTAGGAACTTTATACTCGTTATCACTTAACCAATTCTGAAGGCCATTACTTTCTTTAGCAGAAAGAATAATGATGTCATACTCACCCACTGTGTACTCGGCCTCAACCTTTACTCCCTTGTAACGTTTTTTTGGCGCCCCTCCCTTTCTCTTTTGCATCACTCCAGAGCGAGTAGCACTATCAAACATTGCCTCATAATAAACAGGCTCACAGGGATTACGATCGTGATATTCAACTAAGCGAGGCGAAGTGTAAGCATCGAGGTGATCGATAATTTTGCTCTCGGAAACATGAATTTGACCTTTTTCTAAAACTTCTGGGACGGGAATCACCATGGCAAACTCTTTAACCTCACCTTTAAAATCATTGGCCATAGTAAGCACAGTCTTATCCTCATCGCGAACCATGACAACCTTAGAAGCCTTATTAAATAGCGAAGTGTCTGCCTTGGCGACGTAAAAACCGCAGAAAGCAAAAGAAATTTTCGAAAACAAAAAAATTAAGAGAGTGAAAAACGTTTTTTCCATAGATCCTCTTTTAGGTAAGGGTGTTGTTGATAAATAAGGGGCGTGAGCATATTGGCGATAAAAAGGGCGTAAAACCAACTGCCTCTAATAAAAAGGCTATACTTAAGAGAAAAACTGAAGGCACTAATTAAAACACCATAAAGAAACTGAGCCGGCCAACTTTTTGGCGCGGTCTTTGGATCTGTTAGCGTGAAAAAAGTAAAAACAAAGAGCCCCCCATTTCTTAAATTATGAAAGGTAATATCCAATGGATCTCCCAGTCCAAGAGAGCGTGCTACTTCAAAAAGAAAAGTAAAGAAAAGAAAAGTCACACTGGCAACCAAAACATGGGCCATGCTATTAATGCCCAACCCCACCACCAAGCAAAAGAGGATCAAACCATAATCTTGTGCCCATAAACCTGGATCTACCCAAACATCAGAAAAAAGAAACAAAGCAATGACAATGGCAAAATTAGAGGGATTGAAAATATGGCGCCCCCTCTCTTTTGCGAGGAGTTTAGCTCCCATGGCCAATGCCCCGATAGCCATCCAAATCCATAAATTAGGAGAGCGAATCAGAATAAGAGTACTTAAGGTTGTATTCAAAAAAGAAAGATTCGCGACTTCTGGCCTTTTAAAGAGACGAGCAATAAAAGCACCAACCAATAAAACCGCTACGCCCCCTTCCCAAAAAAAATGATGACCAAGAAAGTAGGAAGCATGAAAAAGGAGAAAAGATTGGGCCAAGAGTTGAAAAAAACGAGGGTCCTTTTTCATGTTTTTATACATCACAAGGGTACTCAAAAAGGCATTGCTCTTTCACGGCTTGGGCCACCACATCGGGAACCATTTTTTCCCAACCTTTTTCTTTATTTTGAATCATTTTAAGGACAACGCGAGACCAAATAGAGAAATGATTTTCATCGTAGTCTTTGATATCTTGAATGCGTTTAATTCTCTTTAGATAAGTAATAAGAGGCTTAATATCTTTAATGACATCAGCATCTTTAGTGGTGAGAATTTTTTTGCCATCATCACTCATGGCCGGATAAACAAAAACATCGGTATGATGACCAAAAAGGGCTCCAATTCCACCAAAAATCCCGCCGGGGCGTTCCTTATACTTTTCATGATTAAAGACTTCTTGAAGGTTGTAATAACCCATAACGAAAGCGACTCGTTTATTAGTGTATTGGCCCAAATAAAAACTCAACTCACCATAAGTGGCAAAACTTGAAATTAGGCACCTGTAGCCGAGATGGTTAAGAAGATCGATCCGTGCAAGAAAATCCTCTGAAATCACCTCTCCCCTTTCTTTCAACTTACTCATGGATATCTCAGGAAGAATCACGAGGTTTTCACATTCCTCCTCTTTTAATTTGAGACAGAATGCTTTTTGTCCCTTTTCAAGCATATCCATGTTGAAGTGAGTAGGCGGTCGATAAGAGCCCCGTGAGACCAGGACATTTTGCTTGTAAAGAATATCTTTAGTAGAAAGAACCTTTCCATCGACGCCAAAAAGTACAGTATCCGTATACCCTCTTTTCACCAACTCCAAAGGCCACAGCCTATGATCCTGATGAGAAAAGCCGGGACCTGAAACCTGAATGGTATCAATCTGAATTCGATCCGTCGTAATACTATCAATAAGACTTTTAACAAAAGTCACTCTATCTTCACGAAAGAAAAAACAAGCATGTAAGAGATTAGTGCCAAGAATCCCTAGAGCTTCTTGTTGCTGAAGATTTACTTGGTCAAGCATACGAACGTGAAGAACAATTTCTGAAGCCTCTGCTCCCACCTCATGTTGAAAGCGCACCCCCATCCAGCCATGACACTCACTTGTGGACTTGTAAGATTTTGCTGCAACAGTATCGGCAAAGGCAAAGAAGCGTGAATCGGCTCCACGCTTTTCATCGAGTCGAGTTTTTAATTGATTAAATTCATAACCCAGCATGGTGACCAATCGCTCGCGGGAAACATAGCGACCTGAGCGACCATAAATGTCATCACTAACTGTCATGTCATAGGCGGACATAGACTTAGCAATGGTTCCAGCGGCACCACCGGCCCGAAAAAAGTATCTGGCCACTTCTTGACCTGCCCCAATCTCCGCAAAAGTGCCATAAACACTATTATCTAGATTAATTTCAAAGGCTTTTTGATTAGGGTCCAGTGTCCGTTCCATGGGCACTCCTCTTTCGTATAATCAGTAATTTAGTCCATTTTATGAATTTTTCCTTAGCAAGTGAAGGTTTTTATCAAAGTAAGCCAAACCCTTGAAAAGTGGTAAAGAGGCCTAAATCTAACTAACAAAAGCTGCCCGAATGACCGAAAAGGCGGAATATACGCTATAATAGTGTATGACCCAAAGAGGAGAATATAATGACATTATCATCTCTAATCGGTCTTCTCGCAGCGGGAATCGGACTAGGACTTAGTGCCGTGAGCCTCGCTAAATCGGCTAAGGAAAAGCCTAAAAAGGCTCCTGTACCCGTTCGCAACAAAAGACCATAAAAGACTTACCACCTTACTTGCGCACCAAGTCATTCCATCCTATAAATAGGACCTTAAGGAATGACTATGAGCCTATCAATAAGAAATGCCCTGCGGGTATCCATTCTCTTCACCCAGCTCATCTCCATGCCCAAAGCTCATGGTGCTGTAGATCCGGGAATAAATGTGCGTGACTCCTATGCGCCTGAGATAAGCGTGTCTGGCTACATTAATATTACCGATCAAATTCCTATTGATAACCCTTATAAAGTCATTTACGGCACAGACAATCGCGAGGAATCGAGAGATTACCCGGACGCTCTCTTTAGAGAAAAAGCAAAAAGTGTGGCGGGAATGGTTTCCAAACGAAACCTAGTAAAAGATTTCTTTGAACCAAGCCTTATGACCTTTTTTAAAAAAACTGCAGCTCGAGAATTTGGACTTTGTGAAGATGAGCGCTTCTCGCAGCAACTAACGCTTCCTGTCTGTAGTGGCTTTTTAGTGGATCAACAACACATTGTAACTGCTGGGCATTGCTTTCGAGAAAAAGAAGATTGCCAGCGTTTTTCCTGGGTGTTTGACTACATCAAAGGCACCACAAAAATTGAAACAAAGAACGTCTATGGTTGTAAGGAAATTGTAGCAAGAGAACTAAAAAGCACCTATTTTAGTGTCAAAGACTATATGGTCATTAAACTCGATCGACCGGTCTTAGATCGCAAACCTTTAGAGTTTAGAAAAAAAGGTAGGCCAAATTATGGCGAGGACTTGGTCATTATTGGCCACCCGCTAGGACTTCCTCAAAAAATTGCTGGGGGAGCCGAAGTTAAACTAGGTAATATCAAAGGTGCGGTAAAACCAATCAGTAATATGATCAAGAAAAGAGATTACTTCATGGCGAATCTCGATGCCTTTGTTGGAAACTCTGGCTCACCAGTCTTTAATGAGAGGACTGGTTTAGTGGAAGGAATTTTAATCGAGGGAGCAGAGGATCTCTATGATGATTTAGATAACCTCTGCGCGCGCTCTGTGCGAAAGAGAGACTCATCTCATGTTACTGATGAGAAGATCTTTCGTATTAACAGGATCCCATGGCTCTTACCTGCTTCCAAGTAAGCATCTTGCCCTGTTTTTCATCGTAAATTTTTAACGAAATACAAGGAATCATATCTTTCATTGTTAACGTCGCCACATTTTGAAAGAGACGATTTTCTTTGTGACACTTCTCCAACTTATAATTGGGAACACGATGGTTAAGGTGATGGATGTGGTGAAATCCAATATTTCCAGTAAACCATTGCAACACTTTAGGAAGTTCTAAATAACTACACCCTTCTAAAGCAGCGGTATTGTAATCCCAAGTTTTCCCCTTGCCCCAGTAAACCTCTTCATATTGATGTTGAACGTAGAATAGGAGGCAACCAAGCAGTTGGGCAGTTCCTACGACAGTCCCCACAATCACGAAGGTCTTAAGGCCGCCAGCAAAATAAGTAAGGGCCGAAAGAATCGCCACGATAGCCATATTCGTGAAATAAACATTTCTCTTTTCAATGGGCCTATCCGTCTTAAGAGTAATTCTATGGCGAAATTGAAAGAGGAAGATCGGCCCTATACCAAAAGTGATAATGGGATGACGATAGAGATAGTATTGGAGTCTTTCCAATTTAGAGGCATTCTTATATTCCTCTAAGGTCATGGTCCAAACATCTCCCCTACCACGATAATCAAGATTACCTGAGTGCTGATGGTGGGCCGCATGCTCCCTAGTCCATTGGTAATAAGGAGTAGAAGTCAATATTCCTGTGATGACACCAAGGAAATCTCTTAACCTTCTACTTTGAAAGAAACTCCCATGGCCACAGTCATGCATAATGATAAAAGTTCTGGTAGTGAAAAGTCCCGCAAGTATGCCGGTTGGAAGACTCAATAAGGGATGAATGTCATAGAGAGTAAATGAAGCCCAGTAGCACAAAAATAAAGGGACCAATGTGTTAAAGACCTGAAACCAACTGCTCGCATCATCTGCGCCGATGTAGGGCTTTACAAGTTTTTGAAGATTGGGTTTTTGAGGATTTGTTGTCATCTTTAGTTACCTTTTTTCCAAGACATTCCACTTGTTAAAAGGATAACGAGAAAAGCACTAAACCATTGTAAAACTAATGTAATATTGCCAAGAATCAGCTAGTTAGAGTAATAACCTCAATAAAAATAAACTACGAAAACTCCATAAAAAAGTTCGAATCCAATTCATTTTAACGAGACGCTTCTTTTTTTCTTCCTCATGAGCACTGAGATGGGAATGCAAAGGAACAAAAATAAAGAAAGTTAAAATCCAATTGAGAGCGACAGGTGCAAAAAGGATCACGCTATCCACCGTTGGTGCATAGTACACTGTATATAAAGCCAGGAGAAGTTCACTTCCCATCAAAGGAAGAACCACTTTGGTAATGCGAGGGGTGTAATCGTCGTGATAAGGAAGAAAGGGCGCACCCTTTACGGCGTGAAAAAGAGGATAGGTCACAAGCTGGACCTGCCAGATCACGCCAGTCATCATAAAGGTAACCAAACTTTGAATGATGAGAATCTCTCTCAATTCTAAGGCCAAGATCCTTCCTTGATAGAATGTTGATAAGTTCGCCATATAATCAGGCCAAAACTAGGCCACCATATAAGGTCATTAAAAATAATATTAACCCCAAAGATCACGGGTAACTTTCCTTGGATTAAGGCACCGGCAAAGCCAATGGGACCAAAGATTTTCCCTAAAAGACCAACGGCCGTAATCGGCCAATGTTTAATAGGATTTCTCGCGGCCCACCAATAACCAAGTCCGTAAACTCCCACAATCATTCCGATACATTGCCAAAACTCAGGATAAAGTGGCGCTTCCATCTTAAAAAAAGCAAAAAATCCCAGAGGAAAGAAAATGGCGAGAGCTCCCCAGATGATATTGTAGATGGCAGCGGCTTTGAGCCATAAAGAAAGATTTTTCATGACCTCATTAAAGCACACCTCACACACTTCGAGGCCTGGGACTGGACTCTGTCTATGTTTTTAAAGCCCTTGTAAAGCAATTTACTCTCATTCCTAGCTTCGCATGTAAGTATAGTAATGAGAACCTATACCCATGAAAAAAGCCTTTATCATTTTGGGAAACCAGCTTTTTCCCCATAAGTACTTTCGCACTTACAAAGACCACACCCTATTCATGGCCGAAGCCCATGAACTTTGTACCCACTTTAAATACCACAAACATAAGCTCCTACTCTTTCTTATGGCCATGAGAAGTTTCAAAGATGAGTTAAAAGAAAAGGGCTTTAAAGTTCATTACTCAGAGATGCCCTCTAAAAAAACACAAACCTACAAAAAACGCCTCAAAGAATTTTTAAAAGATTTTGATGAAGTAAGAATTTATGAAATCGAAGATAAGTTCTTTGAAAAAGAGATCATCTCAATATGTAAAGAAATGAAAATATCCCTTGAGATCCTTAGAAGTCCTGCTTTTTTGGTAGAAAGAGATGAGTTTAGAAACTACCTCAATTCAGTCAAAAAGCCCTTTATGAAAACCTTTTATGAGCGCCTGAGAAAAAAGAGAGGCGTTTTAATGAAAAAAGGCAAACCTGAAGGCGGAAGCTTCAGCTTTGATGGAGACAATAGAAATAAACTGCCAAAGAATGTCGATCCCCCGCCTCTTACCTTTCCTCCTCCAAAGAATAGGCCTCATTTCAAGGCCGTCTCTAACATCGTTTATAAACACTTCTCTGACCACCCAGGCGTTTGTGACGACTTTTGGTTAGCCACCACTCGCAAAGAAGCTTTAAAAGTTTTTGATCGCTTCCTCAAAGAAAGACTCTCCTCTTTTGGAACCTATCAAGACTCCATTACCCATCGCAGTGACTTTGTTTTTCATTC
This sequence comes from Bacteriovoracales bacterium, assembly GCA_030149295.1. Classification (GTDB taxonomy): domain Bacteria; phylum Bdellovibrionota; class Bacteriovoracia; order Bacteriovoracales; family Bacteriovoracaceae. Next base: position 3,892 of record JASBRV010000069.1, on the reverse strand, counting down.
GGTAATCAGCCCTTATATCAATATGGGCTTACTTCTTCCCGATGAAGTTATTCAAAAAGTCGAAAAGGCTTATCATAACGATAAAAATATTCCCATTAATAGTGCCGAAGGATTCATTCGACAAGTTTTAGGATGGCGGGAGTTTGTTCGTGGTATTTACCAAGAATACGATGAGACACAACAAGAGGAAAACTTTTTTTCCCATCAAAAGAAGTTAACTCCCCATTGGTACGAGGGAACAACAGGTATCCCCCCTCTTGATGATGCTATCCGAAAAGCTAAAAGGTATGGCTACAATCACCATATTGAGCGCTTAATGGTAGTATCCAACCTTATGCTTCTTTTGCAAATTCATCCTCAAGAAGTTTATCGCTGGTTCATGGAGATGTTTGTGGACTCCAGTGACTGGGTCATGGGGCCTAATGTTTTTGGTATGGGTCAATTTAGTGATGGCGGAATTTTTGCCACCAAGCCCTATGTATGTGGATCCAATTATCTCTTAAAAATGAGTGATTATAAAAAGGGTGAATGGTGTGATGGCGTCGATGGTCTCTATTGGCAATTCATTGAACGCAATATTGATTTTTTTAAGAAAAACCCTCGCCTTTCCATGATGGCAAGAACCTTAGAGAAAATGGACCCTGAAAAAAAGAAAAGAATTTACCGAGAGGCCAACAAACTGGCTGCATCCTTAGCAAAGTAAGTAAGGATCATATCAGCTCCCGCTCTTTTAAAAGAAAGGAGCATTTCCATCATGACCTTTTCCTCATCGAGCCAGCCTTTTTCGGCTGCGGCTTTGATCATGGCATACTCACCGCTGACATTATAAGCTGCAATAGGAAGGTCTGAATGACTCTTAAGCCGATAAATAACATCCAAGTAAGGAAGGCCTGGCTTGACCATGAGAATATCAGCTCCTTCTTCAGCGTCGAGCTTGGCCTCTCTTAGGGCTTCCTCACCATTAGATGGATCCATCTGATAAGTCTTTTTATCCCCTGATTTAGGCGCACTTTCAAGAGCATCTCTAAAAGGCCCATAAAAACTAGAAGCATACTTAGCCGTGTAGGCCATGATAGAAGTATTGGTATAACCCTTATTATCGAGGGCTTCTCTTAAATGGCCCACTCGTCCATCCATCATGTCACTTGGGCCAATAATATCACTGCCAGCCTGAGCCTGAATTAAGGTCATCTCTGCTAGGATGGGAAGTGTCTCATCGTTAAGGATATCTCCCCTTTCATTAACAAGACCATCGTGACCATCGCTACTATAGGGATCCATGGCCACATCACTCATGACCAGAAGATCAGGATACTTTTCTTTAACGGCTTGAATCGCCCTTGGAAAAAGTCCTTGAGCGTTAGCAGACTCAGTTGCTTTCTTATCCTTGAGATCATCACTAAGAGCGGGAAACAAAGAAACACAGGGAATACCGAGTTCTTGTAATCGTCCACACTCATCAACTAACTCTTGAAGATTGTAACGAAACTGACCGGGCATGCTGGCTATGGGCTCTCGCGGATCATTTCCTTCTTTGACAAAAAGGGGGGCGATAAGGTCCTTGGTAGTGAGATGATTTTCACAAATGAGGTCTCTTAAAGCTTGGTTTTTGCGGTTTCTTCTAGGTCTTGAGAGCATGGCTAGCCTCCCATTTGCAATTTGGCCTTAAAAGCCACTGCATACATTTGAATTTGTTTGAGCATGGCCGAAAGACCATTGGCGCGACTCATACTAAGATGTTGTTTGAGCCCAATTTCATCGATAAAGGATTGATCAAGGCTAAGGATTTCATCAGGGCTTCTGTGGGAATAGACTTTTAAAAGAAGCGCGACAATGCCTTTAACGATAGCGGCATCGGAGTCACCGGTGAAGTGAATCTTATCTCCTTCTAATTCTGCAAATAACCAAACTTGAGATTGGCAGCCTTTAACTTTATTCGATTCAACATGGTGCTCATCTTTCATAGGCTCCAGGGCTTTTCCCATACCAATAAGATGTTTGTAACGCTCTTCCCATGAGGAAAAAGACTGAAATTCATTTACTATGTCATTTATCTTGATTGCTTCCATAGGGCGAACTTAACACATTAAAAAGGAGATGACAGCAGATTATCCCATAACTTTTGGCCTAACGGCCCCATGGGATGGACGTGGCTACGAAGAAGACAGACCTCAATTTCTTCGCGCTTCATATCATCGAGTTCAACTTCTTTAAGGATGCCACGTTGAAGATCTTCTTTAATCATATGCTCTGGTAGGCGGCCCCATCCCATTCCCGAGCAAATGATCTCTCTTTTGGTGGGCATGTCTTGAACCGACCATTGGCGAGCCCCTTTGAGCACTCCATAAGTTCTAAAATTAGGGGTTCGCGAAGAATCCCGCACAATAATTTGAGGAATATCTTTTAGCATCTGAAGGGAAAGGTCCCTATAAGAATCTTGCGAGAGAGCGTTTCCACTAATCACGGGAATCATATTCACTGTTCCCAATGTTTTAATTTCTAAATTCTTGCCGTCAATTTCAATGCGAGGGCTAACCGCCAAATGAACTTCACCTCGATCGACTTTCTCAATCGCTCCTCCGAGTATCTCAAAACTTAAATTCAGTCTCGTGTCAGGATGCTCACGAGAGAATGGACTGATACTATTAAGAATAAATTGAAGGGGGCAGAGACCATCAAAGGCTACAGAAACCTCAGGCTCCTCTCCCATTCCCAATTGACGACCAAAACTTTCAAGACCTTGAGCCTGCTTAAAAAACTCTTGCGCCTTTAAATAGAAGGCCTTCCCCTGAGGAGTAAGCTCTGGCCGATATTGCTCGCGGCTAAAAAGCTGAATGCCCAATTCTTCTTCTAGCTTTTTTACAGCGACACTCAAGGCAGGCTGTGAACGATGCAAAACCTCGGCAGCTGCTTTAAAGCTCCCTTCATCGGCTACAGTGAGAAAGGTTTCGATTTGATCCAAAGTCATGATTTTGCCTCTTTAAAGTTTTGCTCTAAAAGATAGCCTACAAGAGCATAGATGGAAATCATAGGATTGGTCCCGATACTGGTGGGGAAAAGCGAACCATCAAAAATATAGAGATTTTCCATTTGGTGATAACGGCCAAAAGTATTAACAACTGAAGTTTCCTCATTTTCTCCCATGGCACACCCCCCCATCACATGGGCGGATACCACTGTGACCTCTCCTCCCTTCATACTCAAAGAGGAGATCATGGTTTTTAAATCTTTTAAATTGGTTACCTTTTCACTTTCTCGATGAAGAGGAAGCACGGCCTTGGCTCCAGCGGCCAATTGCGCTTCGCCCATGATGAGAAGGGCTTTCCTCATGCCCTCTTGTAAATGCTTGGTAATCGGATAATCCAAAAGGGCGCTTCCGTTAGATGCTAGTTCAACCACTCCTCCCTGACTGTCGGGGTGAAAGCCATCTCTTAGCAGGGCAATCATCGCATGCATCCGAGGTAGCTCTTTCATGGCACTTCTATGGTGTTCACCATAAAAAGGTAAAACAGAAGCCAAGAGAAGAGGATGGATAGGTGGCACCTCTAATTTAAAACCGGCCTCCTCCTCAGGAAAAGGTCCGCTCATCAGAGAGTCACTATAAAGCGTTTGAGGCGCTCCATAATAAGGTGACACCTCTTCACGAAAGAGAGCACCACTTAATACCACTGGATGAAGAAAGGTTCTTTTTCCCAAAACACTTGAAGTGGGAAGGTGACTTCTCATAATAAGCGCTGGCGAATTGATCGCTCCTCCAGAGAGAATCACTTTTTCAGAGCGAAAAATGAGGTGATGGTTTGTTTTGTTTCGAGGATAAACTTTAACCCCTTCAATGCGATCCTTTTTAAACAGCAATTTCTCCACGAAAGCATCACTGATCACTGTTACATTT